>JBDTUZ010000029.1:0-66763 GCA_040007435.1 Ginsengibacter sp. | reverse complement strand
AAGATCAATTCGCAATTGCGGAAGTTGGCATATCATTTAATATTATTTCATACCGATGTCCGCAGGCCAATTAAATAATTCTTCTATCAATTTCGCTGTGAATTTCTAATCTCAGGATTGATTTTTCGCGCACCACCTTGTTAAGTTTCTTAACTGTTATTTCCTGCGAAGTATCATTACTTACTTGAATAATTCTTAATCTATTATTTTATACTTCTGATTTCACTACTTTTGCACCCCGCAACTATAATCGAAAAACCTTTTTAAGCTTTTTTTAAACAAATAATGAGTCTAAAAGAGAACATTAATTTAGATAAGTTACCAAGGCATATCGCCATAATAATGGATGGTAATGGAAGGTGGGCCAAGGAAAAAGGAGAAGACAGGTTATTTGGACACTTTAGTGGAGTAGAAAGTGTAAGAAATATAGTAGAGGGCTGTGCTGAACTCGGCGTTAAATATCTCACCCTTTATGCATTTAGTACTGAGAATTGGGACCGCCCAAAAGATGAGGTTACCGGATTGATGGAGCTTCTGGTTCAAACTATAAGGAACGAGACGGATACTTTAAATAAGAATAATATTAGATTATTTGTGATAGGGAATACTGAATTATTGCCTGATTCAGCTAACAATGAATTGAATGAAGCTTGCGAGGAAACGAAATCCAATACCGGAATGAACCTGGTAATGGCGCTAAGCTACAGCAGCCGTTGGGAAATAGTGAATGCGGTAAAGCAGATTGCAGTTGAGATAAAAAGCGGGATATTAAATCCCGAAGATATCAGTAATGAAATTTTTGAAAAGCATTTATGTACTGCTGCTTTCCCGGACCCTGAACTTATGATAAGAACTAGTGGGGAATACAGGATAAGTAATTTCTTATTATACCAGCTTGCCTATTCTGAACTATATTTCACAGACACGCTGTGGCCGGATTTCAGAAAAGAGAATTTATATGAGGCCATTATTGATTACCAGAATCGGGAGAGACGGTTTGGTAAAACAAGCGAACAACTTTAAAAACCATCTGTATCAATACGCCTAATATTCCCTACTCATCAGCAATTCCACAGGGTTGATTTAACAAATACTTTTAATAATTGAATTTAACTTGCCGCCTTATAAAAATCGATTTAATGCATCATATCTACAAGATTTTATTCTTAGTAGTAGTAGCTGTTTCTGCCAAAACTAATACTTCTGCCCAAGTTCTTACAGACACAAGTCGTGTTTTGGACAATAAACAAGATGCTGGTAAGGCCTCTGATACTTCGGCCTCTCAAAACCAGCCATTAAATCTCCGGGATACCACACCTGTTTCTTCAGTAAATGTTGAGTTGGAAAATATCTTTAATGCAAAAGCCCCCACTGAATACATTATTTCTGATATAAAAATAACCGGTACACAGTCATTTGACCCAAACCTGATTACTTCTATAAGCGGCCTGGCAGTTGGCGATAAAGTAATGATTCCCGGAGGAGACAACTTTTCTAAGGCAATTAATAACTTGTGGAAGCAAGGGCTCATAGCTGATGCTGAAGTTTATTTTACAAATCTTTCAGGTAAAAATTTATCAATTGAAATACATATAACTGACAGGCCCACGCTAACCTCTTTTAAATTTAGAGGTATCAATAAGAGCGAAGCAGATGAGCTCACAACCAAAATCGGTCTTTCAAAAGGGCGTCAAACAAGAGTTACTGAAAGCTTAAAAAAATCATCTTCCGCAGTTATTAAGAAATTCTATGTAGATAAAGGGTTTAGAAACGTAGACGTTGAAGTGCAGGAATCAAAAGACAGTAAAGCAACAAATGGTGTGAATATTGTTTTTATTGTAAGTAAAAATGGTAAAGTAAGGGTTAATGACATTTATTTTGCGGGTAATGAAGCGGTTCCCGATCTTAAATTGAAGAAGCAGATGAAGGGAACGAAGGAGAAAAGCAGGTTCACTTTATTTCCATCGGATCGCGGGAACGTGTTCGATTCACTTAAAAGTAACAAGCTAACCTTCAGCGAATATTTACGAACAAACGGATACCTGATTCCTTCAAAAACAAAGGAATTACTTGATCCTTATGTGCGCTTTAAGTTTTTAAGTTCCGCAAAATTTAACGACAAAAAATACCTTGAAGACAAACAGAAAATTTTAGATTACTACAATTCTTTGGGCTTCAGGGATGCAGCAATTGCAAACGATACTACGTATAGCGATGATGGAAACCTCGATGTAGCCATAAAAGTGAATGAAGGACATCATTATTACTTTGGTAATATTACCTGGAAAGGGAATACAAAATATTCCGATTCCATCCTGAATATTTTACTGGGGATTAAGAAGGGAGATAGTTACAACGCAGAAACACTCAATAAGAAATTGGGTAAGCAGCCCTCACCCGAGGGCGGAGACATAAGCAGTCTTTACCAGGATGATGGCTACTTGTTTTTCCAGATCGATCCCGTTGAAACTGCAGTGTATAACGATACCATCGATCACGAGATTCGTATTCGCGAGGGGCCACAGGCAACTATTGGTAAAGTAGAAATTACCGGTAATGACAAGACAAAAGATTATGTTATACGTCGTGAGCTGCGTACAGTTCCGGGTGAGAAGTTTAGTCGGGCGGATATTATAAGAACACAACGCGAACTATCTCAATTGGGTTATTTTGATCCTGAAAAAATCAATCCTGGTATTGTACCAAATATTGATAATGGAACAGTGGATATCACATGGGGATTGCAAGAGAAATCATCTGATCAGCTGGAGCTTTCCGCTGGCTTTGGTGGAGGAATTGGTTTAACGGGCACACTTGGCGTAACTTTTAATAATTTTTCCATCTATAATATTTTTAATAAGAAAGCATGGCAACCCCTGCCCAGTGGTGATGGACAAAAGTTAAGCTTGAGGGCCCAAAGTAATGGTAAGCAATTCCGTTCTTACAACTTCTCGTTTACTGAGCCATGGCTTGGAGGAAAAAAGAGAAACTCGTTTACCATAAGCTACTATGATACAAAGTATGCGAATGCCTACAATCCTTACGGCTACTATGATCGTTCTTATGCGGATTCTTCATATATAAGAACAACAGGCTTTAGTGTATCATTAGGTAAGCAGTTGAAATGGCCCGATGACTTTTTCGCATTGATTTATCAACTGAATTTTCAACAGTATAATTTAAAGAATTACAATATTTTCCCCGGACTTACCAACGGTATTTCAAACAATATTAGTTTTAAAATAACACTTGCCCGAAACTCAGCCGGGCCTAATCCAATCTTTCCTACCAGTGGGTCCAATTTTGTATTAAGTACGCAATTGACGCCTCCTTATTCACTATTCCATGGACCAGGTTACCAGCAACACCAAGGAGAGCAATACAAATTTGTGGAGTTTCACAAAGAACGCTTTACAGCGGAATGGTATGTGCCGATTGGACAAGGGCGTGGCCCCGATAAAAACAAGCAATTCATATTCAAAGCAGCGGCGAAATATGGATTTCTTGGCAGGTATTCTGATAAAACAATTACTTCTCCATTTGAGCGATTCCAGCTTGGAGATGCAGGCTTAAGTAATAACTATGGATTACTGGGTTATGATATAATAGCGCATAGGGGATATCCTGTTTACGATAATTCCGATCCCAAGATAAATCCTGATCAAAGTAGTGCAAAAGACTTTTTTACGATTTTTAATAAATATACACTTGAGCTAAGATATCCGTTCAGCACGAGCGCCAGCAGCACCATATATGGGCTTACTTTTTTTGAGGCTGCTAACGGATGGTATAGTTTCAAGGATTATAATCCCTTTAAATTACGCAGATCGGTTGGCGTAGGTATGCGTTTTTTCCTTCCCATGTTTGGCCTTCTTGGCTTCGATTATGGTATAGGGCTAGACAGGATAAATTCTACTACAGGGCTTAAGGGAGCAGCTAAATTTACATTTATGCTTGGCCAGGAGCCCGAATAAAAATTTATTAAAAAAATTAGCAGTATGAAAAATTTTTCAATTTTCTTGGTACTCTTCTTATTATTGGCAGTGAGTTCATCTGCACAGCGATATGCAGTTATTGATTCAAAATATATTCTTGAAAAAATTCCTGAATATAAGGCTTCACAGGAAAAGCTTGACCAATTCAGCCAGCAATGGCAGCAGGAAATTGACCAAAAATCTGCTGAGCTCGACAAAATGTATAAAGAGTATGATGCTGAGCAGGTAATGCTAAGCGATGAACTTAAGAAGAAAAGGGAAGATGAATTATTTAATAAAGATAAAGAATTGAGAGACCTCCAAAAGAAGAGATTTGGCTATGAAGGAGACGTATTTAAAAAAAGAGAAGAACTTATAAAACCAATACAGGATAGAGTTTACAATGCAGTTCAAAAATTAGCGGTTTCAAAATTATATGATTTTATTTTGGATAAAAGTGAGGGAATTACCGTTATATTTGCCGACCCAAAACTTGACAAGAGCGATGATGTACTGAAAGAACTGGGTGTTAAATAAATGCGAAAGCAGAATACCCGTGCATCCTTACATAAAAATTTAGTTACTTTATTTTAAACAAATCTTAAAAACAAAAATGAAAAAGTTCGTTACACTAATTTTAATTTCTACAGGAATTTTTGGATTCTCCAATACCAGCAGTGCTCAAAAAATCGGCTACATAAGTGCCGATGAAGTTATACAACTTATGCCGGAAGCCGCTGAGGTGCAAACCAAGCTTGACGAATATCAAAAATCACTATATCAAAATGCACAGGATCAACAGACTGCCCTAAATGAAGCTGTTCAAAAGTTTTATAAGGATTCCTCAGGTATGAGTGCAAGCCTAAAAGAAGTGAAAAGAACAGAACTGCAAAAGCAAGTCCAGGATTTGAGCGGTGCAGACCAAAAAATTCAAAACCAGTTTGAGCAAAAAAGGCAAGAGCTTTCATTACCAATACAGAAGAAGCTCCAGACTGCCATAGAAGACGTTGCTAAAGAGAATGGCTACACTTATGTATTGCCAAGGGAGGCGCTTATAATTATGCCACCTTCAAGCGATATTGGCCCTCTTGTGAGAAAAAAATTGGGTTTAAAAGAGCCGGCAGCTTCGACTACTACAGCGCCTAAAAAATAATTTTTAAATTAAATAAACTTTTCAAGCCATTCTCTAAACGGGATGGCTTGTTTATTTTTGACAAATGATAAAGACAACTCCCATTGGGGTTTTTGATTCAGGATATGGGGGACTTACGGTTTTAAAAGAAATTGTAAAAGAGTTGCCTGCCTATGATTACATTTATTTAGGAGACAATGCAAGAGCTCCCTACGGTCCGCGGTCGTTCGAGACAGTATATGAATATACATTGCAGTGTGTAAAATGGTTATTTCAACAAGACTGTCCGCTAATAGTTCTTGCCTGCAACACTGCATCAGCAAAGGCATTAAGAACTATCCAGCAAAATGATCTTTCCAAAATCGATAGTGAGAAAAGAGTATTGGGTGTAATAAGGCCCACCGTTGAGATTGTCGGAAATTTTACCGCTTCCAGGCATATCGGTATATTAGGGACTAATGGAACCGTGCAATCGCAGTCTTACCCCATTGAAATTGAAAAGTTTTTCCCGGATATAAAAGTTTATCAGCATGCGTGCCCTCTATGGGTTCCCTTGGTTGAAAATAATGAGTATACATCAGAAGGAGCCGATTATTTCATAAAAAAGGATTTAGAATTGCTTTTAAATAAATCTGATCAAATAGATACTATTTTACTTGGGTGTACTCATTATCCGTTGCTTTTAAAAAAAATTGAAAAGTTTTTGCCGAAGCGAGTTAAAATAATTTCCCAAGGTGAAATAGTGGCAAAAAGTCTTGCCAATTATTTAATAAGACACAAAGACCTTGAAGCAAGATGCAGTAAAAACGGTCAGCTAAAATTTTTCACGACTGATTCGCCCTCTGATTTTGACAGGCATTCTGAGATTTTTTTTGGTAGAAAGGTGAATTCACAACATATTGATTTATCTAACTGCTAAGGGAGCTAAAAATTTTTAGCCAAGGCAATGACAAAAATCAATGTGGTATTCGATTTATCTTCGATGGGTTCAATGAAAAAACAAAATCAAGTTCCAAAATTTAAAATTCTTTTCTTACTTTTGCTGCCCTTTCACAAACAGCGGGGATGGTGCCCGGCTGAAAAGAAATAAAAATTTTTGCTAAAAGGAAAAATAAAACAAAATGCCAGGTAAAAAACGCACATATCAACCGCATAAGCGTCGACGTAAAAGTGTGCATGGATTCAGAGAGCGTATGTCAACTGCCAATGGCCGTAAAGTATTGGCAAGCCGCAGAAGAAAAGGGCGTCATAAGCTATCAGTTTCTGATGAACACGGAAGTAAAAAATAGATTCCAATCAAATAATAATATCAATAGCCTCTTTATGGGGCTATTTTTTTTAATTTTAGATGATTACTTCACCTTTAATTTTTCATCATTCAACAGAGATTTACATTTACCAAAGTTGAGAGGCTAAAAAGCCTTAAGCTTATCGGGCAAATATTTAAAGAGGGAAAATCGTTTGCATATTTTCCCTTCAGGGGCATATATATCTATCCTAAAGAAAATAGCTCTTACCTGCAGGCTACATTTTCTGTATCCAGTAAAAATTTCAAAAAAGCGGTAGATAGAAACAGGATAAAAAGACTAATGAGAGAAGCTTACAGGCTGCAAAAAAATGCTTTGAAGACAAAGCTTGAGCGAAGTCAAATTTATCTTGCCGTATTCATAATATATACTGGAAATGAACTTCCCGTATTTGAAAAGATACTTGAGAAAATGGAACACCTGCTTGAGCGCCTCGAAAAAGCGGTACCAGGCAACCAGGAAAATTGAATAGTTATAAAAATAAATCTGTATAAAGCTTGCCTCCCGGCGTTACTGCATATTTATCCAGATCGGTGATTCCCTCTAACGCGAGAATATCTTCGTCAATAAAACAATTTCCGGTACATTCAATAGAAGGCTTTTTTAGAATATAATAAGCTGCGTCTGCTATTATATCTGGTGTACGACTCATGTTTATAAGTGTTTCCCCCCCTAATAAATTTCTAACTGCCGCAGTTGCAATGGTTGTTTTTGGCCATAGTGTATTAGCAGCAATTTTATATTCTCTCAGTTCGCCTGACAATCCCAAAGCAATCATTGTCATGTTATACTTACTCATAGTGTAGGCAAGATGGTTGGCAAGCCATTTTATATCGAAATTCAGCGGGGGGGAGAGATTAAGAATATGAGGGTTATTACCATTTTTTAAATATGGAATACATGCCTTACTCACAAAGAATGTTCCCTTCACATTTATGTCATGCATCAGCCCAAAAGCTTTGCTTTCCGTTTGTTCTGTTTTGGATAAGGAAATCGCTGAAGCATTATTTATCAGGATATCGATCCCTCCAAAAGTCGCCACTGCAATCTCTACCGCTTTTTGGATTTGTTCCTCAAAGCGTATATCGCATTGTATGGGTAATGCCTTGCCTCCTGCTTTTTCTACGTCTTCCGCCGCGCTGTAAATAGTTCCTCCGAGCCTGGGGTTTTCTTCGATTGATTTTGCAGCTATGATAATATTTGCTCCTTCCCCGGCAAGTCTTAAGGCAATCGCCTTACCAATACCGCGGGAAGCCCCCGTAATAAAGATTGTTTTGTTTTTAAAATTCATAAGCAGGTTTATATTGAAAGTATTAAGACTATTGGGATAATATTACAAAACAAAAATGAAACTGTTTGAAAACATTAATGTGTAACTACAATTAATGCGAAAAAATAGAAGAATAATTTTATTTTACAACAGCTACTTCTTTTACACTGCCCGTGCGTTTTAATGCTCCCCAGCCCTGGAGCTCACCTTTTATTGCTTTATTAAAAGACTTAATAAGGATGTAATACATTAACTGGCGATAGACCAATCTTTGCGGTATCATCCACAAAAGCTTCACATAATTTTCTTTTTCGTATGCGAAAGCAAGCGCCGCGCCTGCAATATCTATAAAACTAAAAATGATGTAATAAATAATAATATGCGGGATACTTGCGACAACTATTCCAAAAGATGCAGCAAGAAGGCTAATAACTAAAATGATATCCGCAAGCGGCGCAAGAATAGGGAGAATCATTTGATATATTAAAATATTAGGCATAGCCACCATGCCAAAATTTTTAAATCTTGGATTAAAAACCGTATCACGATGTTTCCAGAAACACTGCATTACACCAAAACTCCATCTAAAGCGTTGCTTTAGAAACTGCCTGAAAGTCTCTGGTGCTTCTGTGTACGAAATGGCAGATGTACAGTTTCGTATGTGATAGCCGTTTCGGTGAAGACGCATAGTGAGGTCACAGTCTTCTGCGAGTGTATCGGTTGTAAAACCACCCGATATAAGGACCGCATCTTTTTTGAAAGCGCCAATGGCGCCGGGTATTACGGTTATGCAATTTAAAAGATCAAATGCCCTCCGATCAAAATTCTGTGATGTGATGTATTCTATACTCTGCCAGCGGGTTATCATATTTACCTCGTTGCCCACTTTTACGTTTCCTGCAACGGTCGCAACGTTTTCACTATCAAATTTTTTCATCAGTTCCGTAACTGCATCAGTTTTAAGCTGTGTATCTGCATCTATGCAAACAACAAAATCCGCAATTGATTTCTGAATTCCAAAATTTAAAGCTGAAGCCTTGCCACCATTTGATTTCGTGTGAACCTGCACCTTATTATTTGTGCTAAAATGCTCCGACACTTTTGAAAATGTCTCATCTTTACTTCCATCATCTACAAAAATGATCTCAAGTTGAGGGTAATCCTGTGCGAGAAGGCTGTTTATAGTGCGGATAGCATTTACTTGTTCATTGTATGCAGGAATAATTATACTCACCAATGGCCATTTAGTTTTGTTAAAAGATAGTAAGGCAGTATGCTTAGTAGTTGGACTCTTCTCTTTACTCTTTTGAATACTTGCTAACACAGCCATAAACAAAATACGGCCAACCGATAATAAGATCCCGGTAATGAAAAGTGAAAACAAAAAATGACCGCTCCAGTAGCCAGCTTCTGCAAGAAAGAAATTGAATTTCCTGGTCCATCTATCTCGCGAAGTTGCTACCCGGGGCATTACCTCTTCTTTAGTTTTACCCATAAGATCTGCAACAGTGGTAAAGACATAACCTTGTTTTTTAAAATAATCAATAATCCTGGGAAGTGCCTCTACTGTAGCTTCACGGGTTTCACCTCCGGCGTCGTGCAGCAAAATAATACTTGCATTTCCCTCCTTGACTTGCTTCACTATTCTATCAAAAATGCTGTCTGCAATTATACCAGGTGCCCAATCATTTGGATCTATGCTTTCATTTATAGTTAAATAATTCTCGCTTCTGCTTCTTTCAATTGGGGCAAGTTCTTCGAATGTCTGCGGTTGCGAGTCCGCGTTATATGGCGCACGGAATAATATGGTAGAATGACCTGTAATACTTTCAATAAGCAAACGTGTAAGTTTCATCTCGAGCGCAGCCCTCTGCATACTCATGTTTGCAATATTATGGTGTGTAAAAGTGTGGTTTCCGATCTCAAAACCATCTCTATAAATTCTTTGAAGGATTGGAATATTTTGCTCTGCATTAATGCCAACTACAAAAAAAGTTGCCGGGACTCTTTCGCGTTCAAGTATATCCAATATTTCAGGTGTGAATTCCCCGCTTGGCCCATCATCAAACGTGAGAATAAGCTTGTGCCCTTTTCCCTCAGTAGTATCTTCCGCAAATTTTCTTATTACATATCCTGAGGGAAGCTGAATGTAATTCTGTTCGGCAATCAATTGTTCTGTGCTGTCTATTTCAAGACTAATCTTGCCGGGTTGCGGGGAATATATAATATCGAGCACCTCCCCTTCACCTTCAAAACCCACGTTATTTAAGATGACGGGGATGGTCGAAAGAGAATCAAAATTAAAGGGTTGTTTTAAAAGAGCGGTATTGCTAAGATTACGATTATAATATTTCCACATTCTTTGGTCTTCACTGCCAAGCCTCCACAATGCAGTACCCGCCATTGGAAAGTCATCACTAAACCTCAGGATATTAAAGGTAGTGGCCGCATCAGTAAACCATACTTCATGTGGGATTTTATCAATACTGCCTGTGGAATCTATTTCTTCAGACACATAATTAAAATGGAGATTGTAAGAGTCATTATCGTAAGCGATTTTCGCGTCGAGAGCCTTTGCTTTATTTATGGCATCATTATAAATATAAGTCGTATCGTATTTTTTACTAGCCCAATCATACCCAAAGCCTCCTATTCCCAGGATAATTTTTGACGGATCAATTCTTTTTGCTGCCCATGCTGAAGCATCTTCAATCCATTTTTGTGAACTGATAGGTCCCGATCCCGTAGAATTATTATGCTCATCGTAAGCCATTAATATTATGTAATCATTGTAGTCCGATAATTTCGAATAGTCGTAATCGTTGTTCTTGGGTTCCACATCTATAGATACTATCATGTTCTTTGCATGAAGTGCCTCATATAATTTTTTCTGAAATAGAGTAAGAGGTTCGTTTGAGGATTCTATCAGTTCTTCAAAATCGATATTAATTCCAGCCAACTGGTAGTAAGATAGCGTGTCAACTATTTGTTTAATAAAGTTGTTTTCCAAAACAGAATCACTAAAAATTTTATGAAGCAGCTTACCGTCAAAACCTGTTTGTACATTTTTAAAATTTGAAACCATCGGCATTATGCGCAATTGTTTTTGCTTCATTAATGCCAGGCCTGCGCTATCGATCCTGGTTTGGAGGTGAAAGGTGGCTGTGTCAATAAAAAACCATTCCGGGAAAATTGTATTAAGTTTATCGGCATTTTTTTCAAGGTCAGGGTAAGAAGTATTTCCTGTCCAGGGTGTATAAAATGCAGCCCTTATAACCGAAAGAGAATTTGCTTTTGAAGCGGCTTTATTTTTTATTTTTCGCAATGAATCAGTTTTTTCCTTCTTTAGAAGAAAATCCTTAAATCCTTTATATCTTAAGTTCTGGGTGTTTTTTAAAGTAAGAGGGTTGGTAGGGTCTATTGAGATTTCATATTCTTTTGCCTTTGATTCCATGTTTGGCAGGTTGGGTAACGAACCACTATACAGAGCGATTGCCAGTACAACAAAAAAGAAAATTGTTATTATGGCCAAAACCCTGGTAGTCCATTTTACACTTTTCCACCTGGTTGACTTGTTGGTCTGAAAAATTTGGGGAATATTATTATCCATATTACCTCTTACAGCTTCAATAAAAACAATGTGGTTTGTAAAGCCATAAATTTATTATGCAAAGGTAATTTGAAGATGTGCGATAATAAACGTTAAAGATTATCAACGCTTGTTTAATCGTAGGAGCGCTAAATTGACAACATCGGAAGAGAACTTAGGTATTTGGCTCAATAGATATTTTTTGGCAGAACATTTCCAACTATTCCATATCGTAATATCAATTCTTTTTTAAAAAATCATCATGTAAAAAAGAAAGGCCCCTGTAGAAACAGGGGCCGTTTACCAAAACTAACTGCTTATGAGAAAATTGACTTTTAAACTTTAATACTATCTAATGTTTCAAATCACATGCCAAAATTAAACTGATTTCTGTTAAGAAATACATAATAGGAGGTTGTTAATATGATTTTATAGAATCTAATGACAGAAAACTGACCATAAAAGGAGTAAATAAAAAAAATCTATTGCTGAGTGAGTTTTTCGGAGTTTTCAGCAAACTGAAGTGCGTCAATAAATTCCTGTAATTCCCCATTTAAAACATCATCAAGGTTATATACAGTCAAGCCAATCCGGTGGTCTGTGACCCTTCCCTGGGGGAAGTTATAAGTCCTGATTTTAGCGGAACGATCCCCTGTACTTACAAGGCTTTTCCGATGACGTGAAATTTCCTCTTCCTGCTTGCGTACTTCTTCTTCGTATAATTTCGTTCTAAGCATTTGCATAGCTTTCTCCCGGTTGCCTAGCTGGCTTCTTTCAGTTTGGCAAATAATTACCAACCCTGTGGGAAGATGTGTAAGCATTACTTTAGTCTCAACCTTATTTACATTTTGCCCGCCTGCGCCTCCGCTCCGTGCGGTTTCCATCTTTACATCGCTTTCTTTCACCTCCACATCTACCTCTTCTGCTTCAGGCATTACAGCCACAGTGGCAGCGCTGGTATGCACCCTGCCGCTTCCTTCTGTATCAGGTACACGTTGTACCCGGTGAACGCCACTTTCGAATTTTAATGTGCCATAAACATCCTCGCCTGTTACCTCAATCTGAACCTCTTTATAGCCGCCCACGGTGCCTTCGTTCTCACTTAACAATGCAGTCTTCCATCCCTTTCCTTCACAAAATTTTAGGTACATCCTCATAAGGTTGCCGGCAAAAAGAGAGGCTTCGTCTCCACCTGTACCTGCCCTTATTTCTATTATGGCATTCTTCTCATCCTGGGGGTCTTTTGGAATAAGCATATTTCTTATTTCCTTTTCATAGCTTTCTTTTTTTTGCAGCAGTTCGGGGTATTCCTCCTTTGCAAGATCACGCATTTCTTCATCATCGGTATTCAGCATTTCTTTATTAAAATCGATATCTTCTAATATTTTAGCATACTGATTTCTTACATTTACAATCTTCTCCAGGTCGCGATATTCCTTACTCAACTGGCGGTATTTTTTATTATCATTAACTATTTCGGGATTCGAAAGCGCTACGCCAAGCTCGTCGAACCTTGCCCTAATTGCTTCCAGCTTATCTAACATATTTAAACATTTTTTTGAAAAAGATTAGATTGATTTATCCTTGAAAAGTCTGAGAAAAACAACGCATATCTTCGCAGGGTTGCAAAATTAACTTATTAACTTTTACATGCCTTGCCGAAAATTTAGAGCAGATTATTTATTTACCGGAATTGATTTATTGAGCAGTAATTCAGTGCTGGTTACCGATGAAAAGGGAAAAGTTGAAGATATTATAAACGTTGATGACGCAGGTGAAGATGTTGAGACATTTACAGGGTTATTATGCCCCGGTTTTATAAACGCACATTGCCATGTTGAGCTTTCTCATCTTAAAGATAAAATAGCTGAAAATACTGGCCTGGCAGAATTTGTTTACCGGGTTGTAAACGAAAGGCATTATCCCACAGAAGATATTGAAAATGCTATAAAGCTTGCCGTGGAAGAAATGACACAAAACGGAATTGTTGCGGTTGGAGATATATGCAATAATGAATTAACTATTGATTCTAAGAATGAAGCTCAACTTCGCTTTTATAATTTTATTGAAGTGAGTGGATGGAATCCCTCAATTGCGCAGGAAAGATTTGAGAAGAGTAAGGCTATTTATGATAAATATATTCAAAACAATAAAGAAGCTTCAATGGTCCCCCACGCCCCATATTCAGTTTCTTACCCTTTATGGGAAAAAATTACCCCATTTTTTTCTCACAAGGTTGTAACTATCCACAACCTTGAGACTAAAGATGAAAACAAGTTCTTCCTGGAAGGAAAGGGCGACTTAATACGAATGTATGAAATGATGAAAATTGATAATTCGTTCTACAATTTTCTCGGTACTTCAAGTATTCAATCATATTTTAAAAAAATGGATAATGCATCATCGGTGATATTAGTTCACAATACATTCATAAACCAAGATGATCTTGATTACATTTTTAAAGTGAAACCAGCTTCCCAATTGGTATCGTTTTGTTTGTGCCCTAACGCAAATATCTACATAGAAAATACTTTACCTCCTGTATTAATGCTTTTGGATAATGGAGTTAATATAGTCATAGGAACAGATAGCCTTGCGTCAAACCATCAACTTGATATTTTAGAAGAATTAAAAACAATTTCAAAAAATTTCCCAGCAGTTACAACGATAATGATGTTGGAATGGGCAACGCTTAATGGAGCAAAGGCATTACAAATGGAAAATATACTGGGTAGCTTCGACAAAGGCAAACAACCCGGCATAGTATTGATCGAAAATTTAGAAGGGTATAAACTTAAATCTGATTCAAAAGCGAAAAGATTGCTCTAATAATCCTGCATCTATTTTATGCTGCATTGTTAGTCTGTCACCTAACTATATCAAAACATTTCGTGTAACACTGGCAGTGTTTTCATTACTCCAAAATCTGAAATGTGAATCGCATAATAATTTTCCATTACCGATAAGATTGACTTTCTGATATTTTTATTCAATTTAATCTCGTTGAGTTCCGATGGATGTTGTGCCTTTAGGATTTCCGAAACGTGACTGCTTATTTCTGTACTTACGGGGTAATCCTGTGGTACACTTTTATTACTAAAGTTTCCTTCTCCAAGGTTGAAAATATTCTTTTCTGAAGAATAGTTGTTATTCAATTGAAATCCCAAAAAATAAGCAAGCTGCATGGAGAAGTAAAGGGGAAAATTTGCAGCGATTTCATTTGTGCAAGTATCAAGTGCCAAAAAAGCGTCTTCACAAAAGCTAAAAAGCTCCGGGGTTGCTTCCGGTTGTTTCAGGCATTTTTGTAAGAGTTCAACCATGTAAAGTGCCACTGCATTTTTGATTATGTCACTTAGAATGCTTCTATAAAGATGCGCCCATTTTAATTCCTTAATTCGTTGTAAATTTTTCAGGTCATTATGATAAACCTGCATCTCAAGAATAGAAGATGATTGAAAAAAATGCGCCTTTGATGTTTTACTTTGTGTGCGTACGCCATTTATAATGTATGATTGAATTCCAAACGCCTCAGTAAAAATGCTGGCAATTACCGAAGTTTCACCATATTTTACTGTGCGTAGTACAATACCCTTTGTGGAATGAATCATGGCCTAAGAGAATAACAGGGTTTAAATTTATCTAAATTACTATCATATTTCCATCGGATGTTTTGAATTTATGTGGTACATTTTCTTTACGGTTACTTTATTGAACATTATACTTTTTTATGCTAAATAATCCATACAAGATAGCTGGCTAATTATTTTTCTGTCGCTTATATAAATCTATAAATCACCAGTAACGAAAAAGTACCATTCATATTGATCGTCCTATTAATAAAGTTTTGGAGGAATATGTTGTAGTTAAAGCACTACATTCTTATAGAAAATATTTTTTGAATTGCAATTTTTCAAAAAATCATGCGTTTTTATTTTTGGTATATCTAAAACCCAAAATATTAAATTCCATTTTCTAATGAATAGGCTTTTTGTATTTTTGCTTTTCTTTTCGTTATGTAAAGCAAACCTCTTTGCACAAAGCAATTCACCGGTAATTGAATCGCCGTCTGGCATCAATTCTTCCGGCTACAGCGGTACAGGTTCAAATATTGATGTAGTGTATCACAGAATGTGGCTTAGAGTAAATCCGGACTCAACACTCTATATCAAAGGATACGTTCAAACCAACTTTGTTACAACACAAAACAATGTTAGCAACATATCTTTTGATCTCAATAGCGTTTTCACAATCGATTCGGTTTATTACCAAGGCGCTAAATTACCAGCCGGAAATATTATAAGGTCAGGAAATATTTTCAATATTGTCTTAAGCGGAACCTTACCTATAAATACTATAGACTCTGTAAAAATTTTTTACCAGGGCGTACCCCCGGCTCCATTCGGCGGTTTTCCTGAAGGATTTAGGAAATATACATTGTCAACTGCCAGCTATAATAACGCGGACAATTATATCACAACGCTTTCAGAATCTTATGAAGACAGAGACTGGTGGCCATGTAAAGCAGATATGCAAGACAAGATTGACAGCATGGAAATCAGCCTTAACGTTCCATGGGCTTTCCCTGCAGCCAGAGATACTTTTTGGGGAATTGCAAATGGTATGCTCGTAGATTCAGCGATATCAGGCAACAGCAGATCCTTTACTTATAAAACAAATTATCCTATAGCATCCTATCTCGTGGGGGTGTCAGTTGGCAGATTTAATCATTATTACAGAGGTACCGTTAATATTAGCGGAACCAACGTACCGGTAGTTTATCATTTGCTTGCAGACAGGAAAACTTCATACGCAACTAATATTGCCAATCTAGATAAAATGAATCTTGTTTTGGTAGCCTTTAGTCAAAAGTTTGGCGACTATCCTTTCAAAAAAGAAAAGCATGGATACTATGATGGCCTCGTAGGTGCCGGTGGTATGGAACATCAAACATCATCATGCATAAATACAGCTAGCCTGAATAGTTTAACAACCATCGCTCACGAACTTATGCATCAATGGTTCGGAGACAATGTAACAACAGCAACGTGGAATGATTTGTGGCTGGCTGAAGGCTTTGCAAGGTATAGTGAAGCGTTGGTTGCCGAATTGGTTCCGTCATTGGGACTTAGCGCATATTCAAGAAGAAATACAATCAAAACAACAGCATTGGGTCTTTCTGGTGAAAGTGCCTGGATTCCCGACGCCTCCGCTTCAAATTCGGTCGCACTTTGGGGAAGCAATTATGGAAAGACAGTTTATGATCGTGGGGCTATGGTCGCATCAATGTTGAGAGCACTAAGTGGTGATGCAATCTATTTTCAAGCTTTGAGAAACTATCAAGCTGGCCGCGCATTAAATTTCGCTAATACTGATACTTTAAAGAATTACTTCAATGCGATGTTAAACGTCGATATATCGGAATTTTTCAGGGATTATGTTGGTGGATCGGGCCCGGCAGCGACTGCAATCGGTGGAGTTGGAAATCCGGTTTATAGCATTAACTGGAATTCACCTTCAGTAAAGAAACTTGCTGTACAAGTTGCTTCGCAAACGAAGAGTTCGGGTTCTAATGTGTCTTACTTTGACGGGCCGGTAGTACTTCATGTAAAGGGTTCTCTTGTAGCTCAGGATACAACAATTGTATTTTTTGACTGGGGGTTAGGAAATCTTTCTTATGCAGGAAATGGGCTAAGTGCTCCGGTGGCGGGCAATCTGCTCACTTACAATTTATCTTTTACGCCGATTAGTGTTGCCTATGATGATAGTGCAAGAACATTATCTACAGGTAGTACATCGAAATTGAGTACGCTCGCCCTTCGTGTCGCAGATTTCAGCGCATTTAAAGTATCCAATGGAAACCAAATAACCCTAAGCATTTTAAGAGATCAGCAAATTTCCAAAGTAACATTACTAAGAAGTGTAGACGGAATCGATTTTAAAGAAATCGGTGAAATGACTACAATAGGAAACTCCAATCAATTGGCAACTTATCAATTAAACG
This sequence comes from Ginsengibacter sp., assembly GCA_040007435.1. GTDB lineage: Bacteria > Bacteroidota > Bacteroidia > Chitinophagales > Chitinophagaceae > Ginsengibacter. The sequence continues at coordinate 49,490 of JBDTUZ010000029.1, read as the reverse complement.
ATCATAATTCCGGTTCATCAACTATTTTCTATAAAGCTAAAATAGTTTCTGATGACAATTATGAATTTACAAAAATAATCAAAGTGGATCGAGCAAGGAATATTGGTATAACGGTGACACCTAACCCCGTGAACAATAATATCAATTTGGATTTTAATAATATGAGTACGGATAAGGTAACAATCCATATAATAAATTCAGCAGGAAATCTTGTGAAAGAAATCACGACTGCCAACAAATCTATACACATCCCATCCCAAAAATTGTCGAACGGCATTTACGAGATCAGGATCATGCAAAACAATAGAATACTAGATGCCAGGAAAATTATAATTCAACATTAGGCCTCTATGAAACCAAAACCAACTCGAATGAAACCATTATTGCGTTTGACCTTACTGCTTTTGACAGGATTTTTATGCAATGAAGCCTATGCACAACCTGCTACGGTTAGCGTACCGATAGGTCTCGGTAGAAACAATTGCGGCGGCGGCGGCGGTAAAGATTCATTATACTATTATAATTACTTGTCCCCAGGTTTATCAAATGCGAATATACCGTCAGGCTGTTTTCCCAAACTCAAGCCTAAAACTTTTTCGATATTTAGTTCTGGTATCTCTTTCAATCCTGCGGATGGGCTGTTATACTACCAGCAATTTACGGCATCCCCTCAAGCTACTTATGTATGGAGGTGGGATCCGGCTACATGCCCGTCAACCGCACTGGATACATTAATTAAATTTAATTCGGCAGTTATAGGAATAACTTTCGATCCCAATGGTATAGCCTGGCAATTGGATTTTTCTTCAACTATCAATCCGAAGACGGGCTCATTGGATGCTTATCTAAGTACGGTGAATTTCAACACCGGTGTTCTTGGAAAAAAAGATACAATCGACCTTACTGGCGGAGCAAAAATATACTCTGCAAATTCCGGGGACATAACAATGACTCCAACTGGTCAAATGTATTTCGTGATAGATAATAAACTTTTTACACCTAATTATTCGGCCTATGGAGGCCCCACTGGCCATATACCGGGTACATTTATTGATACTATAGCTAAACCCTCAGGTGCAGGTAATTTGGTGGGCCTTGCCTATGCAGATGGGGATTTGGTTTCCAGCTATTCCGGGGGCTGTAAGTATGCGAGAATAGATCCTGTAACCGGCGATACAGCGGGGGTTAATTACACATATCCAAGCTCTAGGGGTATTTATGCCGTCGATTTGACCCAAATAAATTCAGGTATTGGTGTCGCAAAAAACTTTGTGTCAGCAACCCCTACCGGTACAGCCAACCAGTATGATGTTATTTATGACGTGTTAGTAAAAAATTATGGAAATGTGCCTTTAACCAATGTGCAGGTAACGGATAATCTTACTTTAATTAACGGAGCGGCTAACTTAACTAACGTCACTACTTCTTTAATAAGCAACCCTGCCGGAGTTACTTTAAATCCTGCGTACAACGGAAATAGCAATATCAATTTATTGGCTGCGGGTCAAATTGTGCCAAATTTCCCCGCAACTAAAAATAATTTTACCGTAAGAATATCATGCAGGTTATCAAACATCCAGGGAGGTGTAATATATAAGAACCAGGCAATTGGTTTCGCCAATGGTTTTACCAATATAGCCGTTAGAGATTCTTCAACAAATGGTACTACTCCTGATCTCAATCAGAATGATAAGCCAGATGATCTGGGCGAAAGTCAACCAACGCCATTTCTTATCTCTCTTACTCCCACTACACCCCCGTGTGCTTCACTCACGAATGTGTTATATTCCCAAAATTTTGGGAGCGGTACTGGCTTAACAAAGTCCTTGGGAGCCCCAATTGTGGCTCCAGGTGTTCTCTTCGCTACTTCATCTACATTGTATAAAGGAGTTACTACAGCACCTCTGCCAAAGGAGACTTATACGGTAACAAATAATGCAAATAATGCTGATAATGGAAATTTTATTAGCTTAACTGATCATACGGGAAACGCCAATGGCAGAATGCTGGTTATAAATGCCGATGCCGCAAGCAATACTATGTACAGGGGTACTTTTTTTGCTTCCACTTGCGCGAACCAACAATATTCGATCTCTTTTTATGCAGCATTTATCGGTAATGCCAGCTACCAGACACTTTGTGATGGATTTGGGGGATTTAAATATCCTAAAATAAAAATGAGGGTTCTTGACGGAGGTACAGGCCTTGTGATAACAGAAATTTCTACTACAGATATTATTGCTACGTCATGGCAACAATACGGGCTTAAATATCTCAGCCCCGCGTCGTACGGAAGTATTATTATTGAATTAGTAAATGATGCTCCCGGTGGATGTGGTAATGATATTGCCATAGATGATATCCAATTCGGTACATGTGATCCACTTCCAGTGGTGGATATATCTATTCCATCAGGCGGATGCATTGGAGGTTCAACCACACTTAGTTCGAGTTTAAGTGATCCTTCTGCCCTGCCAGGACTGAAAAATTATCAATGGCAAATTAGTACAGATAGTATTACATGGGTAAATATTGCTGCTGCAACTTCAGCCACTTACACTATAAACCCGGTTACTGCTTTGAATACAGGAAAATATTATCGTTTGATTCTCGCTGCGGCAGGTAACATTAACAGTACTAATTGCCGGTACATTTCACCAGGCTATCTCCTGGTTTCAAAATCTCTGTCAACAAATCCTACATCAGGAACTCGTAATAAAAATAATGTTTGTCCGGGCAACCCTGTTACGCTGTCGGTTGCGGGCGGATCTCTTGGAGCAAATGCCTCCTGGAAGTGGTATTCCGGCAGTTGCGGCGGTACCTTGGTGGGTACCGGGGCCACAATTATAGTAAACCCTTTAGTAACGACAACTTATTATGTGAGGGCAGAAGGCGATTGTAATAACACCACATGTCAAAGCGTGAGTGTGTTCATATCATGCAATATTGATAAAGATAGGGATGGTATTCCTGATTATGTAGAAAGTAATATGCCAGCAGCATTTGGTGACGCAGACGGTGACGGAATTATAAATGCGTATGATACAGATTATGCCGGGTTCGTGGATAACAACGGCGATTTCATCAATGATAATTTTGAGGCAGATGGTGATTCTGATAACGATGGAATTCCGAATTACCTAGATACCGATTTCCCCGGCCGAATAGATACAAATGGAGATGGAGTGGATGATCGCTTTGACGCAGATAAAGATGGAATAATAAATATGCTTGACCTCGATAGCGATAATGACGGTATTCCGGACGTAGTAGAAGCCGGCGGCGTTGATGCAGATGGTGATGGCAAAATTGATAACTATTCCGATACAGATGGAGATGGACTTTCGCAGAATGTTGACTCAAATAATTCAGGCGCTTATAATTCAGGGATAGGATTGGGATTATCAGATCTTGATGGTGATGGTATCCCTAATTTTATTGATCTTGATAGTGACAATGATGGTATTCCTGATGTAAGAGAAGTGGGAGGTACAGATGCAAATAATGATGGCAAAATAGATGGCTTCGTCGATGCAAATAGTGACGGTATATCTGATAATATTCTCCTGGTAAATGCTTTGCTTAAAACTGGCGCAGATATAAACAATGATGGCAAGGCGGATAGTTACCCTAATAAAAATATGGATAAAGATTCGAGAGCGAATCCTTATGATGTAGATAGCGATGGCGATGGAATTGTGGATGTAATTGAAGCGGGTTTGCCTGATCTAAATCTTGATGGTTTCGTGGATGGTGTTATTGGCTCCAATGGCTGGTCAACCACTATTTCAGCCATGGGCTCATTGGCATTGCGTAATACAGATGCAGATCCAAACCCCGACTACCTCGATATTGATAGTGACAATGATGGTATTACAGATAATATTGAGGGACCTTCAACATTAGGTTATTTTCTGCCATCTGGTGTTGATACCGATAAAGACGGTCTTGACGATGCTTATGACAATACCGCTTCATTTGGAGGCCACGGCATTTTCGTACTTGACAAAGACGGAGATGGAATTCCAGACTACCGTGATCTCGATACAGATGGCGATGGATATCCTGATATAAAAGAAGGTAATGACTGGAATTTCAACGGTCTTGCTGATGAAATCACAACATTAACCAATGTCGACACAGATGGTGATGGTCTCGATGATCGTTTTGATCTTGATAATACTTCGGCAAAAGTTACATCGGGCAACATGGGAAATGGTGGCACAACAATCGGCGCTCCTTTGCCGGGTACAAGAGCAGTAGTGCAGAAATCAAACGCACTGGCCGGAGATCGCGATTGGAGATGGGTTCCTTCTATTTTACCTGTTGAATTTGCAAAGTTTAGTGGCATTCCAAAAAATAACAATACTGTTCAGTTAAGTTGGAGCGTGATGGTTGCAAATGATGTGGATCGTTTTGAAATTTATCGTAGTACTGATAATCAAAACTTCACACTTAATGGTACATTATCAACAACCGTACATCCAAATGAGTTGAAAACTTTCTATTTGACTAATGATATAAGCGACCTCAATACGGATGTGGTATTTTACCGGTTGCATGTTATTGCAAAAAATGGCGAACAAACCATAAGTAATGTGATTGTAATTAAGTTGAATCCTGCAAAATCATTAATCACACTTATGCCTAACCCCGCTACGGAAAGCACTACCATCAAAATTCAGTCAGAGAAAGACTGTATCGCTACTATAAGATTAATAGATAATACAGGAACTACTTTAATGCAGAAACAAATAAAGATGTACAAGGGAAAAAATTTAGTTCAGCTAAACGATCTTGGAAAATACGGCAGCGGAGTATATAACATCCAGATACTGCTCGACAATGAAATTGCAAACACAAAGCTTGGCATAATTAAATACTAACAAAAATTGTAAATAGATAAATGCCTTTTCCTTTTTTGGAAGAGGCATTTATAATTAAAGGTATGTCGTAAAACTTATTACTAATTTGCAGCCATCATGTACACGCTAAAAAAATCTCTGGGGCAGCATTTTTTAAAAGATGAAAAGATTGTTGAAAAAATTGTTCGTTCGCTGGATCAAGATTCCTTTAGCAATTTACTTGAAGTAGGACCAGGTGCAGGCGCTCTTACAAAGCATCTTATAAAAATACCCGCCATTAACTTCAAAGCAGTAGAACTTGATACTGAAAAGGTAGAATACCTGTTAAAAAAATATCCTCCGCTTGAGGGTAAATTAATCAATAAGAGTTTTCTTGAAATTGAGCGTCCTTTCGAAGAGCCTTTTACTGTAATTGGAAATTTCCCGTACAATATTTCTACACAGATTTTGTTTAAAGTTTTAGAATGGAAAGGCTATGTCCCGGTTGTTATAGGAATGTTTCAGAAGGAGGTGGCTGAAAGAGCTGCCGCAAAAGAGGGCAGTAAAATTTACGGAGTGCTGAGCGTGCTGCTGCAATACTATTATGATGTAGCGTTTTTGTTTGCTGTCGGCAATGAATGTTTTACGCCTCAGCCAAAAGTACAAAGTGGTGTTATAAGATTGACGGCGCATAAAAATTATCTGCCTGTAAAAAGTGAAAGGGCATTTTGGGTATTGGTCAAAACAGCATTTAACCAGCGCCGTAAAACACTTCGCAACGGGGTAAAAAGTTTATTTTCCAATGACATTCTTGCTGATGAATTATTTGACCGGAGAGCAGAGACTTTAAGTGTAAGAGAATTTGCATCGCTAACCTTTAAGATGAGCTGAGAAAAATACTCATGAAAAGAATTCTAATTGGCTTTTTAATTTGCTGTTACATCTCGTCCTGTTATACACCAAGGTATGTGTATAGTCCTGTTACACAAGACGTGCCTTCAATAGATAAAAAAAATGATCTCGAGGTATCTGCCAATTACGGAACTTCTGTTGATATTTTTCGCTCAAGAGGTAATTACAATCGTGGCCTTGATCTTCATGGTGCCTGGGCTATAAGTAAGCATTTTGCAATTATGCTAAATGAAAATTTTCGATGGGAGAGCAATAGTACTAATGATACATATTTCCAGGGAGACAGTTCGCTTCTAACTTACAAAAGAAATTTTACTGAGATTGGATTTGGGTACTTTACTCCCATGAAAAAAAATGAAAAGATGCAATTCCAGGTTTTTGCGGGAGCCGCTTTTGGATCTTCAAAAATTTTTGATGATTTTTTTTCAAATAGCATTCTTGCAAAGAAGTATCATGAAAGCAGGGTTACCAAAATTTATGTGCAGCCTTCATTTATCTATAAGTCCACAGCCAACTTCAATGCTGCTCTCTCCTCCCGCTTTACTGAAATATTATTTTCTCATATCCATACAAATTATACGGCAGTAGAGCAGAATGATTACCTGCTTGACAGCCTTAGGGTTTCACCGGTTTTCTTTTGGGAGCCAGCACTTACTTATACTTTTGGTTTCAAAAAATTGCCTTTCAAATTTAGGCTGCAGGGATCAGTCTCTGTTTTATTAAATCACCGGTTTGTTGAACACAGAAGTTCAAACATTAGTATTGGCATTGTTTCCAATTTTAAGCAGCGAAGGCAAAAGAAAAAGAGCGATTCCAAAAACTAATGCTCATTATTTTTTCCCTTCCTTTAGTTGTAATTTTACATCCCTTAATTGAACCCGGTAACCTGATTTTTTTGTGTATGACTGAAAAAGTAATTCCCACAGTAAGAATTGTAACGGCAGCTTCTTTATTCGACGGGCACGATGCAGCCATTAACATTATGCGGCGCATTATGCAAAGTAAAGGGGCTGAGATCATACATCTCGGTCACAATAGGAGTGTTCACGAAATTGTAGAATGTGCAATAGAGGAAGATGCTAATAGCATTGCAATTACAAGTTATCAGGGAGGCCATCTTGAGTTTTTTAAGTACATGAAAGACCTGCTGGAAGAAAACGGTTGTGGTCACATAAAAATTTTCGGTGGTGGCGGAGGAACTATTTTGCCGAAGGAAATTGAAGAGTTACACGCTTACGGAATTACCAGGATTTATTCTCCCGATGATGGGCGAACGATGGGTCTTGAAGGTATGATAGAAGATGTAGTGAGAAAAAGCCAGTCCCCGGCGTTATCTGATCAAAAACCAATCAAAATTTCTAATGGTAATGGACATTATGAAAATGGAAAGTTTGCTCTTGGCGAATGGAGAGATATTAAAAAAATTGCAAAATCTATCACCAGCGTGGAGAATGGTAATGCAATTGGGATTTCAAAAGATGATAGTTCTGCCGATGCTTTATCTGCAACGCAATTGTCGGTCGTTCTTGGTATCACCGGGACCGGTGGCGCAGGAAAATCATCAGTCACTGATGAAATCGTTCGTCGTTTCTTAAATAGCTATGAGGATAAAACAATTGCTGTCATTTCCGTAGATCCATCAAAGAAAAAAACAGGTGGTGCATTATTGGGCGATCGCATTCGAATGAATTCCATTCATCACCCGCGTGCCTATATGCGATCACTTGCCACACGTGAAAGCGACAAAGCCCTCAGCAACTATGTACAAGAGGCAATTGACATCTGTAAAGCTGCCGGCTATGATTTCATTATTCTTGAAAGTGCAGGTGTTGGCCAGGGCGATGCATCCATACTTGACCATTGCGATATAAGTATGTATGTAATGACCCCCGAATATGGGGCCGCTTCTCAGCTCGAAAAAATAAATATGCTTGACTATGCGGATATAGTTTGTATAAATAAGTTTGATAAAGCTGGCGCACCCGATGCCCTCAATGATGTAAAAAAGCAGTATAAAAGAAATCATTCTTTATGGAATGCGAAGGACGATGAGCTTCCTGTAATAGGCACTACTGCATCGCTTTTTAATGATGCTGGAGTAAATATTTTATTTGTGAAGCTAATAGATGCCATAAAGGAAAAAACAAATTTGAATTTTGGCGAAGTAAGAATTCCTGAGTCAGGATCACTGCTAGGGTCAACATCGGTGATACCCCCGAAACGCATCCGGTATCTTGCTGAAATTGCCGATGAAATTGAAAAGTATAATAAGAAGGCAATTGAGCAGGCTGAAATTGCTTCACAACTCTACCAGGTTATTGGAGCATCGTCGATTTTAAAAGAAAATTATTTTGAAGAAGGGAAAAATGAATCGGCTGCCGAATCGCTGGAGACTATTGCTCTTTCGCTCGATAAAAAATTATTACCTGAATCAAAGCAGCTTATTGACGAATGGGAAAATTTAAAAAGTTTATATAAAAAAGATTTCTTTGAATACAATGTGAGGGGCAAAATAATTAAACAACCTCTGTATTCAGAATCGCTTTCGCATACTAAGATTCCAAAAATTGCGGTACCTCGTTTTAAAGATTGGGGTGATATACTTCGATGGAGGTTGCAGGAAAATTTTCCGGGACAGTTTCCATATACCGCCGGTGTGTTCCCTTTAAAGAGAGTTGAAGAAGATCCCACAAGAATGTTTGCAGGCGAAGGTGGGCCGGAGAGAACAAACCGGAGATTCCATTACGTAAGCGTTGGGCAACCCGCGAAGCGCTTAAGTACCGCATTCGACAGTGTGACTTTATATGGAGAAGATCCGGCAACACGCCCCGATATTTATGGTAAAGTGGGTAATAGCGGCGTAAGCGTGGCAAGCATTGATGATGCAAAAAAATTATACAGTGGCTTTGACCTTTGTGACCCTAAAACATCCGTAAGCATGACCATTAATGGCCCCGCGCCCATGCTGCTGGCATTTTTTTTGAACGCTGCTATTGACCAGCAATGTGAAAAATATATATTCGAGAACGATCTGCGTGAAAGTGTAAATAAAATAATTGACTCAAAATTTGATAGTAAAAATCTTCCAAAATATATAGGCATTCATGGCGAAACTGTGCAGCCGGACCAAGGCAGAATGATTGGCCATTTACCTAAAGGCAATGACGGGCTTGGCTTGCGATTACTTGGGTTATCCGGCGAAGATGTGTTGGAGCAAAAGACCTATGAAGAAATAAAAGCAAAGGCGCTCTCTTCTGTTCGGGGAACAGTTCAGGCCGATATTTTAAAAGAAGACCAGGCGCAAAATACTTGTATTTTCTCAACCGAATTTGCATTGAAATTAATGGGGGATGTGCAAGAATATTTCATTGAAAAAAAAGTCAGGAATTTTTATTCTGTATCAATAAGTGGCTATCACATTGCTGAAGCTGGCGCCAATCCAATAACACAGCTTGCTTTTACATTGTCAAATGGATTTACTTATGTGGAATATTATCTTAGCCGGGGAATGAATACTGATGATTTTGCGCCAAATCTTTCCTTCTTTTTTAGTAATGGAATGGATCCTGAATATAGTGTGATAGGGCGTGTGGCCCGGCGTATTTGGGCAAAAGCTATGAGGCATAAATACAATGCTAACCCAAGGTCCCAAATGCTGAAGTATCATATTCAAACAAGCGGGAGAAGTCTTCATGCGCAGGAAATTGATTTCAATGATATAAGAACTACGCTCCAGGCATTATATGCCATTTACGACAACTGCAATAGCCTTCATACAAATGCTTACGATGAAGCGATAACGACACCAACCGAAGAAAGTGTCCGCAGAGCAATGGCGATTCAGTTAATTATAAACAGGGAGTTAGGAACTGCCAAAAATGAAAATCCCACCCAGGGAAGTTTTTTAACCGAAGAGCTTACTGATCTCGTGGAAGAAGCAGTAATGGTAGAATTCAACCGCATTTCTGAAAGAGGCGGTGTTCTTGGCGCTATGGAAAGAATGTATCAACGAAATAAGATACAGGAAGAAAGCCTTTACTACGAAACTCAAAAACATACCGGAGAATTTCCAATTGTAGGTGTAAACACTTTTCTAAATAAAGCAGGTTCGCCCACTATTCTACCGTCTGAGGTTATACGCAGTACGGACGAAGAAAAAAATTTGCAAATAGAAAATGTAAACGCCTTTCACGAACGCCATAAAAATGAGAGTGCAAATAGGCTTAAAATGCTCCGGGAAGTGGCAATTAATAACGGTAACTTATTTGCCGAATTGATGGAAACCGTAAAGTATTGTTCGTTGGGCCAAATCACACATGCATTGTACGAAGTTGGAGGGCAATACAGGAGAAATATGTAGGTCAGTTGCCCTCATAATAGAGATGAATCAGATGGTGCAGGTTAACAATGCCCTTGGAATAAAAAAAAGCACCGCAATTGCAGTGCTTTTTACGAAATTATTTACTAGTGAAGTTTACGTGTATATTCATCCAGCCGCACAATTTTCCCCCCTTTTATGTTGAGATCATCTACAATATCTGCTGAATCTTTTTTGCCTTTCACATCTTCCCATTTTTGAGTGTACCAAAGCGTAACCCACTCTTGTTTTTTATCTTTAGAAATAACGGATTCCCAATCTTGCATTGTTACTTCCATGCTTTTCATGCTGCTTCTCATTGCTGTAAACATTGTCTTGAGGCTGTCAGCAGACAAGGTTTTGTCCAATCCATCGAATTGAATGTGAACCGAATCTCCAAAATATTGCATACTCTCATCAACATTGCCATTTTCAAAGGCTTTGAGAGCGTTTAGTGCAACCATTGTGTTTGCCGTACTCCCCATCTCCCAATAATCAGGATGGTCGATCGTGTAAGGATAATTTACTTTGACTGCAGCCGGTTCTTCTGCCACAGAGTCTTTGGTTGCATCGGCAGTTGTTGCACTTTCGTTGTTGCAGGAATAAAAAATAATAGCTGCTGTAAAAATCAAGCTCAATTTTTTCATAATAACTGTTGTTTTAAATGATAAATGAAGATGAATTTCCAGATAGCAATTCTTGCGCATGAGAGGGATAGATACAATATAGTATTTTGTACAATATGAAGCAAATAGTTATAGCCTGGCTTTTTAGTTTGATCATTGAAGCATAATCAAATTTTCTTCTGCCTGTGCAGAGTATCTTTGCTTAAAAAAGATATGCCTTTTAAAGTTTTTTGTATTTGTGTTTTGATGACCATCGCGGCTTCATGTTCATCGAATAAATATGCCGCCACTAACAGAGTTTACAAACGCCAGGCTAAGTCATTTGGCAAAATAATAAGGAAGTCTCCGGCTAGAGACATTTACAATTCACAATCAGGCTGGGTAGGCACTACTAATTTTGGAATCCGCAAGCCCAATTTTGTAATTATTCATCATACCGCTCAAAATAGTTGCGAACAAACGCTGCAAACATTCACATTAACACGCACACAAGTAAGCGCTCATTATGTAATATGTAAGGATGGAACTATTCATCACATGCTGAATGATTATTTGCGTGCATGGCATGCGGGCGCAGGATCATGGGGGAATGATAAGGATATTAACTCTTCTTCTGTCGGTATAGAGCTCGATAATAATGGTTTTGACTCTTTCCCTCCTGCCCAGGTAAACAGCTTACTAACGTTATTAGATACCCTGAAAAATTCATACAATATTCCTGCAGCTAATTTTATTGGCCATGGCGATATTGCGCCGACCCGGAAGAACGATCCCAATGTGAAATTTCCGTGGCAGTTATTATCGCAGCAGGGCTATGGAATATGGTATGGGGATACAAGCTATATTTCGGTTCCTGCGGATTTCAATCCCCTGCAGGCCTTAAGAATTATTGGCTACTCTGTTAAAGACTCCAATGCTGCAAAGGTGGCATTTAAGCGCCATTTTGAAATGCAGGATAGCATCACAATAATAAATGATGCCGATAAGAAAATTTTATACGATTTAATGCTGAAGTACCAATAACCAATGTGTTTGAATCGCTAATGAAACCAGCGCCAAAATCTTATTGCTTTACAAACCTGGCCGACGCGTTTTTTTCTCCATTTGCAAATATGAATGCGTGATATTGTCCCCTGGAAAAACCAGAGGTTTCAACGGGGATTTTGTTGTCGCCCGCAACAGCTTCAAATGATAACTGTCTTACAACCCTTCCCTGTAAGTCCAATACATGTATTTGAATATTTTGCCTCTTATCCGACCCATAATGCAGCTCGGCAAAAGATGAAACTATATTTGGAGTTATTTTAAGATAAGCAGCTTCTTTGATTTCATTTATTGAGCGGGAAATTTTAGAATAAGATACATGACCATCAACGTCAATAATTTTTAGGCGGTAATAATTTTCCCCATTTTGCGGATTGTTATCCTTCACATCAAATGGAGCCGCACATCTTACCTTGGTTTCAACAGATGAATAAATGGATGTAAAATTTTGCGGAGTGGTTGAGCGCTCTATTTCAAATGTTACTGAGGTTGAAAGGCAGTTTACACGCCAATGAATGTTGTTACCCCTGTCAATTTTATTTACTGAAAAAATGTTCAGTGTAATTGGCAAAGCTATTTCAGACGTGTTTTTCGGGTTTGGAGGAAACACGGTAAAATCAGTTTTATTATTATCGGCATCTGTGTCAAAGTTTATCCTGCTCGTTGCCGATGTTATAGAATGCGCGGGAGCTGCCGATGTTTCAAAGCAGTCAATATCTTTTCCATATCCAATAAAGTCAACAATATTTTCAGTAGAGAGAACGCAATTGTTGGCAAGGGGCTTGTTAGAATTTACTAAAGCAATTTTTCCACTTTCTGTATTTATATTGAAAGTTCCTGAAGCATCTGCCGCAGGTAAATCTGCCCCGTAAGAAACATCGCCTTGTCCTTTAACTAAATACCAGTGATTTGGAAAAACAATACCTGAAAGACTTATCGTTTCCCAGAGATTGCCGGATGCGGGCGCTACCTGTAGTGTGTAGCCTGCAAGGTCAATCGGTGATGAGGACAGGTTAAAAAGTTGAATATAGTCATTTTTATATGAGCTACTTGCATTGCCACCTCCTCCATAAATTTCCGTTATTACAAGGGTTTTACTTTGCGCTCCGCAAAAAACTGCTATGGTGACAAACAGGACTGTAAAGATTTTTTTCATAATGCTTGATCTTACCGGTTATACAAAGATATCTAATATCTAAAATCGTTTTCTCAATCCGCTAATCAAATACGAAATCGCAAACATTTAGGATGCAAAAAACCCTCTCAATTATATATGCGAGGGTTTTTACTCAAGGTGTTTTTCAATAATACCTTTAATCGATGAAATTTATTTTAATGCAGCTTCTGCATGAATACCTTCCCCTATTTCTTCAAGCATTTTCTTATTGAATGCTTCCAAATCTTTGGGGCTTCGGCTTGTTACAAGGCCTTTGTCTACTACAACTTCTTTGTCCTGCCAGTTAGCTCCGGCATTTTGTAAATCAGTTTTTATAGATGGGTAAGAAGTCATTTTCCTTCCATCAATAAGCCCTGTTTCAATTAATAATTGAGGCCCGTGGCAAATAGCAGCAACTGGCTTGCCAGCCTTCAAAAAACTTTCGGCAAATGCTACACAATCTTTATTGATCCGCATTTTATCAGGATTGATTACGCCTCCGGGTATCATAAGCGCATCATAATTTTCAGGATTTGCAGCTGCAAGATTTACATCTACAGGCAATTCAAGTGACCAATGATCTGTATCCCACGCCTTCACTTTTCCTTTCTGGGGTGAAACAATATCAACAGTTGCACCGGCATTTTCCATTGCTTTTCTAGGACTGGTTAACTCAATTTCTTCAAAGCCATTCTCAGTAAGAATAGCCACTCTTTTTGATTTTAAATTCGACATGATTCTTTTAGTTTGATTAAAAATTATTTGCTCTTCTTCTTTTTCTCAGGAACGCAGTTCGGAACTTTTTCGCCATTCTTCTTTTTTATTCCTATTAGCCTGTATCCTTCCCAGCAGGGGTCGTTTGCTCTTTTATTTTTTTTTGCCATAGCGAAATATCTATTAATGATTCTATTATAACTTGTAAAACAATAAACATGCCTTTCTGAATATCAACCTGTTTCCAAATATTTTTTTCAAAAAACTGTGGTTTTTTGGCAACAATCTTTTTTGATTGTACATTTCTCCAATAATTTTCTTTTGCATGCAACTAATCGAAGTTTTTGATAATAAATCTTCACGACAATTTCTCCAGGTACCCTTAAAAATATATGAGAATGATGCAAACTTTGTACGCCCTCTAGATAAGGATGTAAATGATGTATTTGATGCTAAAAAAAATAAGGCTTTTCGTTTTGGTGAATGTACAAGATGGATTTTGACTGATGATAGCAATAACCTTATTGGCCGTATCGCTGCATTTGTAAATAAAAGATATAAAAACAAAGGCGATAATCAACCAACAGGGGGAATTGGTTTTTTTGAGTGCATCGATAACCAGGAGGCTGCGGACATGCTATTCGATGTAGCTAAAAGCTGGCTAATGCAACGTGGTATGGAAGCTATGGATGGGCCAATAAATTTTGGGGAACGCGATCGCTGGTGGGGGCTTGTAGTCGAAGGTTTTAAACCGCCTATTTATTTGATGAACTACAATTTGCCTTATTATCAAAAGTTGTTTGAGGATTATGGATTTAGAAATTTTTACGACCAGGTGTGCTGGCATTTATTTGTGCAACCAAAGCTATCTGCTAAGTTTTATGAGCAGTATGAAAAATACAGTGCCATGCCGGAATACCAGGCAAGGCGCATCAACAAAAATGAATTAGAAAAATTTTCTGCTGATTTTACCAAAGTGTATAACGAGGCCTGGGCAAAGCACGAGGGTAACAAGCAATTGCACAAAGACGTTGCTTATAAAATGTTTAAGGCAATGAAACCCGTAATGGATGAGGACCTTATTTGGTTTGTCTATTATAAAGAGGAACCCATTGCTTTTTGGGTAAACTTACCCGAGCTCAACCAGGTTTTTAAATACCTGAACGGAAAGTTTGGATTGTTTGCCAAGTTGAAATATTTGTGGCTAAAGCGAAGGGGTGTTTGTAATAAGTTCACTGGTATTGTGTTTGGTGTAGTTCCGGAATACCAGGGCATGGGAATAGATTATTATATGATAATTTCAGGGGGAAATGTAATACAGGCAAAAAAACAGTATGATGAACTTGAGCTTCAATGGCAGGGAGATTTTAATCCCAAAATTCTAAATATTTCCAAAAATATAGGCGCAAAACAAAGCAGGCTCCTTACCACTTACCGTTATCTTTTCGACCGCTCAAAGGAATTTAAAAGACATCCAATTTTAAATTAGTTGGGCGTGCGTTCATTTACGTTTCGTTAGTCTTTCAAAAATTACCCTTCTTCATTATCGGGACTAAAATTGTAAATTTGTCCTCTTCATTATGGATAAATTCATCGTATCAGCCAGGAAATACCGCCCTCAAAACTTCAGCACGGTTGTGGGGCAATCGCATATTACAACAACGCTTAAAAACGCAATAAAAAATAACCAGCTTGCGCATGCATTTTTATTTTGCGGACCCAGAGGTGTTGGTAAAACAACCTGCGCAAGAATTCTTGCTAAAACCATTAATTGCGAAAACAGAACTCCGGATGGTGAAGCTTGTAATGTTTGTAACTCATGTGTTTCATTTGATAATGGAACATCTTTAAACATTCATGAACTTGATGCTGCCAGCAATAATTCAGTAGATGATATTCGCGCCCTGGTGGACCAGGTAAGGTTTGCGCCACAGGCCGGAAAGTATAAAGTATATATCGTGGATGAGGTTCACATGTTAAGTACTTCGGCCTTCAATGCATTTCTTAAAACGCTGGAAGAGCCGCCACCCTTTGCCATTTTTATTTTAGCTACAACAGAGAAACATAAGATACTTCCTACCATATTATCCCGTTGCCAGATTTTTGATTTCAAAAGAATTACAAACCAGGATACTGTTGATCATCTTCGTGAAATATGTAATAAAGAAAACATAAAGGCGGATAAAACCGCATTGCATATAATCGCACAGAAAAGTGAGGGATGCCTCAGGGATGCGCTGAGCATATTAGATAAGATTGTGAGCTTTACAAATGGCGAACTTACTTATGCCAATACGTTAGAGCATTTAAATATTCTGGATGAAGATTATTATTTCCGTCTTATGGAGGCAATGCAAAAGCAAAGCATCAGCGATGCACTTTTGCTATACGATGAAATAAACCGTAAAGGTTTTGAAGGAGACCTTGTCTTAAATGGTTTTTCAGAATTCATAAGAAATCTTCTTGTGAGTAAGGATGCAAAAGTTGCTATGCTGCTCGAAGTATCTGAAGGATTTAAACAGCGCTATCTTGAGGTGGCTTCAAAAACGAATGGAGCGATGTTGCTTGGCGCATTGAATTTGTTGAATGAAGCTGAGGTAAATTACAGGCAGGCAAGAAATAAACGCCTTCACGTAGAGCTTACATTTATCAAGCTTTGTTACCTGCATCAAGCTATTGAATTCGTGGGGAATGGTGAAAATATTCAATCAAAAAAACAGCTTGAAAGTACGAAGCCGGTATCTTTTAAATCACTATCGCCTATTGCGCATAAAATAAAAAATGAGAGCCCTGCCAAAATGCAACCTGCCAAAGTTGTAAAAAAGCCAGCCAGCTCTTTGGAAGAAAAGCCAGTTGAAAAAGATGCAGCATTAAATAATGCACGCCTTATTATTGAGCAGGATAGTAAACCAATAATTCCGAAAGCAGCTATAGACCACACCGCCGTAGCTACTGCAAAGCCGTTACCAAAAATTAAGAGAATAAGTGCCCTTGAAAAAATAAGAGAACAGGTAGCACTTGAAAATAAATTCAATGGAAATGCCGTAAAAGATTTGAATGAAGAAGAGTTATATGTTGCGTGGGGAGGGTATATCGAAGAACTGCGAAAAAATAACAATCATTCTGGTGTTTCTAATTTTAAATCTGCCCGGCTAAATATTATTGACAATAATTGTATTGAAATAGTAACAGATAACAATATTCAGCAAAAGTTTGTTGAAACAGAAAGGGCTGCTTTAATAGAGCACCTGCAGGCACATTTTAATAACAGATACCTGACTTATAAAGTTGTGGTGGTAGAAAACAACAGCAATGACAAAGTAGCTGATGAGCATCTCTCAACCAAAGAACAATACCTCAGGATCATTGAGCAATACCCGCTTGTGAAGCAACTGAAAGACAGGCTTGGACTGCAACTTGATTATTAAGTTTTAGAAAATATTTGAAAATATGTACACGATTCTTGGAGCAGGAGGAGCTATTGCTAATGAATTTGCCAAAGTACTTTTTCAAAATAAAACCCCTTTCACCCTTGTTAGCCGCAAGCCACATTCAGTTTATGGCGGGCTTACTTTAGCGGCGGATCTTACCAGCAAAAAACAAACCGATGAAGTTTTAAGAGGAGCGTCTGTCGTTTTGCTGTGCCCGGGTTTGAAGTATGATATTGATATATGGAATAAACACTGGCCGCTGATAATGTCGAACACAATTGAAGCCTGTGCCAAATATAACCTCAAGCTCATTTTCTTTGACAACGTATATATGCTTGGCCGTGTTAATGGACCAATGACGGAGGAAACGCCTTACAACCCGGTAAGTAAAAAGGGGGAATTGCGTGAGAAAATTGCTGTGCAATTAATGAACGAAGTAAAAGCCGGAAATGTTACCGCCATGATTGCAAGAGCAGCAGACTTTCATGGCCCTAATGTAAAAAACAGTGTTTTAAATACACTCGTTTTTGATAAAATGGCCAAGAAGAAGCGGGGACAGTGGTTTGGAAATGACGAGGTAATCCATTCCTTTACCTTCACGCCTGATTGTGGCGAAGCACTTTGGCTTTTATCCAATAAGGAAAATGCCTGGAACCAGGTTTGGAATTTACCCACTGCAAAACCTGCTTTGACCGGGAAAAAGATTATAGATATTTCGGCTGAAATTTTTGGGGTATCGCCAAAGCATTCAACGATGGGAAAAGGAATGATTTCTTTTTTAGGAGTTTTTATGAAACTAATGAAAGAATTTAAGGAAATGATGTATCAGTACGAAGAAGATTATGTATTCGATTCTTCAAAATTTGAGCAGGCTTTTAATTTCAAGCCCACACCTTATAAAGAAGGAATTCAAATAACTGCTGATTCGTATAAAAAACCAGGCTAAAGGGCTAACCCTTAGAAATCTAATAATTAATCCACCCTGATTTTTCGTCCCTTGCTTACAATCCGCTATTCTTAGAAATTCTTTTGCTGATTTTGCATTAATTTCACCTCTCAATTTTACAAAAAAACTGAAATAGATTATGGCGAAAGCGATAAGGATGCCTCTTTTGAGTGATACAATGACGGAAGGGAAAATTATTCAATGGAATAAAAAAGTAGGCGATAAAGTAAAGAGCGATGATACTATAGCCGAAGTTGAAACTGATAAGGCCACTATGGATGTTGTGGGCTACGAAGAAGGAACGCTGTTGTATATCGGTGTAAAAACGGGTGATGCTGCAAAAGTCAATGACATCATTGCTATTGTGGGTAAAGAAGGAGAGGATTATAAGTCGATTTTGGATGAAGGTAAAGATGCCCCGAAAGAAAAAGCTCCTGGTACAAAAAAAGAAACTGAAACGAAAGGTAAAGCTGATTCAAAACCCGCAGCTTCGGCGGAATTGCCTAAGGATGCAAAGGTGATAAGAATGCCGTTGCTGAGTGATACAATGACGGAAGGGAAAATTGTGCAGTGGAACAAAAAAGTGGGCGATAAAGTGAAAAGCGATGATGTACTTGCTGAAGTTGAAACAGATAAAGCGACCATGGAAGTGGTAGGTTATGAAGAAGGGACATTGTTATATGTTGGAGTGCAAGCTGGAGAAGCCGCCAAAATAAACGAAATCATTGCTATTGTTGGAAAAGAAGGAACCGATGTAAGTGCATTTGTCGCTGGCGAAAAAAATTCAGGTGGCGAAGCACCCGGTACTCAAGCGAATGACAGCGAACCTGCAAAAGAAGAAAAAACAAATAAAACCAGTGTATCATCAAATGGCCTTGGGTCCGAGGAACATGTACAGTCAACCGTGGAAGGCGGCAGGATTAAGGCTTCTCCATTGGCAAAAAAATTAGCGGAAGATAAAGGAATCGACATCTCCAAGGTTCAGGGAAGCGGGGATGGCGGAAGAATCATTAAGAAAGATATAGACTCGTATGTGCCTGCTGCCGCGCCAACGAAACAGGAAGCTAAAAAAGCCGAAGCGTTAAAACCAGTTCAGCCATTTGAGCAAACGGGTAAAGAAAGTTATGAAGATATTCCTAATACGCAAATGCGTAAGACAATCGCACGCAGGTTGGGTGAGAGCAAATTCCAGGCGCCTCATTTTTACCTGACGATGGAGATGAACATGGACAATGCCATTACCTCACGCCAGGCAATAAATGAAATAAGCCCCGTTAAAATTTCTTTTAATGATATGGTTATAAAAGCCTGTGCTATGGCTTTACGGCAGCATCCTGCTGTGAATAGCAGTTGGATGGGTGATTTCATCAGGCAGAATAAGCATGTTCACATCGGTTCTGCAGTAGCAATGCCCGAAGGATTAATTGTTCCCGTAATTCGTTTTGCCGATCAAAAATCTTTGTCACAAATTGCTTCCGATGCGAAAGGACTTTACGATAAAGCAAGAAATAAAAAATTACAACCAGATGAATTTAGCGGCAACACCTTTACCATCTCTAACCTTGGTATGATGGATATTGAAGAGTTTACTGCAATCATAAATCCACCAGATAGCGCTATACTTGCTGTGGGACGTATCAGGGAAATTGTGGTAAAAAAAGGTGATGGATTTGGAGTTGCGAATGTGATGAAGGTTACCCTAAGCTGCGATCACCGAAGCGTTGATGGTGCCGTTGGCGCTGCTTTCCTGCAAACGGTGAAGAAGTTCTTAGAAAATCCTGTAACAATGTTGGTGTAAAGACCATCTCGTAAAGGGATAACTCAGGCCCTTAATATATCTGTTGAAAACATTTTATGCAGAGGATCTTTGTTTCTGCAAATGGAAAATTTTAAAAGTTCTTATTAAGGGATAATAGCTTTCTTCTTCGCTCCAAGCGTTTGGAGGTGCTTTTTACTTATCTTTAGTAGTGAATACAACACTACGTTCCACCGTTCAACTCCTTCGTTTTCATTTTTCATTTTTTTTAATGCCGGTTTATTGGTTTGCGCTGAGCCAGGTAATTGATATCAATTGGTACGATGCTGCATTGGTTTTTACCATTCTTCATCTGCTGGTTTACCCGGCAAGCAATGGCTATAACAGCTATATGGACCGGGATACATCGCCCATCGGTGGCCTTGAAAATCCAATGCAGCCAACGACGCAATTATTTTATGTTACAGTAGTAATGGATGCGGCAGCTGTAGCCCTGGGCTTTTTAATAACCTGGGTATTTGCTACTGGATTATTTTTCTACATTCTTGCATCCCGTGCCTACAGCTACCGGAAAATCCGTCTTAAAAAATTTCCTGTGATAGGCTACCTCACAGTAATCATTTTCCAGGGGGCTGTTACTTTTTTTCTAGTATATCATGGAAGCAACCAGCAGCATACAATTCACGTTCCTGTTATTGCCATGATCGCGTCAAGTTTACTCATTGGTGGATTTTATCCGCTTACTCAAATATACCAGCACGATGATGATATTAAAGATGGCGTAATTACCATTAGTTATAAATTGGGCTACACCGGCACCTTCATTTTTACTGGTACTATTTATGCACTGGCGTTCTGTGTGCTGGGATTACAATTTTTTTTAAACCTTGAGTGGGCAAGATTTTTCATTTTACAAGCCTTTATGTTTCCCGTACTCGTATATTTTTTTGTATGGTTCAGGAAAGTAATTAAAAATAAAAAAGAAGCTAATTTTAAGAACACAATGCGCATGAATTTGTTAGCATCGGTATGCACGAACCTCGGATTCATCACACTTTTAATATTGCACCTTTTTGAGTAAAATTATTTCCATATCTACATCAGTGCCCCAGTACCGGCATAACCAGGAAGATATTCTCACTTTCATGCAACGGGTGTATGCAATGAATGAAGTGGATAAGCGAAAGCTCAAGTTTCTTTATCATCATAGCGCTATAGAAACAAGATATTCCGCACTGCCCGACTACAGCCTGAATGCTGATAAATGGCAATTTTATCCGGCCACTGAAAACCTTGATCCCTTTCCTTCTCTGGAACTCAGAATGAAATGGTTCAACAAAACGGCGTCTTCCCTTTCAGTAAATGCAATAGATAAATGCATTGAAGGCAAAATTTTAAAAGAGGAAATCACACACCTAATAACTGTGAGTTGCACAGGTATGAGTGCACCGGGGCTTGACCTGCAGATTATCGAAAAAATGAATTTGTCATCAACCATTTTCCGGACGTCTGTGAATTTTATGGGATGTTATGCAGCCATTCATGGGCTAAAACTCGCAGATGCTTTTTGTAAAAATGAGAAGAACTCTAAAGTTTTAGTTGTGTGTACAGAACTATGCACACTCCATTTCCAAAGAGAAAACACAATTGATAATATTGCTTCAAGTCTTTTATTCGGAGATGGATGTGCCGCTGTGCTTGTGACCCATGATAGCGATAAACGGGAAGGCTTACGTTTGAAAAGCTTTTATAGTGAAATAGCTTTTAAAGGAAAGAAAGATATGAGTTGGGAACTTTCTTCATCGGGTTTTTTGATGACACTCTCCGGATATGTGCCTGAACTTATAGAAGAGGATTTCAATACTCTTTTGGTAAACGCTTTACAAAATGCCGGTATAGATAAAAAGGATATTTCGCATTGGTGTGTTCATCCCGGTGGTAAAAGAATTCTTTCGTCTATTGAAAAAAGTATTCATATTTCTCCTGATGAATTGAGAGAATCTTATAGTGTTTTAAAAAATTACGGTAATATGTCTTCTCCCACTATATTATTCGTATTAAAGGAAATCATGGATTCATTAGAGTCAAAAAAAGAAATGGCGGCAAATATTTTTGGTGCCGCTTTTGGCCCGGGCCTTACTTTGGAGACATTCATTTTAGCAAATGATTGATTATACCAATCGTTCATATAAGAAAGAGCTACTCGATAGGGGAGACATCCCTTTTGTGGATATTGCAAAAAATATGCTGGAACTGGATTTTATTAATGCCTGTCTCGGTGGTCATTCGATCACAATCGGGGGATTTAAGAAATTTATCACTAAGCAAAAAAATATTTATGTGTGCGAAATAGGTTGCGGCGGTGGAGACAATCTAAGGGCCATATACAACTATTGCACTAGAAAAAAAATCGTTATAAAACTTGAAGGAATTGACATAAACCAGGATTGTATTGCTTTTGCAAAAAGAAGATCAGGCATCGGAAATGTAAATTTTATCGTGTCTGATTATAAATTAGTAGACTTTAAAGAACAAAAGCCAGATATTATTTTCTCTTCTCTTTTTTGCCATCACTTTACAGATGATGAATTGGTGGAGATGCTTCAATGGATGAAGCAGAATGCTGTTGAAGGTTTTTTTATTAATGACCTGCACCGCCATCGGCTTGCTTATCACTTTATTAAAATTGCTACTAAACTTTTTTCAAAATCATATCTTGTAAAAAATGATGCCCCTCTTTCTGTTCTTAGAGGGTTTCGTAAAAAAGAATGGGAAAAGATATTTGACAAAGCAGGAATCAGAAATTATTCTATTGCATGGAAGTGGGCATTCAGGTGGTTGGTAAGAAGCACACCAGTGCCACCTCTTTAAGGGATGTAGATGTATTTTACCTTTTTAAATCTTAAACTAATTTGCCTGATTCAGTAACAAATACAAGTTTAGAATTTCCATCAACTTATTTTGATATAGGGATTATTGGCGGCGGGCTTTCCGGACTTTCGCTTTCTATTTTGATGGCAAAAGCTGGCCATAAAGTGATCTTATTTGAAAAAGAAAAATATCCGTTTCATAGAGTTTGCGGTGAATACATAAGCCTTGAAAGCCGACGCTTTATTGAAAGCTTAGGTATCAATCTTTCCAATTTTGATGTGCCGATAATAACGAAACTTATCGTTTCTTCTCCAAATGGAAATTTCATAAAAAGCAAACTTGATATGGGAGGATTCGGCATAAGCCGCTTTTTTATTGATAATGAATTAAAAAAAATTGCAGTTGATAACGGTGTTCTGCTGAAGGAAAAAGCCAAAGTGAATGAGGTCGTTTTTAATGACGATATGTTTGATGTTATGTTTGACGGAAGTAAAGTCAATTGCAAGGTAACTGCTGCCTGTTATGGTAAACGGAGTAATCTCGATATAAAATGGTCACGCGAATTTATCCGGCAAAAACCGGGGAAACTTAATAATTATATTGGTGTAAAATATCATGTTAAAACTGCGTTTCCTGATGATACAATTGCCTTACATAATTTCAAGGATGGCTACTGTGGTTTGTCAAAAATTGAAGGCGATAAATATTGCTTATGTTATCTCACAACTGCACAAAATCTAAAAGAGAATAATAATTCTATTAAAGAAATGGAACAAAATGTACTCTTTGAAAATCCATTTCTAAAAACAATTTTTTCTACAGCAGAGTTTGTTTTTAAAGAACCGGTAACCATTTCGCAAATAAGTTTTGACAAAAAATCCTTGGTTGAAAACCATATATTGATGATTGGAGATTCAGGTGGAATGATAACGCCACTTTGCGGAAACGGTATGAGTATAGCTCTTCATGCTGCGCAAATTGCATCTGAATCAATAAATTCTTTTTTGCAAAAAACTATTTCAAGGAGAAGGATGGAAGAACAATACAGTTCTCAATGGAAAACGCATTTTGAAAGCAGGTTAAGTAACGGAAGATTGATCCAGAAACTTTTTGGTAAAGAAAAGGTGACTAATTTTTTCATAGCCCTTATTAAGCATTTTCCTTTTTTAATCAATAAGATGATCAAGGCAACTCATGGGAAAGAGTTTTAGTAATTTTGTGAAAGAATGAATAACCAGGCAATTATTTTATTTGATGGCGTTTGTAACTTGTGTAATAGTGCAGTGAATTTTGTAATAAAGAGAGACAAAAACAATTCAATTCAATTTGCACCGCTGCAATCTAAAACGGCACATACATTGTTAGAAAAACATGATATGCCATCAGAAGAAATGAAATCTTTTATTTTCATTGAAGGCGGCAAATTATATTCATTGTCAACTGCTGCATTAAAAGTTTGCAGGCATTTGAATGGTGGATGGCCTATTTTATATGGATTTATGATTGTTCCCTCTTTCATAAGGGATGCTATCTATAAATGGATTGCGAAGAACCGATATAAATGGTTTGGGAAAAAAGATGAATGCATGATTCCTACGCCCGAATTAAGAGCTAAATTTTTGAATTAATATATATGGCAAATAAAAAGACTTTAGTGCTTGGCGCATCGGTCAATCCTTCACGTTATAGTAACCTCGCAGTGAACAGTTTGGCAGCTAAAGGGCATGACGTTACGGCTGTTGGTAAACGGGCAGGTAAAATTGGTGATATTGAAATTATAACTGGGCAAAAAGAAATTGCTGACCTTGATACCGTCACATTATATCTAAATGCTGCCAATCAAAAGCAATATTATGATTACATCATTTCACAAAAGCCAAAGCGTATAATTTTCAATCCCGGTGCTGAAAATGATGAGCTCTCGGCGCTAGCTAAAGCAAATGGTATTCTTCCGCAAGAGGCATGCACGTTGGTTTTACTAAGTACAGGGCAGTATTAATACTAAGGGTAACAGGTAGTTTTTACCTTGTTCATATTTTAGGGTTTTTTTTCATAATCAGTATAATTTTTTTACTGATGTATCGTTTTAAGTTTATCCGATACAATGAAACCCAAAATCCTTACCATGAAAACCTATAAGCAGGCGTTTGTCCTTTGTGTAACACTTTGCATCGCGTTCGCATCAAATGCCCAAATCAAATCTTCCGACAGATCATTTTTATTTAATAATTGCGTTGCAACATTTCAGGCAGGAACAGCAGAGTTGGATAAGGCGTTTGGTGTGAAACCAGGAAGCGCTGTTCAACTGAATTTTGCCAATAACTTTACATTCAATGGTACCGTATTATCATCAGTAGAGCGCTACGGAAAACTTTCAAGCATCATTATAAAGTCCCCTTCATTAAATAATACTTTGCTTTCTGTTTCGAAAAGAATAAATGACGATAATACCGTTACCTATGTGGGCCGGATACTTAATGAAGCCTATGCCGATGGATATGAATTAAAAAAGGGTAGTGATGGTAGTTATGCATTTCATAAGATAAAGACAGAAGACCTTATCCAGGATTATTAATAAAAATATTCCAACAACATCCCTTACAAAAACTGAAACCCTGAAATCCGAAATCCATGAAAAAATTGCTTACGATTCTTTTTCTATCGGGATTACTCTTTTCACTCAAAGCAAATAGTACTCCCATTTTAAATAGTTTACCAACAGCACAAGCCACCATTTTTCTTGATTTTGACGGACAATATGTTTATGGTTCATCATGGAATAACGGTAACCCATTGGATTGTGCGCCTTCCGGCTTAACCGATGTTCAGATAACAGAGGTGTTCAATCGTGTTTCTGAAGACTACAGACCGTTTAATATTAATATTACGACCGACTCCATGGCTTTTTTCGCGGCGCCGCTTGCACGAAGAATCCGTGTTATCGTTACCTCTACCAGCAACTGGTTTCCTAATGTTGGCGGAGTTTCCTATACTGGCTCTTTTATTTGGGGAGACGACACACCTGCTTTTGTATTTAGCGATAAGCTAGGGCCATTCAAACCTAAGATGATCGCAGAATGTTGCAGTCACGAAAGCGGGCATACTTTGGGCCTTTCACATCAGTCAAAGTATAGCGGTACGTGCACCTTGCTTGCAACTTATAACGATGGGATTGGCAGTGGGGAAACCGGCTGGGCGCCTGTGATGGGAAATAGCTACTATAGAAATTTTTCAGGATGGAATAATGGACCTACTCCAAGCGGATGCACTGCGGACCAGGATAATTTGTCTATCATTACTTCCTACAATGGTTTTACATATCGCCAGGATGATCACAGCGATGATCCAAATAGTAATCCAACAAAATTATCGATCAATAATAATTCATTTTCAAACTCAGGAATTATCACAACCAATGTTGATAAAGATGTATTTGAAATAAATTTTTCAAATCAAAGTGCGTTGCATTTAGACGCTATTCCGTTTTCAGTAGCTGCCAATAACGATGGAGCTGACCTGGATGTAAAGCTAACACTGCTGGATGCTTCGATGCAGGTATTAGGAATTTACGATAATCCATCTACTTTAAATGTGGTTATTGATACTGCATTAAGTGCCGGAAAATACTTTATAATGATTGAAGGTGCAGGCAATGTAAACATTTCAGATTATGGAAGCCTTGGCTCCTATTCGCTGTCAGGAACAAGTACGCCTTTAAGTGTAACTCCTATAAGGCAGGTATTATTAACTGGTAAGATTAATAAGGCTTCTCACAGTCTGAACTGGAGTGTAATTTCCGACGAACCTGTGAATAATTTTTCACTTGAAAGTTCAATCAATGGTACAATTTTCTCAACGATTGCAACGTTATCCTCGGGCTCAAAAGAGTATACTTACACACCGGTTTTAGCAGGAAATATTTTCTACCGGTTGAAAGCAAATTCTGTTACCGGAGAGTCAGTTTATTCCAATATTATCTCTTTGAAGTCAGACGATAATGTGGTAAAAAAGTTCACAGTTTCATCAGTGGTACATGATCTTATCACTGTAAAAGCTTCAGAAAATTTCGAATATAAACTTGCAGATTTAAGTGGAAGAATTATCACAAAAGGAAATGGAAAAGCAGGTGTAAATACCATAAACATTAACAACCACCCGAACGGGATTTATATAATACAGATAATAAGCAATAATCAAAGAACCACAGAACGAATTGTAAGATTGTAAGGTAGATTCATGTGTAAGTTAAGGGTCAGCGTTAGGGGCTGGCCCTTTTTTTTGTTCAGGCTTTTTCTGTTTGTTATTATGCTTTTTCTGATCATTAAGTAATTCTTATTATTTAATAATAACTATTTACGTAACAATAATTTCGGTAATTTTAAAAAACCTTAATTTATGTTATGGAGAAAATTTAATGGAGATGCAATAGAACTTCCCATCAAAAGCGCCGTAGAAAAAGTGATTCAAAGAGAGACGGCCGCCGGTTTTCACTTAAAAGTTTGTATTGGTACCGATAGCCAGGTAAAGGGCATCGAAACGGAGTTTGCCACAGTTATTGTTTTTCTCCGTGAAGGTCATGGAGGCTTTATGTTTATCCATAATGAAAAAACAAAACATAAGTATAGCATCAAAGAGAGAATGCTGGTTGAAGTAGCCAAAAGTATTGAGATCGCTTACGAACTTTGCGATCTTTTTACATTATACGACGTAGATATGGAAGTGCATGCCGACATCAATACTAATCCGCACTTTAAAAGTAATGAAGCATTACGCGAGGCTATGGGCTATATACTTGGAATGGGTTTCGCATTCAAGGCCAAGCCTGAAGCTTTTGCAAGTAGCAGTTGCGCGAATAAGGTAGTAAACTAAATTCTTTTAATAGGTGGCGGATGCCGGTGTTTAAAAAGCATCTGGAGATTTTGCATCGGCATTCATCTCTGAAATTAAATCTAAGATTTTTCCCCTTCCTGTTTTCTTTATTGAGCTCGTTACAAAATGCTGTGGTAAAAATTGTTGGGTTTCTCTAAGCATTTCTAAAAACTCTTTTACATTTTTACTTACTATCCGCTGTTTTTCCTTGTCAGATTTTGTAAAGACAAGTGTAAAAGGAACTTCCCACATTCCTAATTTTTTTACAAACTCAAGATCAATTTTTTGCGGAGAATGCCGTGAATCAATTAACACAAAAATGTTCACAAGATTTTCTCTTTTGCGTAAATAATTTTCAATCATTTGCTCCCATCTTCTTCTGCTTGTTTGCGAGATTTTTGCAAATCCATAGCCGGGCAAATCCACCAGGTACCATTTGGTTTCATTATGCTCTCCCGGCTTAGAAACACTTTTTATTTCAAAATGATTAATCATTTGTGTCTTGCCCGGTGAGTTAGACGTTTTTGCAAGTTTCTCATTATCGCAAAGCATATTTATCAAAGATGATTTACCCACATTGCTTCTTCCTATAAAAGCATATTCAGGCCTATCCGGTAAAGGACATTTTTCAAACGAAGGGCTGCTGATGAGATATTCCGCTCTTTTTATGTGCATTAGTTGTGCAATATACATTACAAAACAGCGCTTGTACCTCAAGGTAAAATCAAAAATAAAAGTGAAAGAATGCCTTGCGATGCATCATATTAATCCAAAAAACTATCTTTGAGCCAATGAACACATATAGTCATGATACGGTAGTTCCATTCAAGCATTCCACTGATACTAAGAAAAAGCAGGTGGAGAATATGTTTGATAAAATTGCTTTTCGTTATGACTTTCTCAATCGTTTTTTAAGCGCTGGAATTGATAAAGGGTGGCGTAAAAGAGCAATAAAACTGCTCATTTCTTCGCAACCGAAAAACATTTTGGATGTCGCAACAGGAACTGGCGATTTTGCAATTACCAGTTATGAAATGTTGCATCCTGAAAAAATTACGGGGATTGATATAAGTGAAGGAATGCTCGAAGTGGGCAGAAAAAAATTAGAAAAATTAAAACTCCAGGATAAAATTGAGCTGTTAAATGGCGATAGTGAGGCAATTTTTTACGACGATAACTCGTTTGATGCTGTAACTGTAGCTTTTGGAGTAAGAAACTTTCAGGACCTGGAGCAAGGCTTATCGGAAATATACAGGGTACTGAAACCTGGTGGAAAATTGATAGTGCTGGAATGTTCGAAACCATCGTTACCCGTTGTTAAACACTTGTATAATTTTTATATGAAGTTTGTAACACCAGCCGTTGGAAGATTAATCTCAAAAAATAATGACGCATATAAATATTTAAATAACTCTGTTCAACGTTTTCCGGAAAAGAAAACATTCAATCACCTTTTAAACCAACTAGGATATAGACACGCTTTCTACAAAACATTGAGTTTAGGAATATGCACTATTTATTGCGGCGAAAAATAATTTTATTGGTACTGTCATTTGTCTTTTGTTCTACAGCGTCTATGGCGCAGTTGGATAATGTAATAAACCAGGAAGACCATGATGATAAACCCTATCATTTTGGTATAAACCTGGGCTATAACAAATCTCACTTTTCATTTACCCATCATCCTGAGTTTTTACAACGGGATACTATTATGGATGTTGAGAGCATTAACAGCGCCGGAATAAATCTCGCATGGTTAGTGAATATTCGTATGAGTGATCACTTCGACCTTCGCTTGCATCCGCTCGATCTAACCTTTTCAGAAAAGGCATTTTTATACACTGAGAATTATACACCGGATACGATGGTTTCCAAGAAAGTTCAGTCTATTACACTGAGCTTCCCGGTTCACATAAAGTTCAGCAGCGATCGTATAAAAAACTTCAAAGTATATACGATCGCCGGTGGCAAATTTGACTATGACCTGGCGAGCAATGCAGGTGCAAGAAAGGCGGAAGATCTTGTCAAGTTGAAAAGTTCTGATGTAAGTGTTGAAGTAGGAATGGGCTTCCATATATATTTTCCATACTTCGTGCTTTCTCCTGAAATAAAACTTAGCAGTGGGCTTTCTAATCTTCACAGCCGTGACCCGGACTTACGTTACTCTAATGTGATTGATAAGATCAATTCAAAAATGATCACGTTTTCTTTGACGGTGGAATAAAAATGCAATTTCCCCCTTTTTCTAACAAACGAAAATAACCTTCATAGCTCATCGCTACA
The DNA here is from genome assembly GCA_040007435.1 of Ginsengibacter sp. Lineage (GTDB taxonomy): Bacteria > Bacteroidota > Bacteroidia > Chitinophagales > Chitinophagaceae > Ginsengibacter. Next base: position 19,681 of record JBDTUZ010000029.1, on the reverse strand, counting down.
GTCTTAATCTGCCCGACGAATCAGGAGAAGATATGCTTTTAAAACTTCACCGTAAGCCCAACTCCAATCAAAGATTTTAATTGCAATGCCGGTGAATCATTATTAGGCCCAAAAAGTTTAATATCGTCATCGTAGATAAGATCGAGTTCAAGGCTTGCGGCAAGAACTTTAGAAAGTTTCGCTGTAAATAGATTGTTCATTAGCACATCTACATTTTGGGGATTGTGCTGATAATTTGAAAACAGATCAAGTCGCCCATTATAGCTTATACTTTTATTTAGATTTTTTAAGTATTTGATACTTGCAAATGCTCCTATTTCATTTTTTACCTTTTTACCAGGAGTTACTCCATACGCGCCTTTTGCTGATAGGCTATCATCATTAACTATTGTCCATCGGGATGTGAGAGGTGACACAAAAATTGATAGCCCTTCTGCAGGTTTATAGTTCAATCCAAGGCTTAATAAAACGTAACCCGGCGCGAAAAAATTTGATAACAATTCTTTCGTATCTGAGCCTGTATAGTTATATCCTTTGGCAAATTGAGTACGGACATTAAATAGCGCCGTTAGATCTAATTTGGGATGCAATGCATACCCTAATTTTGATAATACATCAATGCGGTCATCATTTTTTCTACTGCCTAGGCTGGTTGTATTAAGATAACCAAAATTAAGGTCCAGCGTATTATCCCAGCTTATCTTCTCTTTCTTGTAAAAGGCGAAAACGCCGAAGTATGAATTAAGCGTAAAAGAAAAATCATCGCCCCCTGCACTCCAGTTGCTTTGGCTGCCCTGCCCAATATTGAGATTAAAAACTCCACCCGTGTGCCATACTTTGCTACTGTCTATATTTTCTTTTTTTATCTCCTTTGTGGCATTATCCTTTAGATCTTTCACTGTAGGATCCTGTGCATTAGCAATCTGGGAAAAGGCAACAAAAGCAGTGAGAAACAAAAACTTAAAAATAAAACGGGGTTGGATGATAAAATATGTTTTCATATAAAAAATTTTATAGTATGAAAGCATCAAAGAAAAAGAATAGTATGGAATTTTTATATTTTTTTATCTCCCATAAACATTTATCCCAGGCAATTGTTTATCGATAAATGATTTATTTTGAGTACTAATATTTATAAATTTTAAATAACCGATCATGGAAGAATTAATAAAAAAATTGCAGAGAGTGCATGGATTGACCCCGGAGCAATCCCATGGCATCTTAAACACCATAACAGGATTTATAAAAGAAAAATTTCCAATGGTAAGTGGGGCAATAGACAATCTTTTTCAATCGGGCACCACTCCTTCTGCTCCCGGTACAACACCCGCGGATGTTCAGGCTACCACAGCTAGCGCTATGCATGACGGAGGAGATTTTCTTGATAAAATATCAGATTTCATACCTGGAGCTACTGGCGAAAAAATAGAGGAGTTTGCAAAAGATAAATTAGGTGGAATGTTTGGAGAGAATAAAAAAATTTAGTTCTATCCTTTATGTGAAATTACTTCAGTATCTCCCTTGCAATCACGAGTTTTTGTATCTCGCTGGTGCCCTCACCGATAGTACATAATTTACTATCGCGATAAAACTTTTCCACAGGATAATCTTTCGTATAACCATAGCCGCCAAATATCTGCACAGCATCAGTTGACACTTTCACCGCGACTTCGCTGGAATAGTATTTGGCCATTGCAGATTCTTTTGTAATATTCTCGCCTCGCATTTTTAAATCGCATGCGTTGCTTATAAGAAGTTCTGCAGCCATAATTTCTGTTGCCATATCTGCAAGCTTAAAGGAAATGCCCTGGAATTCAGCGATAGGCTTACCGAACTGGTGCCTTTCTTTTGCGTACTTTAAAGAAGCTTCATAAGCACCCTTTGCAATTCCAAGCCCTAATGCGGCTATCGAAATACGACCGCCATCAAGAACCGCCATCGCTTGTTTAAATCCATCCCCAACTTCTCCCATGCGGGTAGAGTCTGGTATGCGGCAGTTATCAAAAATCATTTCTGCTGTTTCGCTGGCACGCATGCCCAGCTTGTTTTCTTTTTTGCCACCCGAAAAACCAGGTGTACCACGGGGAATAATAAACGAAGTTGAATTATCTCTTGTGTGTGGTTCTCCCGTTCTGCAAATCAACACCGCAACATCACCACTCTTGCCATGCGTTATCCAGTTTTTAGTGCCGTTGATTATCCATTCATCACCTTCTTTTTGGGCAGTGCATTTCATATTACCGGCATCACTGCCCGTGCTTGGCTCCGTGAGACCCCACGCACCGAGATACTCTGCAGTAGCCAATTTTGGCAAATATTCTTTTTTCTGTTCCTCATTTGCAAATGAAAGAATATGGCCTGTACACAAAGAATTATGTGCTGCAACGGAAAGCCCGATTGATCCGCAGACTTTCGCAATTTCCTGTATGATGACGCTATACTCAGGATAACCTAACCCTGTACCACCATATTCCTGAGGAACAAGAACTCCCATAATGCCAAGTTTTCCTAATTCTTTAAAAATATGCAGGGGAAACTCCTGGCTTTCGTCCCACTCCATTAAATGCGGTTTTATATATTGTTGCGCAAAATCTCTCGCTGTGTGGGCTACCTGCTCCGTAAGTTCACTATTCCTGAAATCCATTTATTAAATTTAGTGTTGCAAGTTAATCTGAATTAAACAAATACTAACTATCGTTAGTTTAAGGTTATTGCTTCTTAACATTTAATGTAAAATCATTCAACGGAGAGGTATGGGGATAATTTCACAAAGATTTCATCAGAAACAATCATGATCTTTTTTATTCCTGCCACAGAACTAAAATTACCATGCTGCTGGCGATATTGAAATATGGAATTTGCTAAATTATACCTTAAGTAGGGATGGGTTTTCATTTCATCAATGGAGGCGGTATTTATATTAATTTTTTTAACCGGGGTGTTGCCGAGTGAAAGAAAACGTTTTATGCTTTGGAATGTTGAATCAGGAAGCATGTAGGTTTCACCCACCTGATTAATGGAATAGAATCCACCTAATTTATCCCGAAAAGAAACAATTCTTTGAGATAGCTTACTGCCTATACCCCGCAAACTTATGAAGGCGCTTGTATCCGCTTCATTTATATCAATTGGCTGAACTGTTTTTGGAGTGTAGGGCGAGGTAGTTTTGGGATATTCCTTTTTTTCAAATGACGGATATTCTTTTGCTACTGTCTTTATTTTTACATAAGGAATTAGTCGCTTTGCATCCGATGGACTCAGCCCCCAGATTTTACTAATGTCTTCTGGCTTGTAAAATTTACCACCTTTTGAGATATAATTTTGAATCGTCTTTATTGTTTTATCTCTTAAGCCTAATCTCTGCCAATCATCAGCAGTGGCTGTATTTGGATCAAAATAAAAAACCTCGGCAGGGATCGCCGGGAATTTTTTCCCAGCGGGTAATGAATAGTCATTTACGTATTCATTCTCGTAATTCTTATTAAAGTTTTTATTGCGTGTGGAATCGTTCTTCGCAATTTTTAATTGTGCGATTTCCTTTTCGAATTCTTTATGATCAACCGGAATATTTTTGTGGAAGTAAGAGAATAATAGCGGAGCCGAAAGGATCAATAATATTATCACAACGATTATGATAGCTCCTCTTCTTTCCTTGGCAGTAAAAGAAAAATAGTCTTTAATAAAATCTCTCCACATTTAGTTTCTTTACGGTAAAATAATCAATTAATTGAATTATCTCGTTACTTAAAATGAGATAACAGCAAAACCTTTTGTGGAGTAATTTTTTAAAAATTCAACTTTAGTCCATCCCAGGCAAGCTGAATGTTTGCCGGTAGTTCGCCATTTATCTCTTCATGTGTGCCAAGCTGGTGGCTTACATGGGTAATGTATCCATGTGGTATCTCTAACTCCTGGATAAGTGCAACTGCTTCTTCCAGGGAGAAATGAGATATGTGTTCTGTTTTGCGAAGTGCATTTATTACTAGTGTGTCTGAACCCCGAATCTTATCCTTTTCACTTTTGTCGATTCTATTTGCATCTGTTATATAGGTAAATTTTCCGAAGCGAAAGCCAAGAACGGGCATGTGCAAATGATAAACCAATATAGGTTTAACAGGAATATCACCCACTGAAAATGTTTCATCAGTAATCGTGTGGACGTTAACACTGGGAACACCCGGATATTTTTTATCAGCGAATATGTAGGAAAATTCTTTTTTCAATGCCGCCTGGGTAAGTTCATTTGCATAAATATCCATTGGCTTCTTTTGAAAAAAATTGTATGCCTTTATATCATCAAGCCCAGCGATATGATCCTTATGTAAATGAGTATAAATTACGGCGTCGAGCTTATTCACATGGTCTCTCAACATTTGTGTGCGAAAGTCAGGGGTGGTATCTACAACCAATGCCGTTGCATCGCTTTCTACCAATATGCTGCTTCGTAACCGTTTATCTTTTGGATATTCTGAAGTACAAACGTGGCAACCGCAGGCAATCATAGGAACACCGCCGCTGGTGCCAGTACCGAGAAAAGTAACGCTTAAAGAGGGATAGCTCACCGGTCAAAGCTAAAAAAAATATGGACTTGCATAGAAGGTTTCTCCTTATTTATTGACCGATTCATTTTGCGTAATCATTTCATCATACATTTTCTGTGATTCGGTTGTAAGCATTTCATAATTGATGTTCACCAACGGAATAAGATCCATCAATGTATTGATCCTTCCTTCTGTAGTTAAAAACTTATTGAGCACAACTACTTTTTTCTCTTCCAATATACAATAGCCACTTTGAAAAGACCCACGCTCATACCTTACGATGTATCCACATTCGTCAAGTATATTTTCCAATTTCTTTAAAGTAGCCGGATTGTATTTCATGTGATGAATTAACCCCTTCGGAATTTTTTAATGTTAATAAGCAAATTTACAGTTTCTCAGGAAAAAAATCAGGTCGCACTTTTGCTGCTCATCCGTATTACAGGAATAATCATTTCCTCAAGGCTCACACCACCATGTTGAAACGTATTGCGGTAATAATTAGCAAAATGGTTATAGTTGTTTGGATAACATAAATAACCATCCTGCCTTGCAAAAATAAATGAAGAGTTCACATTTGGAACCGGCAAGCCTGCCTGGCGGGGATCACGAAAGGCTAATACTTCCTTTGGGTCATAATTAAGATTACGTCCGTGCTTATAACGAAGGTTGGCCGTCGTTTGTTTATCTCCAACTACTTTATGCGGTGTGTTCACGCGAACGCTGCCATGATCTGTTGCGACAATAAGATTTATCTTTTTATCGGCTATTTTTTTCAAAGCCTGGTGCAGTGGCGAATGCTCAAACCATGATGCGGTAATGCTTCTGTAGCTTACTTCATCTGCAGCAAGTTCCTTAAGTACTTCCATCTCTGTACGTGCATGGCTTAGCATGTCAACAAAATTATAAACGATTACATTTATGTCATTGCTCATAAAATTGTGTATGTTATCTACCAACTTTTGTGCGTCGTGGTGGTTTGTAATTTTTGTATAAGAATATTTAAGATCATCTTTTCGGAGCTTCTTCAATTGTGCCTTAAAAAATTCTTCCTCAAATAAATTTTTCCCGCCATCTTCATCATCATTTTTCCATTCTGCCGGGAAACTTTTTTCAATATCAATGGGAAGCATTCCTGCGAAAACAGCGTTACGGCTATACTGTGTTGCAGTAGGAAGTATTGAATAGAAAGTGTCCTCTTCATGAATGCGAAAATTCTCAGCAAAGAGAGGTTGAATTGCCTTCCATTGATCAAACCTTAAATTATCAATCAAAATAAAAAATGTAGGCGTACCTTTTTCAACATGTGGGAATACTTTAAATTTCATTAAAGTGTGGCTCATGATTGGCGCTTCCGCTGATGGATTTGTAACCCAGTTAGAATAATTCTTAGAAATGAATTTAAAAAATTCTGTGTTCGCTTCGCTCTTTTGGGATTGAAAGACTTCCTGCATTTCAGGGCTATCACTTTTTTTCATTTCAAGTTCCCAATACACAAGTTTTTTATAGATATCCATCCACTCGTTATGATCGGGATTATTATTCAAAGCCATGAAAAGATCCCGGAACTGCTGCTGGTATGCCGAAGTTGTTTTTTCAGCAACTAGCCTCCTGTTGTCAATAATCTTTTTTAGTGAAAGCCAAACCTGGTTGGGATTCACGGGCTTTATAAGGTAATCAGTTATTTGAGAGCCTATCGCTTCGTCCATCAAATTCTCGGTCTCATTTTTAGTGATCAACACTATAGGAACTCCCGTATTTATTTCCTTTATTTTTTGTAGAGTTTCTAGTCCGGTAATACCCGGCATACTCTCATCTAGCAATACTACATCCACAATGTTATCTTTTACATAGTCCACAGCATCAAAGCCGTTGCTAAGTGATTTTACCTCGTATCCCTTATTTTCTAAAAACATTATCTGAGACTTCAGGCTTTCCATTTCATCGTCAACCCATAAAATTTTTGCTGCGTTCATTCTTAATTTTTTTAACCGAAAAACGGAGATGATAAACAATTTGCTGTGACAGGAAGTGAACTTTTACTTCTCTTTAGGCATTCTTACAAATGTAATTTATTCCCTCTCCAAAAATTACCTTTGCGGGAATACAAGATCATTTTAACAATTTTGAATAAATGCCCCAAAGAAAAATTATTAACGATGCTGTCTACGGTTTTATAACAATTGATGATGAGCTTGTTTATAAAATAATATCACATCCGTATTACCAGCGTTTGCGGCGCATTCACCAGATGGCTATGGCTCAATTGGTTTATCCAGGTGCCGTACATACAAGGCTTCATCATTCTTTAGGTGCCTATCATTTAATTTGTAATGCGCTCAGCGAATTAAAAAGTAAGGGATTTTCTATCTCCGCAGAGGAAGAGCAGGCTGCGAAAATTGCAATTCTGCTACATGATATTGGGCATGGACCCTATTCGCATGCTTTGGAACATATCTTGATTGAAGATGCAAGCCATGAAGAGATTTCCATTCTTCTCATGCGAAAAATGAATGATGAATTGAATGGAAAGTTGCAAATGGCCATCGACATATTCACTGATGTATATCCAAAAAAATTTCTACACCAGTTGCTAAGTGGCCAGCTCGATGTTGACAGGATGGATTACCTGATACGTGATAGCTTTTTTACAGGTGTGAGCGAGGGCGTAATAGGCTATGACCGCATCATAAAAATGCTTACGATCCAAAATAGTGAATTGATGATTGAAGAAAAGGGAATTTATTCAATCGAGAAATTTTTGGTTTCGCGGAGGTTTATGTATTTGCAGGTATATCTTCACAAAACCGTATTGTGTGCGGAAAAAATGCTTGTAAATATTATTAAAAGAGCAAGGGAGGTAAAAGCATTGGCGCCTTCGGCAGTCCTAAATATATTTTTGGACGAAGCTTATTTAGATAAAGGGATAGGCGTGCATTTAGATGATTTTTGCATGCTTGATGATTACGATGTAATGGCCGCAATAAAAAGCTGGACGAATCATAAGGATAAAATTTTATCTATACTTTGCAAGGATATCATAAACAGAAAATTACTTAAAGTGAAATATTCAGGTCAAAAATTTAATGAATCTGAGATAGACGAAAAAAGAGAAATGGCCATGAAGTATTTTAAGATAAGTAAAGAAGATGCCAGGTATTTTGTTTTTACGGGCCAGGCAGTTAACAATACATATAACACGGATGAAGAACACATCAGAATTATTTTTAAAGATGGACAAATAAAGGATATATCTGAAGTGGATAATGCTCTTATAAATCAAACTTTACTTGGCACCGTAAAAAAATTTTACATTTGTTTTCCAAATACAGGCATTGATTTAGTTTAGATTATAAATTAATGATTTGACTGAACATACTTAAATAAGAAAATGCAGTTCACCGCAGCGGAAATAGCAGCCCTTATAAATGGTCAAATAGAAGGAGATCCTGATATTAGTGTTTCATCCTTTGGTAAACTTGAAGGAGCAGAGCAAGGCCAACTTGCGTTTTTAGCCAATCCTAAGTACGAAGATTTTTTATACTCTACAAAGGCTTCTGTTATTATTGTGAATAACACCCAACCTGTTGAGAAAAAAGTGGATGCAACTCTGATACGTGTTCCTGATGCCTATTCCGCATTTGCTGTTATATTAAGTGTTCATGATAAAATGAAAACAGCAAATTGGGTCGGTGTTCAACAACCGGTATATATTTCAGCAACGGCAAGAATGGGGGAGAATCTTTTTATAGGAGCGTTTACTTATATAGGTGATAATGTAGCCATAGGTAATAATGTAAAATTATTCCCGCAAGTATATATCGGCAACAATGTAACAATAGATGATAACACCATTCTTTTTCCAGGTGTAAAAATTCATCATGATTGCAATATAGGCAAGAACGTTACAGTTCACTCAGGCGCTGTGATAGGCGCCGATGGATTTGGATTTGCTCCGCAAACGGATGGCAGTTTTAAAAAAGTCCCGCAAATTGGAAATGTAGTTGTTGAAGATAACGTGGAGATTGGCGCTAATGCTACTATTGATCGCGCTACAATCGGGTCTACACTAATTAAATCCGGAGCAAAGCTCGATAATCTTATACAGATTGCCCATAACGTGGAGGTAGGAAATAACACAGTGATTGCAGCTCAATCAGGCATAAGCGGGAGCACGAAGATTGGCAGCAACGTTATGATAGGCGGCCAGGCCGGAATCGTTGGCCATTTACACATTGCTGACGGAAGTAAAATAAACGCACAAAGCGGCGTAAGCAAATCCATTAAAACACCCAATACCGCTGTTACAGGTTCTCCTGCATTCGAATATTCCCATGCGCTGCGCAGCCAGATATTAAGCCGCAACCTCCCGGAACTTGAAAAAAGAATTACAGAGCTTGAACAAATAATTGAACGTCTTATCAATGAAAAGGTAGCAGGATAGATTGCTAAAAATTTGGACTGAAAATTATGCGGACCGAAGGCAATATTTAAAAGCAATAGTTTTCATACTTTCGTATTCATGGAGGCAAAGAATTCTAAAGAGGAGTTTTATCAGCATACCTTAAGGCAGGAAGTAACGATATCAGGTGCGGGAATTCATACCGGGCAGTCAGTTACTATGCACGTAAAACCAGCCGATCCTCATACGGGCATTAATTTTCAAAGAACTGACTTACCAGGGAAGCCCATTGTAAAAGCTGATGTGGATAATGTGATTGAAACCAATCGCAGCACTACCATTGAGGCTAACGGTGCAAGGGTAGGTACTATCGAGCACCTTATGGCGGCCTTAATGGGAATGCAAATAGATAATGCTCTAATCGAAATTAACGGAGAAGAAGTACCGATCCTGGATGGAAGTTCCCAGCAGTTTATTGAGCACCTGGGTAAAGTGGGAGTGGAAAAACAAAATGCGAGGAAGATATACTACAACATTCAGCACAATATAACCTTTGTGGATGATGAGAAGAAGGTGGAGATGGTTGCTTTACCATACAATGAATACCGGATCAATACACTCATTGATTTTAATTCCCCTATCCTCGGCACCCAACATGCCGATATGCGTAACATAGAAGAATTTAAAAACGAGATAGCGCCAAGCCGTACCTTTTGTTTTTTTCATGAACTAGAAATCCTTATTGCCAATCATCTTATTAAAGGCGGCGACATCAATAATGCAATAGTGGTAGTAGATAAGCCTGTAACGGCGGACCAGGTAGACCGCATATCCAAAATATTTCATAAAGAAGACGTAAAAGTAAGTGAGGGGGGTATTTTGAATAACCTCACACTACGGTTTCCTAACGAGCCGGCAAGACATAAACTTCTTGATGTAGTCGGGGATCTTGCCCTGGTGGGCTATCCGTTCAAAGCCCATATTATAGCCAACAGGCCGGGCCATTCTTCCAATGTAAAATTTGCTAAAAAAATAAAGGAGCATATAAAGAAGTATAAACACCGGCAGGACATTCCGCAATATGACCCAAATGTGCCGCCTTTGCTGGACATACAGGCGATAGAAAGAACGTTGCCACACCGGTACCCTTTTTTGATGGTAGATAAAATTATTGAGTTGAGCGATACACACGTGGTAGCTATAAAAAATGTTACCTATAATGAACCTTTTTTTCAGGGGCATTTCCCCGGAAACTCAGTTATGCCTGGCGTTCTGCTGGCAGAAGCTCTTGCCCAGGCTGGTGGATTTATCGCAATACCGAGAAACTCGCCCGATAAATATGATACCTATTTTCTAAAAATAGATAATTGTAAATTCAAGCAAAAAGTAGTTCCGGGAGATACCCTCATTTTAAAAATGGAATTATTACATCCCATCCGAAGGGGAATATGTGAAATGAAGGGAACAGTATATGTAGGTGATAAAGTAGTTACTGAAGCCATTCTTATTGCACAAATCGTAAAACGACCTAAAGAATAATAATGATTAGCCCCTTAGCAAATATTCATAAAGATGCACGATTAGGAAATAATGTAACCGTTGATGCATTTGCAGTTATTGAAGAAGGTGTAGTAATAGGCGATGGTTCGCACATTATGTCTCATACTGTAATAATGAGGAATTCAATTATTGGGAAGTCGTGCCGCATTTTCCCTGGGGCAGTAATTGGCGCCATTCCTCAGGATTTAAAATTTGAAGGAGAAGAAACTTTTGTTGAAATAGGTGAAAATACTACTATTCGCGAATTCGTTACCGTTAACCGGGGCACAAAAGATAAATGGAAAACTGTAGTAGGCAATAATTGTCTTTTGATGGCTTACTGCCACATTGCGCACGACTGCATAGTAGGAAATAATGCGGTTATTGCAAACACTGTTCAACTTGCTGGCCACGTGGAAGTTGGTGAATACGCCACGCTCGGTGGCATGGCCGCAGCAATACAATTCGCCAAAATAGGCGCACATAGCTATATAGCCGGAGGTACAGAAATCATTAAAGATATTCCTCCATTCATAAAAGCTGGCCGCCATCCTTTGAGTTATGTTGGAGTAAACTCAGTAGGATTACAAAGACGGGGATTCTCTTCAGAAAAAATAAACGGCATTCTTGAAATCTATCGCAATATCTATACTCGTGGCTTAAACATTACACAAGCGACGGCTTTTATTGAAAATGAACTTCCGGAAACGGATGAAAGAAACGAGATCATTAAGTTCATTAAAGAAAGTAAGCGTGGTATATTAAAGGCCGCAGTTAAAGGTACTACCGATGAAGATTGACCTTACTAACGTAGGTAAACGCTATAATAGGGAATGGATTTTCCGTAACCTCACTTTTAGTTTCAATATTCATAAACGCTACGCTATCACAGGCCCAAACGGTTCCGGTAAATCCACATTATTACAGGTAATTTCGGGTTCTTCGTTACATAATGAAGGAAACATTATTTACTCTGGGCCTAACCAGCAAATTTCGCCTGAAGCAGTTTATAAAAGTCTTTCCTTTTGCGCACCTTACCTCGATCTTATCGAGGAAATGACGCTAACAGAATTTTTCAATTTTCATAATAAAATGAAGGGCTGGGTTTCAAAAATGGATACCAGGCAGATTATCATTTTATTGAGATTGGAAAAATCTGCACATAAGCAAATCAGGAATTTCAGCAGTGGCATGAAGCAAAGAGTAAAACTTGCACAGGCAATCTTTAGCAATGTATCTGTGATAATGCTTGATGAACCTGCCACCAATCTCGACGAGGAAGGCATCTCGCTTTACAATTTTTTAATAGAAAATTATTGCGAAAATAGACTAGTGATTGTAAGTAGTAATGATAAAAAGGAATATTCGTTTTGTGATGAAATAATTGGTATAATGGACTATAAACCGAGTAATGATTAAACGGATATGCTCACCTGGCTCATCGCCGACTTGCAATAAGTAAATTCAAATCAGTAAACTTCAAATCAAAGCGTTCACTGAGAAAAAAGTTGGTAAGAGATCCCTTAAATAAATAAATGCCACTGCGGATATTTATTTTGTGCCAAACAAGATTTTCAAATCCACCATCATCAGCCATTTCAAGCATTAATGGCATTAATACATTGCTTATTGCCTGGGAGGCAGTTCTTGCAAAACCGCTTGGAATGTTGGGGACGCAATAATGAATTACGTCGTATTTTTTGAAAACAGGGTCCTTGTGCGAAGTAATGGAAGATGTTTCAAAACAACCACCATGGTCAATACATACATCAACAATTACGGTGCCGGGGCGCATCCTGCTTACCATTTCTTCAGTGACTACGAGTGGCGTGCGGCCACCATACGATGATAATGCGCCTACCGCAACATCACATGTTTTTAACTGTTTTGATAATATGCCGGGCTCTATAACAGAAGTGTATAATCGCACACCGATATTATTTTGCAATCTCTTCAGCCTGTAGATACTATTATCAAACACTTTTACGCTTGCACCCATAGCAAGGGCGGTACGTGCGGCCTGTTCACCTACTATTCCTGCACCTATTATTATTACTTTAGTCGGTGGGATTCCCGAAATACCGCCCACCAATACTCCTTTTCCATTGTTTGCATTGCTTAGATATTGGCCTGCAATAAGCATAACTGCGCTTCCGGCAATCTCGCTCATACTGCGTACAATAGGATTGTGGCCGCTATCATCTTTTAAATTCTCAAAACTGAGGGCAGTTATTTTTTTACTCATCATTTTCTCAAGTATCTCTTGCTTCATGGCCGAAAGATGTATGGGAGAAATAATGAATTGGTTTAATTTCAAAAGATTCAATTCATCCTCGCCAACCGGTGCACTTTTTACCAGGATATCGCACTCAAACACTTGCTTTTTGCTGGGTACAATTTTCGCACCTGCCTCGCTATAATCCGTATCAGAATAGCTGGAACCTTCGCCGGCTTTAGTTTCCATAGTAACCCTGTGGCCATTTGCTGTAAGCACTTTCACGGCTTCAGGGGTGAGTGCAATTCGATTTTCCTGGAAATGTGTTTCGCGGGGAATACCTATTAATAATTCAACACCTCTTGGTTTTACGTCAAGCGTTTCTTCCATGGTCTCGTATGTAAAAGAGGGAGAAACAAAAGGTTTAGAGGTTGCCATATTATAATGTTGCAGTGAACAGTTTTATAAAAATAAATTTTTCTTAGGGAAGTTCAACAACCAATTTTCGCCGGGTTTCGCTGAGGGAAAAAATTTCAGATTTAACAATATCTTCCGGCAGAATATCCGCGGCTTTGGAGGGCCATTCAATCATACAAAATTCATCACTCAAAATGCAATCTTCCACTCCGGCATCAATTGCTTCCTGAGTACTTCTGAGCCTGTAAAAATCCATGTGATAAATTATTTTTTTATCCCTTGCCAGGTATTCGTGTATGATTGAATAGGTAGGACTGGTCACTTTTTCAATGACGCCCATTTCTTTACACACAGAATTTATAAATGTAGTTTTCCCTGCGCCTAGGTCCCCTGAAAATGTAAATATTCTATTACCTAAACTATAATTGAGAAATTGCTTCGCAGCCTCATCAATCCTATCAAGTGTAAAATCAATTTCCATACAATATCCATGTTTGGGTAAAAATAATGCATGTAAAGAATGCTTGCCGTAACTAATTATTTTTCTAAAACCTGAAGCTGCATTTTATGATCTTCAAAAAATATTTAGCCATTTCCCTTATTGAATTCCTCTTTACTTTTATGTCAACAGGAAACGAAAGAATAGCAATAAATATGGGTCTTAAGGCTGGCGATACAACGAAATACATGCATACTCCTGCAGAGGCTTTAAAGAAGTATTGGGGCTATGATAAGTTTAGGCCAATGCAGGAAGAAATCATTGCTTCCATTATGGAAAGTCATGATACCCTTGCACTGATGCCTACTGGCGGAGGTAAATCTATTTGTTTCCAGGTTCCCGCCATGGCCACAGAAGGAATTTGCCTGGTGGTAAGTCCTCTTATTGCATTAATGAAAGACCAGGTTGCCAATTTGAAAAACAAAGGAATACCGGCTTTATCCATATACTCAGGCATGAACTACCAGGCTGTAAAAAGCACCTTAAGAAATGCTGCTTATGGAAATTTCAAATTTTTATACGTATCTCCGGAACGGCTGGAGACAGACTTATTCCTTGAGTATTTACCCGAAATGAAAATTAATCTCCTGGCTGTTGATGAAGCACATTGTGTGTCCCAATGGGGATATGATTTCCGGCCACCATATTTACGAATAGCCTCGATTCGGGAGCAGTTGAACAACATTCCGATTCTAGCGCTCACTGCTTCTGCGACAGCAGAAGTGCAGGAAGATATTTGCGACAAACTCTCCTTTACTAAAGGTTACAAAAAGTTCCATACCTCATTCGAACGGGCAAACCTTTCATATAGCGTTTTTCAACTTTCTTCCAGGCAAAATAAAATGATTGATATTCTAAAAAAGATACCCGGAAGTGGTATCGTTTATTGCAAAAGCCGCAAAAGAACTAAGGAAATTGCGGAGCTTTTAAAACTCAACGGTATTTCTGCAAATCATTACCATGCCGGGTTATCAAATGACGATCGTAATAGCAGGCAGGAAGATTGGCTTCAAAATAAAACACGTGTGATTGCCTGCACCAACGCATTTGGAATGGGGATTGACAAGCCTGACGTAAGAACTGTAATTCACTATGATGTTCCAGACGCACTGGAGAATTATTACCAGGAGGCAGGACGTGCCGGAAGAGATGAAAAGAAAGCATATGCCGTACTTTTTTTTAATGATACTGAACTTGAAGATATTAAAAAAAAATCTGAGATACGCTTTCCTTCAAAAAAGGTAGTCAAAACAATCTACCAGGCTGTTGTGAATTATCTGCAGTTGCCGTCGGGCAGCGGGGAAGGCACTTCATTTGATTTTGATATGAATGATTTTGTAAAAAATTTTAAGCTGGATGCATTTATAGTCAATAACGTTCTAAAAATACTTGAGCAGGAAGAACTAATAAACTACAATGACCAGTTTTTTTCCCCTGCAACTCTAGTTTTCTGCGCATTAAAATCAGAAATAGAGGAATTTGAAAAAAGCTTTCCGCAACTAGAGCCGGTTATTAAGGGCTTGCTTAGATCTTATGATGGAATTTTTGATTATCCTACACCCATCAGAGAGGCTGAATTGGCAAAATTTTTATCTCTCCAAAAAGATGTACTAATTTCTAACCTGAAAGAAATTAAGAGATTCGGAATCATAGACTACGTTCCCCAAAATGAAAAGCCGCAAATAACCTTTCTCGAAAACCGCGTGAGCGCAGAGGATCTTGTAATAAATGAAAAAAATATATTGAGACGAAAAAAAGCCTTTGAAAAGCGTTTAGCGGCCATGAGTGAATATATAAGAGAAAGTTACACCTGCAGAAGTAAAATGATAGGGCGATATTTTGATGACGCCTCTGTGAGACAATGTGGTGTCTGTGACAACTGCCTGCGTAGCAAAACCATTACTATTACAAGCGAAGAATTTAAAAATATTAGCGACGGGATTCTAAATATTATTTCTAAAGCTGAGATGAAAACTGATCAGTTGCTGAAAGTGTTACCGGCCTTCAACCCTAATAAAATAAAAAAAATATTGAATTTCCTGCTTGAAGAGAATTTAATAAATGTAACCTGGGATGGGGTGCTAAGAAATAATTGATCTTACTTCGGAATCTCTGTAAAATAAAAAAGGGACCCAGATAAAAATCTAGTCCCGCTTTAAAATCCAATATCCTATGAAAAACCGAGACGAAAATAGAGAAAAAAAATCAACACCGCAAGAAAAGATTTGAATTAGAGCAAAATACGTTTGCTAAAAAGTGACCTTTAGGGTTTAACAAAAATTGAAGGGATTGAACGTGCCGACGAGGGGTCAATGGATCATTGATCAAAAAAAATAGTGTCCTCTGTTTCGTAGTTCTCATTATATCTTACAAAAAACAAAAGATAAACTACCCTGCTAAATCGCATAAGCCAAGGCTGAATAACCACTAGCAAAACTGAGTTGAATATAAGCCAGCCAAAGATTCTGTTATCTTCCGTAGATATGCCGATAATGATCCACCACGCAATAAAGGTGATTCCGGAAATTGCCACAGCTAACCCATAGCTCACGTAACCTGTTCCGTACCAGAAGCCGGGTTCAAGATCAAATTTTTGCCTGCACACCGGGCAGTGATCGTGCATGTCCAGGATATAGGAGAGCTTTAGTTTTTTAAATGGATTTGAATGCCTGAACATATCTCCTCTTCTGCATCTTGGGCATCGCATTGTCAATACGCTCCAAATAAAATTTGGTTTTGGTTTCTTTTCCACTTGAATCATTCCGCGAAGGTATTACACACAAATTTTAAAATACTAATGATTTCGTGCCAAAGTATTTGATAATTGAAACTTTTATCGTGGTTCATCTAATGCAGCTATGTAATTTCGGCTTTTCAATTAAGAGAAGGCACTGCGGTCAATTTTTTCCTTTCGCCAATTTGCTGACGCCACATTGCATAATACAGCCCCATTTGCGATACAAGGCTTTCATGTGTACCGGTTTCCACTATCTCACCCTTTTCCAAAACGTAAATCCTATCAGCATGCATAATAGTGCTTAACCGATGGGCAATTAAAACAGTAATTTGTTCCTGCTGAGATGATACTTCTTTGATTGTGTTTGTAATTTCTTCTTCGGTAAGGGAATCAAGTGAGGAAGTTGCCTCGTCAAAAATTAATAAATGAGGATGCCTCAATAGTGCTCTGGCAATTGATAATCGCTGCTTTTCTCCACCCGAAACTTTTACACCACCTTCCCCGATTAAAGTATCAAGGCCATTATCTGCCCTTGCGAGCAAAGTATTGCAAGACGCTTTTTTGAGCACATCCAATATTTCATCGTCCGTCGCTGTTGGATTTACAAAGAGCAGATTCTCGCGAATAGAGCCGGCAAAAAGCTGGGTATCCTGTGTCACAAAGCCGATCTGCGTGCGCAATACATCAAAATCAATATCTACTCTATCCACATTATTATACTCGATAGTTCCCTGCTCAGGTATATACAAGCCCACCAGCAATTTAACCAAAGTAGTTTTTCCGGAACCAGAAGGCCCAACAAAAGCGATGGTTTCGCCTTTTTTTACATCGAAGCTTATATCAACCAAAGCCGGTTGCTGCGCAGACTGATGTTTAAATCTTACCTTAAGAAATTCAAGTTCTTCAATATTTCCGAGGCTAATCGGGTTGGCAGGTTTTATCTCGGGAGACTTTACCATCAACTCGTGAAAATTGTTCAAGGAGGCCTCCGCTTCGCGATAGTTAAGAATGATAGTCCCGATTTCCTGCAGAGGCCCGAAAATGAAAAATGAATAAAACATCAATGTAACAAGTTGGCCTGCCATTAAGATATTTCCAAACACCAGGTACATAAGTACAAACATAATTCCTTGCCGCAACGCATTTACACAAGTTCCCTGGATAAAACTTATACTCCGTATACTTTTTACCTTTTTGATTTCCAGGTTAAGGATCTTAAATGTATTGTTGTTTAATCTTTTTACTTCCTGGTCAGTTAGCCCGAGGCTTTTAACCAATTCAATATTCCGCAGACTTTCCGTGGTGCTTCCAGCCAAAGCATTGGTTTCCTTTACTATAGTTTTTTGTATAATTTTTACCCGCCTGCTTAGGAAACTTGTTAGGACTGACAGTAATACAATACCCCCCAAAAATACCGGCATTATAGACCAATGCAGGTTAAACGCATAAATGGAAACAAATATAACACCTATAAAAAGCCCGAATAAGACGTTAATAAAGGAAAGTATGAATTTTTCTGTATCCAGGCGCACCTTAGTGAGAATGCTAAGCGTTTCGCCACTGCGCTGATCTTCAAAATCCTGGTAGGGCAGTTTCAAAGAATGCTTGAGTCCATCTGTAAAAAGGCTGGCGCCAAATTTTTGAACTACCACACTGGAAAAATAATCCTGGAAAGCTTTAGCAATGCGTGAGACCATGGCGACACTAACCAGTATTCCCAAATATTTCATCACTCCCCAGATAAAATCGTTCTTAGATCTTGTTCCGGTCGGGTGAAAAACATTTTTGCTGTCATAAAATCCCACCTGGTGGGGGTGAACGCCAAATGTCTGCAACATCTTACCAAAAAAATAGGGATCAAGCATCGAAAATACCTGATTTATTGAGGCGAGAACAAGTGCTAAAGCAATAAGCCATTTATATGGCTTTAAATAAGAGATTAATAATTTCATTAGGCAAATTTAAACTCCGAACCTGTAAAGAGAATAAAAAATACTCAGGAGTAAATGAGGGGCAAATATTTTAGAAGGATTTTTTGCTTTATCCACTCTTAACGGTTAGCCCGCCCATCCCTCGCGGTCAAGACTTCGGTACTGTATCGCTTCAGCAAGGTGCTCTGGTTTTATATCATCGCTTCCTGCAAGATCAGCTATCGTTCTGCTTACTTTTAATATTCTATCGTAAGCACGGGCCGAAAGATTTAATCGCTCCATCGCTATTTTTAAGAGGTTGGATCCAACCTGCGTTATGACGCAAATTTCCTTGAGCATCTTGCTGCTCATTTGCGCATTTGTATAAACACCGGGATTGTCTTTAAAACGTTCCGCCTGTCTTTGAGTTGCTTTGATAACACGTTCTCTTATAGCTTCGCTCTTTTCAAAATTTTGTGTTGAAGACAACTCACTAAATGCGACTGGTGTTACCTCAACATGCAAATCAATTCGATCTAATAAGGGCCCTGAAATTTTGTTCAGATACTTTTGAACAGCCCCTGGCGGGCATGTACATTCCTTCTCCGGGTGATTATAGTAGCCGCACGGGCATGGATTCATAGATGCAATCAACATAAAGCTAGATGGAAAATCGAGTGCAACTTTGGCCCTGGAGATGGTTACTTTTCTTTCTTCCATAGGTTGCCGCATCACTTCTAGCACCGTTCTCTTAAATTCAGGAAGCTCGTCTAAAAACAAAACGCCATTATGTGCCAGCGAAATTTCACCGGGCTGTGGCATACCGCCACCGCCTACTAAAGCAACATCGGAAATAGTATGATGAGGCGAACGGAAAGGCCGTTTCGAAATAAGCGTTGCATTTTCCGGAAGTTTGCCTGCAACGCTGTGAATTTTTGTTGTCTCCAGTGCTTCCTGCAAAGTTAGGGGTGGCAAAATGGTCGGCAGGCGTTTTGCCAGCATTGTTTTACCCGCTCCCGGTGGACCAATTAATATTGCATTATGGCCTCCCGCGGCCGCAATCTCCAAAGCACGTTTAATATTTTCCTGGCCTTTCACATCGCAAAAGTCAATTTCAAAATCGCTTTGGGCATTGGCAAATTCTTCCCGGGTATTTACAATAGTTGGCTTAATAGAGTTTTCATCGATAAAGAAATCGATCACTTCATTTATATGGCCTACTCCATATACATTCAACTTGTTTACCATCGCCGCTTCCCTGGCATTTTCTTTTGGAAGAATAAGCCCTTTGAAATTTTCCTTACGAGCCTGGATGGCGATTGGAAGTGCGCCTTTTATGGGCCTAACAGTACCGTCTAAGCTAAGTTCACCCATGATCACGTAATCAGTAAGTTTTTCAGGATTTTCCAATTGCTCGCTGG
>JBDTUZ010000028.1:0-67353 GCA_040007435.1 Ginsengibacter sp. | reverse complement strand
TCCCCAACTTTTGAAAAGTTATTTCCATCTGCAGACTTTTCAATGTCGTATCGCTTCATATTACTTTGGTTTTCTACTTTCCATTCGACGGAGATGTTTTTGCTTTTCTGTGTTGCCTTTACAGAAGTAACGGTTACGGGTAATGTATGTAATGGAAGGAATTCGATGTTAAAACGATCTGCCGCATACGAACCGGGAATATTCACCACCGTAAAATTATAGATAGTGGTTCCCTCCATATTTAACGCGGTTTTCCTGTTCAGGTACTTGTCTGTAATGAAACCCTGCATATCATGTAATGATAAATTGGCTGCACTGATTTCAAAACGATAGGCCTGGGCTTTCATGCCTGTGACGTTTAAAAACGTGGTATCATTTGTATCCATCGTTTGCTTTCTCTCTACGGCCAACAACTGGCCATGGCTCTTGATAGATAAGTTTTCAGATGTGTTTACGGATTTTTTTGCATCCATCCCGTCTATGTTATTGCTGTAGCTGTCGTCAAAATTTTGCACTGTTCCGTCAACAATTGTTCCGTTACCGTATCCGTCAACACCATATAGCTCGATCATCAACTCCTGGCGCAACTGCGGCGATGTGGCTGGTGTAAAAGCAAGGCTCGCAGGATTAACGTTTGCTTTTGCGCTTTCTTTTATAGTGAAACTGCCGCCATCGTTGTTGTAGGCAAAAAATGCAAGCCCGCTTTGTATTAAATTATTATTCACCTTGGAATAACTTCCACCGCCTGGAATGGCGACGTAGTTGCCCGAAGCATTCTTAAACAATGTCTGGTATCCTCCATAGCTGCTGCCCAGGTTCGGATCCCATACATAAAAGAACAGGTCGCTCGACATACTAAGCTTGCTAAGATCAAGCGGCGCAGCAAAAGGATTGTTTACCGACATAAATAGTTGAGGCGTAAGCGTTATGGTCGGCTGGTCGCCGGTATATAACTCTCCTTTGGTACGTAAAATGGTAGGTGTAACCGGAGAATTGACAACATTCGCAGTGCGGTCGCCCCTGATGAATACCATATAGCCTCCTGCTGTAGCAGAGAAAGGAGCCAGCGTAGAGGCAACGCCCACCCATGAATTGCTGGCCGCATTATATGTCTTTAATGATGGTGAGGCGGTATATAAATCGAACCCTTTTGTATCCCAGCCTGAAACATTACTGGTAATTTGTATCCCTTTACCTGTTATAGAAGTTGTGTTATTAGCTGGTTGGCCTTCCTGCCATGCGTCATGTATTGTTTGACCCGGTTTTGTAGGAACAGATAGAAAACGCCATGCTTTTTTAATGCCAGGAATAAAACGCTCTACAGTTACTTTACCCGTAAACGTATTACCTGTCATATCCCCTGCCCTTGCTGTTTCCGTGGCTGTTGATTTTAAAGTAAGCGAATCATTTCCGGCAAATTTCTTACCGGTTCCTGTAAAAGTAAACGACCCGTAAATATCCAGTGCACCAGCAAGATTGACACCAATGCCACTTGTATTATTTATGATTAGATCGTGCAGTGCATTGTTCTTAAAAGTTTTACCATCTATAACTTGGGACTGCGAACCGGTATATTCTACACCTCCTTTGTCAGCAATAATAGCCGCGCTGTCTGACTTGATAAATCCTGCTATTTTTAAGGTATGTTCTGTAATTGTGAGTTTTGCGCCGGTGCTTATAGTGATATTTTTTGCTGCGGCATCCGATGCCGAAATCACGGGATTGTTTAATGTAACGGGTATAACTGCATCATAAGCTTCCGTTGGTATCAACCCATTTACCCAATTGGATGACTCGTTCCATTCGCTGGTATTACCTATCCATTTGCAATCAGAAAATACGGTAATGTTAGCGCTTCCGGTTACGCTTCCTCCGCAGCCATTATTGCTTATAGAAACAAGGGTATATACTTTTGAGTTGGTAAGGTTTCCGGTGGTTATCTCGTTCATACCGGGATGGAGATTATCAACAGTAAACTGGTTACCATCAGCATCTTTATAAACTACCGTATAGTTGGTACCGGCAGTCCCGGTTACCGCGATATTGAATTTTGCCGGCTGACCGGATAATACGGTTGAATTGCCGCCTATCGTTGCGTTAACCGCCGGCTTTATATTCACGGCGATTGTTCCGGTGCATCCGTTATTATCTTTTATGGTAACGTGGTGTGCGCCTGCAGCAAGATTGGTAAAACTACCTGAGTATTGGTAGGCTCCGCCATCAAGACTGTAATTATATTGTGCTACCCCGCCACTGCCGGCTATGATAACTGATCCTGTTTTTGAACCTAAACATTGCGTGGTTGCCTGTGCAGTAATGGACCCGCTAACGGGTGCAGGGGCAATTATGGTAACCGAAGAAGATGCTGTACATCCATTGGCATCTTTCACCTTTAAAGAATAAGTGCCTGCAGCTAATCCACCAAAAATATTGGAAGATTGATACGTAGCGCCATTGTCTTTTGAATATTGCAGTGTGCCTGTTCCACCCCATGCAGAGATGGTAACCTGCCCATCTGATGCCGATGAGCAACTGATATCGTTGTTACCATTATAATAATATTTTTTTTGAATGCTGGAAATGGTAACCGCGTTGGGAGCCTGGTTTACCCAAATATATTCAGGGTCTGTTTTATTCAAATCTGCATCACGTATAACAACGATATAATTTCTACCGCCACTTAACCCGCTAAATACATTGCCCGGTTGATAGGTAGCTCCGTTATCAATAGAATATTGATAAGGTGCGTTGCCGCCTTTGGCAGTAATAGTTAGTTCTGCATCGCTGGAGCTTGAACAACTGATATCAGAACCGTTGTAACTTTTTTTAGTAATGTCTTTCACTTTTAACGGAGCGCCATCCGTATGCCCGGGTATTGCCAAACACAAATTGGAACAGGCCATTAATGTAAACACGAGTAAAAACATTTTAGCAACAGTAACGGAACGGCTGCTTTTACCAGTTAACGGATTTTTGATGTTAGTGTAGAATTTCTTCATAAGTGGGATTTTTCTTTTAAAAATGCTCTTATTTTCTTCGCAGCAAGTATTAGGGGATATTGGTGCGAGTTTGTAAGTAGAAGATGTGCAGCTTTAAGTTTATCTACGCTTTTTAACAGGTAGTAATTTTACTGTTTTTTATGCGATTTCTACTTAAACGCGACGGTTTTTACTTTATTGTACATAGTAAAAATTATTTTGGGGAGCGTAATTCCGGCAATGCGGCAGAGCTGAAGAATACCTTACCTGGTCCCACCTCCGCCTGGGTTTTAAAGAGGGGTAGCAGCAAATGCCATATATATATGGGTAATCCTCCCGGCCTATGGGAAACTTTTACGTTTTTAGCAGCAGGAATTTATACCATCACTGCCAGGTAAAGTTTCTTTTATGGTTTATTGATCTTCCTCAAATAAGTTTTTTTGGGAAGACGGAGCTGAAGGCATTGCCCAATCCATCTGGTCACTTTTAGCATAATCGGTGAGTTTATTCCCAATGGCTTTCCAGCCCATGACTTCTACTACTTTATTGAGCTTTATTTTTGCCCTGCGAACTTGCATACCCCGGCCACTTTGCATTTCAAGTAATGGCTCCGGCACAGTCGTGGCTTTTAAAAGCCGGTTCCCGTTACCTTCTTTAATGAAGAAGAATTTACTGTTGAGCGTATTAGTTTCAATTTTAAACCGCTTTACGTTGTATTGCAATTTTTCATTGTCCAGGTAAACGGCAGTTATTATTTTTTCAGGGTCATATTTTTCTACCAACTCAATAGCATCCACATCAAATCGCTGTGTGAGCTCCTGCCCGGTTATTTCATAGTTTCCGTCCTTGTAAATAACAAGGATCTTATCATCTCCGTCGAAGTTGCCCAGTAACTTTCCATTCTCTTCTACATTCAACCTTCCAAAGGTTTCATCGAACCACAGCTTTCGTTTATCAAGCGTTGATTTACCCTTTTCCAGCAACTTAATGGTCTTAACCGGGTATTTCGTAACCTGGTTTCCAATGCTGCTGCGGCTTCTTATATCGAGCGTTTCAAAATAAAAATCCAGTTCTTTGTTTCGTGCGCTGCATCCTGGCGTAAGAATTACACGAACCGCTTCGGCTTCACCGTTTGGATTTACCGAAAAATAATGAACCTTACTTTTTTCATCGCCCTTGGTGAGGTCATATTCTTTATCGCGGGTAATACCGGTTACATTAAAGCGTTTTGCATAGCTCACGCCCTTTTTACCCTCGGCATAGATCATGTTGTAAGTAGTGCGTTCATCGTTCTTTTTAAATACGGCCACATGAATAATATCTTTTCCAATAAAGACTTTATCGGCAACTTTCACCACCTTCATTTTGCCCGTTTTTGTGAAAGCAATTATATCGTCAAGATCACTGCAATCATCTACAAATTCATCTTTCTTAAGCCCCGTACCGATAAAACCTTCGGCGCGATTCACATAAATCTTTGTGTTTGCAATAGCCACCGCTTTTGCCTGTATGGTATCAAATAACTTTATTTCAGTTTTTCGTTCCCTGCCTTTTCCATACTTTTTTAGTAAGTCTTCATAATATGAAATGGCATATTCCGTGAGATTATCGAGATGGTGGTTCACCTGTTTTATTTCAGCCTGCAGGCTTGCAATCTGCGCATTAAGCTCATCGATATCAAGCTTATAAATTCTGCGAACAGGCTTTTCGGTTAGTTTTAGAATATCTTCTTTGGTTATCTCTCTTTTCAATTGTTTCACGAAGGGAGTGAAAGCTTTGTCAATCGCTATAATCACCTTATCCCATGTCTCGTGTTTTTTCTCCAGCTCTTTATATATCTTTTCTTCGAAAAATATTTTTTCAAGTGAAGTGTAATGAAGCTTTTCCCTGAGCTCCTTTAATTTTATTTCCAGCTCTTTTTTCAGGAGTTGCCTGGTATTATCTGCTGAAATTTTAAGCAACTCTTTCACACCGGGGAACTCAGGTTTCTGGCCGTTGATTACACAGGCATTTGGCGATATGGAAATTTCACAATCGGTAAAAGCATATAATGCATCAATGGTGATATCCGGTGAAATACCCGGCGCCAGTTCAATACTTATTTCTACATCGGCGGCAGTATTATCAGTTACTTTTTTTATTTTGATCTTACCATTATCATTGGCCTTGATAATGCTGTCGATCAACTGCGTGGTGGTGGTACCGTAAGGCACATCTTTTATTAACAGCGTTTTCTTATCAAACTCTTCGATCTTCGCACGAACCCTTACTTTGCCGCTTCGTATTCCATCATTGTAGTTGGTTATGTCAACCATTCCGCCGGTGGCAAAATCAGGAAAGAGCTCAAACTTTTTACCTTTATAATATTTCACGGATGCCTCAATCAACTCGCAGAAATTGTGGGGAAGAATTTTTGTCGCAAGCCCTACTGCAATTCCTTCCGCGCCCTGCGCCAATAATAAAGGAAACTTCATGGGTAGCGTAACAGGTTCATTTTTCCTGCCGTCGTAACTCAATTGCCAGTTGGTTGTTTTGTTATTAAAAGCAACCTCAAGGGCAAATTTACTCGGGCGTGCTTCAATGTACCTTGGTGCGGCCGCATCGTCGCCGGTTCGCACATCACCCCAGTTTCCCTGGGTTTCGATCAATAATTCTTTTTGACCAAGGTTTACAATAGCATCCCCTATGCTGGCATCGCCATGCGGATGGTATTGCATGCTCTGGCCAATGATGTTAGCGACCTTATTAAAACGGCCATCGTCCATCTCCTTCATTGCATGAAGTATACGGCGCTGCACCGGCTTTAAACCATCTTCTACTGCCGGAACCGCACGCTCAAGAATTACATAGCTCGCATAATCCAGGAACCATGTTTTATACTGGCCGGACAGGCCGGCATCGCTGTGTGTGTATTCTTCTTTGGTTGTCTTTGCCATTTAATTTTTTTTCCCACTAATGACTCAAGTTTTCGTTGCCGCGAATTCTGATTTCTACGAATTTTTTGCTTTACTCGTGTTAATATCGGTCATAGGTGGCTGTCTCTTCTTCTTCATTCGTGAAAATCCGTGTAATTCGTGGCTATTTTTTATTCATTCGTAAAATCCAGTGTAATTCACTGCTATGCTTTCAACTTTACTTCAAAGTCTTTCATATTCTTCAATTCGCCTTGTGCATCAATCGCGCCGACTTGTATTAATTTCTTAATACGCCAAAGCAGGTAAGCGTCGCCGGTAGATTTACCAGACTTGCTTAAGAAATGATGAATCACTTTGCCTGCCTTTTGCCAATCAGGTGTTATAAACTTCAGGAGATCCGCATCATAATAATCGGCATCATGCTGCAGAAGTTTTTTATATCCTTCAAGCGTACGAACCATTTTGTTTTCGTTACAAATCTTATCCCATTCATCCGGATCTATTTCAAACTCAGACGAAGAAACGGTTCTTGCCAGTTTCTGTGCTTTCAAAAACTCCTTTGCCGGTATTTCAAATAAATTTTCAGGATAAAAAATATGACCTTTTTCGTTGATAAACGGCAAATTGTTTAGCCACAGAACCTGAACCCGTCCTTCAAAATCTTTCAATTGCGATACGAGCCAATAATACCCGCATACATCATGTTTGTTAGCCGCAACCCATATCCATGCAGTTTCCGCGGGGTTTTCAGCTAAGTTATTTTTTACGGATTGTACCGCCTTGGCATCATCAACTAATCCATTATCGACAGAGCCATCATAATCTCCTCCCGCGAGTACATCCCGCCACCAATTTTTCCGCGCTTCTATTCCTTGGGTTTCATAAATATTTAATAAAGGCCCTGCGGAAAAATCATCTTTTATCTCTGTGATATTTCCTTTTAGTCCCTCATCCAATTCAAAGCTCTTTGATAAAGCGATTACGTCCTGTTCCTGGAAAACTATGTGAAGCATTTGTTTAATTATGTATTAAAAATTGTGGATCAGATTTCCGCAACCTCCGCCAAATCCAATTCCACCTTCAAATTATCGATAATAAAATCCTGCCTAGCCGGAGAATTTTTGCCCATGTAATATTCAAGCAATTGTTGTATGTGCACTTCGGGCAAAAGCATAACGGGCTGTAATCTTATATTCTCGCCTATAAATCTTCCGAATTCTTCAGGGGATATTTCACCCAGGCCTTTGAACCTTGTAATCTCCGGTTTAGAACCCAATTTCAAAACAGCTTTCTGTTTTTCCGTTTCATCATAACAATAAATAGTTTCCTGTTTATTCCTCACCCTGAATAAAGGGGTTTCCAAAATATAAACATGCCCGTTCTTTACAAGATCCGGGAAGAACTGCAGGAAAAAAGTCATCAACAAAAGCCGGATATGCATGCCATCTACATCGGCATCGGTTGCAAATACGATATTATTATACCGCAACTCTTCGTATCCATCCTCAATATTAAGTGCGTGCTGCAATAAATTAAATTCTTCATTTTCATACACGACTTTTTTTGTGAGCCCAAAGCAATTCAATGGCTTCCCTCTCAGGCTGAAAACCGCCTGTGTTTCTACATTTCTTGATTTGGTTATTGAACCGCTGGCGCTATCACCTTCTGTAATGAAGATGGTGGTTTCCATGCGCCGGGCATTAATTTCATCTTTACTTTTTCCTTCGGCATTGTCATTAAAATGATAACGGCAATCCCTTAATTTTTTATTATGAAGGTTCGCTTTTTTCGCTCTTTCGTTTGCCAGCTTTTTTATCCCCGCAAGTTCCTTTCGCTCTCTTTCATTTTGCTCAATTCTCTTTTTTATTGCATCTGCGGTCTCAGGATTTTTATGAAGGAAATTATTGAGTTCTCTTCCTAAGAAATCACTTATGAAATTCTTTACACTCGGGCCATCATCATACATCACCTGCGAACCGAGTTTTGTTTTTGTTTGGCTTTCAAAAACCGGTTCCTGTACACGCACACTTATCGCAGCAGAAATGCTTCCGCGTATATCGGAGGCGTCATAGTCTTTTTTATAGAAATCACGAATGGTCTTCATATATCCTTCACGAAAACCGGCGAGATGTGTTCCTCCCTGCGTTGTAAACTGCCCGTTTACAAAACTGTAATATTCTTCTCCGTATTGATTGTTGTGGGTGATGGCTACTTCAATATCTTCTCCTTTTAAATGTATAATAGGATAACGCAATTCATCCTCGTTGGTTTTGCGCTGCAGAAGATCCAGTAACCCATTTTTACTTACATATCTTTTTCCATTATAATTAATAACAAGCCCGGCATTCAGGAAACAATAATTCCAAAACTGGTTGTCGAGAAATTCCTGTATGTAATGGTAATTTTTGAAAATCGTTTCATCGGGCACGAATGTTACCAATGTGCCATTTGGTTCGCCTGTCTTTTCTTCGCGGTATTCTTTGATGAGAAAACCTTTTTCGAAATCCGCGGTCTTTTGTCTGCCTTCACGAAAAGCCGATACCTGGAAATAGCTGCTGAGAGCATTAACGGCCTTCGTTCCCACACCATTTAAGCCAACACTTTTTTGAAATGCCTTACTATCATACTTGGCGCCTGTATTTATTTTGCTCACCACATCTACTACTTTACCAAGAGGAATTCCCCTGCCGTAATCACGAACCGTAACTATCTTATTTTTTATTTCTACATCCACGTGTTTACCAAAACCCATGGTGTGCTCGTCGATGCAATTATCAATTACTTCTTTAAGCAAAACATAAATACCGTCATCAGGGCTGCTGCCATCGCCTAATTTTCCAATATACATGCCGGGGCGAAGCCTTATATGTTCCTTCCAATCCAGGCTTTTGATGGAATCTTCGGTATAATCAAACAGGTTTTTATCTGCCATTTATTGTATCATTTTTCGGGCAAAAGAAAAGAATTTTTTACATTTTACTATTGAAATTTTAGGTCGGCTGGCTATGGATTTCAAGGTAATTGCAGAAAATACACTCCCGGTAAGTGAAAGCTCAAATATACTTAATCAGGTATGGATACAAATTTGAAGGTTGTAAACAATATGTGAATATCTCTTTAAGATTTTGTCATCGCTTTTAGGAAACTTTTTTATAAATGTCTTTTTACTGTCAAATAATTTCTTAGACCGTTAACGATATAGTATTGATCGTTAATCAATATACCCCTTCAATCACGTGGCTTTTTTTAAGGGAGATTATTAATTTATTGATATTTGCTCCATAAATACATTATATGAACCTGGAGTTAACAGGCAAAAAAGCGATTGTTTGTGGAAGTACGCAAGGCCTTGGATTAGCATCAGCTATTGAACTTGCACTACTTGGAGCAGAAGTAACTCTTATGGCCAGGAATGAAGAAAAACTGAAAGAGGTTCTAACCAAATTGGATCACTCTAAAAAACAAAACCACAACTACCTCGTTGCAGATTTTCAAATGCCGCAATTGGTAAAAAATGCCATTATTGATTTTATGTCCAAAAATAATACAGTGAATATTTTAGTAAATAATACCGGCGGCCCAAAGGGTGGAGCAATAATCGATGCGATACCTGAAGATTTTTTACAAGCCTTCAATAGCCATCTTATCTGCAATCAAATTCTTGTACAGGAAATTCTCCCTGCTATGAAAGCAAGTGGCTATGGCCGTATCGTAAATATAATTTCAACATCTGTGAAGGAGCCGATTGTCGGGCTTGGCGTGAGCAATACCATTCGTGCGGCAGTAGCAAACTGGTCGAAGACGTTGGCTAATGAACTGGGGCCATTTGGCATCACCGTGAATAATGTATTACCAGGTTATACAAGAACTGCGAGATTTGAATCCATCGTGGAAAATAAAATGAAACAATCCGGGGCCAAAGAATCGGAAGTGGAAGCCGAAATTTTAGAAGATATTCCTTTAAGGAAAATTGGAACTCCTGAGGAATTTGGTGCTGCTGTTGCCTTTCTGTGCACACCGGCAGCTTCTTACATTACCGGAATTAACCTGCCTGTTGATGGTGGAAAACTTTCCTGCCTGTAAAATCCTGGACGGCTGTTCAAAAAGTGGCATCCTTTTTTATTGACAGTATGAATACTGTAATATTGCAGTATTATTCATTAAAACAATCAACAATGAAATTTGTAAAAAATTATCTTATCCTTTTTCTGCTCTCTTCTGCCGTGTTCATCGGCTGTAAGCCAAAAGATGCTGATTTTAAGGCACAGATAGAAAAAACCTTGCAAGCATCACCGGAAACAGCGGGTGTGACTGTAGATGTGAAAGATGGCGTAGCCACTTTGACCGGCGAGGTTAAAGATGAGGCAACAAGGGAAAAGGCAGGCTCAGCAGCCAAAGATGTAAACGGGATAAAAAATGTGGAAAATCACGTTACTGTTACTCCTCCGCCGATGGTTGAAACACCTCCGGTGCAAATCAACAACGATACAACTTTAGCACAGGGAGTAAAAGATGCCACCAAGGATTTTCCTACTGTCACAGCGAATGTAAATGACGGCGTTATTACTTTAACGGGCAGTATTAAAAGAAGCAGTTTGCAAACCCTTATTATGAGCCTGAACACACTTAAGCCTAAAAAGATTGATAATCAACTCACCATCAAATAAATTAATTATGTCATTACAAGATAAATATAAACAGCTAATTGATGCGGCAAACGCCGGAGGCGTAAGTAATTTACAGGTAGCGGAGCAGGATAACGTGTTACATATTGAAGGCAGCGCACCGGATGGTGCAACAAAGGATAAGCTTTGGGATATTTACAACCAAATAGATCCTGATTTTCGTGCAGGCGATCTTATTATGAACGTAAATGTTGCTGCATCAGCCGGTACTAAAGCAAAGGTTACTACTGAAACATCCAACTTAAATATTCGTAAAGGACCAGGAACCGATCAGCCGATTGTTGGCAAAGCTGCCCATAATGAAATAGTTACTCTTATAAGTAAAACGAATGATCAATGGTGGTTGATAAAAACAGATGATGGAGAGGAAGGTTATGCTTATGCGCAGTACCTGAGTCCTCAATAATTATGATACGACATTCTTTTCAAACCCGCAGGCGATAGCTTGCGGGTTTTTTATTGTTTCTCCCACCAGGACACTAAGATAAAATCCGCAATCTTTAATAAACTTATCAAGTAAAAAAATCTTTGTCGCCTTAATCTCTCCGCAGCAAACACTATTGGCTTTGATGTGCCTTTATAAAATCGCTTACCAGGTAGCTGATAAGTTTGCCCGTTTCTATATTTGTTTCACCGTTATCCAGTTTTGTTGCGCCTTCGGAAATATGAACATAAGCGACTTTAGAATGAGCGCCGGCATAGTTCATATATTGCCTCGCCTGTAAAGCAGTAATACCTGATGGAGTAATGGCGCTGCTAAGAACATTTTCCACCGCATCAAGGTCCAGTTCGATACCGGTGTACTCATCGTCAGTATAGCTCGTCGCATACGAAAGCGCCTGTATAAAATTCTTTTTTTCATGAAGAAAAATATCCTCGTAGGTAATGCATTCGATGAAAGGACTGTTCACAATATCTATCCATGTATTTTGCTGAAGATAATTTTCATGAATGCATACCATACAATATTTTTTTAGGTAGCCATCCTCATCGGCATACCTGAAGGCGTTGCCGCTATGGCGACCCTCAAGTGGCCTGTAATCAGCATGGGTATCCAGGTTGATACAATTTATTTGTGCGAGTTGTAAAAGATCTGCTTTAAAAAGTCCTTTGGCAGCACCCTTAATGGCAGGGTATGCGTTGTTATGTCCGCCGCCTATTATTATCGGTAATTTTTTGTGTTGCGTAATTATTTTTACAATTTCTTCCACCTCATCATCAATCATGTTGACGGCATGCCTGTAAGCTTCCACTTTTTCTTCATTGGTAGATGCATTGGCATTAATTAAGTTTTTCACTTTGGTGAAGTCAAAATGGCCGGCGATAAAAATTTGCTCACCGCTTAGAAAATCATTGCTTTGGGTATTTAGAAACGCATCAAGAAAAGAAAACCAGCATGAGTCCGCACCGCCGATACCCTTATTGGCTTTTACACCAATATCTTCCGGTACACCAATGATCACATAAGGTGCATTGGTTTTAGAAATAGCCTCTTCCACATCATCTCTATTTGCAACCTGGATAATCTCTCCGAGCTTGGTTTCAAATTTACGCACATGCGTTACTGAGAGAATATCCGTCTTATTATAAAGCTTAAAATGTGAAGCCATCTTTTACATATTTTTAAGGGTTATTATACAAGCTTTCTTTATTGGGGATCAGGTGAAAGATCCCTTGATCATCACCTTCTCTATAGAATTTACACCAAATGAATAGGGAAGATAAGCAAGAGATGGCAGCTGTTTTGTAAAAATTAAATTTGCTTTTTTCCCTATTGCGATACTTCCAAGTTCATTTTGAATTTCCATGGCACAAGCGCCGTTATATGTGGCGGCATTTATGGCTTCTTCCGGCAACATTTTCATCTGTATGCAGCTCAATGAAATTACAAAATTCATGTTGCCTGAGGGCGATGAGCCGGGATTAAAATCCGATGCTAATGTGACTGCTGCGCCTGCATTGATAAGATCACGTGCCGGCTGATAAGGCATTCGTAAAAAGAAAGCTGCAGTTGGCAGTAAAGTCGCAGCGCCTCCAAATTCACCCAGCATTTTAATCTCATTATTATTTAATGTTTCCAGGTGATCCAGGGAGAGCGCACCCAGTTTTATACCTGCTTCCACACCCCCGATACTGTTGAGCTGGTTTACATGCAGTTTCGGTTTCAGGTCAAATTTTTTTGCTGCATTGCATATTGTTTCCATTTCTTTCACAGAAAAAAAGCCTTGTTCACAAAATACATCAACATAATCTGCCAGCTTCTCTTCGCCGATTACCGGCAACATTTCATTTATGATAAGATCGATGTATCCATCATGATTTTGCTGGTATTCCGCAGGGTATGCATGTGCCCCGAGAAATGTAGATTTTATGGTGACATTACTTTTTTCTTTCAATTTCCTGATAACCCTTAGCATTTTTAATTCACCATCTAACGAAAGGCCATAGCCGCTTTTAATCTCTATGGCACCGGTACCGAGCCTGCTCAACTCTTCCAATCTTTTCCAGGCTTCGTTAAATAACACATCTTCAGAAGTGTCGTTTAATCTTTTTGCGGAATTTAAAATGCCTCCTCCTTTTGATGCAATTTCAGCATAACTCATTCCCCGTATTTTGTCTACAAATTCATCTTCGCGGCTTGCCGCGAACACGAGGTGCGTGTGGCTGTCGCACCATGCAGGTAACACCATTGTTCCAGCTTCCTGTTTCAAAACTTTTTTATCCTGCAGTTTAAAGTTTTCCATGGAGCCAAAGTCCGCAATCTCATTGTCTTCTATTACGAGGTAAGCTTCCTGCACGCAGGGTAAAACGGCCAGTTCCTGCCCCCTTAAAAATTGAGTAGAATTTCTTACGTTAACCAGTGATGTAATATTCGTAAATATCTGTGTTGCCATTTTAATGCATCTTTACACTTGTTAATTCCGTATTACCTTAATATGATTCTTAAATCAATCTTTATAAAATACATGAAAAAAATTATTTTAACCGCGTTCATATCTGCCCTTGTCTTATTAAGTCAGGCTCAAACAAACCCGGCAGGGCTTCAGGTAAATGATAAAGCTCCGGAATTTACAGCTAAAGATCAGAATGGTAAAGTTATTTCCTTAGAAGATGCTTTAAAAAACGGTAAAGTGGTTTTGATTTTTTATCGCGGCCAATGGTGCCCCTATTGCAACAAGCAATTAAAAGGTATGGAAGATTCGCTTTCTTTCATCACTGCCAAGGGCGCTTCCGTATTGGCCATAACCCCCGAACAGCCGGCGATGGTCGGGAAAACAATTGAAAAGACAAAAGCTACTTATTCCATTCTGAGTGATGATCATTTAAAAATCATGAAGGCTTATGATGTTGCCTATTCATTAGATGCTGCTACTGTAGAAAAATACAAAGGTTATGGCATAGATTTCTCATCTGCAAATGGCAATAATGGCGCTAACCTTCCGGTGCCGGCTGTTTACATAATTGATACCAATGGAAATATTGCTTACCGGCATTTTGATACTGACTATACCAAAAGAGCCAGCATTCAGGAAATTGTAGATCACCTATAGTCACATTTTTTCGGAAGTATTACATTCCACTTTTTACGATACGTACATTAAATGCCAAATTAAACCGGCAACATCTCCTTCCGGGCCGGGTTGCATGTATTAGTGTAAATTTGCCTGTTTCATCCGAATATATATTTGCTTCAATTAATAATTTAATGAAAGGCAGCAGGCTTCATATTTTTTTAAGCATCACCATTTTAATAAGTTTTTCTTCCTGTGGCCAAAATATTCCTTCCGTAAAAGAAAAAGAAAATCACATGTACACAAATGCTTTAATCCATGAAACCAGCCCTTATCTTTTGCAACATGCACACAACCCGGTAGACTGGTATCCGTGGGGAGATGAAGCGCTCGCCAAAGCAAAAAAAGAAAATAAGATGTTGCTGATAAGTGTAGGATACGCTGCATGCCATTGGTGTCATGTGATGGAGCATGAAAGTTATGAAGACACTGCTGTCGCTCACATAATGAATGAACATTTTGTGTGTATAAAAGTAGACCGGGAAGAGAGGCCGGATGTGGACCAGGTTTATATGAATGCGGCTTACCTCATAAACGGAAGCGGCGGCTGGCCGCTCAACGCATTGGCTATGCCCGATGGCAGGCCTTTCTTTGCCGGAACTTACTTCCCAAAAGCAAACTGGATAAAGCTGCTTGAATATTTTTCTGACTTATATAACAATGAACGGCAGAAACTGGATGAACAGGCAAATAATGTATCTAAGGGCATCCGTGATATTGAGAATGTTCCTTTGAATGATGATCAGGTTTACTTTAATATGGATACTATTACTGCTATGGTTTCAACTTTTGCCCAAAGAATAGATAAAGAGAAAGGCGGAACAAAAGGTGCGATGAAATTTCCCTTGCCTTCCAATTGGGAATTTTTACTGCAATATCATTATTTGTCAGGAAATGCCGACGCATTGCGGGATGTTGAAACTACGCTTACCAACATGGCCCAGGGGGGAATATATGACCAGGTAGGCGGAGGATTTTCGCGGTATGCTACCGATGCGAGATGGCATGCGCCACATTTTGAAAAAATGCTTTATGACAATGCCCAATTGGTAAGCCTTTACAGCCACGCCTACCAGCTTACCAAAAATCCTTTGTACAAAAGAATTGTTCATGAAACGCTTGGCTTTGTAAACCGTGAACTGACCTCTCCTGAGGGTGGTTTTTATTCTTCTCTTGATGCTGACAGTGAGGGTGAGGAAGGAAAATTTTATGTATGGACTGAAAAAGAAATTAAAGATGTCCTGCAAAATGATGCACCCCTTTTTATCGACTATTTTGGTATTACTGAAAAAGGAAACTGGGAACACCATCAGAATATTCCTGACATAAATTTTGGAGACCAGCATGCCGCAAAAAAATACCATCTTTCTTCCGAAAAATTTGAAGCAAAAATAAATGAGTTGAAACAAAAACTTTTTACAGAAAGGGCGAAACGGGTGCGACCACATACAGATGATAAAATTCTAACCTCATGGAATGCCCTAATGGCTAAAGGCCTTATTGATGCTTACCAGGCTTTTGGTGATAAAGCCTTTTTAGATTCAGCAAAAAGGAATATCAACTTTCTTTTAAAAAATATTGTTACCGGCGACAACGGATTATTTAGAAATTATAAAAATGGAACGGCTACTATTCCCGCATTTCTTGATGACTATGCGTTTATTATAAGCACGTTGATTTCGTATTACCAGGTAAGCTTTGATGAAAGCTATTTGCAAAAAGCAGATAACCTTACCAGGTATGTTGAGCAACATTTCTTCGATAAAACTTCCGGCATGTTCTTTTACACAGATGACCAGCACAGCAATTTGATTGCAAGGAAAATGGAAGTGACCGATAATGTAATCCCCTCTTCCAACAGCGAGATGGCGAAAAATTTATTATTTCTAAGCCTCTATTATGAGAATACAAATTATGAGACGCAATCGGAGCAACTTATTAAAAATGTAATTGAAGACTTAAAAAAGAATTTAGGGTATTATAGCAATTGGGCACAAGTAATGGCTCTGGAATTGAAGCCACCTTACGAAGTGGCTGTCGTGGGCGCCGGTTGGCAAGATAAACTGACCGCATTCCATACACATTATTTACCGCAATCTATTTTTACAGGTGGTAGTACGGAAGGATCTATGCCGCTACTGCAAAACAAATTAATTGACGGTAAAACTATGATCTATGTTTGCGAGAATAAAACATGCCAGCGGCCGGTTGAA
Source organism: Ginsengibacter sp. (assembly GCA_040007435.1). Taxonomy (GTDB): domain Bacteria; phylum Bacteroidota; class Bacteroidia; order Chitinophagales; family Chitinophagaceae; genus Ginsengibacter. The sequence goes on along the minus strand of JBDTUZ010000028.1, from coordinate 50,990 downwards.
GAAGTTGACGAAGCTCTAAAACAGATGAGCCATCATTAAGAATTATTCCGGAATTAATGCAAGCCACTTGTATAGAAAAAGTTCGACTAATTTATACGAGAAGTTTTAGCCAATGGCTCCTGGCGTCTTTACCACATAATCTTTACCCTCTTCCTCCTTGCTCAATACATTGTATGCCAGGATACCCGCCGCAATCATAAACACAGCACCCAATAAAAAGGGCGCACCCGGAAAATAAATCCCTGTTGATTTGGAAGTAAAATGGGCAAAAAGATTAGTCATTATTAACGGGCTGATTATTGAAGTTGCACTTATAAGGCTTGTAAGAGCGCCCTGCAATTCACCTTGTTCATTCGCAGGAACATGCCCCGTAATAATAGATTGCAAGGCAGGCCCGGATATACCGCCAAGGCAATAGGGTACCAGGAACACGAACATCATCCAACCCTCTGTAGCAAACGCAAACAGGATCAACCCTACCGCATACATACCAAACCCAATATAAATACTCCTGGTATTGCCGAGCTTTGGGTTGATGTATCGTATAAGCACACCCTGTACGAGCCCAACAAGTAAGCCTACAACTCCCAGGGAAATTCCAATTAATTTCTCACTCCACGAAAATCGCTCTATTCCAAAATAAGCCCAAACGCTCTGCACAGCCTGCCCTGCCATATAAACCAAAAAAAATGAAATAGCAAGGGCTCCCACCGCAGGGTATTTTCTAAGTTGTTTGAATGCGCCAAATGGGTTTGCTCTTTTCCATTCAAACTTGCGGCGATTTTCAACCGGAAGTGATTCGGGCAATACAAAAAATCCATACAAAAAATTTGCAAAGGCAAGGCCCGCTGCGGCCATGAAAGGAACCCTCGAACCATACTGGCCGAGCAATCCGCCGATGACAGGACCTATAATGAAACCAAGCCCAAACGCCGCTCCTACCAGGCCAAAATTTTTCGCCCGATCCTTTGGAGCGCTGATATCTGCAATGTAAGCTGTGGCAGTTGTGAAACTGGCTCCTGTAATACCGGCTATAATTCTGCCCACAAACAACCAGGCTATTGTGGGAGCGAAAGATAAAAAAACATAATCTACTCCAAAGCCAAATAATGAAAACAAGAGAACAGGCCTGCGGCCAAATTTGTCGCTCAGGTTTCCTATTACCGGCGAAAATAAAAATTGCATAAAGGCATAAGCGAACGTGAGCCAGCCTCCGTACTGCGCAGCTTCGCTGATATTGCCGTGAATAAGTTCTTCTATAAGTTTGGGAAGCACCGGAATAATTATTCCCAGTCCCGTTACATCTATCAGCAACGTTAAGAAAATAAAACCAAGTGCTGCCTTTCCGGTACGGGCCATAAAAACTATTTATATCAAAGATGCTTAAAATAGTCTGCAAAATTTTGCCTTATGCAAAAAATTGCCGGTGGTTCACTATTAAAATTTCGATGTCTATTTTCTTATATTGCACCTTAACTAAAAATAAATAAACATGAAAACAGCCGGATGGATTTTAATTGTAATTGGTATTGTAATGATTCTTGTAAAGGGATTTTCAGTGCCAGTAAAAAAGAAAGTAGTCGATTTAGGACCTGTTGAAATAAACAAAACTGAAAGCAAATGGATAGGATGGCCCACTTATGCAGGAGGTCTTCTTGCCGTGATTGGTGTAGTACTGGTAGTAGCAGACAGAAAAAAATAACTGCAGTTCTTTTTACCAAAGGCATCAAAAGCCCGGTCGAAATAACCGGGCTTTTTTACGGCCTGTTTTTTTCACAACAATAATATAAGTAACACGCCGATAACAATGAGAGCGCCGACGGATAAATATATTCCGTTCTTTCTTTTAGGCTCCTTTTTCAAATGCCTTAATTCTTTTCTTAGTTCCTTCTTTTCAGACGAGGTCATATTGCTCCTGTCCATATTGCGAATCTCTATGATTCGGTTCAAAGCCTGTTGCGAATTTGCCTCTCCGTTAGTCTTTTCTGTGGTAGTGCCAGGCGTTGGCTCTCCTGCAAAAGCGGGCATCACAGAAGATGTAACCAGTGCAAACAATAAAATCTGGATTGTTTTTTTGAGCTTCATTGTAAAAGTTTTAGGTTAACTATATATTTCTATTGTAAATATAAAACTAAAATGGACATGTAATTTCCGCTTAAAAAAGTCTTTGACTCTTTTTTTTTTAGTTTTATGACAAAAAAAGCCACCAGCGTGAGCCAGTGGTTTGGCGCTGCAAGCGCCCAGATTATTTTAATGGATTCCCGCTAGCAAATTCCCAGCGAAGGAGTCCATGTTCTATCCGTAGATTGCATGAATACCTCCTTTTTATTTGGTGAAGATTAAAGTTAATGAAAAAAATAAATTAATGGTCGACTTTGTCAATTTTAAACATCATTTATCTGTTTGTTTAGATCGTACTGGAGATCAGGATGCAAAGACGAAACAGCCGTTTCAATTTTTTTAATGTGATTTTCATAAACCTTTGATACCTGCTTATTTTTCAGCAAGGTTCCTTGAAAGGCTTTTAAGCTATTACAGAACTGTATCAGCAATTCTGCCTCAGCCTGCCTTGAGCCTATGATCCTGATTTGCTTATTTACCTGGCGCAGAATTTTGCGAACAGATTTCTTGATATAATAAATATGTGTATTATTGATTTCCTCAAATGAAGTGACTATTTCTTTTTTTATCAACCCGACATAATTGTTTATATCACCTGCTTCGAATAGAAGAAAAGTCAGCAGCTCTTTATTTTCTTTTTTAAACTTTGAAAGACGAAGACAATATTCCGTTAATTCTGAATTTTTCTTTGCTTCCAGTTCCCTTTTAATCTCACTTATCGATGCAGCCTTCATAAAAATTTTAATATTGTTTAAAAACACAGGTTTGATCAGTTCCCGCAAAATATAACATTAAACAGGAATATGGCTAAAAGAAAAAGGAAGCCATGATGGCTTCCTTTTCTTAAGATGCATGTGTATTAATTTATTGCTTAATAACTTTATTATTATAAAGAATTTCTCCCGATGCGTTAGATACAGTAAGAATGTACATTCCTGTCTGAAGGCTGCCAACGTTTGAAAAATCTTTCCTGGTACTTCCCGTAGTTAATGACCATTTTTCAATTGCAACCTGCTTACCGGTAATGTCGACAAGCCTTGCTTTAATTACTTCATCTTTTGAGCTAAGGAAGTCAATTGTAAGGGCGTTGTGGAAAGGATTAGCCAAAACTGACACACCTGTTTTAGACGTATTGATCTTTACATTTACTGTTTTTGAATATTTAAACTGGCCATCTTTATCAATTTGTTTAATACGATAAAAATTAAATCCTGAATAAGGCCTTGGGTCGTATAAATTGTAGGTTCTTAGAACTGAACTATTACCAGCACCTCTTACAGCACCTACATAAGCCCAATTGTTATTTCCATCTACACTCTTTTCAATCTCAAAACGGTTACTGTTAAATTCCTGTGACGTTGACCAGTCAATGCTTACGCCGCTGCCTTTTTGGTGCGCGGTAATATTTAAAAATTCAACGGGAGTAACGGCGCCTGCAGGGCATAGTGAAAAACTAATATCATCAATAGCAAAGTCGTTGCCGCAACCACCTTTCACACCATCACTTATGGTTAATCTTACCGACGTTACCTTAAAAGATCCTGTTGCGGGTAAAGTAAATAAAGAACCTTGTGCTACCCAGTCAGGGGTTTTCGTTTGGGGAAGAGAAGAGGCGATGTACGGAGAGCCTGACATTGGCTGCCACACATTGGATGCGTCGAGATACTCTGCCGTATAGGTAAGTGTAGTAAATAATGGTGAGCTACACGTGTGAAGCGTATCCACATTCATTGCAAAAAGATTTATTGAAAATCCATCATTATCAGCAAAACCAGTTCCTGTAACTACGCGACGATAAAATGTCTCCGCTTCACCGTTTGCAACGAACATTTTTCCATCAACATTACCTGTGTGATCTGCTGAGTGGTGCCACTCTGGCTTTTGTCCGGAGTTATTTATGATCCTATAAACACCTTCGGCGGTAAGAGGCCCTGTTGCCTGGAAAACAAGCGATCCTGGGATAATATCGGGATTGGTAGTAGCAGTAGTACCTGTTCCAAAATCTTCTGCAAATAATATTCTTGAATTTGGACAGGAAACTTGCGCATAAAGTGAGGCTGTAAAAGGATTTGCAGCTAAAAGAACCAATGTAAAAATTGTAAATACAAACAACCTTTTGAAGAATGTAAATTTCTTTTCCATGAAAATAGTTTTAGAGTATAAAAAAAACAAGAGGGATTCTCAGGAATGGGAAAACTTAGTTCTTCGCAAAAAGCTATTGGAGTCTGAGGATAAGCGTTCTTAAGAGGTAAAGGATTAAAACCTTTTTCTTTTTTCGGTACGCAAATATATAATTTAAATATTGTACCTAAAAGCAAAACACAACTTTTTTTCAATATTTAATCCGGATAAGAAGAAATATAAAACCACCGGAGGCTCTTAACCGTAACTTATGCTTACTAACACGACAGTATCTTAAATCCGTTCTCTATTCTACATGCGCTGAATAAATTCAGTCCTTTTTCTTAGATCTCTTTAAGAGTATAACTTATATAGCTTCTTAAAATTGCAGATCTAAATATGCAATTAACCTTCTGAAAATTTAATAACCCTGCTCCATTCTTTTGGATTTACTTTTTGAACTGAGAGGCGTGAAATTCTCACCAATTCCATTTGAGATAGTTCTGGATCATTTTTTATTTGGATAAGTGTTACTGGCTTTTTTAACTTTTTTAACGGCCTAATATCTACCGCAAGCCAGTTCTTTTCTTCCGTTGTGGGGTCTTGGTACGATTCATTTGCCACAGTTGCAATGCCTACTATCTCCATTCCCTCATTACTATGGTAAAAAAATATTTCATCGCCTTTCTTCATATCCCTGAGGTTGTTTCTTGCTGCATAGTTACGAATGCCATCCCAGGACGTTTTCTTATCTTTCAAAAATTGCTCCCAGCCGTACACTGACGGTTCTGATTTTACAAGCCAATAATTCATACGACATTTTTTTTAATATTTTTTAAGACATCACCTATAACAAATTTACATTGCTGAGGGTTACATCGCCAAGTTAAACAAATCTATTTTTATATTTGCGCAACCGGGAACCAACATCCCAACATAAAATATCCCCGGACAAAATACCGGGGATATATTGAATACATTTTTATTAGAAATAAATGTAAGAAACCTATGCAGATGGATTTGTTACGGGATCCGGCTTAATGTCCTTTTCTTTCATTCCCTGGTTGAGTTCATTTTTTACACTCTCCTTCGCATCATTAAATTCTCTTACTCCTTTACCTATGCCACGCATAAGATCCGGAATTTTTTTACCTCCAAAAAACAAAAGCACTACAAGAAGAATCAATATCCACTCCGATCCGCCAGGCATTGAAAGAAGCAATGTGGGTTTAAGAAAAATGCTTAACATCATTTATAATTTTTAGGTGACTGAAAGTTTACAATTCAAAGTTATGAAATTAATTATCAGGATTGTGCAAAATTCCTTGTCTTTGAATTCGTCTGTTATCAAGAATGTACTCCTATTTACGTTTTTAAAGATACCTGCAGAAAATCATTTTCCGAATTTCAAAACAAGGCTTTTTATTAGAAAAAAGATGGCCATGTTTATACAAACACGGCCATTTCTTAAATAGGAGTTTATATAGTGTTATTATCCAAAAAATGGTGTAACGATATTCAGCACATCCTGCTTGGACAATGGTTCATCAAATGCTGCAGAGGCTGCGGCTGCATCGATAAACGAATTTCCTCCAATTCCAACAATACTTGCTCCGGCCTGCGTCACATTATCTTCGCCATTGTAGCTTAATTGTATCGCGGAATTCGCAGGTGCATAGTCAATACCACTTTGATTTAAAGTAATCCATGGTTTCACAACCTGGCCTGAAGGAATTGCTGCATTTAACGCCCTTCTCATTTGCCTTATGTGGGAAGCATGCCTTGCCTCAACTGAATGTATTTCAAGCGCTGCTGTAAGCACTGTTCTGTTTGATTGCAGAGCGGTAGCTTGTCCTTTATAGGCTCTTACACCTGTGTCTTCAAAGGTTTGGGCCATGGCGAGCTGAACAGCATAGTTACCTAAATAACCTGCGAATGGTCCAGTGCCCGAACCGCTGCCTGCCGTGAAATCGAATGTAGGTTTTGCGATAGCCGCTGCACCTAGTACAGATTGCAGAAATGCCACGTGCTTATTTTCATCATCTTTTATTTTTGAAAGTGCACCTTGTGCCGCGGCTGTCGCTGTGAGGTATCCGGGTGAACCAACAATATTATTATAAAATTCAGCTTCAAGATATTCTAATGTCAAAGCAAAATTAAGTACGTCGTTCACCGTATTGCTAGATTGTCCGTATGCCGTTTTAAACATAGATCCTAATGCAAACGGAATTGATGCCAATGCTATCTTGCCAGACACATTTGCAAATTTCTTCATGGCATCTCTTCGTGTATCCAGCCTGCCATACACTTCGGGATCTGTTTTTTCTATTTCAGATATTATATTTTCTAAATTCATAATTTAAGTTTTTAAGAGGGTAAGTTACTTGCGTTGATTTTTGTTTTAATATAGGTGCCTGCGATGCCTAAAACTTCAGAAGGCGTTCTTGCACCGTCGAGACCCATACCATCTACGGTATTTGCAAATGTGCCATTAGAAATAAGGTCTGCTATAAGTGCTGCATGGCGTGCTTCCACTGAAACTATCTGTCCTGCAATGGTAAGGTATGCGGCACCATTTGTTGTTGTTGAAATCAGTTGTCCTGCACCGTTATAGGCAGTTACACCAAGGTCTTCGAAGGCTTTGGCCGTAGCAAGTACGCTATCCCTGCTCGTAAAGTCGATAGAAGAGAAATCTACTTCAAGGTCAACTATGGCACTGGAGCCTAACGCAGCCTTAAAAAAGGCCCTGTGTGCAACTTCGTGATTTCTTATATCAGTCATGTATTCCGTTTCAAGAGCAGAAATTCCTGAATAAGGAGTCATTACAACTTGTGAATAAAAAGCTGCTTCTAATTGTTCGAGTGCATATGCATAATTTAAAATTCCAGTGTCACCGCTTCCGAGGTCGACGCCCGTGTTGTTATTGTTGTTATCGTCTTTTTTGCAAGCCGAGGCAGTAGCCATAATTGCAGCTCCTGCTCCAACTATTCCAAAAAATTTTCTTCTTGAGAATGACTTAGCAGTTGCCCCGTAAATCAGCTCATGCTGATCTCCGTTTGTTTTTGTGTCTAACATAATAAGGTTGATTTAATTTGATAAATGTGTTTTCTGAGTCGAATTTGGTTAACTCAAGGTCACCTACGTTCAAATGCCTTACCCGGTTTTTTTTATTAATAAGCTTTAGCTTCTTTTGATTAAGACTTATTTATAAAGGATCTCTGAAAGTACCATCAATAAAGAGTTACAGGCGATTGCATTTTATAATACAGGGATGAAATAAATTTCACATAGTTTATTGTTGTTATTGATAATAATGAAAAATAATGCCAATTGATTCTACAAGTCTGATTGATTATTCTCCGGTTTTCTCAATAAATATTTCACAGGCTTAAAAAAATATAAAAGGGGAAAATAAGTACGACAATCATTCACCAGGCAGATATGGTCGGAAAAATTCTGAAAATATCTTTCATAAAATATGAGAATTTCAAAAGCCTGTAAAACTAATTTCAAATATTAATCGTATCTATTTTATCTGCTACAATTATCAGTATTTTACATTTTTAAAAAAAAATCTTTTGTTGAAAATGAAAACAGCAATTACATACTTGCTTCTTTTCTCTTACTCAACAATTATTTTAAAACCACTTCTTCCTTACACTTCAGATATAATTGCACACGTGTTTTGGTATAAAGATCATATAGCTACAGTGCATTCACATAATGGAAAATTTCACGTTCATAAAGAAGTATCGGAGGCCACAAAAAATAACGATGCTGAAAAAAATTCCAGCATTTTCAAAAAAGACAACACCGCCAGTGATCATATTACTACTGTTGTATTAAATATCATCAGCCAAAAATATTTTAATAAAAAATATTATTCCCCTATTCAATCGCATCTTCTATATACTTACCTCTCTGCCGATTTTCCGCCTCCAAAAGCTTAGCCATACATTCATTTGGATAGTAGTTATTGTAACTATAATTTATTGCCTGTTTGTAAAGAAAAGTTCTTTATAAAATAAATGGCATTTGTATGCTCTTAACTCTGCAGTTATCATAATCCTGCATTGCAATACTATCTATGCAAAAGTAATTTTATTAATAAAAGCCTTTATATCGTGAATTATAGGAGGCGCTAAATATGTATGCATGATTGCTAATTTTAAAATAATCATTTCGTTTTTTTTGCTTTTATTCTTTTCAATTACCATAACCCATTCGCAAACTATTATCAGGGGAAAAGTAGTGGATGCAAAAAGCAGGCAGCCATTGGAAAATGCTTCGGTTACCAATGAAGATAATACATCGGTTAAAACACTTACCGATCATAATGGCAACTTTTCAATCAGTGCCGGTAATACGCCTGCACAATTAATAATAACCTATATCGGTTACAAAAATTTGTCTGCACAAGTGGATTCAGCTTATTCAATATTAGAATTACATTCCTCACTTGTAAATCTTAAGGATGTAGTTATTTTTCAAAACAACAGCTTTTCCAAATTCAGTACTTTGTCAAAAATTGACCTTGACCTTAAGCCGGTGCGGAATACACAGGAACTACTCCGTCTTGTGCCGGGACTATTTATTGCACAGCATGCTGGAGGAGGAAAAGCTGAGCAAATTTTTTTAAGAGGTTTTGATTGTGATCATGGAACCGATGTGCAGGTAAGCGTGGATGGAATGCCGGTGAATATGGTAAGCCACGCACATGGTCAGGGCTATGCCGATTCTCACTTTATAATTCCTGAGACAATAAATAATATTGATTTTGGAGCAGGTCCTTACTATACGCAACATGGTAATTTAAATACTGCCGGCTATGTTTCCTTTTCCACTTTCAATAACATTCCGCAAAGCAGGATACAGGTTGAAGCAGGAAGATTTAACACTTATCGCGGATTGGTGATGCTCGATCTTTTAAAGAAAAATAAAGATAAGCAGAGCGCCTACATTGCATCAGAATATTACTATACAAATGGGCCTACCATAAGTGAGCAAAAATTTAACCGCTTTAATATTTTTGGAAAATATAACCTTGCGATTACAAATAACACCCAGCTTACAACTTCTCTCTCTGCATTTAAAAGCAGTTGGGATGCATCAGGCCAGGTTCCTTCAAGAGCGGTGGAAGATGGCACTATTGATCGTTTCGGTTCTATAGATCCAAGTGAAGGAGGCAATACAGAAAGATACAATGCCAATATTATCCTGGGCCATACATTTGCAAATGGTGCAACATGGGAGAACCAGGCGTGGTATAGCCGTTATAAATTTAACCTTTATTCCGATTTTACTTTTTTCCTGAATGATCCGGTGAGCGGTGATGAAATTAACCAGGCCGAAGAAAGAAATATTTACGACTATCTTTCAAAATACGATCACAAATCGGTTATAGGAAAATTAAACCTCCGATCAATTTACGGCGCAGGCCTTCGGTACGATGCTACGGAAAACAGCAAGCTTTCACATGTTGTGAAACGCCGGTTTCTTGATTATTATAAATTGGGAAATATCAAAGAAGCAAATTTATTTGCATTCATAGATGAGCAATTAAACCTCGGAAAATTTTTAATTAATGTAGGAGCCCGTTTCGATTATTTTCATTCTGATTATTTTGATAAGCTTTCTTCAATTCAAAAACCCGGCAGAAGTGAATCAATCATTAGTCCCAAGCTTAATATACAATACACACCCAATTCACAAGTACAATTCTATATAAAAAGCGGAAAAGGATTTCATTCAAATGACAGCCGTGTAGTAGTTGAAAATGATGGAAAGCAAATTCTACCGACAGTTTATGGAACTGACATCGGGATTATATTAAAGCCGGCGAACAGGCTGCTTATAAATATTGCCGCATGGTATTTATATCTTCAGCAGGAATTTGTATATGTAGGTGATGATGGCAACATAGAACCAAGCGGCAAAACAAAAAGAGAAGGAATTGATATAATAGGCAGGTACCAGTTTACCAAAAACGTATTCGGGAATGTAAATGTAAATTTTACAAAGCCAAGGGCAATTGGGGAAGTAAAAGGAGAAGACTATATTCCGCTTGCTCCTGTTGCAACAAGCACCGGCGGGCTGTTTTATAAAGCAGTACAGGGATTGAATGGCAGCCTTACTTACAGGTATATCAAGAGCAGGCCGGCCAACGAGGACAATTCAATTATTGCAAAAGGATATTTTTTAATGGACGCTTCGGTGAACTATACCAAAAGTCGTTATGAAATAGGATTGGCTTTTGAAAATATTTTTGATGTTGACTGGAATGAAGCACAGTTTGCAACTGAATCAAGATTAAGAAACGAGCCACAGGGAAGTTCTGTAGAGGAATTAAATTTTACACCAGGAATACCATTTTTTGCAAGGCTAAAATTTGCTGTATTTTTTTAATCGCATTACCCGTTATTTCTTTCGAAAATTTAAGGAAATCAAGTGTAATAAAACAGACTGCCGGAGTGTTAAGCCGGCAGTTTTATTTTATGTCGTAAAGCTTATCTCTTCCAGGAGAGAGTGTAAGCAATAGAAAGGTTTATATTAATCCCAACCGCTTGCAAGCACATCAGCAATATGCATTGTTTTGATGGGGAGTTCTTTTTTTGTAATAAATCCATCAAGATGCATAAGGCAACTTAGATCGGTTGAAATAATAATGTCTGCATTTGTATTAAGTGCATGATTTACTTTTTGATCAGCCATTGCAATGGATATCGCTTCAAACTTAACGGCAAATGAACCTCCAAAACCACAGCAGGTTTCGGTTTCATTCATTTCTATTAATTCCAGGCCTTTCACTTTATTAAGAAGCTTTCGCGGGCCTTCTTTTATCTTACATTCTCTCAATGCTGCACAACTATCATGATAAGTTGCTTTGGCATTTAATTCTGCGCCATAATTTTCAATCTTAAGAATATCGGTAAGAAATTCGGAGAATTCAAAAATTCTGGTTGATAAATCTTTCACCTGGTTATGTCGCGATGAATCTTCAAAAAGCTGCGTATAATAGTTTCTTACAAAACCTACGCATGATGCTGAAGGTGCAACAATGTAGTCGGTGCCCTCAAAATCATTTATGAACTTAAGCGCGACATCTTTTGCTTCTTTCCAAAAACCTGCATTAAAAGCAGGTTGCCCGCAACAAGTTTGATTCGTATTGTAATGAACTTCGCAACATGCTTTTTCCAAAACTTTCACCATATTAAATGCCGTTTCAGGATACAACTGATCTACAAAACACGGAACGAATAACTGTACTCTCATATTATTTCTATTCTTGAAAGGCTAAATGAATGGGATTAAAATGCTAAATTTTTAAACAGGAATCGGATATTTTGAAATGACGGCTATTGAGAAACCGGGTATTTAAGCGCCATCATTTTCAAAGCAGATATCGCCGCTTCTTCTCCTTTGTTTCCATGTATTCCTCCTGTTCGGTCATCTGCCTGTTGCTTATTGTCAACCGTGAGAATACCAAATATTGTTGGAACAGGTAAGGAAAGATTCAAATGAACAATGCCATCCGTAACTGCCTTGCATACATAATCGAAGTGAGGTGTATCGCCACGTAGCACACAACCGAGCGCTATAAAAGCCTGGGGCTTTTCGAATTTATTTTGATAAGTATCCCAAAAGTTTTTTATAGCAAATGGTATTTCAAATGCACCCGGCACGGCCACAATTTTGTAATTGTGCATTTCATATTTTTTTAAAATAGTTACACAACCATCGAGAAGTTTATTTACGATATCGCCATTCCATTCGGTATGTACAATAACAATACAGGCATCCTTTGAAAGAATGCCCGTTTTAAAATTAAAAAGATTTTCGTTTACAACTGCCATTGAATCGTCTCGTAAATATTATTCTGAAAATTCACCCAACTTTGCCAGGTACCTGTCAACGTCGGCAGCCTTTTCAGAAAGCGGATACTCAGCTTTTATTTGCTTAAAAAGATCTACTGCTTCTTTTGTTTTTCCAGTAACCTGCGCAAAACGTGCGGCCCTGAAAAGAAACTCAGATGAAGTAAATTCATCCTTATCATTTACATCAGCAGCCTTTTTATAATAGTCCAGCGCATCATCATTTTTCTTGAGTTCTGCACTTGCATCTCCCATCATTCCTAAAGCACGGCTTTTGATTTGCGTAGCCTTATGCGCATCAAAATCTTTTAAAAATTTTATTGCCTTATCATATTGCTTCAAGTGAAGATAGCATGCACCTGCATAGTACTCGCAAAGATTTGCCGCGTCAGTTCCGGAATACCTGTTAATTATTTTCAAAGCGCCCGGATTTACGCCATCACCATTCAGGCATTTGGCGGCAAGAAGCGCTTTCGATGAATCGGAAGGCGCATTACTAAAATCGGTAAAATATTTTTGTGTTACAAAAACAACGTCATTGGCCTTCTCTTCTTTAGGAGCTTTAAACATGTACTTATATACAAGCCAGCCTCCTAATATAATTATTATTGCAGAAGCAATAAACGTTACCGGTTTACTGTAATCTGCCCAAAAGCCACGGGCTCTTTGAACTACATCCACATCTTCCTGTTGTACTTTTTTCTCAGCCATCAAATTTATATTTTGTATTATTTTAAATCCTCTGTCGTAGTGGAGGACAATATCTGAATTAATCTGTTATAAAAGGGTAGTCATTTTCCGCATATACATCCTGGTAAAGTTCATTATCATCAGGCAATGGACTTTCATCCGCAAATTGAATTGATTCTTCCACCTGCGATTTTACTCTTTCATTAATCTGCTCAATTTCATCATCGCTTATGCCAAATTCCTTTTTTATTGTTGCCAGGGTAGTTTCCAGCGGATCTTTTAATTTGTACTCTTCCATTTCTTCTTTAGAACGATACTTGGCGGGATCACTCATGCTATGGCCTTTATACCTGTATGTTTTAATTTCAAGTAACGTGGGGCCGCCTTTTTCCCTGGCTCTCTTCACAGCCCTTGCAACACCATCGTGAACTGTTTCTGCTGACATACCATCAATTTTATCTCCGGGCATCTCATAAGCATCAGCAAGCTTATAAATATCAAGCACATTGGAAGTACGCTCAACAGAAGTGCCCATTGCGTAGTTATTATTTTCGCAAATGAAAACCACCGGTAATTTCCAAAGCATTGCCATATTAAATGTTTCGTGGAGCATTCCCTGCCTTGCAGCACCGTCTCCAAAAAAACAAAGAACCACATTCTCTGTACCCCTGTATTTCTCTGCAAATGCGAGCCCTGCACCGGTACCAATTTGGGCACCTACAATACCATGACCGCCAAAGAATCTTTCTTTCACCCCAAACATGTGCATGCTTCCACCTTTTCCTTTGCTGCAGCCTGTAGCCTTTGCATACAACTCAGCCATACATGACTTAGCAGAAACACCTTTAGCGATTGCAAGTGCATGGTCGCGGTAAGCCGTTATAAAGATATCATCAGGCGTAGTTGCAGTCATACAACCTGCAGCAATTGCTTCCTGCCCAATATACAAATGGCAAAAGCCACGTATTTTTTGCATACCATACATCTGGCCGGCTTTCTCTTCAAACCTGCGAAGAAGAAGCATTAGTTCGTACCAGTATAAGTAAGTTTCCTTTGAAAACTTTGTAGCCAAATTTTTTTATTTTAGGCGGCAAAGATAGGGTAAAATGAAAAATAAAATCCGGCAATTGTAAATCAGATGCAATTCAAATTCTTCCTGCTCAGAAAGCAACAAAGCGACATACACTTTAATGCCGGTCTGACCTTCGGTTCCGACCTGAACGAGCCGTCAGTACCGCAGGTCGGACGGCGGTGGTTCATTTAAATCATGATGTATATATAATTGTGGCAGCGTTTTCCGCATAGTATAGTTAGTTGTTTTACAATCGGGATTCAAAACCGGCATTCATGCCTTGATACACTATGAATAAGTATAAAAAGCGATGTAGGTTTCTTAAACAACCATGTTCATAAAAAACAAAACCGGCGAGACGCCGGTTAGTTGCAATTCATTTATATCACTTTTAATAATGAATATTTAATTTTTATTATTTACCTGTGCCAATGATGCTTCTCCAATGATCTTATCAATAACTTTCACGGTTTCATCAACGTAAATATCAGTACCAACCTTTTTCAGGAACTGCTTGTTCTTGGCCACTTTGTCTTTATCATTTGCAATCTCTATTGAATCTTTTGTAAGAATTGCTACACTTAGGTCTTTTGGAAGTTTGGAAAGTTCTTCGAGGTTTTTTGAAGTTGTTTTTACTTCTGATAATCTTGCACGGTACTTCGTAATATTAAGCGGTGTTTCATTATCATTATATTTATCTAGCAAGCTTACATCATCTCTTATTCCTTTGAATCTTTCACTCTGGTTTATTTCAGAATTAACTGAACTTATTACAGAATTAAAACTATAGCCGGGGTTCCACGTGGTGTAATTTGCCTTGGGTATCTCGTCCCAGGCCAGCGCATCAGGATTATCTTTCTCACGGAATTTTGCATTTTCCAATCTGTCGGGAATGATAATATCGGGAACTACTCCGTGTAATTGCGTTGCTCCACCGTTAATGCGATAGAATTTTCTGAAAGTAAGTTTGATATCACCCAGACCTTCACTAGGTTTTGAAAACAGCGGATTTTCTGCCTGTGGATCAAGAGAGATGCTGCGTTGCACTGTGCCTTTGCCATAGGTAGAAGTACTTCCTATCACAATTCCACGATGGTAGTCCTGTATGGCTGCAGCGAATATCTCCGAAGCGGAAGCGCTGAGTTCATCTACCATTACTGCCAAAGGCCCGGTATATAAAACCTCTTTATCTCTGTCGCTTAAAATATTTGCTTTTTCATCGCGCCCTTTTACCTGGCAGATCGGGCCATCTTTGATAAATAAACCGGCCATGTCAACCACATCATTTAGAGAACCTCCACCATTTCCGCGAAGATCAATTACAATACCTTCGACGTTTTCAGCTTTTAATTTTTCAACCTCTTTGGCAACGTCCGTGGCCGACCTGCGGGCGGAAGGATCATCAAAGTCTGCATAGAATTCAGGTAAATAGATATAACCAATCTTGTGAGTTCCATTTACTATCGCGCTTTTAGCAAAAGTATCATCAAGAGAAATCTTATCTCTTATTATAGGAACTACTTTAAGGCTTCCATCTGCTTTCTTAAGTGTAAGTCTTACTTCAGAGCCTTTTTGAGCACCGCGTATCAGCTTTACAGCATCTGTTACAGCATAGCCGGTCACATCTACCGGCGCTTCCGGTCCTTGTGCAATTTTTATAATTTCATCTTCCGGTTGTATATCACCCGATTTCCATGCAGGGCCACCAGTAATAAGACTGGCTATTTTTATTTTTCCATCATCTTCCTTCAACTGGGCGCCTATTCCAAAAAAAGTACCGCTCAATAATTCATCAAAACTCCGCTTATCTACAGGAGCAAAATAAGTTGTATGCGGATCCATGCTGCCAGTAATCGCATTTACAAAATCACTAAACATATCGTCGGATGTATTATGATTTTTCAGCGTTTGAAAGTAGCGGTCCATTTGCCGCGAAACTATTTCACGCGCTTCACGCTCTAATGTTGAATCTGCCTTTGCGCCATTCTTCTTAAATACTGAATCTTTAGCCGCTACATGTTTATCTCTTTCGTCTTGCAAATCTACAAACCGGCCAATCACAAGGTACTTGAGACGCTTCCTGCCATAATCCATGCGCTCAGCTTCTGTTGCAGGAAAACTTCTTTTTTCACCGTCAAGCTGCAACGATTCATCTTTGGTAAAATCAAAGGGCTTTGAAAGTATATCTTTATAAAACTTCGAAATCTCATCAACACGGGTGAGGTAAACCTTACTAATTGAAAAAAAAGATTCAAGTGGAGATCCATGAATCTCATCATCTATTTTCGTGTCGTATTTTTTAAACCCGTCAATATCTTTTTGATAAAAAATATATTTATCAGGATCGAGGTCGTCTATATATTTATTAAGAACTTCATGTGAAAAATTATCGTCAATTATCTTAGGGCTGTAATGGCCCTGTTCTAAGACAATACCCACGTTACGAAGTATTCTTTCATATTTAGTTTTAGGATTATCGTCCTTCCTGTCTCCACGGCCCATAACGCCGTAGGTAAGAAATAAACCTCCACAAATGAGTATTAACAGTACTGGTAAAAATTTTTTGCTCATAATAAATTTCGTTAAAGAATTCATACGTAAAAATAACAGAAAATAGATTCGTGCCTTAAAATTAGGCTGTTTAATTAACAAAGGTTTGTAAAATATATGGACGGTTATTTCAGGATATTATTGCCTGCAGAAGTTATAATTTTAATACAATTCGTCGATCCTATTTAATTCATAGAGATATTTGATATCGGAAACATGAAGGGTATCGATTTGCTAAGAATTTGATTTGAAATAAAAAAGTAAATGCCCAACGAGTACTTTGAGTTTAAACAATTCCGGATAGACCAGGATAGATGCAGCATGAAAGTGTGTACAGATTCCTGCGTATTTGGTGCATGGATGGCCGGTAAGATTGCGGGGAAATCACAGCAAAAAATACTCGATATTGGAACCGGCACCGGCCTTTTGAGTTTGATGGTGGCACAAAGAAACAGTTGCTTAATTCATGCAATAGATATCGACAATAATTCGCTGCTCCAGGCAAAGGAAAATTTTCAATCGGCGCCGTGGAGTCATCAAATGCAGGCATTTTGCAGTGATGTAAAAAGCTGGTCTTCGAACCCTAAGTATGATTGCATAATTTCAAACCCTCCTTTTTATGAGAACGATCTTCTGCCGACAAAAAAAGGAAAGCTCGATTCCAGGCATAGCAACAGCCTCTCCCTTCCCGAACTGATTATCGCGACCGAAAGGTTACTGACTGAGCATGGTTTTTTGGGCGTGCTCCTTCCATATTCAAGAGCCGAATATTTTGAAAAAGAAGCTCTGAAATACTCGCTTTTTGTGAATGAGAAATTATATCTAAGACAGTCATTGAAACATAATTATTTCAGGGCGATATTCATACTGGAGAAAAAACAAAAGCCTGTTGTACAGGACGAAATTTCTATCAGGGATCATACCAACGAATACACCGCAGAGTTTGTCTTTTTATTAAAAGATTATTATTTATACCTCTAAATTAACTCCACCACCTTCACAATATTTAACCGGAAAATTAAACGCCTGCATACTCTTTCATATAATCATAAGCAGATGTAAGGTTGCCATTTTTCACGATGGTAGCGTGGGTAAGAAGTTTAGAGCCGCCGTTCAATAAATCTTTAAGAATATATTTAATGAGTTGCTCTCCAAAATACCTGCTGGCGTCTCTCGGTAATTCATTGGGAAGATTACCCACAGCCATCACATCCACGGACCCCACAAGGTAAGGTTCAGTCATAAGGCCGGAGATTTTATCAACACCATAAACCGGATTTTCAATAGTTGCGTCTCCAAGGTTACACGGTACTGAACCATTGTGGTCATCAGAAATATCAGCAATGGTATTTGTGTTGAAATCGTCCCGCTTAAGATCCTCCATATCAAAGAGGCGTGGAATCCTTTCTTCCCAATAAACACCATTCATCAAAATATCTGTTTCGCTCAAGTAATTTTTAAAGAGGCAGGTAAAATCTTCCGGACGCTCATGAAATTCGCTGCGGCTATACTTTTCTGTTAGGCTATGTTTATAAAGATCCAAACCCTTTAGGTGAACATATACGGGATAAGAAAATTTTTCATTCAAATATTCGTCCGGCTCTACTTCATGAATTTCCATAAGGTTCATTATTTCCAAAATACCATGCGCTACTCTCCCGCTGCCGGTAACAGCAACTTTTACGATCGGAAGTTTCAATCCGAAATAGGTATGAATTAATTGTTGGAAATTCTTTTGTTTATAAACCCTCGCGAGTGAAAAATTTCCAGTACGGTTTCCATAAGCCATTATTCCATTATGCGCCCCTACTACGCCTGCAAAAAATCCAAATCCTATTATACGCGTTCCATCGTCATGCTCTAGGCACTCGTAATCTATAAGCGTAATTTTTTTGCTGATAATATTGTGCAAAAGGTTTTTATTATAGGCCTGCATTTTTTTTGTATGGGAGAAAAAGAAGTAGGTCTTTTGCGGAATAAGCATAGCTACGGGAACTTCTTTTATCCCAAGCAACACATCGCAATCACCCACGTGTTCTTTCACCTCGATACCTGCTTCGATATATTCCCGGTCCTTGTAGCAACGCGTATCAGAATGTTGTACTGCAATTTTGATGTTCATATTTTCGCCAATCCATTTGCACTGTTGCGGTGTAAGGGCCACCCGGTTATCAGCGGGTATCTTACCTTCTTTTATCAATCCTATTTTTAGCATTCATTCATTTTTTGAAAGTGGCAATTTACATGTTCCAATCAACATTCATTTGTAACTTTGAGTATGAATTATTTTGAATTGTTTGAAATACCCGTGAGCCTTATTGTTGATCAGACCAAACTTCCCTTGCAATATTTTACTTTGCAAAAAAAATACCATCCTGATTTTTTTACCAATGCAAACGAGCAGGAACAGGAAGAGGTTTTGGAAAAATCTTCCATGATCAATAAAGGATTTAAAACACTTAAGGATAGTGATGAAACTATAAAATATGTTCTTATGTTGAAGGGCTTATTGCAAGAGGAAGAGAAATATGAATTACCACCGGATTTTTTAATGGAAATGATGGAGCTAAATGAAGGCCTGATGGATGAAGACATTTTGAATATTGAAGAAACAGAAACCAAAATCTTCCAGTTACAAAAAAACCTTTATAGCGAAGTTCAAAATATAATTGAGGACTACAGTGACAACCGTACGACTGAAGCGCAGCTCTTGCAAGTGAAAGATTATTATTACAAAAGAAAATACCTGAAACGTATTTTGGAGAGATTGGACGGAATGCGTAATATTGCGCCCTCCCGATAAATATCGGTTTAAGCCCGGATGGCGGAATTGGTAGACGCAGCAGACTCAAAATCTGCCGTTCGCAAGGATGTGCAGGTTCGATTCCTGTTCCGGGCACAATAAAGCCTTATGAACATTTGATTTGTAAGGCTTTTTTATTTTACTACTTACATTACTACGGAGAAATAAATCGCGAAAAATTTACCCATAATAAATTTTATAGTCGATAATAAAATCTCGTTAGTAACCGGTTGCAGCCGAGGCATTGGAATGGCAGTAGCAGTTGAACTGGCAAATTCCGGGGCCGATATCATTGGCGTGAGTAACAGTATGCCAGATAATGGCAGTGAAGTGAGTAAAGCCGCAGGCAAAAAATTCTATCCAGCGTATTTTTATTTTGATGTACCCGCAGAGCACCGTGTAATTCATTTTATGGGAGAACCAAAAGAAACACGGCATTTGGTTATTTCCAATCATGAAGCAGTTGTGTCGCCGCCATGGTCTATTCATGCGGGCTGCGGCACCTCTAACTATGGATTTATTTGGGGGATGGCCGGTGAAAATTATACTTATACTGACATGGATCCCGCGCCAGTAACGGACTTGCTATAACCTCAAATTCTAAGAATTTACTATTAAATCGCTCTTCATTTTTTATATTATTCCAAGATCTTTTTGGATTTGTTCTAATGATCTTCCTTTGGTTTCCGGCATTACTCTCCAAATAAAGATGAAAGAGAATAACATCATTACACTATAAAATATAAATGAATAAAACCCACCGTTTTTACTTCCTTCCACAATGATCGGAAATGTCCATGAAATGATCGCGGCCATTATCCAATGCGTAAAGCTTCCTAAAGAACCTCCCTGTGAACGAACAGAATTTGGAAATATTTCTGAAATAAATACCCAAATTACCGCCCCTTGCGAAAACGCAAAAAACGCGATGAAACCGATCAGGTAAAAAATTACGGAAGTTCCACCACCACCTGCACTTTGAAATGCATACGCCGTAAGTGCAAGAAATACTATCATACCAATGGCCCCGGTAAGTAATAATTTTTTTCTGCCAAATTTGTCAATCACTGTCATTGCCAGTAATGTAAAAAAAAGATTGGCGGCTCCTATATAAACTGATTGCTGAAAAGAATCTGCCTGGTTAAATCCTGCCATCTCAAAAATTCGCGGAGCATAATATAGGATAGCGTTGATACCCGACAACTGGTTGAACATAGCCAGCAGCACCGCATACAAAATAGGTTTGTTGAATTTGCCGTTGAATAAATGTTCTTTTGTGCCGTGTTTTGACAATTCATGTTCTTCTTTTATCAGGCCGATTGCATCGTGTTCTCCTGTTTTCTCAAATATCTTCTTAGCTTCTTCATCTCTTCCATTCAATACTAACCACCGCGGGCTTTCCGGAATGGTTCGGAGTAGAATTGCAAACATGGCTGCAGGCACCACCATAATCCCTAACATCCACCGCCACGAATCTTCGCCAATACCTCTCAGTAAAAAATTCGTAAGAAAAGCCACGAGGATGCCAAGCACAATATTTACCTGGAAAGAGCCAGCCAATCTTCCCCGAATTTTTGCCGGTGCTATTTCAGAAATATACATAGGACCTACAACCGAAGAAGCACCTACGGCTATGCCGCCGATAAAACGAAATATTATGAACAAAAGCCAAATGGGCGTAACCGCACAGCCTACTGCTGAAAGCAAATACAAAATCGCGATGAAAGATAATACCGCTTTTCTGCCATATTTCTGTGCAGGTATTCCCGCGATTATTGAACCTACAACCGTACCTATAAGACTGGAAGCAACCGTAAAACCAAGCCATCCCGAACTCAACGACCAGAGTTGTTGAATCGTTTTTTCGGCACCGGAAATTACTGCGGTTTCAAACCCGAATAACAGGCCACCAAGAGCGGCGATCAATGAAACTCTTATTGGATAACCATAACCTTTTAAGGATACATGTGATGAAGGTGTATCAATCGTTTGAGTTTGCATATAGAAGTTTTATCTTATGAAAAATGAAATACAGATTTATACAAAATATTTCAACTTGATGGATTTATTTTTCGCGGATCAAACAATTTGTCCTTCCAATGAATGGACTACATCATCAACACGAAGCCTTCAAGGTACAATTCCATATTTGTTTCTCTTGTAATTTCCGTGAGCATATAAATAAAATTTTGCCAACTGAATTAATTGATAGGAAGCCTGCATGCTGGCATTGAAAAAAAGTGAACTATAATCATAATTGAAAAAAAATATTCTTGTCTCCGCCAGCAATGCAAAAATTCTTTGCCAAAGACAAACGGATTATTGGTTGAAGAGTAAAACAAATTGGCAACTATATTAAACGTGTTCTATCTTCTTGCAATTTATTCTTCCTGATCCGGTCCTTGGAAAAGCTATTGGTGACTACTCTGCAAGATTTATAATAACCCTTTTACATAATTCTATAATATATTTATGCCTTTGCCATAAATCTCATTTTCATGAAACAAAGGTTTGAAGTGTTGGATACGTTCCGGGGCTTTTTTTCATTTCTTGTCGCATTGTTCCACCTGGCGAACCTTAACAATTCTTTCCTGGTTCAAAACATGTTTGTAAAAAACGCCTACCTGTTTGTTGATTTCTTTTTTGTTTTAAGCGGGTTTGTGATTGCTTATAACTATGAAGCAATAATTGTATCCGCAAAGGACTTACTAAATTTTTTCAATAAAAGATTCTTCAGGCTGTTTCCCTTGCATCTTGCCGTACTGCTAATATTTCTTGTGTATGTAATTGGCAGAAATTCCTTTGGGCATCCTTTTACAGAGATGCAATGGCATGAATACAGTAAGGAAACTTTTTTTACCACTCTGTTCTTTGTCAATTCCATAAAATTTCCTCGAATAGACTATCTAAGCTGGAACACGGTTTCATGGTCTATTAGTGCCGAGGCTATTTCTTATTGTGTGTTTGGGATTCTTATGATTGTGTTAAGCAATTACAAAAAATTAAAACTGTTGTTTTATGTATGCATCGTCGTTTTATCTTACGCCGCATTAAAATTCTTAAATGGTGATTTTTATTTGTTTCAAACATTTCAAAATGGATTTCTAAGAGGCCTTGTTGGCTTTTTTACAGGTTGTATTTCATTTAAGATTTACATGAAGATTAAAGATTACAAACTCTCTTTTAATTTCGCCAGTTTATTGGAAACAGGTTTCCTGTTAGTTGCGGTATCAACCGTTTGTCTTGGCAAATACCTTTCGGGTTATGGCTTTATTTATGAAATCGTATTTATGGGTACCCTGCTGATTTTCGCGTTTGAGAGAGGGGCATTATCTAAATTTTTTCTGAGCATTCCGATTCTTAAAAAACTGGGTAAGATTTCTTATTCTATTTACCTGAATCAAATAATTGTTTTGATTCTTTTTGATATCGCTTTCAAAAAATTTAGCAGGGCAAATCAATTTATCGACACCGGCCTGGTATGTGCTATTTCAGTTGTTTTATTCCTGGTAAGCTGGTGGACCTATAACAATATTGAAAGACGGTTTATGAGAGGTATAAAAAAGGCGACCAAAAATTCATAGCTCTATCTTGCCAGTAAGCTGGTGCCCTTTCGCGTATATACTCTATTGTCCACGCCTACCCCTTCAACTATCCAGGCTACTACCTGAGACAATTGCGGAATACCTTTGAACCTTCCATCCCAACCGGACTGCAAAGTATTTGTTTCGAATAATTGTTGCCCGGCCCTGTTGAATATCTTGAAATAGAGAAGTTCTTTTATTCCAAATACTACCGGCCGCAAAAGATCATTAAGTCCATCACTATTAGGGGTAAATGCATTTGGTACATACACTTCTACCTTCTCAATAGTCTTTACCAGTTGGGTATCTACGGTTACACATCCGCTCCTGGTTTTGATGTCTATAGCGTACAATTGATCGGTACCTCCGGTAAATATGGGAGTAAAACTTGTTTGCGTATTTAGCGAACTGCCAGGTCGCCATAAAACGGTATCTCCAAATGCCCTTGCAGAAAGATCTAGCGGCAGTTCAACAACCGCATATTTAATGGGGTAACTAATACCGGGCCTGGGGTCATCAATGACAATATTTTGAATTTTGGTAGAAAGACTGCAGCCATCATTATTCACGAGAAATGCATAGTATGCACCAGTTTTATTTACGCGGAAGCTTGAGCGGTTAGCTCCGTATATAGGGCTATTATCCATGACCCACTGAATCCTTTGCGTAGGCTGAACATGCAATATTGCACTGTCTTCACTATTTGCACAAAACATAGGGCTTCCCGTCAATCGCAAACTGCTGTCGATAATCGAAGCCGTTACCACCACCGTGTCCAGGTTAATACATCCTCCCCCATCATGATTGGTTGTAAGAATGTAGCTTGTTGTTTTATCAGGGACAGCTATGGGATTTGAAATATTCGGATCTGACAATCCTTCTTCAGGACTCCAGCTATAAACCAATCCTGGCTTGGAAATAACGCCAAGTGACACCGGGGCTTTATTACACGAAAGTGTATCTCTTCCGGCATTTGCATTTACAGTTAAAGAGTCTGTTAATACAGCGTGCAAAGTATCCACACAACCGTAGCCGTTATAGGGCACCACAGTTACAGCATAACTCGATCCGCTTAGAGGCGGTGGGTGAAAAGCAATAGTCTGTTGATTGCCCAACACCTTTGTAAAATTATTATCATACCAGGTATAAGATTGATAACCATACGGCGCCGTTAGATTAATAGCAGTGTCGTCAATGCAATAAGTAGTTCCAACAAACTCACTCGAACATTCGGAGTTCACGTCAATATATGCATATCCAAAATGTCTTCTAAAAGTGCAATCTGATGTTTTAAAAAACAGTCGGATGGTCTTGCCCGCATTTCCATCAAGATTTACTGAAACTGCTGACCAATCTTTACACCAAACCGGGGTTCCTCCACCTTGATTAGAAGATTCAAAAAAGCCCGGCAACAATGAACCATACGGGATAAATGTAAAGGAAGAACATTCTATTTTTTTATTGTCGGTAACATTAGTGACTTCTATTACTAACCTGGGTTGCTGCCATTGCTCATGATTGGGATCCTGAAAGACTACAGCATAATGGTATATAAGCGAATAAATATCCTGGTTGGCAGGGATGGTAAATGTATATGAAATCCCCTCCGCTTCTGTGCCCGCAGTATTATTGCCCAATCTTATCGAATGGCCGCTGCCATTTGGGCAATTTACGGGGAAGCCTCCATAAGGATCTACTCCATTACCAGAATTTGCAGTGTACATAGTTTGTCGGCTATACGTCGGCCCTCCTGCGGGATACAAATCAATAACATTTTCGCGGCCAACTTCTTCAGCAGTCCCAAGGTAACATTGCCAGCCCCTGAAAGTTCCGGTTTCAAAATCAATGTTTACAGGGCAGGTTTGGGCATTCGCAAAAAAATAGCCCGGACATAAGATTAAGCCCCATACTAATAATTGTAATCTCAAATGATAAACCCCCATCTTAGTTTTATAACGGCTTGAAGAATATTAGGGTTGCCTTGCTCGCTTCTATGAAGTTAAAAACTTTATTTGATGCGTGCGTGATTAATCTTGATTACAAAGGGCAGCTTTTTGTATGACTCAGGATCAAGGTAGGTCGCAATTTGCAATTGCTATAAATCTATTTTAAAGCCTCTTTTTTAAATATGGAAAGAAAAAACAACGGCTTAGCATTGGTCTCAAAAGTTTCCGGGTAACTGTCGCCTGAAAGATTGTAACATACAGTTAACTCACCGTTCTCAAATTTATAAATCGCTGTAAAATGTTTCCCGGCATTTACACCTTCTTTGCCATAAATGTCCATTTTATTGTCTGAATATTTTACAGTGCCTTTATCAACACTTTCAGCAATAACGGTGTAAGAGCTGTCGGCGATAATGAGCTTCTGATGTTCAAAAATTGTTTTCGGAAGCATTTTTCCACCCATTTCCTGCGTTACGGGAATCCATGTTCCAATTATTTCGTTTGATTTTGTGATCGTGTTTTTAGTAGAGGTACAACCAATGCTTAAACTAATAAATAATAAAAGTGCAGGTAACCACATGAGCTAAAGTCTAGCAGAAGAATATTTTATTTCAATTTAGCAGGGAATTAATAAGATAAGGAATTTCTTTTCCACTCTTAATATTGTTCCTCCCCAATATCTAAACATGCTGGTCAACCAATATCATATTTCCATCTGGGTCCGTTACCATAAAACTTGCCGGACCTGAAGTGCTCTAATCTGCTTCACTGCTTAAAGTAATTTCTTTGCTTTTCAATTGCCGCTGAATTTCTCTTACATCATCAAACTTTTCAACCGCTGAAGCATTCTCGTTCCAACCGGGATTAAAAATTAAAAAATGTTTGCGCTATTCAGGTATTATGTGTTAAATATTATTTCACCTGGACATTTAGTGTGCTTATTGATTTGATATTAGTAGAAGAAAAAACGTGGGTACCGCAGCGCTTTGTTACTCAAGCAACTTACAAGTACTTTATTTCTATAAATGAATATAACTTGTACTCAAATTTTATCATGAAGATAGCCTTACTTACGATGGGTACCCGGGGAGATGTCCAACCATTTGCAGTGTTGGGGAAGGCCCTCAAAAAGCGCGGCCATGAAGTAACACTTGCTACAGCAAAAAATTTCTCGTCATTTGTAGATTCTTATGGCCTCCGTTTTGCTTCAATTGATGCCGATTTCCAGGCGATTCTTAATTCTCCTGAAGGCAAGAAAATGATGAGCAATCCTTTCAGTGCGCGAAAACACCTTGACCGGCTTATTTATCCAATGATCTACGATTCTCTTAAAATTTTTTACAGCGTCGCAAAAGAGAATGACAAAGTTCTTTTTCATGTAAAAGCAATGGCGGACTATTTTATTGACCATGTGCCAGGAAAGTTGATAAGAGCAAACGTAGTGCCCGCTATTGAACCAACCAGCGAATTCATAAATCCGGTCTTCAGTACTTTTCATTTACCTGCTTTTCTCAACAGGCTTAGCTATAAACTTACTGATCTCGGCCTTAAAATGATGAGCAAGCCGGTAAGCAAATTCAGGAAAGAAATTGGTATAGCAGGCAAATACGCAAAGCCAGCATTACCTGCCATCTATGGCATTAGCCCGCTGTTTCTTCCCCGCCCGAAAGATTACCCGGTTGACAGCCATTTTACAGGTTTCTGGATGGATAGCTCGTCCATAGGATTATCAAAAGACTTGCTTGATTTTATAAACGGCGGTACGCCGCCTCTGCTCATTACATTTGGCAGTATGCCTTTTGAAAGTAAAATGGATCTTCCCGGTTTACTTCAAAGGTTGATAAAGTCATTAAACACGAGATTGATTATCGTAAAAGGCTGGGGATTGAATGATGTGCAACAACTTGAACAAAACAAAAGCATTAAGGTAATAGAGTCCGCCCCTTATGATGAACTATTCCCTCTTGTAAAAGCAGTCGTGCATCACGGAGGTATCGGCACAATTGCATCATGTTTAAAAGCAGGGAAACCTTTTTTAACATGCCCTGTTCTGTACCCGTTAGGCGATCAGCATTTTTGGGGAACTGTTGCCTATAGAAAAGGTGTAGGGCTTAAGCCGATTCCCTTAAAACTTATGAAAGAAAATATATTTATTGAGGCTGTAAAAGAGTTGCTTAATAGCGAAACATTATACGGCAACAGCGAACGATTAATGGAAAAGGTGAAAGATGAAAATGGTGTTGCCAATGCTATCGAGCTTATAGAAAACAGGTATTGATTTATCTTTTTTCCTCTGTTTTGATTTTCAATATAGCAGTGAAGATTATCAGAGCACAATATTCTAAGCAAAAATTTTTACGAAAACCTTTTTCCCTTTCCCCATTTATAAGTGAAATATAAAAGCAACAAAATAACAAGTGATTGAAATAAAATCAAGCTATTAGTTAACACCTTCGACGCGATATTTTCAGTAAGTGCCGGAAGCGGTTCTCCACCGGGCAAACCTGAAAGTGGCGGATAGATGGTATAGCCACTAACTATAACTTTTGCATAAGGTGAAATTTGTGTGATCAATAAACCGATATCAAAAACAAAAGCACATCCTACAATTAATATTATCCAATTGGGGAAAGTTTCGCTGAATAAATTCATCTTTTCCTTTATTATAAAAACTCCTAATGATACTACCAGGAAAAACGTAATCATTAAAGACAACTTGAAAATACAAAATAGGTATCATGCAAACGAACGTCGATTGTATGTTTGAAATTCATTCTAAACAAAATGCCTGCAAATATTAATGTCGCCAAAAAGGACATCATTAGCCAAAAAAATTCTCTCAGCAGATATTTGTTATTTTTCAAAATAGATAAAGTTTACCATGAATTAGTTGTCTTCCCCGCTTTGAATGTAAGCCATTTTTCTGCTTTGCCGCGCCTTTTTGCCCGTTCGTCTCATTTTCAAAAATACAAAGCATACACAGAATATTTTTGTTCTGCAATTGAAATTATTGCAAAGAAAAAAAACAACAAACTTTCCTTTAAACAAAAATTATAACAATTAAAAAATCACAATTATGAAAAAGAAAATCTTATCTATCGCTCTTGGTTTAGTACTCATGGCGATTGGAACAACAACTTATGCTGCTGATAAAAATCTCAATAGCGACAAAAAGCCAACGCCTGTTGAAAAAGTAACAAAGAATTTCGGCGAACAATTTAAAGACGCGGTGGATCCAACTATATCCACTTCAAAAAATGGCTTTATCGTTCAATCTGAAATTGATGGGCATAAAATAACTGCTGCTTACAATAAAAAAGGCAATTGGGTTTATACACTCGACGGTTACTCAAGGAATAATCTTGATAAAAATATTATCGAAACT
Source organism: Ginsengibacter sp. (assembly GCA_040007435.1). Taxonomy (GTDB): domain Bacteria; phylum Bacteroidota; class Bacteroidia; order Chitinophagales; family Chitinophagaceae; genus Ginsengibacter. Next base: position 22,847 of record JBDTUZ010000028.1, on the reverse strand, counting down.
GCCATGCCCGCCTACCCGAACTATTTCATTACAGGAATGCAAAAAGTAGATCAGCCTGGAAAAAAATCCGTTTACCTTGTGTACATTGAAGGCCGCAAATCATTCAAGACATTAACAGTAAGCAATAGCTCTGTTGAAGTATTGCAGGATATTAGAAAAGCCTGAGAAAAAGAATGCTTATAATACTTGTTTTAAAGCCTGTGAGAAACAGGCTTTTTTATTTTACAATGGCAATGGCCATGCCATCGTGTTCCTTGGCCCCCACCGTTTGAAATATCGTCGCCGTAACCTGCGGGCACTGGGATAAAAATTTATTGAATCTTTTTACACCGGCTACCATTTCATCCGGGCTTTCTTCCAGTAGTATCTTTCCTTCCCGGATTACATTGTCTGCAATAATCAATGTGCCCGGCTTTGAAAGTTTTAAAGCCCATTGAAAATACTCGGTGTACGGTGGTTTATCTGCATCAATAAAGATCATATCAAAAGGGCCGGCACCTTCGGTTTCTAATTGCGGCAAAATGTCAATGGCTTTACCTAAACGGATTTCTATTTTTGACGCGAGTCCGCAACGATCAAAATTCTTTTGCGCAACCTCTGCATGTTTTTTATCAATTTCCAGTGTTACCAATTTACCATCATCGGGTAACGCTCTTGCCATCCAAATGGTGCTGTAACCACCAAGCGTACCCATTTCCAATATCTTCTTTGCATTACACAGTTGTGCTAATATCTGTAAAAATTTCCCCTGGTTCGGCGAAATGCTTATCTGTGGAATGCCGGAATCAATAATGGATTTTTCTGTTTCCTTCAGGCAATCATCTTCGTCATGAAAAAGCTGGCTGATGTATTTATCTACCGATTCAAAAAGTTCTGAGTTCATTTGTTGACTGGTTTTTTAATGATTAATTAAAGATAATTTCTGCTAAAGTTAAATAGATGAAACTTACAAATATTTTATTAAACGAATTGAAGGATTCAATACATAATAGATCAAATAGTGATGGCTGTATATAACCATACTCGTCCGACCTCCGGTTCTGAAGCCCCGGCCAGGTGGACACTAAAGGCCAGACTGATAGAAAAAATCAGGAAATTTTGCAACATTTAACAGGTAAAACTTCTAACGAAAAAAGTAAAATTTGCGAAAAGCCAACGTATTTATACTCAATCTTTAAGGTATTGTTTTACAAATGAATTTTTTTTGCAATTCTGTACAATTAAAGTCTAAAAAATTAGTTATTAAATTATTGGTTCCTATGTAATAAATCCTTTGAAAATCCAATCATTCTATGTCGCCAGTATTCGTAACCCTCATTCTTCTCACGGCCGTTGCTTGCTTGTTTTATTCCTTAAATTATTTTTCAAATTCTGACAGAAAGAAAAAAGAAAATCTTTTTCTACAACTTAGCAAAGAAGGGACTTCAAACAATCTTGTTTTTTGCAGCCAGGAAATTCTTCAGAGTAAAGTAATTGGTATCGACGGAATTCACCGGAAAATAATGATCCTGGAAAAAATTAAAAACAATTACAGTTGCTCGGTGATATCACTCGACGAAGTGGAACACTGCGAATTGGTAAAGAGTTGCGGTTCCCTTCATGTAGCCAATCTTAAAAAATTTGATATAGAGAAAAAACGTGAGGCGATTGAGCTCCAGTTTGAATTTAAAAACCACACCCAACCCGCTTCCATCAAATTTTATGATAGCCTTGTAAATTCGAAAAGAGAATTTGAATTATTAAAAGCCAAAGCAGAATATTGGAGCACTATGTTTTCAAAAATGCTTACTCACCAACAGGTAAGTTTAAGAGCCTAAAATATCTTTAATTCTGCCTTCGATCTATTTCCAAAGCACGGCATTGAAAAATCCGCACTATGTCAATCCGAACTAAACCCTATAAAATTTGCAAAGCCTGTCAGGGAATTTATTTCCCCGTTACAACAAATTGAATTGCCCTGTCAAGCACTTCATCCTTACCGGCTTTTATTCCTTTAATCGTTGGAGAAATTTTTAAATCGGGAACTATGCCTATGCCTTGTGTTTGCCTGCCATCCGGATAATAAACACCATGCCCTGAAAAGGCAGTCTTTATTCCACCGGGTATGCTTATCCCCGTTACGTCACCATCTGCTCCTGCTGTTTGACTGCCTATAATAGTTGTATTTTTAAATGCCGCCTGTATTACCATACAACTATACTCTGCCTGGCTCTGGGTTTGTTCGTTTACAAGAATTATGATTTTGCCTTTGTATTTAAATTTAGGGACTACCGGTATTTGCCATAAGCTACTCTGTACTATTTGTGTAGTGGGATCCGGGGAATCAGCTATCATAGTCGTGCCTTTCGCAGTTGTTACTGTTTTATCCGTTAAGTAATTTACCATTGTCCATACGGTTCCCTTCGGATAACTCCGGTTATCTATGATAATTGCTTTTGTATTTTTAAAGTCATTGAACATACTATCAATCTCGGATACCTCCAATTTTCCGAAATCAACATAACCAATATCATCTTTCAATTTTGTCCAGTTGCGAGCCTGTTTTGGTAGCCCTGAGGTGTAACTATTATATGCATACTTTCCAACCTTTCTTTTTAAACTCAGATCTTTTGTTGCACCGTTATGCAAAAAAGTAATTTTTACAAAGCTGCTATCTGGCCCCGCCAGCACATGTAATGTAACATCCCTTTGTAAGGCCGCATTATTAGATGCGCCTATATATTGTGAAAGCCGCTTCCTCAATTTATCAATATCAACATCATCCACCTTTACTATTTCATCGCCCGGTGATAATATATTTTTTAATGAGTCATTAAAAGTTTTATAAACAATGGTTTTATTATCAACATAACTTAATTGTACTTCGGGAATACTCTTGTAAGTATTTCGCCATATTCTACTATCCAGCCAGCCGTGTCCGTCATGTATTTCAGTAATTAACCTCGCCACTGCAAGCATGTATTCAATAGAATCTTTGCTTTGTAAAATGATGGGAACGTATTCATATAAAACACTGTCCCAGTTTTTTGTAATCCGGTCTTTATCGGCACAGAAATAATTTATAGCGCTCCAATAACGCATTAATCCCAGCATGCGTAAAGGTGCGGTTGGATATGCAAGACTGTCGTAACCTTCTACTTTCGTATCCACAAATATATTTTGCAAAGACTGGCTGCATAAAGCCTGGCCACCGTTCCACGATTTTAAAAGATCAACTGCATTGTTCAGGATAGAATCTTCATTATTATTTCCAGAAGGATATACCGTCGCATCAGGCGAAAAAGTTTTGCATCCATTAGGATAAATAGTTTCGACCATGCCGATGTCAACCGTTATGCTGTCGGCAAGCTGCATTTGATAAGCAGATGTTGCGGCAAAATTCCCTATACTGTCATCAGCCAATACCTTTGCAATTTTTTCCTGCTGCAATGCAGCTATTGCATCGCTTAAATTTTTATTGTATTTATTTATGAGCAGGCATACCGGCTTATGAATTGTATTAGGCAATGGGCTCACCGCGGAAGAATTATTGGTAACCCATCCCTGGTAGTAAAACGATGACATATCAAAAGTCTCCGATTGATGGCCGTAATGTATTCTCGACCGGTAAGAAGGATAGCTTATATCACGGTCAGTTAAAAATCCAACCAGCCTTTTCATGAATTTCGATTCATAATAATCACTGTTCTCGTCGTTATTGGTTTTCTTTCTCAAGTCGATGATAACACCAGTAGCATTTTTTAAAGTATCCTTCAATTGCTGAGACGCTTTATTGTCGCCAAAACCATTATTGTTTACACTCATAAAGTTTTCATCGAAATGGATCAACGCAATATTGCCAGGAAGCCATTTTAATAATGGCCTTTCGGGAAGCTCAACTGAATCACCTTCCACATTTTTGCCTTTCACAATAATGGTGTAAGGATCGCCCAATTTTCCAATCATATTCTGCACCGCTCTTTTAAAATTTTCAGCAGAAGGATCTTTAAGAAGATCGTTTATATTATCAGTAAATAAACTGTCAGCGTTAATAGTATTATAAGCCATCGAAGGGTGAAACAAATTTAGTACGCTCCATAGTTTTCCATAATCGCCAATCCGGTGAATGGCAGCATTACCGAGGCTTTGGCCAAATGTAACTGATGCCTGTACAAAAATCACTGCGATAAAAAATAATCTTTTCATTTTAAAATTTTAATAGTAGTATGCAAAACACACCCTAAACAAATTTACATTTTGTATCAATCCAAAATCCCTCGCTGAATAATAATCTTCATGGCATCCAATTACTTATGTGCAGTTCTAAAGTTGGGCACCAAGGGAATGCTTTTATATTCATTATACAAGCAAGAAACAAATTTTTTTTGCCTTTTAGAGCACGTACATTTGCTGCCCCAAAACAATAGACCTATGGATCTGAAATATGCACAAAAGATAGCCGCAGAGTTAAACATTAGCAACAAGCAGGTGAATAGTATTTATGACCTTCATACGGAAGGCGCCACCATTCCCTTTATCGCCCGTTACCGCAAAGAAGCAACAGGCAACCTCGATGAAGTTGTAATTGGTAATGTTATTAATCAGGTAAAATATTTTAATGACCTGGAGAAAAGAAAAGAGACCGTTTTAAAAACAATAGAAGAAGCAGGCAAACTTAAGCCGGAATTGAAAAAACGAATTGAAAATTGTGTTAACGCGACCGAACTGGAAGATATTTATCTTCCTTATAAACCCAAACGAAAAACGAGAGCTTCCCAGGCAATTGAAAAAGGATTGGAGCCACTGGCTACTTTATTATTCAGTCAGCAAAATATAAACGCCGAAGGCGAAGCTAAAAAGTATGTAAACGAACAGGTAAAGGATAATGCTGAAGCGTTACAGGGAGCAAGAGACATCGTTGCCGAATGGATTGCCGAAGACGAACAGGCACGCAATATTATTCGTAAATTATTTAGCAAAGAAGCAGTGTTGGAATCACGGGTAATGACGAGTAAAAAAGAAGAGGCAGATGCGCAGAAGTATCGCGATTATTTCGAATACCAGGAGCATCTTTCGCAAAGTCCTTCGCATCGCATATTGGCGATACGGCGCGGTGAGAAAGAAGGTTTCCTCATAATGGATATTAATATTGAAAAAGAAAAAGCCGTAGAAGAACTAAAGCGGAAATTTTTAACTGCATCCAATACAGCCTCTCAACAAGTGGCCTTAGCCATTGAAGATTCTTTTAATCGTTTACTAAAACCTTCTATTGAAACAGAATTTCGCATGGCGGCAAAAACAAAAGCTGATGAAGAAGCCATACGTGTGTTTGCAGAAAATCTTCGCCAGTTATTATTGGCTTCTCCGCTCGGGCACAAAAGAATCATGGCGATTGACCCGGGGTTTCGCACGGGTTGTAAAGTTGTATGCCTTGATGAACATGGTGAGTTTCTAAAATACAATACTATTTTTCCTCACGCTCCGCAAAACAATTGGAATGGTGCCGTACAGACAATTAAAGAATTGGTGGCTACCTATAATATCGAAGCCATTGGTTATGGAAACGGAACGGCAAGCAAAGAAACAGAATCGTTAGTGCGAGGCATTGATTTTGGAAAACCCGTTTCCATTTTTATGGTGAATGAAAGCGGTGCATCTATCTACTCGGCAAGTGAAGTGGCGAGAGAAGAATTCCCTAATGAAGATGTAACTGTTCGTGGCGCTATAAGCATTGGTCGCCGCCTGCTCGATCCGTTGAGTGAATTGGTAAAAATAGATGCAAAGAGCATCGGTGTTGGCCAGTACCAGCACGATGTAAATCAACCGCGATTGAAAGAAGCGCTTGACCAGGTGGTAGAAAGCTGCGTGAACTTTGTGGGCGTTGATTTAAATACAGCGAGTAAACATTTGCTTACTTATGTATCCGGGCTTAGTGCTACTGTCGCGAAGAATGTGGTAGAATACCGCACAAAGAACGGTGACTTCAAAAGCCGTGAAGAATTAAAGAAAGTCGCTATGCTTGGCCCAAAGGCTTATGAACAAAGTGCAGGTTTTTTAAGAGTGAACAGTGCAAAGAATCCATTGGATAATTCCGCAGTGCATCCTGAGAGTTATCATGTAGTGGAAGCTATGGCCGCGAAGGTAAATAGCACCGTACCTGAATTAATACAGAACGCAGCTATACGGAAAGAGATCAAAGCAAAAGATTTTGTTACAGAAACCATAGGCCAGTTTACGATTGAAGATATTTTAAAAGAACTGGAAAAGCCCGGCCGTGATCCCCGTTCTGCCATTGAAGAATTCCGGTTTGCCGATGGCGTTAGTACCATGGAAGACTTAAAGCCCGGCATAAAGATACCCGGTATTGTAACTAACATTACTAACTTTGGCGCCTTTGTAGATGTGGGAGTAAAGCAAGATGGCCTTGTGCATATCTCTCAGCTAAGCAACCGCTTCATCAGCGATCCCAATGAAGCTGTGAAGCTTGGGCAAAAAGTAATGGTAACTGTAACCGAAGTAGATATACCGAGAAAGAGAATTGCTTTATCTATGAAAGATGCATCATCGGTTGTAAAAAATCCGAAGCCTTCTGTAAAACAAGAAAAGCCTTTTTCCAAAAAAACCGAACCGGTGGATGATTTCCAGGCAAAGCTGGAAGCGTTGAAGAAAAGTTTTAGATAAAGGTCAAAAGCGACCAATTGGCCCGCCTGACTATAGAAAATTAATAGACCCGGAGCATAACATTGATCCATCTTCCTCTATGCCGCCCTTACCTACAACTGAATACGAATTGAATTAGGTTGCAGGCAACTCCACAATAAATTCAGCTCCTGCATTTTCATCGGTTTTTACCTTTAATACGCCCCCATGCGCTTTTACTATATCATAGCTCAAGCTCAGCCCCAGGCCTGTTCCCTGGCCGGAAGGCTTGGTTGTATAGAATGGCTGGAAAATTTTATCCAACACTTTTTGCGGTATGCCGTCACCATTATCCTTTATACATATTTGAACTTTGTCATCAGCGCTTTTTATGGAAACTGACACAGTTGGTGTATAGTTTTCACCGGCTGTTTTTTGCTTTTCACGCACAGCATAAAAAGCGTTATTAAATAAGTTGAGAAAAACGCGCCCTATGTCCTGTGCAACCACATTTATTTTTTGAACATCCTCGCCGAAATCCGTTTGAAGATTTGTGTTAAAAGATTTGTCTTTAGCTCTCATGCCCTGGTAGCTTAATCTCAAATATTCATCTGCAAGAGCGTTGATGTTTGTTAATTCTTTCTGGCCCGTATTTGTCCGTGAGTGCTGCAGCATTCCTTTTACAATAGCATCAGCACGTTTTCCATGGAAGATTATCTTTTGTGCATTTTCCTCAATGTCATGTGCAATCGAAATAGCTTCATCCTTATTATTTGCAAGCAATTCATTCTTCATTTCTGAGACAAGCTCAGTATTCATTTCTGAAAAATTATTTACAAAGTTTAAAGGGTTTTGTATCTCGTGCGCAATACCTGCCGTGAGTTCTCCCAGTGATGCCATCTTTTCACTTTGTATTAATTGCGCCTGCATGGTTTTTAATTCTGATAAAGTGCTTTCTACTTTTTCCTTTTGCTGCTGCAGCAATTCATTTGCTTTTTGCCTGTTCTTATTATTTCGATATTGGATCAAAGCAATCACCGCCACAGCCAGCACTGCAATGCCGAGTGTTGCTGTAATAAAATATTGAATAGTTTTATCACGCTTTGCTTTTATATCTTTCCTTTCTATTTCTGATGCCTGCAATGCTTTTTCTTTATTGAGGAGTTGTATTTCTTTGTCCTTTACCTCTGCAAGTCTTTGCCTTTCGAGCGCAGCTACGTTTCTCTCGTTGTCCTCATTAAAAGCCGAATCTTTATATTTCGCAGATTGCTGATAGAAACTTAGAGCGGCTTTATAATTGCCCTGCAAAGCTTCCGTTTCTGAAAGTGATTGAGTAAAGCGCATCAATAAAGAAAGGTCGCCCGTTTTGTTACTAAACTGCAGCGCCTTATAATAATAATCATAAGCTTTTTGCAAAAGTGATGGCCTGCTTACTCTTAAAAAATCCGGCACTATAAATTCTTTAAATCCATTTTTTGCCAGGTTGAAATAGATGTCCCCTATTCCACCGGTACCATAAGCAAGGGTCGTCTTTACACCCAGTTTCTCTGCAATAGCAATTGCTTTTTTATAATAGATAAGGGCCGAATCAAAATTCTTTTGTCTCAATAAAAAATTGCCACGGTTATTATAAATCCTGCCCAGCGCAGGCCCATCATTGATTTCTTCAAATAGTTTCATTGCCTGAAGGTTGTAATCATTCACTTTTGCAGTTTCATTTTGTTCTTCATAAACACTCGCCAGGTTATCAAGCGCTGAAGCAATTCCATATTTATCGTTTGTTTTCTTTTGCAATACCAGCGCCTTCTCATAATTTTCGATTGCTTTGGGATAATCACTCAACCCGTAATAATCAGCACCTATGTTATTGTAACACCAGGCGATGTTTGCATCAAGGCCGGCTTGTTCGTAAATGCCCAGTGCTTTATAGTTATTCTCAATGGCCTTGGGGTAGTTGCTTAGAGATTCGTAGTTGCTTGCAATTACTGACAACGCCTCACCCATTGCTGCTTTCCAATCTATAGATTTAAAAATGTCATAAGCCTTTCCGGCATTTTCCAGGCTGGCCTCATTGTCGGAGGTTGTCCGCAACACTCTCGCCTTGTTCAGGTAAGCCATGCCAACGCCTTTTTGCCAATGGTACTGTTGTGCCAGGCGCATAGCGCTATCCGCATATTTGATTGCAGCGGGATGGTCTGTTGTTGCCAGGGCTTTAACTACTCTTACCAATAATTTCACCTGATCAGTATCCACTTTAGTTTTTGGAAGTTCATTTAGCAGAGAGTCAGCAAGCGATTTTCCCTGGAGGCTTTGCGCACATAACGGTTGTGTACCGTTACAAATAAAAATAGTTACACCCAGGGGAAGCAGAAAGTATTTTATTGCTTTCATCTTATAGAAAACAGATTGTAGGAATAAAGATAGCTTTAAAAATTGCGTTCGTAGCAAGCTTTGAATAAAGGATTCTCGTTTTTATGATATAAGACGTAACGCTCTTTACGAGAAAAGATATACCACAGATACGTTCTAAAAATGCTTTGAAGACTGCTAAACCAGGGGGCAATAAGAAAATATCAATGCGAAAGCATTTCTAACAATCAAAAAATGCATGCGCATATCGTTCATTTTTACACCGATAAAAAATATTCACGAACTGTACTTGAAAACATTTATTTAATTTTAAAAACTATTTTCATGATCCTAAATCTATAAGAACTTGTTTATGAAAAAAATTATTTTACCGATAATTCTCACAGTTTTTCTTTTTGCAATTCAGTCGGTACAAGCTCAGCAATTTACGCTTGTAAAAAACGGCAATTCGAAAAGCAGGATCATAATTCCTGGAAAAGCTACTATTATCGAGATACAGGCTGCTAAAGTATTGCAGGATTATGTTCAAAGAATTTCAGGTGCATATTTACCAATTGAGAATGATAATAACACTCAAAAAGCAGATGAAATTTTAATAGGCAATGTAAACAGGCCTGAACTAAATGAGGTGCCGAAAGAGAAGCTTGCTGAGGATGGATTATTTATTAAAAATGACGATAAAAGTCTCGTGATTACAGGAGGAACGGGCAAAGGAATTCTATACGGCGTATATACATTTCTTGAGCAATACCTGGGGTGTCGCAAGTACTCACCAGCCGTAACTTATGTGCCGAAAAAGAAAACGATTGCTGTGGGTCCAATCAATGACATGGAGTTGCCTGCCTTTACTTACAGGGAAAATTTTTATAGGGATGCATTGGATCCTGAATACCAGCTTTGGCATAAATTAGATTCGCATGCAGGCCCGGGTAAAAGCGAATGGGGATATTGGGTTCATACTTTTGATGCCTTGTTAAGCCCGAAAGAATATGGAGAATCACACCCTGAGTATTTTAGTTTTTATGATGGCAAGCGGCATGCAGGCACTGTTCTTTCATGGGATGGAGCAGGTGTACAACCCGAGGCACAGCTTTGCCTAAGCAATCCTGATGTATTGGAAATTGTTTGTAAAAACCTCCAGGCTGCTATCGATAAAAACCCTGAAGCGATATACTGGTCCGTTAGCCAAAATGATAATGTGAACTATTGTCGCTGTTCCGATTGTGCTGCGTTAGATAAAAAATATGCTGCATTCGCTCCTGAGGAAAAGATGTATTCAACACATGGAGGCTCAAAATATCCGGCGCTTGGTATGGGTTCTATATTGACTTTTGTAAATAAAGTGGCGGAAAGATTTCCCGGTAAAATCATATCTACTCTCGCTTACCAATATAGTCGTGTCCCGCCAAAAGACATCGTGCCGGCAAAGAATGTAAATATTATGTTGTGCAGTATTGAAAGCGCCAGGAACACTACGATGGAACAGGGTGATACATCTTTTAGCAGTGACCTTCGAGGATGGGGGCGGTTAACCAACAACATTATTGTTTGGGACTATGTAATCAGGTTTTCAAATCTTTTTGCTCCATTCCCAAATCTTCGCATACTGCAACCCAATCTTAAATTCATGCACGACAACAGGGTCTCCGCAGTTTTCGAACAAGGTAACCGTGAGATCGGCGGTGAATTTGCAGAATTACGTGCCTACCTGATTGATAAATTACTTTGGAACCCGGATATAAATGTCGATGAGGTAATGGAGGATTTTCTAACAGGATATTATGGCAAAGCATCAAAGCAGGTAAAAGAATATATAGATCTTTTACATGATAATAACATGGAGCAATCGGGATATAAGATGTCGATTTTTGGAAAGCCTGTTATGGAAAAAGAAACTTTTCTTTCGGATTCACTAATTACAGTTTATAACAAACTCTTCGACGAGGCCGAAAGAGCAGTAGCGGGTTCTCCTGAGATTTTGCAACGCGTTAAGACAGCCCGGTTACCGGTATATTATGCAATGCTTGAAATTGCAAGAGATGAAAAAAAGGGAAAGCGGGGCGCTTTTCTTATTTCAGACAGCATCAATAAAATTCCGAATCCGGCTATCGTTAATATACTGTATGATTTTGTTTATCAGTGTATCCGTAACAATGTTACAAGAGTAACGGAATGGAAGACAACTCCGCTGGAGTACCTGGCAGAGTATAAACACCTCCTGGAATAAAATAAGAAGTGCCAGGATTAAATAACTATATGGTAAAAAACGGTATATCCCTTGCCCAGTGGGCACTGGTTGAAGAGATAAAAGCAGGCAAATGGAAGACCCTGGATTTTCCAAAGATTGCGAGAGAAGATTTTGACATCACTGGGATTGAGTTTGTGAATACGCTGTTTGAAGTCCCCACCATTTCCTACCTGGGTACATTGAAACAAAATGCAGTGGATAATGGAATAGACATGGTTTTAATAATGGTGGATGATGAAGGAGATGGATGTGCCTCTACTAAAAAAGACAGGAAGCAATTTGTAATCAATCATCGTAAATGGATAGACATTGCCCATTACTTAGGTTGCCATGCGATACGCACAAATTGCAGAGGTGTAGAAAATATTTCGAAAGATGACGGATTAAGGTGGGCATCAGAAACTTACCATAGTTTACTGGAATATGCACAGGAAGCGGATATAAACGTGCTGATTGAAAATCATGGAGGCGTTTCAAATGATGCGGATTGGATGGTAGCTCTTATGAAACTGGTGGATCATCCGCTTTTCGGCACCTATCCTGATTGGCGCGAACCCTCACCGGATTTTGATAACTATGCGTACCTGCAAAAGACCGCTCCTTTTGCAAAAGGAATGTCTTATCGCAATCAGCCCACGAAAGAACTTACGGCAAAGATGATTGAGCTTTGTAAGAACATCGGTTACCAGGGTTGGTATGGGATTGAATCTGACGGGCGTGAGGCGATAAAGAAAGGTAAAGCCTTATTAAATAAATATCTTTTTTGATAAATAGAAATTGAAAGCACCTATCCGACTGCATTATACTATGCCTTCACCAGGCATTCGCCATCTTTCTCAATGTGAATCTCTCACCACTTCACTGCCGGACTTACCTTTTAAAAAATCCATATCGGCACCAAGGTGTGCCTGCTCTACATGTGTTTGATATAAATGTACATAACCCCGCCCAGCTATTTTCTCTGTTTGCTTCCAGGCTAACATTCGTTGGGCTAATTCTTCCTCTGAAACTTCAAGATGCAATGTCCTTTTATGCGCATCAAGACTAATAACGTCGCCATTTTGAACCAGCGCTAAAGCGCCACCCACAGAAGCTTCAGGAGATACGTGAAGTACAACGGTTCCAAAGCCTGTGCCGCTCATTCTGCCATCCGAAATACGCACAAGATCGGTGACACCTTGTTGTAATAATTTTTTGGGCAATGCCATATTACCTACCTCTGCCATGCCGGGATATCCCTTTGGCCCCACATTTTTAAGAACCATAATACTGTTGGCATCCACATCAAGTTCAGGATCATCTATGCGGGCATGAAAATCTTCTATGTTTTCAAATACAACTGCTTTGCCCGAATGTTTCAACAAGGCAGGCGTTGCAGCGGATGGTTTTATCACTGCACCATTTGGAGCAAGATTTCCTTTTACCACTACGATGCCAGATTCAGGCTTAAAGGGATCTTCCATGGTGCTTATCACCTTGCGATCGTATACTTCCGCAGCAGAAAAATTTTCACCCATTGTTTTGCCGTTCACCGTAATCACATCTTTATGAATAATACCAGCCATTTCTTTCATAAGCGCTGGCAATCCGCCGGAATAATATAGATCTTCCATATAGTTTTCGCCGGATGGCTGTATGTTTGCCAGCAGCGGAATGTTTTGGGAGAATTTGTCAAAATCATCAATGTTCAATTCCACGCCGATTCTCCCTGCAATAGCTAATAAATGAATTACAAAATTAGTAGAGCCTCCTATGGCGGCATTTACCTTGATTGCGTTTTCAAAGGCCTCACGGGTAAGAATTTTTGATAAGGTCAACTCTTCCCTCACCATTTCAACAATGCGTCTCCCTGATAACTGCGATAAAACTTTACGCCTTGCATCCGCCGCAGGTATAGATGCATTATTGGGCAATGAAAGTCCTAAAGCTTCTACCATAACGGCCATAGTGGACGCAGTGCCCATAACTGCACAGTGGCCTTGTGTACGCGCCATACAAGCCTCGGATTCAAGAAACTCCTCTGTGGTTATTTGTCCTAATTTATGAGCCGCATCAAAGCGCCACACATCAGAGGTACCAATATTTTTTCCTTTCCAATGTCCTTTAAGCATCGGCCCGCCGGATATTACCAGCGTTGGAATATCTACACTGCAGGCTCCCATTACCAGCGAAGGAGTGGTTTTATCGCAACCGCAAAGCAGCACGACTCCGTCAATTGGGTTTGCCCTGATTGATTCTTCGACATCCATGCTTACCAGGTTACGGTAAAGCATAGCCGTAGGTTTAATTAAAGTTTCCCCTAGCGACATCACTGGAAATTCCACCGGAAAACCCCCGGCCTCCAACACACCTTTCTTTACCGCAACGGCAAGGTCACGGAAGTGCGCATTACAGGGCGTAAGTTCACTCCATGTATTACAGATGCCGATAACAGGTTTGCCATCGAACATATCAGCAGGTATTCCCTGGTTCTTCATCCATGCGCGATAAAGAAATCCGTCCCTGCCTTTGCGGCCAAACCAGTTACGACTTCTCAATGTAGTCTCATCCACGTTTTATAATTTTAATCCTTTCAAAAATATATTTACCTATTCCATTTCGGCCTCTATAACTATTTTTGCTTTACCAAAATCAAAACTTCTTTTTGCTTCAATGGCAAGATGATTACCATCAAAATGGCAAGTATAAATCTCCCTATGCGGACTTTCAATATACCGCAATACCAGCTCAATATTATTGGCATCTTTCCATGTATAGCTAGCAACAATTTTGGCCGGGTAAAGCATACTTGTATTCTCAATCGCGTTCGCAGTTAATGACGGGCCGCGCATATTGGTTTTAGCAGTTTGCCATTTGCCGGCACCAAAACTAATTTCATAAGTGCCTGTCTCCTTTTTAAACTTTACATTGCACAGGTTATTCACAAAGCGGAAAGAAATATTCTTTAAATGCAGGTCATTTGCAGATGTAATAAATGTTTTGCCACTAATCTTCGTCGCCAATACTTGTGTAGTTTTTACAGGCAACGGCAATGCCAGTAAATGTATTTTTTCCTTCAATTTAGCAAAGCCGGCAGCATCAGCCGCCAACTTCTTTTCTTTAAATGCAGGTAATAAGTATTGCCACACCAGGTTGATTTCTTCCTGCATGTCTGCTGTTTCCGCCGTAATTGCAAGTACTGCATCCTGTTCAGGCATTACGATCATAAACTGGCCGAAGGCGCCATCGCCGCGAAATGCATTGTGCCTGCAGCGCCACATCTGGTAGCAGTATCCCTGCAGCCAGTCACTCGAATCTTTTTTTGATTGGGGTGCGCCCGGGTCTTGCATTATTTTAACCGTGCTCGCTTCCTTCACCCACGAGGCTGATAGTATTTGTTTGCCATTCCATTTCCCTTCCTGTAAAAATAATTCTGCAAACTTTGCCATGTCTTCAGTCTTCAACCTAAGCCCCCACCCTCCTGTGTTAATACCCTGCAAATCTGTTTCCCAATCCATGCCTTGTATTCCCAGAGGATCAAATAGTCTCGGCTTCAAATAATCTATTGTTTTTTGTCCTGTTACCTTTTGCACAATTGCAGAAAGCATGTAAGTACCTAATGAATTATAGAGGAACTGTGTGCCCGGTTCATGCACGATCGGTGTAGCAAGAAATCCGCGTATCCAGTTTGTATCTTTTGCGGCAACGGCAAAAGACGGATCAGGCTCCTGCCCGTCGGACATGATCAACACGTCTTTAACCGTAAGTTCCGAAAGCCAGTTGCTTACTGTGTTCGGTAAATCTCCCGGAAAAAAAGATACCACCTTATCATCAAGAGAAAGTTTTTTCTCCTGCACCGCAAATCCAATAGCCGTAGCGGTAAAGCTTTTACTGCAGGAATATAAGCTATGCTCAAGATCGGCACGATAGGGATTCCACCAGCCTTCAGCAATTACTTTACCATGCCTGAGCAGCATAAAGCTGTGAAACTCGGTTTTGCTTTTTGCAGTTGCATCCAGGAAATCAATGATATTTTTGGAAGACACTCCCTCTGCTTCAGGTACACTACGGGGCAGCATAGATGCTTTTTGTGCAATGCCATCGGGGTTGAAGAATACTAAAAGGAATGCTAATGAGATGAAAGACTTTCTACAGGCCATAGTTAAATGATTAGTTTGTTCTCATATTTACGCATAAAGCTATGTAATTCTTTTTTTTGGCAACGTGACAATTACCTTTTTATGAAGATGATGAATAAATGCTTTTAGCTGATGCGAATGTCTAAAATTTCTGACAAAGGATAATAGACTTTACCCCACGAAGAATTATATCTTAACTTCGAAACAAAAAACCACGAAGATGAAAAAAATATTCTCTCTTGTATTACTAAGTGTAATGGTTGTTGCGAGCTTTAACAGTTGTGCGCAAACAGATAAATCCAAAAGGCCAAGCCCTTCTGCAAAAGTTACTGAAACTATTAGTAACGGCACTACAGTTAGTATTGATTACAGCCAGCCCTCTTTAAAAGGCAGAACAGTGGGCAAAGATGTGGAACCGATGAATGGTAAGATATGGCGTGCCGGCGCTAACGAAGCAACGGTATTTGAAGTGGACAAAGATGTAAAGATTGAAGGCGAAACATTACCTGCCGGTAAATACGCATTGTTTATGATTGCTAACCCCGACGAGTGTACGATCATCTTCAACAAGAAATGGGATACAGATGGCGCATTTGATTATGAAAAAAATAAAGCCCAGGATGCGTTGCAGGTAAAAGTAAAACTAGCGGCTCCCGGCAGCACAGCAGAAAAATTAACGTACTCTATAGATAAAGACGGAACGGTGACATTATTGTGGGGTGACAAGAAAGTTTCGTTTCATGTATCTTAAACGTTTGCCTGGGGCAATATGAAAAAATTACATCGGTATATAGTAGCGTTTATCCTGCTGGTCATTATATTTTTCTCATGTCAAAAAGAATTCAGTATTGAAGTTCGCAATCAGGGTCTGAACACCCTGGGAAGCAGCAGTGGACAATGCTTACCCATAAATGTAGGAGGTACCTATTTTACCGGAAAAGATTTGGGAGACACCAATTTTATTGAAGTACAGGTATCGGTGAAAACTATAGGCTCTTATACTATTTCCACCCAAATTATAAATGGTTATTCGTTCCAGGCAACAAGAAATTTTGCAGACACGGGGACTGTGCTGGTGCAATTAAAAGGAACAGGCAAACCGGTTGCCGCAGGCATAGATAATTTTACAGTTTCATTGGGCACCACAAGTTGCATTGCACTGTAGCGATTACTATTCAAACTCCACCAATAGGTCCGGCATCTTTTACGCTCGAAGGAGAGCCTGGTACTTGTTTAAGTGCAAGTATCGGGGGCGTCTACCTGAAAAATATCAATTTAGATACAACCAATAAAGTAGTGATTAAAGTGAATGTAGTTACTACAGGTAGTTACTCTATATCAACCAACCTCGTAAACGGGTACAGCTTTTCAGATTTTGGTTTTTTTACAACTACGGGTGACCAAGGCGATTACCCTGAAAGGCAGTGGTAAACCGGTGATAGATGGCTTAGATCAATTTACACTTACAGGTAATGTTTCTTCCTGTTCATTTTCTGTTCCGGTAACATCCGGCTATGTTCCTGTGTTCAACAATGATTACTTCCCGCTGACTTATCAAAGTAACTGGACTTATACCGATTTATGGACCACGGGATTTACAATAAAACGAAACGTAACCGATTCCGTTATGATGGGTGGAGTGTTGTACAAAATAATGGCGGAGCAAAATCCTGTTCAGGGCGATAACCAACAACTCTATAGAAAAAACGGTTCCGATTACTATGAATATATCTCTATTGATAAATACACCTCTTCCGTAAAGTTTATCTCTAAAATTAATAAAGACCTTTTATTTCTTAAAGAAAACGTTGTTACGGGGAATACCTGGGAATCACCCGCGGATACCGGTACTATAATAGGAGGACAATCGGTTGTTCTTAAATATACTTTCCGGTGTGTTGCTGCAAATGTGGGTGAAACTGTGCAGGGCAAAAGCTATAAAAATGTGGTAGTGATAGAAGTACGCCCACAGGTGCGTTCCTTAACGGATGCATGGGGCGAAACCGGGGAAATAACAGACCTGTATTATGCCAAAGGCATTGGCCTCATCTATGCCCTCACCATCGCAAACAGCTTTACCAAATTGCATTGGGAGGTGAGCAACTATATGGTAAACTAATCCACGATTTTTTATTAATGAATGGCCTGGCAGGGTAAAGATTCGCAAAGGTTTTGCTTCTTTGGTGAGGTTAAGCACATACAAGTCTCATCAATAATTATACCTTTACATTCAAATTTTTGTATGCGGTATTTCGTCCTGATAGCAGCCACTTTCCTATCACTTACAAAAGCGTATGCACAATCAAATCATGCGTCTCTCACTTTTCAAGCAGACCTTCCGCAGGGCGACTATAAAGATCATTATTCTAAATTAGGCACAGGCTTGTTGCTGGGCTTCACTCATATTTTAAAAAGCAAACCCAGCATTGCTATAGGTAGCGATGTTGGTTTACTGCAGGTAAGTAATGCCGGTAACAGCTATACCGGGCTTTACAGGAACAGTAACCATAATTACTACGCGTCGGCCACTAACTATATCATAACTATTGCGCCGAAACTTAAAATAAACCTGTTTACTTTTAAAAAGTCAGCAACGGTTTTTACCGACCTCACCATTGGAACAAATATCTTTTATACATACGCTGCAATTTCGCACTATCACGGGCATGAATTTTTATCGCGCCGCCCACGTTCCATTACAGATAGTTCTTTTTCCCATGGCTCACTTGCTCTAAGGTGTGGCTTAGGCCTGGGAACCGAAATACCTTTGGGCAAAAAAAATAAACTCGCATTGCTCCTGAAATTTTCTTTCCTCTATGGAAGCAAGGCTAACTATTTTTCAAATCCTCATGTACAAGGACTGCAAATAACTTTAACCCCGCAGCAATCTAAGACCTCCATGTTTTTAGCGGAAACGGGCATACGCTTTAGTATATTTAATAAAAGAAATAAAGGGTAGCCTGAAGGCTCCTCACAAGATCTTCAAAACTTATAGCCCACAATATATTAATCCAAACCCTAAAAAACTAAAAATAAATATGCTGTGGGAGGAAATATTTTTAGATAATTTCAATGAATAAAAAACGTCAATTTTTTTCAGGGCAAGACACAAAACAGGGTAAGACACAGACACCGTGCTAAAATAAAGCAGACATAATAAATTGACTTTTATGGAACAAAAAGTTCAACTTAAACATCCTGAAGGCAAGAAAGCCGTTACAATGACCAAATCAAAATATGATGCTTTGAAGAATGCGTTATTAAATCACCTAAAGGAAAAAGAAGAACTAACCCATGTAGAATTATTGAATGCCATTACCGAAGATTTCAAAATGAATAAAATTAAATTTGAAGGATCTATACAGTGGCACATGGAATGGGTGAAACTTGACCTTGAAGCAAATAAAATTATCCAAAGATTGAATGCTTCAACACCACAAAAATATACTCTAAAATAAAAACTGATAAACTGAACTTGGAAAAAGGACTAATCATAAAACTGACAATTATTTTACTGTTGACAGGTTTGTTGACTACTTTTTTCTATGTCCATGAAATATTTCCAAAACCAATAAGAGCAGTTACTGCCTTATTGGGAACACCAACAGGAATTGCTTCTGGGCTATCCTACTATTTAAATCTTGGAATACCTGTTTATGAAACTCCATGGGCAGTAGTATTTTCAAATCTAATTGCATCAATCATAATTGTTATTTTGGGTAACACTTTTTTGAAGTGGCGTAAAAAACGAAACCAACTAACGTAAAACCGATATGGGAAAATTAGCAAAAGTAAAAACGACAGAAAACGCTTCCAGCGTAGAGGATTTTATAAATGAAGTGAAAGATGAACAAAAGCAAAAAGACAGTTTTCATTTACTTAAATTAATGCAGAAAATAAGCAAGCAAGAACCAAAGATGTGGGGAAGCTCAATCATTGGATTTGGAAAAGAAATTGTTAAAAGTCCTACTTCTGGGCGAGAAGTTGAATGGTTCAAAATTGGCTTCTCTCCTCGTAAAGCGAACCTAACTATATACTTAATGAACCTTCAAATTCATGCTGCCTCATTGAAAAAATTGGGAAAGCATAAGCCAGGAGGAGGTTGCCTTTATATCAATAAACTGGCTGATGTTGACCTAAAGATTTTGGAAGAAATGTTTAATGCAACTTTAAAGGAGAAATAACTTTACTAATGAAAGCAATAGGAAATACAGTAAAAGAAATTCTGATTAACCTTCCACAGGACAGGGCAGAACCTTTTAACAAACTACACGATGTAATTGTAAAAAACTTGCCTAAAGGTTTTGAAGCGGCAATTAGTTATGGTGGATTGGGGTATGTTGTTCCTCATACACTTTATCCTGCGGGTTACCATTGCAAACCGAGTGAGCCACTTCCATTCGCTGGAATTGCTTCGCAAAAAAACTCCATTAATTTTTACCACATGGGTATTTATTCCGACCCCAAATTATTGAAATGGTTTGTAGCTGAATATCCCAAACACAGCAAGCAAAAACTTGACATGGGAAAAAGTTGTGTCCGCTTTAAAATTTTTGATGAGATTCCCTATAAACTCATTGGTGAGTTAATGAAAAAAATCAGTGCGAATGAATGGGTAAGCCTTTATGAAACTAACCTGAAAAAATAGACTAGGAAAAAATACATGATTATAAAATTAATTGGATTGGCAATACTGACTATGATAACCTTAGTTATTATTTCATTCATTGAAGTGGCAATGTATTCTTATCTCATTAATCCCGGACAAGAACAAAGTGTTTATGAAGCACACGCGGAAGTTTCTGCGCCTTATATCCCAAGCTATTCTTAGCAACTTTTAAATCATAAGAACACGGTTGATATTTATAGTAACTTTGAACAATAAAAGAGCTGCTGTCCTGATGTTTCCGCCGCAGCGGACAGGTGTAACTCAGGACATTTACTTTGTATTGTGTGTAAGGCGGTTGAACGGAAATTAGTTTAGAATTACTATTCTTCACTTTCAATTTTCGAAAGTTGTAAGTTACCCATCCTTCTACCTGTTCTTATATCTCTATTTGCTCTGCTTAAGTTCAGTGTATATTTGTTCATTCTCAAAGTCAAAAGGACTGTCTTTTTTTATATGCATGTACATAAAGTAGCTATGAATCTGTTTTTTTTGATTTCCACTAACGTTACCGAAGAACCATTAATCATTCTAGTTTCGGCCCTGGGCCGGAGGGCTTTCACTGATTAATTTAAGCGCTTCATTGATATAAATTTCCCCGGTCAATTCTCCAAGGCTTGTTTTGCTTACATAATCATATATTTTAAAGCTGTCAAAATCTACTTTTGTAAGCATATAACCAAATGCATCATTTGTAAGCCCAAACAGAAAAGGATTTTTAGTATTCATATGACGTTTGACATAATACCCTATATTAGGTAACGCTTCCCCCGGAATACTGAGAACCTGCGCAGTACCGATATTGAGAAGATTTAACTGGGTGGAAACAAATCCCGTATCCATAGTTGGAAATTTTAGCGGGGAATTCTTTAAAATATACTGCATGACAGGCGATTCAACGGGAAATTTCAGGGTGCGGGCTGTGCAGTAAATAGCGGGGTCTTGCTGTTCCGGTGCGCCGGCGATAATACGCAAGGCTTCGTCTGCAAGTAACTCACCAATCCTGGAACATTCTTCCCATGTATTTTCTTCCCTGCCCTTTTCACGGCGGTTATCTGCAGTAACCATGCCGCCCTGGGCGCTATTCATAAAAAGAGCTACACCTCCAACTTTAGATTCAATTCTGTTACATAAAGGGCCGCATAAATCCGGGCTTTCAATCCCGCGGTCAGGGCCTATTACTTCAGGGTGGACGGCGTAATTAATTAAGGTCGCAATCGTTTTGCCTTTATGCTGCCCGGTATTTGCAATAGCCTGCATAACGCCGCAGCGGGGATCGTATAACTGCTCTGCGTAATAATTATACGCAATCTTACCCTTGGCTTCTCCAACAGCGATTTTTAATGATGCGGGCTCCAGTTTCTGCACTGCTTCATTCACAGCATCTGCAATCTGTTGGGTACACCAGTCAAGATATTTAAGGTCTGCATAAGATTTTCCATTTTCATCCGGAAAAGCATATGCATCCGGAGCGCTATGAGTATGTGTGGCGCCAATTAGGATATTTTCCGGCGCGATGCCTTTGATCAAAGCTCTTGACCTGTTGCCCAATACAGACGACCATCCAAGATTATCCACACTTACAATGGCAATGCGGGTATCCCCTTTTTCAAAAACCAGGGCTCTTGCATATAATTCACCCTTTTTTACTGAGGCAGGATTGGGCCTTCCTATACCCCCGGATACGGGTAGCAATGGGTTAGGTGTAATAATTCTGAAAGCTGCTCCTGCCTTAAATACCGGGGAATCCAATGCATTTCGATTAGGTCCTCTAACCACCTCCGGTAAAATAGCGCTGCTGCCTTTTGGATCAACAGATCTTGCTGCAGAGATTATATCTTTTGCCGGCGCCAAAAAAACAGGAGGAATATTCAATGAAAAGAAGCAAATAACAAGTCTAAATAAAAACATAATAATAAATTTAATTTTGAATACCTATATCAAACTGCAGGGTAGGAAACATGCATAATTCTTCCCACGATGTGCCGTGAGCGTTATTTCTGTCTTTCCTGGATTGTAGATGATTTCGCAGTTTGCCATACAAGAAATCAGCTAACGTTTAATATGCCATCAAGGATAAAAATACGTTTTAGAAAATTAAAAAAGGCAGCCTTTTTAAAACCTGCCTTTTATCATGATTTACTGTTTTGAATCATTTGTTATGGATTGCAAAATCAAGTTACGCAACGAAATGTTGAACTATCAACAACCGGGTTATTGTAATATCTTTTTAATCATCGTCAACACCTGTTTTCTCATCCTGTTGATTATCATTGGGCACCACTATTGAAAAATGTTTTCTAAAATTGTTGCATTTTTTCCATAAAGCATAGTTCTTTAATGCCGCATTAGCAGCGATTTTTTACACTATGCTTTCCATTATATTTTTGCTATTTGCCGCCGGCCGGCCGGCGGCCCCCTGCGATTGAAACGTAACAGCGTTCGCATCGTTTTTTTTTGCAACACTGACACTATAGCGGATTATATATTTCTTTTTTAAGCCAAAAAGTTCGCTTATTTTTCTATATTGCTGATGGTTATTTATCAAAACTATTGAAGATGCGAAAAGTTTGTTGCGTTATTATTTTATTGATCTTTCAACATTGTTTTAGTTTTGGGCAGAGTTCTCCCATAAACAGGCAGTTATTTTTTCTCGACGACAATGTTATTAATGTCGACTTTTCTACTGATATTAAAAAACTGAGAAACGATAAGAAAACGCCCGCTTTCCAGCCCGCGACCATTTCGATGAAATTTTCTGATACGTTAACTATCACAGAAGAAATACGGGTTGAGCCACGCGGTGAATACAGAAAGCGAAATTGCG
>JBDTUZ010000027.1:0-68516 GCA_040007435.1 Ginsengibacter sp. | reverse complement strand
AATATATTTTGACAACAATAAAAAAACCGCCTCAGTTATTATGAGACGGCCTCTTCTTTGGTTTGCTATGAAAAAATTATGAAATGAAAACAACTGAAAAAACTTTTGAAATATTTAATTTTTTTTAATCATATAAGCACTACTTAACATCCCAAAAAATCTTGGAAGAAAGTTTGTCTTGCGCGGCTACTGCCTGGTAATTGGCACTGTTGTATGTGATTTCATTGGATGGTAAAACCCATCTGTTCGGAGGTAAACTTGCCGTAGCTGAATTATCAGTTACAAAATTCAATGCAGGAAGTTTCAATCTTCTTATTTCAGCCCAGGCTTCAACGGGTTCCAACACATTGTAATTGATCCATTTTTGAATAGCAATTCTGTTCAGTTTTTCGGCAGTTGTACCGGCATTATCCCACGCAACCCCATTACTTGCTATATAACCATTATTTTCGGCTGTTGATGTCGGTGCTAACGGGCCCGCAGTATTATCATTACTAATGGTTCTGACCCAGAAATAATAATCGATAGACTGACTAATTCCTGCTTCATAAGTGGATTTTGCAGACGCATCATTAGCCGCGTTCAGATAATATTCAGACAAAAGGAAATTTACTTCTGCCGCATTGATTAACATTCCGGGAATAAAAATATTTTGCGAAAGCGTTGATCGGTTATAGCGGGATAGCGTACCTCCGCTTACTAAATCTGTTTGGGTTGTATTATCCAATGAAGGATCTAAACCAAGATACGTTCCAGCCGGTACCGCATTTGCACCTGGCTCAAACATCGCTCTTAATCTTGGGTCGGCATTATTTTTCATGGAATCTATCATTACCTTGCCGGCTACATCGCCCCCACCCCAGCCAATTAATCCATTATGGAAGTCCGCTCCTGCACCTGTATTTGTTCCGTTATTAACACCGCTGCTAGGATCAGTTACCTGGATCATAATATTATCTGCATTTGTAAGCACTAACGGATATGACGTCAGATTTCCCAATATAGCGCCGATCTCGCTGCTTACTCTCGATTGGAAAGCTGCAACACCTGATACTCTCATAAGCATTCTCACACGAAGCGAATTACAATACTTTTTCCATTTCAAAATATCACCATGGTTAATAAAATCCTGCGTCATCAATACCGTTGCAATACTGCCCTTTAGGTTGATTGAATTGAGTTCCTCAGAAAACCCTTTTAAATCGTCCAGCATTTTTGTATAGATATCTGCCGCGGCATCATACTTTGCTGCAGACTTCACGAAATCACCTCCATTGGTACCTAATAAACCCGCTTCTGACCAGGGAATATCCCCATGCAGATCCACGACTTTTTGACTGTGATCGTAAAAATAAATAGTAGCCGCGATGATATAAATTCTCTTATCGACCTGATCATCGGGGCTCAGTGTGCTATAGAGCCTAAGCAACTCCTTATATTGGGCCAAAAAACCGTAATAATTTGACCATCTATTATCTATTGCGGCAGCGCCCGGAACATACCTGCCGGGAGTATTTACAATTCCCACAGTTTGGGTCCAGGGTAACATTGTATTCTGCAGTATAACAAAGTAATTCCAATACTTGTACATTACATAATCCAAATTTGATGACATGAATCCTGCAAATTGTTTTTCCACCGTAGTTGAAGAAACTTTTGCAGGATCAGCATAATCGTCGGCAAATTGCTTCTTGGTGCATGATGACAATCCCGCTACCGAAACAATTGCTATTATTAAAAATATTTTTTTCATAAAAACTGTATTAAAAAATTAATAATTAAAACTAAAATGTAGCCCTTATGGAAGCGCCAAATGTCCTGGTGGTAAAATTGGTTCCTGCATTGTTAACGCTAGAAGACCAATTCAAACCAGTAGTGAGTTGTTCGGCGTCCATATTTTTAATAGACCTATATATATAGAATAAATTACGACCGAACACAGAAAGCTGCAATTTACTGGCTTTCAATTTTTTGGCTATATTTTCAGGCAGGTTGTAGGAGAGTGATATTTCACGGACTTTCCAATAAGTGTTCTTAACGATATATTTGAAATATTGAGAATTACTATATTGAGGCCCGCCCCAGTTGTACACATACCAGTAATAAACTGCCTGTGACTGTATATGCGTATTTGCGGTGCCATCCGGTAAATTGCCTTCTAACAACATACCATCATTATACACGGTTTCACCATTAGGACCTGCAGCCTGATCTGTCTGAACTCCATAACCCTGTGCATTTAAATAATAGGGTAAGCCTCCATGTGCTTTATCCATTCCATTTAAACTTTCTTTAGTAAGACCCCGGCTGGTAAGCCAATTTAAACCAGTAGGCATTACATAGCCGCCTATCCTGAAATCAGTATATACCTGAAGTGAAAAATCCTTATAATTGAAGGTATTGTAATATCCGCCCACTGCTTTTACCTGGGTATTACCATATTTAACCAACTTAGATGCATCTATTTTATAATCCAAAGTGCCGTCACCATAATCATTAATAATGGGTTGTCCTTTACTGTCAACAGCTATCGGATGCGCATAAAAGTCGCCAATTGCCTGGCCAACTACGGACTTTAATACAGCAGCGTTACCATCGTAATCTGCGTGAATCAACTCATTGGAACCGATTGTTAACTTTTCAATTATATTATTGTTGAAATTGAAATTTACCCCTGTTACCCACGAGAAATTTTTATTCACAACAGGTCTTCCGCTTATAGCAAGATCAACTCCGCTATTTCTCAATGTTCCAATATTTGTTAAAATATTGCTGGCACCGGTCGATTGAGATAATTGAAGAGGTAAAATTTGATCAACCACCCTCGCGCGATAATAAGCTATATCAAGATTCAACCTGTTATCAAAAAAAGCTGCTGCTAATCCAAATTCCAGTTCATGCTTTTTTTCGGGCCGGATGAAGTCATTGCCATAAGTACCGGTTGAAACCGTAGAAGTTAAAGTTGAACTTCCTGAACCCTGGTTCCCTAAATTGCCCAGGGAATACGCAACATTGGCTGCATAAGCTGACGGATAGTTACCAACAATACCCCAGGATGCCCTGAGCTTAGCCGAACTGATAAATGAAGGTAATTTCAATGCTTCAGAAATTACAAATGCACTATTTACTGAGGGATAAACAAATGAATTTTGTAAAGGATTCATTGTTGAGGTCCTATCTCTCCTCACAGTTCCTTCTACATATAGATAGTCTCTATAATTCACATTTAGAGTTCCGATAAAAGCGTCCTTAGTCAAATAGGATCTGCCGGAACCACTATAATATTGCGGGTTAGCAGAAGAACTCAAATCAAACCTGTTTTCGGTAGTTAAACCTCCATTTGTACTTACGCTTGTAGAATAAGAAGATTCTTTATCTGCAGTATATCCACCTAAAACTTTCAATCCAATATCATCGGTCAGTTGTTGCGTGTAGGATAAAAGCAGATCACCGTAAAAAATAGAATAGTTGCTTGTGTTTATACCGTAGGACCCTGAGTACCCATAAACCAGGGGTATGCTGGAGGCATTTTTACTTTCACTTCTATTCGCAGTCCAGTCAGTCGCAATTCTTCCCCGTAGTTGCACATTTTTCGTTATGTCCCAAAAAGTGGTCATACTGGCAATTAAGCGATTATTATATTCGTCTACCATGCTCTTATTAACATTCCACATATAGTCAAGCAGGTCGCCCCGATAATTACCAAATGATATATTTTCGTCGGGAGTTAAACTCGGGTTGCCTCCTGTAACATATCTATAACCCAAACTGGTTTGGTATTTATTTTTATACCATGCCCCGTTATCAAAAGGAGACATCATACCGCCAAAATTGTTAATCAACCTGTCAAAAGAATACGGCCGGTTATGTACTTTTTGCCAAATATCATTGACGATTAAAGTTGCACGGAATTTTGTTCCAAATTTATAAGTAGTATTCAGGTTAAAAGCCACTTTATCATTTTTAGAACCCAAACTAGTTCCCTCATAATGCTGCTGGGTAACTGAAAATCTTGTATTCGAATTTTCCGATACGTTTTGGAAAGCAAGGTTATTCACCGTGTTGTTGGATTGTTGAAACAGATCAGCCCAGTTGTTTTTTTGTGCGGAATATGGACGAACCACCCCATCCCAACCAAGGATCGGTTTGCCGTCAAAAACGGGCCCAAAATTTAAAGACCCGCTAACCATGGTGCGATAATCAGTTCCATTAAGCGTATGATGTGCAAAGCCTTCTGCATCAGAACCATAAATGCCATAACCGGGATTGAATCCTGAGCCCCTTACATACTGAAAGTCCGGAAGGTAGGCTACTTTGTCCTGGAAATAAGTAGAGCTAAAATCTACTGTAAAGCCTTTTTTCCCCTTCGCGGATTTGGTGGTGATCAAAATAACTCCATTGGTTGCCTCAGAACCATATAAAGCTGCAGCGGATGCACCCTTCAGAACGGTAATGCTTTCGATATCATCAGGGTTCAGATCAACCAATCCATTTCCCCTAAGACGTTGGTCGCCCCAATAATTCCCATTATTAAAGTCTCCGTCATGAATGGGAACACCGTCCATTACAATTAGTGGCTGCGTTCTGCCCGTAATAGAATTAATTCCACGGATTTGGATAGACACTCCACTTGTAGAACCGCCGGGAGCGGTAGCAATTTTAACTCCGGGGGCCTTACCATACAACGCCGAAGCGAAATTAGTAGGAGCCGTTTTTGTGAGTTCATCAGCCTGGATTGTCGTGGTAGCATAGCCCAACGATCTCTTCTGTTGTTTTTGTCCCAAGGCAGTTACCACCACACCTTCAAGCGCAGAATTTGAAGTGTTCATTGCAATAGTAAAGGCTGTTTGGCTGCCGACGTGTATTTGTGATTTTTCAAACCCGACAGAAGTTATTACCAGGTCATCACTTGGGGCGGCTTCTATTGTAAACCGGCCCGCTGCATCGGATGCCACAGCACGTGTGGATCCTTTTACAGTGATGGTTGCTCCCGCAACAGGGTTTCCATCGTTATTTTTTAAGGAACCGTTAATTGTTTTTTGCCCTTGTGCGAAACAAGGAAGGCTGAAAGCGCTCAGCAACAAAAAAGTTAAAAATCGTTTCATAAGCATTGTTTTAAAAAATGAATAAAAAGGTTTGCATTGTGTATTTAAAATTGAATTGTGTCTTCAGGTTAACTATATTAAAAAATAATTTTTTTAAAAATGAAAATAACTCGTTCTTATTGATATTTTCATTACAATTATGACAATATGCCTTCCAGCGATGCTGCACGAATTTTGCCTGATTCCTTTTCAAAATTTTCCATCACCAAAGAGGCTGCTCCTATAAGGTCTGCCATATATCCAATAGTTGAAATTTCAATTCCCGTACTGTGTGAAAGCCTTGGAATGCAATATTCATTTATTGCCTGCTGAATTGGCGCCATTAAAACTTTACCTGCGGATGAGCCCCGTCCCCCGAGTATAACCGTTTCCGGATTGAGCAGGTGTATGAGAATGGCAACGCCTCTCCCTATGTTATACCCTGCTTCTGTAAATAATTCTACAGCAAACCGATCTCCATCCTGCGCTGCATCCATAATATTTTCAATCGCCTGCTCTAAATGTTCAAAAGAATCTTTATTTATTTTTGTTAAGCGGTGAGCATTCAATCCTTCTTTCGCTTTTTCAACTATAGTGAGCAGTGATGTTTCTGTTTCCAGGCATCCGCTTTTGCCACAACTGCATAATTTACCATTATTAAAAAGAGGGATATGGCTAAACTCGCCTGCAAAGCCATCATGTCCGCGAAAAAGCTGGCCGTTAAGTATTAATCCAAGACCAATACCCCAGCCTATATTAATGACCATTGCATTTTTCTTATGCCTTGCGGCGCCAAAACGCAGCTCAGTTAGAGCAACCAGGCTTGAATCATTATCAATATAAACCGGCAATTCTACTTGCTCACTTATTACGTGCGAAATACTGGTACTCTGGGTTTTAAGAAAAGTATAGTTGATGCTTTTTTGTGCGTTTACAAAACCAGGCATTCCTATTCCTATACCTATTATCTTGCTTTTATCTATTCCAGAATTTTCAATGAACTTTTTAATGTGATCGCTAAGTATTGCTACGGAATCATGTGTATTACCAAGGTTAAGTTCAAATTTTTCGATACCGGCAATAATTTTATTTTGCATATTCAATATCGCAATTCTTGTCACAAACTGATCCATGGCTACCGACACTACATACATTATATCTGTCCTGATTGCATACGTTTGAGGACGGCGGCCCCCTGTAGAAGTTGCGTAACCGGTTTCTATAACTATTTCGCTTTTTATTAAATCGCCCAGCAACTTAGTTACAACAGGAAAGCTTTTATTCACCCTTGTGTATAATTCAGCACAGGATATAGAGGGAGTAAAATATAACTCCTTCAATATTCTCTTTTTATAAAAATCTTTTTTATTGGGCTTCATAAAACTTTTCTACGGCCGGAACTAACTAAGATTTAATTTCCCTCGCCAAATGCCGGAGCAGTCTTATCATACCAGATTCGCTCCGTGCTTAAAGTCTGTACATCCTGCGCATTAGGTGTGAATCCCTGGTCGGCCATTGCAGCCTGCCAATTAGCCCTGTTTACCTCGCCGGGATCTATTGTCCAGAAGCGGCGCGGAATCGGTTCGTTAAATTCTTCCCGGGTGTAGTAAGTGGAAGTATTTTTTGGATAACCCGTTCTTCTTACTAAAACAAATGCTTCATTGGCATTTCGGTAAAAATTTAAGTATTCCTGGATGTAAATTCTTTCAAGATCATTTGTTCCATTAAACGCCACCGTTGGATGATTGAGATAGGCATTTATCTCCGCATCTCCATTTCCGCTAAAGCCCGTGGTAGAACCTGCAATAATAGAAATGTCATTCATCGTCTTAATAGATGAGGTTATCCCTTTCTTATACCAATCTTCGGCGGTGCCTCTTGTATTTACACTGCCGGCATATCCCTTTTGAATAAATTCTGCGATTAAAAAACACGTTTCCGCGGCGGTTACTATTACGTCCTTAAATTCCCCGGATGTGGAATTATACCTTGGTGAAAAGAATTTTCTATTGACTGGCGAAATCAAAAAATACCTCGAAATAGCATTGCCGGCATTTGTATTTCCTACGGCAAAAGCATTTTTTATATAAGTGGCAACCGTTGGATTGGTTGTAAAATCAGCGGGGCCACCCTGGTATCTTATTAAAGGATCTGCAGGATTAATAAACGACGGAAGTGTTGCAGCATATTTTGACAACGTATCCTGGTAGCTTCCCTGTAGATCATTTGCTTCAAAGTAAACAGGCAACCGCGGATCATTGGATGCTTTCAAAAATTTCATTATGGAGGTGGTAGCATAGCGTGTACTCCTGTAGTTAATTTCACCGCCCATACCAAATGCGAAATAATCTATATTCTGATAGGAAAGTTGCTGGCCATCTTCTTCAATTGAACCGGTCGCATTCTGCATTACCTGTTGAAATATTTCTTTAGTCTTTGCATTATCTGCATTGTCAAGCCTGGCTGCAATTCTTAGTTTTAGGGTATTAGCGAGCCTTACCCAATTGTTCCAGTCACTCTTATAAAAAACATCGGCATTGCCGTAAGTATTTTGATTACTCAACGAGTTATCTGATAACACAGCAATGGCATCATCCAACTCCTGCAACCACGTATTAAACAAATCCTGCTGCTTGTCATACACCGGGCTAAAGTTACCTTCATATCTTCCTTGTATAGATTGTGTATAAGGAATAGCACCATTCATATCTGTTACTTTTATGCCATGCAATGCCTGCAGGATATAAGTAACGGCGCCCATTTTTTTATAGTTATCCTTATCGGCCTTTGTTTCAATCTGCCTTCTTATTTCAAAAAGGTTAGGCAGTATTTGCAGATAATAAGTACCGAAGCGCGTGTTTACATTATTGGTCAATTCATAAGGATCTGAGGTAATGTGTTGTGTAAAGCGGAATAATTGTTCCATGCTTTCCCATATCCACTCGGTATATTCATAAGTCACCATTTTATCTTCTGCATAGGTGAGCAGAAATTTAATATCCGGCGAGGTTACTACACTTGGGTTATTATTTATTTTATCAAAATTCTTTTTACAGGAAGATATACCGGCAAAAGATATTATTAATACTACTGCAATTATGTGTGATCTGTATTTTTTTATGTGTTTCATTTTTCGCTTTTTTTGCCAGATAAAATTTAAAAAAAATTATATTTTATCAATTAAAAAGACCCTCTTAATGTGAATGTGATGCTTCTTGTTTTTGGTAAAAAACCCTCCTCGCCGGAGAAGGCTGTATTATTTGAATTGTTGGATGCAGGATTATAATTATAAGGCAATGTTTGATAAACATACAGCAGGTCGCGGCCTATTGCCGATAATGACAAACCATTCAATTTTAATTTTTCGGCGATCTTTTTTGAGAATGTATAACTAAACGCAACTTGCCTAAGGGAGATCCATGAGTTTTTCAGCACCCAATAATCTGATACACCTGTAGAAGATGAGCCATACCGGTAACTGAATTGCGGCAAATGCGTTGGCTCTACATAACCCTTATCATAAGCCTCCTGGTAGTTGAGTCCTCCTACGTTTACCTGCGAACCGTCGGGTAATGTTACCATTTGTCCTTCACGGAATGTGCCATCGGGGATAATTCCATCATCATAAGTTTTTCCATCCCATGCGCTTGTCCATGTTATGCCACCGTGTTCTGCATCGCGTCCTTTCAAAGTATTTGGAAATACACCGGTATGTGTTCCATACCTGTAAGTAAGTAACACAAAGTCACCGCCTATCTTAGCATCAAAAAGCACATTCAAACTAAAATTTTTATAAGTAAATGTATTGTCCCAGCCTCCCCTGAATTTCGCATTAATATCGCCGACGTCCTGGATCACGTTGCTGCGGGCGGGGAAAGCCGCTCTTGCATCAGAGCGCCAGTTAAGGATGGGCTTTCCGGTCTTTGGGTCCGGGCTGGAGTGAATAGTTGTCCTCAATACTCCATAGGATGCACCTTCAACAGCCCAGGTGCTTATTTCCCCAATGTTTGCACCGAGGTTGTATTCCTTCACACCGGGATAAAGCTCAACGATCTTGTTCCTGTTCCTCGAATAATTTAAGGCGGTATTCCAGCTAAAGTTTTTTGTTTTTACTGGCGTTGCGTCTATAGAAAGTTCTATCCCTTTGTTTTGAATGTTACCTGCATTGATAAGAATAGAATTTACTCCCGATACATCCGGTGTGCCGATTCTCAATATTTGGTTTTTTGTATTGTCCTGGTAAAGACTAACGTCGAAGCCCAACCTGTTATCCAGGAAACGAACTTCGGCACCGACCTCTTTTGATATTTTACGGGCTGGTTTTAGATCCGGCTGCAATGCATTAAGGCTTGAATAAGTAGATGTGGGAACCTGTACACCATTTGCGTTACTAAAACCACTGAATACAAAGCCAGGGTTGATGGTAAAAGGATCTGTGTCTGCTCCCAGTGCAGCAACATTAGCCCGTAATTTTCCATACGTCAGCCACGATGGTAATGATTTAAATGATTCAGTAAATATCCAGGATAAGCTTGCCGCCGGATAGTTATAAAAATTATTTCCGGAGCCATCTATGTAGGTAAGAGCGGATGACCAGTCACCGCGCCATGTAGCCTGTAAGTATAGTAAATTCTTGTAAGAAAAATCTGCACTGGCATATAGTGAATTAAAACTTTTCCTGCTGCTGATACCCCCATCTGTAAACGGAGGATTCACAGAATTGGTAATATAATAGTTACCAGGATAATTGAGGCCTCCCCTTGTTTCGGTATATTCAAAAGTGTTGGTGAAGCGTTGGAGCTCTGCACCAACATATCCTGATACACTAAAGTCTTTATTGATTTCTTTATTCATCATAAGGATTGCCTTTAGAAACTTGCTCTCCCTGTTTTCAAATCCAAGGCCATATAATCCACCCCTGAAATCCTTTTGCTGGCCAAGCTCTTTATTTTCTCTTTTAATATAGATGTTATTAATGTTACCTTCCAGCACCAACTTGGCCCATGAATTCAAGTTGGCAGTCACACTCAATCTTCCGCGAAGCAGTTGTTCTTTTTGCAAATAGTTATTTTCAAATAATTGAAACCAAAATCTTGATTCCGGGGATTTGTTAGGTTCGTTAGGATCGTTAAGGTCTGGCGCACCACCAAGGATGCTGGTATAATGTTCTTTCTGCATCCAGTATTTGGTATCGTAATTACGAGGCAGTATCCAGGTAAATAATTTCCCGAAATTATCGGAAGCAAATGCATCAAGCCCACCAAGGCGTGGCGGGTTTCTTCCTTCAAAATTGCTATACGCTACACCTGCATCCACACTCAACCATTTAGTTAATTGTTGTGTTGCGCGGATATCAAAGGCATCTTTGGACAATTTGTTATTAGGTACGATTCCTTTACCCTCGTTATGATTATATGATAAACGAAATGTCGATTTTTCAGAGCCACCATCCATTGCGACATTAGTATTAGAACCAAAACCTTTTTGGAAGGCATCTAAGAAATTATTGGGATGAGGTACATAATTGGTAGGAGTTCCATCATAGTTGGTTACGTCCTGCCCCTGCATACGCGGGCCCCAGTTTTCCAGCTCACGATATATCTGCCGGTCAATATATGGAAGTCCTGTAATGGGGTCTATAGGGAATACCTTAGTAGTCCAGGATTCATCTGGTTTATAATTTGGTTCGCGGTTGTCTGTAAAAAAAGCTCCTACGGTTCCGCCACCAAATTCATTTTGAAAATCAGGGCCGGCATAAGGATCAAGAATATTCACCGATTGAGTCACTGATACACCAATGCCTTTTCTTGCAGATCCTTTTTTAGTCGTAATTAAAATAACGCCATTGATAGCGCGGCTTCCATATAATGCTGCAGCGGCTGAGCCTTTCAAAACTGAAACCGACTCGAAATCTTCCGTATTCAGATTTTTAAAGTCGTTTCCAAAATCACGGCCTGTACCATTAAAGACACCATTGTCCATTATAACACCGTCAATTACAAAAATGGGTTGATTGTTAGTCCCTAGTGTTGAGTTGCCCCTTATTACAATTTTAGAATTTCCAAACAAACCGCCTGCGCCCTGGTCAATCTGAACACCGGCTACTTTACCCTGCAAAGCGTTGATAGGATTCACTTCATTTGTTTTAGCTATTTCACTTCCTTTAAGTTCAGTAACTGAATAGCCAAGTTCTCTTTTTTGCTTTTTTACACCGAGCGCAGTAACTACTACTTCGGTCAATGCTGCATTTTTAGATGTAAGCCCAATGGCAACATTATCGTTTCCGCTATATTCAATTTCTTTAGGGTCATAGCCTACGGAAGTGAATACAAAAGTGGGGTTAGCGATATTAGTACGAATGCGAAAATTTCCATTCGGGTCTGTAGTGGTCGCGATATTAGTCCCTTTAATAGTTACCGTGGCAGATGGAATTGCTTTTCCGCTGGCGTCATCAGTTAAAGTACCAATAATAGTTTTTTGCTCTTGGGCAAAAACAGCCACACTTAAAAATATTAATAAAAGTAGCGGGAGAAATCGTCTCATAAGTATTACTTAAGTTTTGGTATTAATTATAGTTTACTCTATAAACAAACAGAACTATCCAACTTTGTAAAAAGTCAAAGGAATTTGCTTTTTTAAAATAGATTGTACACTTATTGTGTAAATGCGAAAATAAAGTTAATGGACTTTTATAATATAAAAAAAACTTTTTATCTTTTTTTAAAAAGTAATCGACATTTAAAATAAACTTTTATCACTTTATAGCACGTATTCAAGAGATTGAATAAAAGGCATATAGGTTATTTAGAAATTAGTAATTAAAAGTTTAATTAGATTTGCCAAAACAATAACATGAATATGAGTTTTACATTTAGAAAATTATTCACTTACGCATTGTTAAGTTCTTTGGTATTCGTCTCTTTTTCCTGCGGATCTACCCGCAATAGCATTTCAGTAGAGGAAGGCTGGGAATTGCTTGGCGAAACAAAAGCAGGATTTATAAGAGAAACTGACGTAATAAATGTAAGCAGCCGAAATCAATTTACTGCAATACGTTTTAAGGTAGAAGGCGCAGAAATCAAGCTAAGCGAACTTGCAGTTTACTTTGAAAGCGGAGATAAATTATCTCCCGCTGTTGATGAAAATATTGCCGCCGGGCAGGAAAGCCGCTTGATTGAATTGGCAGCCGATGGAAGATCCATTACCAAAATTGAATTTAAATATCGCACGGTAGGAAGTATTATAAAAAAGAAAGCGAGTATTGTAATCCTGGGCAAACGCTATCGTTCGGGATATTAATAATTTCGGATTTATAAAATTCGTTTTCCTTGCTGATGGTTTAAACTGGCAGCAGTGGAGAATGATTCTTCTTCTTATATATACAATACTTCCTAAAGCTGCCCGGCTTTAGGCACATAGATGTTACCTCTGACTTGTACAGGAATAAGAAATTTTAATTTCATGGATATCTTTCATCTGTTTCTTTATTAATAAGAATGAAATTATAACCAGCTTTACCGATAGAAATTACCTGGTAACTTCTTCCTCCACTTAAAAAAATTCATTGTATGAAAAGGACTTTCATCGGTATTATGGTATTGCTTATGTCATCTGTTCTTATGGCACAGGCTCGCCCAGGCTGGTACAAAGTATTTACCGGAAAGGTTGGAAATATGCAGGTAACCATGCATCTCCATAAGGCAGGGGAAAGTTATTGCGGGTATATTTGGTTTGCACAAAATCAGTGGCCAATGCCGTTATATTATAATTTATCTTCTAATAAAAATGACAGTCTTGAGATAAGCGCCATGGGCGGCAATTTCAGCTTTGTTTTTTCAGGTGTACTTACTGATAAGACTTATAGCGGGAAAACCACCTTGCAAAAAGACAACAACCCATCAAAAAATGCTTCTTTCCAATTACAGGTTTCCGATGATAAAATTTTTACACCATTTAATTTTTATTCGTCAAATGGTACGGGCAAATTATTACCTCAAATAAAAAACGAATCGGAGGCGAGCTATTTAATTGCCTCTATATGGCCTGCAGAAAGTAACCTGATAGCGACGGCAGTAAAAAAATATGTTCAAAAAGCTTTAGAAATAAAGGTACCCATTGCAGACCCTTCGAATTGGATGACTGACGAAAAAAACAAGTTTCTTGCCAACTGGAAAAAAGAAAATAGCAAGATATCTCCAAAGGAAGCTTCTGAAATGGGACTCTCATTGTCAGTGGAGCAGGAAGACAGGGTGATGGTTATGTATGAGAATGAACAAATACTTTCCGTAGCACATTACAGTTATGGTTTTTCAGGTGGCGCTCACGGTAACTTTGCCACAGCACTTGAAACTATCCAAAAATCAACCGGTAAAAAAGTTCTCTTGAATGATGTGTTGAATCCAGCCGGCATTAAGGCATTACCTCTTATTCTTGATAAGGTAGCCCGTGTACAATTTGAAATAAAAAATAATAATCCTTTAGATCAGAATTATTTTCTTGTGAATAAAATTCCCCCAAGTGAGAACTTTTATGTAACCAGCAAAGGGATAGGATTTTTGTATGCACCCTATGCAATAAAATCTTTCGCTGATGGAGAAATTAATTTGCTTGTTCCTTTCACAGCGCTTGGCCCCTATCTACAAACGGCATTTAAACACTAGTCCTCCTTTTGCTTACTGCGCTTTGCAGAAGTAAATCAAAATTCACTAATATTTACCTAACAGGTTTTCGTAACATTTTTTAATATCTTGTTTAGAAAAATAAAATAATTGAAAATATTTCTCCGCCGTTACAAAATCAACATCGGGTTCGAACTTGTCTTTTGGATTGGAGGGCTTCTCCTGTTAGCATTTATGAAACCGGGAGCAGATACTCATTATTCTATTTGTGTTTTTAAAATGTTGGGCATTGATTTTTGTCCTGGATGCGGACTTGGCCATTCAATCAATTATTTATTTCATGGTGATCTCAGGCAATCATTTTTAGCACATCCACTTGGGTTTTTTTCATTACCTGTCATTTTTTACAGAATATATCAACTACTGCGACTTAATCTATTTTCCAGAACTATAAAATATACATCATGCAATACGATAACTCCGCATCAGTAAATCCTGTCCTTTTAAAATTTCTTTACGACGTTACGCCGGAAGAGCTTATAACCATAAACTCCCATACCAAGGGCTTTGGTGATGATGAGCTTTCAAATTTTTGTATGATATACAGGTCGAAAAGAAAAGACCCGCAAACAATATTATTGTTGTGCCTTCTGGGGCTGGTGGGTGTTGCAGGAATTCATCGCTTTGTGATCGGGCATACTGGCATGGGTATTCTTTATTTCTTTACAGGTGGCCTCTGCCTGATTGGGACAATAGTTGACGCTATAAATCATAAGGACCTTGCCGTTGAATACAATGCAAAAATGATCTCTGAAACCCTAATGATGCTGAATATGATTAAGAGATAATGAACTGTATTCCCTTTTAACAATACCAGAATGGAACAATTGTTGAAACGTAATAAAAAAAAGCCATGGATAACGAAAAATTAATTACTGCAAATAGTGATGATGAAATTTGGCAACAGATAGCTGCCGACTTAAAGGACAATGAATTTGCCTACTCAGCAATCATTGTAATACAAAACAGGAAAATCTATTTTGATATAGATGTAGATCCGGGCGGAGGTTTTGAAGGCGGCTATCAAACAACGATATTTAAGAGCAGGCTGGAAAAGGCCGGTACATTTAAATTCGCATTACATCACCAGGGATTGCTCGATGAAATAGGAAAATTTTTTGGAATGGAAGATATTGAAACCGGCTACCCGGAATTTGATAAAAAAGTGATTGTAAAAACGAATGATGCTGCCAGGATAAAATCTTTATTTTCTGAAAAGCAAACTCGTATTCCCTTTGAAAATCTTACAGATTTTACTTTTCATATCGCCCAACATCATATTGATGAGACCGATGCAAAAGCCGATTTTCTTGAATTAAGCATCGAAGAGGCTATCACGGACATACCGAGATTGAAACTTATCTACAACGCTTACACAAAAGTTTTGGACGCAATTGAAAATTAGTATTTCCCTTAGTTGGATATTATTGTTTTCTTAGAGTAAGGGTAAGTTTATCACCATCAGTATTATACGATGTGTCGGTAGTTGTGAAGCCCGTACAATCAAAAGCGACTATAGTTGGCGATCTCCCGTCAAAATCAAGCGTGCTTCCATTCAAACTCCATGTGCCGCTATAATCACCGGGAGTAGAACATTGCGTTCCCGCATCAACATAAGCAAAAGTATGATTAGCACTGAAGGTAGTTATATCATCGAGTTCACAAGGATCAAGAAGAAATGTCCCATCAATCTCTGCTGAAGCGGGTGAAGGTTTATACTTTATTGATACAAGTTTATAGCTCCCCACAAAGTTAGCTTCAGTAAGATCACAATTATTTACTTTGTCTTTCTTTTTACATGAGGCGAAAGCTAACATTGCTATAATCAATAGACCGAGGGACGGATTAATCTTCATCATAAATTTTTTGGTGTTTAAAAGTCTGAGGAAATAAAGATAGAGTATAGAATGTGAAGAGTTAGAAATAGGATAAGTTTTTATAGTGATTTTTTTACGATCCGGGATTTTGAGGAAGGGAAACATAAAAAGTAGAGCCCTTTCCTGATTCACTTTCAACCCATAACTTTCCTTTGTGCGCTTTTATTATTTCGGATGAAATAAATAATCCAAGACCCAGCCCACCCAAAGGAAAATTCGCTTCTGCCCTATAAAATTTGTCGAAAATCACATCGGTATTTTCTTTGGCTATTCCTATTCCGAAGTCCTGAACAGAAAATAAAATAGTATCGTCCTTAAGCACCGAATTAATCAACACCTGGTTAGATTGAGGAGAATATTTTACTGCATTTGTAAGTAGATTGGTAATTACCTGCTCCAGCCGGAACCGGTCAGCATAAACATAAAAGCTTTCATTTTCCTGTATTGATAAAAAATGAAGTGGAGATATGGTTTTTACATTTTGTACGGTTTCTTTCACCAGGGTTTTGAAATTAAACTTCTCATTACTGAGGTACATTTTTTTACCTGGGGTAGTATTCACCACTAAAAGATCTCCTACAATCTTAGTAAGCTTATTCAATTGTATATCCATTGTGCTTAATAGCTTGCCCACTTCGCCCTTCATCTTCTTTTCAAAACTAAGCTGCAAAATATGTACAATACCTTTGAGGCTTGTAATAGGAGTTTTCAATTCGTGCGATGCCACGCTTACAAATTCATCTTTCACCTTTTCAATTGCTTTCCGTTCAGTAATATCAGTATGTGAAATAACTGCTCCATGCGAATCGGGCAGTGAGTTTACTTTCATGAGAAACCATCTGGATTTGCGAGGCGAGTGACATGGATATTCTAACATAAAAGAAGGAAGGGTTCCGTCAAGCACTCCCTTAATTCCTCTTAATACCTGCGGAGCCTCATCGGAAAAAGGGCCATTAGCTTTGCGGCAAACGTCAAGATAATTTACTCCAATAAATGCGTGATTGAAATCTCCCTTCCATGCATTTTCTTTTGCAAACTTTATCCATGATTCATTTACGGTTTGAATAACACCATCAAGATCTAAAACGGCAATTTGAGCAGATAAGGAATTAATTATAGCATCTTTCAGTTGCTCACTCCGCGAAATTTTGTGGTCAGTAACCGGCTGGTCAATTTGGTAATTGAGGGGGTCTATAAAACCTTTCATTGAATATCGAGGCGTTTAGTTTTGGTATAGGAATGAATTTTGAAATAGTTACTTTCGGCTTCAACTTACGGCGACTTCGCAACGAATATATAATTTATGTATTATAATTCCATTAAATATTCAGTTATTCCTATAAACGTAACTAATTAAAAGGTCGGATTTAGAAAATCTGTTCTATAATTTAATACAACGGGAGCAGACGAATTATAAAAATCAATTATAAAAAAAGCATTTCCCATATACTGAAATTCAAGGCCTGCTTTGCCTTTGCGC
Source organism: Ginsengibacter sp. (assembly GCA_040007435.1). Classification (GTDB taxonomy): domain Bacteria; phylum Bacteroidota; class Bacteroidia; order Chitinophagales; family Chitinophagaceae; genus Ginsengibacter. The sequence continues at coordinate 51,397 of JBDTUZ010000027.1, read as the reverse complement.
TTGATCCGGCCTTTACTCAAAATTACCTGTACTTTTTAATATCGGTAAAATTATGGCGGCACGTATAATGGTATAAGAAAAATATTTCTCAACAATTCGGGAATAGAAAAAACACCCACAGCAATTCGCTGATATTTTACTTTCTCTTGAAATAAATAACAGGGCAAAAAAAAGACGGCGATAAGCCGTCTTTAAAAATTTAATTTCTTCTTCCGCCAAAAAGCCGGAGCAAAAAGATGAATATGTTTATAAAATCAAGATAAAGATTCAAAGCACCCAGAATAGAAATTTTCTTCGTGTCGTTCGCCGAAACATCCTGGTATTCCAGGCCTTCGCCAATTCTTTTTAGCTTTTGTACATCATAAGCGGTAAGGGCAGTAAAAACCATTACACCAATTATACTTATAATATAATCAAGGCTGCTGCTGTGAAGAAAAAAGTTGATGACCATGGCGATCACAATACCTATAACACCCATCATTAGTATACGGCCAAATTTGGTAAGATCCTGGTCGGTCGTGTAACCCATGAAAGCCATTACACCAAACATGGCTGAGGCTGAAAGGAAACATCCCAAAACTGATCCCGGTGTAAATGCCATCAATATAAAACTGAAACTAATTCCATTTATAATTGCGTAAGCTATGAATAAGGCCATGAGTGCGGTGGAAGATAATTTTCTATAGCCGAACGACATTATAAGTACGAAACCTAAAGGCGCGAAAATGGTAATCTTACCTAAGCCGGTAATGCCCGTAACCGGCGACACCAGGTAGCTTAGCAAGGCTTCATTTATGGAAAACTGCCAGGCAAATAATGCTGAAACGCCCAGCGCAATAAACATCAGCAGGAAAACATTCGCTATAAAAGATTTAGCATGTGTGCGGTCAGAAGCGTTCGTTAGAATTGTATAATCTGTAATTGTATCTCTTTTTGTTATGTCCATTGTTTCTAAATTTTGGTAAAAATAGCACACCTTATCGAATTACATTTTACTGAAGTAAATTTTAAGTAATTTATAGTAATTAACGCCGTATTCTGCTGTTTTATTTTTTCCTCGCTGCAGTAAACAATTCCTTTTTGCTTTTAGCCAGCCATTGTTGAAATCCTTCCACAGGCCGTGTATTTCATCCGGGGTTTAGAAACGCTCCTTAAAACTTAGGGAGTGGGGTTGCCAAAAACAAAACAGTTCCTTCTGCATCAAAACTTTTGTCGGCATAGTGAATGATCCTCTTTGCAGTGGTTAGGCAAATTTTATAAATGTCCTTTCTGCTATAAATACGTGTTGCAGCTCCATCGCTTTCTATCTGGAAAACATTAAACCCTATAGCTTTAATTCATTATTGAATGCTGAAACGGACTGGGCATCATTGTTTTGCATGGGGCAAAGTTAAGAAATTCAATCTCCAAAGAAGATTGATGAAAATGTTTTTTGGGCCAAATAAAATTATTGATGATGGAGATAGGAACAAATGATGACCAGAATTACGCCAGTTGAAACTGTTTCTAAAATCGGTAAAAAGATGAGGATTTGTAAAACTATCAGCAACGACAGCAAAAAAAGATAAGAGCAAAAGATCGAAGATCAATAGCGGCATTTTTGAAGAGAGTGCCATATATTTATAATGCTGCAAGTCATTTTAAAAAGCCCCCTTTCAAAAAGTATGACAATAAAGAAAATCCACTATATATCGGGGCTAACAATTACAATTTTTGTCGGGCTTCATTTATTCAATCACTTGTGCAGCATTTTTGGCGCGGAAAAACACATAGAAGTGATGAATACGCTGCGACTTTTTTATCGTAACATTTTTATTGAAACAATTTTGTTAGCCGCTGTGATTGTTCAAATTATTTCGGGACTAAAACTTTCAAAACAAACAGGAAAATAGCCAACACAAATTTTGAAAAACTTCACATTTGGACAGGGCTTTATTTAGCAATTTTCTTGGTAATTCATTTAAGTGCAATTTTCGCCGGAAGATATTTTTTGCACCTTGACACTAATTTTTATTTCGGAGTTGCAGGACTAAATTCATTTCCGATAAATTTATTTTTTATTCCATACTATTGATTGCTATTATTTCATTTTTCGGGCACATCGCTTCAATTCACAGCAAGAAAATAAAAAAGCAAATTTTTAATTTAACACCAAATATGCGGGCAACGGTAATTTTGGTTTTTGGTATTCTTTTGACCGTGATAATATTTTATGGATTGACAAATCATTTTCAAGGAGTTCAACTTCCGAAAGAATACAACATCATAATTGGAAAATGAAAGTGATTAACATTCATAGCAGAGAAATAAATCAACCTAAAAGCGAAGTTGCCAAATTATTTCAAACACTATGAACAGAAAACCATATGATGCTGGCGACAGACAAATGGTCACCAATGAAATTAGACAAAGGCTTACAAGTTGGTTCAAAAGGCGGACACGGGCCAATTAAATATTTTGTAACAGATTATCAACAAGACAACTCTATAACATTTCAGTTCGATTTAACAGGTTTTAATGGATTTCATAATTTTGGAATCATTGAAATAGCGCCTGGTAAAACTCAACTTAAACATACAATAGATATGACAACATCAGGCCCGGCAACATTGAAATGGGTGTTGGCTATTCGGAGTTTGCACGATGCATATATTGAGGATGCATTTGACAAAGTAGAAAATTATTTTACTATTGACAAGAAAGAAAGCAGATGGAATATGTGGGTTAAAATTTTAAGAAAAGTGATGGAAACCAAAAAACAGATAAACTGAACGCACAACAATCGGCTGCGAATCGCTATCTGCCTCAGTCGGGGCTCAACGTTTAATTTTCAGCTTTTACAGTTAACTTCATCCTGAGTTTTTTCAATTGTGTTCACGTTCGGACTGGAGCCCTCAAATATATTTTTCATTTTTCCGGGCATGATGATACACCAGCGCATCAATCTGCCAAGCATCTCCCCACTTACATTAGTTTTATTAGTTTGCAGGTTAAAACCTTTACATGAAGTATATTTTTGCCGCTCTCGCATTTTCTCTTTCAACCCTTTTTGTTACCTGCCAGTCAAAATCGGCCATGGATTTTGAAACATACGATCCACCTTCAACTCTGGTCGTACCGCAGCATATAGTGACCAAAGCAAAATTTCCTTTTATTGACATACATAATCACCAATGGAATATGGGGAGCCAAAACCTGGCTAACCTGGCGAAAGTAATGGACACACTCAACATGGCAGTAATGAATAACCTCAGCGGTTCTTACGGAAAAAATTTGGAACAATCCGTTGCTAACATTAAAGCAACTGCGCCTAAAAGATTTACTGTTTTTGCGAATATAAATTTTGATGGTATTGGTGAAAGCAACTGGACTGAAAATGCCGTAAAGCAACTCGAAGAAGATGTAAAACACGGCGCCGCTGGATTAAAAATATTTAAAAATCTTGGCCTCTCAGTAAAGGATAACAAAGGTAACAGGGTAACTGTGGATGATGAAAGGCTGGATGCTATTTGGGAAAAATGCGGCGAATTAAAAATTCCGGTACTCATTCACACGGCTGATCCCAAACCCTTCTGGGACCCACTGGATAAAAACAATGAACGCTGGCTTGAGCTCGTTACAAAACCCGGCCGCAAAAGAAGCGACATCGATCCTGCACCGTGGCAATCCTTAATAGATGAGCAGCATCATATATTTAAAAAACATCCCCGCACAACTTTTATTGCAGCCCATTTTGGATGGTATGCAAATGATCTGGCAAAACTAAGTTCACTTTTAGATGATATGCCAAATGTGTATGTCGAGTTTGGCGCTGTAATCGCAGAGCTTGGTCGCCAACCCAGAGCTGCTAATGCTTTTTTTTCCAAATATCAGGACAGGATATTATTCGGAAAAGATAGCTGGGTACCTGAAGAATACACTACCTATTTCAGGGTGCTGGAAACAAAAGATGAATATTTTCCCTATCATAAAAAGTATCATGCCTTCTGGAGAATGTATGGTATGGGCCTGCCCGATGATATCTTGAAAAAAGTTTATTATAAAAATGCCTTGCGGCTGTTGCCGATGGTGGATAAAAGTTTATTCCCCGCCGATTGATGTAACTTCATATTCCTGGTTTAACGTGTAAATGCGCCGACCTGAGACAGCGAGTTGTGGTGTAATTATTTTTTTCATTTTATAAAATCAATATTAGTAATCCATGAATGTCACCAGATACGTTCTAAATTGCAGGAAGTTGATGGAGACAATATCGCCAACCGATCCTGGTTAAGTTACTTATTTTGTGAGTGGCATAATACAATACACACATTATTGCAACACAACGGGTCAATGGTTACATTAAATAGAAATTTACTTTTGCCATTGCATTGCAATGGCGAATCACACATCACAACACATCTTAACTACCTCGGCTAACCTGCTGAGATTTTGCCTTTTTGGTATTACTTCATTTCACATTAGCAATGCAGCAGCCTCAAGCATTGTTGATGAATTTACTTCCGTAATAGCGCTTATACTTACTTTCTCTTGTTTCTTTTGATTTATCTCTATCCGTACAAAAGACCCAATAAGAGAACGTCATTTTGAAAACATTGCAGATTATTTTTCCTCATGTCTCTTGTAGGAATTGTAGTAATAATTTTGCTTCTCGTTTTCAATTTCATAAGGTAAAAATTGCAGCAACGCCAGGTTTGTGAGGCATTCAATATTAATATACAGCAGGAATTTGCGACTGCATATAAAGATTACCCGGAGGCTATTTGTAACGCTGCCTGTTGTAAGAAAAAAGCCCCACAACTGTACGGTAATGATATTCTGTCGTTCGCTTTCCTACATATCGATTTTATCATCTTCCTCACAAAGCATTGATTTTTAAATCTCTTTTTGTTTGGCACCTGGTTGGAAATCTTCATCGCAAACAAACAAATTTTAAAACTTTAAAAAATACAACGATGAAAAAGTTAGCAAATTCTAAAAGCAATTTATTACACGGCGTTAAAAACTTCTGGTTTGCATTACAGTGATTAATTGTATCTATTTCGCTGCCGGTTATGAGTTTTTTCCAGGTATCCCATGCGGCAAATGTTGCCAGTTCCAAACAAACAGAAAAGGTAACCAATGCTGGCAGCCCTGATAACATGCCCGGAGAGCACGTTGCCGTAAAAACGGCTAAGCTAAATTGTTAGTAATATTGCTTGGCATGATCCTAAAAATGGCCGGCATTAGCTTGCCTGCCATTTTTATTGGCTATAACCACTGCAGACTTTATACAAGCGGGTTATTCCCCTGGAAACAACCCGCATGATCATTGTAATTCTATACAATTAGTTGCAGAAGAGTTATTTATTTCTTAGACACTGCATTCAATAATCCACCTACATCAAAGTACTCGGACGCGGAAGTTATTTTATGGTCTTTATCGAAATCAAAGGTTCCGTAGTAATAAACCTGCGTGGCAATACCGGATGAATGCGTTCCGTCCCAGCGTCCATAGCAGCGCACACTTCCATCAAACTCATGGGAGGCAGAGTCAACGCCCGGCAAAAACTGACCATTTGTAAAATGAATGTTACTCCAGTTATCGGTGAAATATTTCAGGCTTTCCAACCAGTGACTTTTGGTATGCACTGTATCCCCATAGGCAGGAGAATTCCAAACGGTTCCATCGGAAATAAGTGCAGCCTGGCCGTCAAGATCTTCCTTTTCGAAATCACTCAATACGGTTTTCAATGTCGCCAGGTTCTTTTCGTAAAGCGCTTTCATTTCATCGCTTTTTCCGGACGCAGCCGTGTCGTCTTTTTTCTCTTCTTGTCCGCAACCGATTATCATAAGAGATATAATAGCTGCGTAAAATACTTTTTTCATGTTTTAAGTTTTGGTTAAAGAAAGATTTGATATCTAAGAATACATTCTTAAAAAAATTGCGATAAGTCCTTTTTCATGAACCCGCCTGGAAACAAGCAGGTTCAGAAAAGGAAAAAAAACCACACACAAAAATTCTTACTTCAGTTACGGTTTTAATAGTAAGCGCATGCCATTTAACTTTTTAAGAAACTGGCTGGTTCAGGGTAAACCGGGCCGGTATAAACTCAACCCCCAATTCTTCCCTGGCGGATTGATTGCTGTAAACAACTCTTGGAGCATTCTCCGGCTCTTTATTATTCAGCATCCTGTTCATGTCTGATATCTTATAACTTTCACTGGTCAAATAATAATTCTTTCCATGGTTACCGGCAAGTGTAGCCGCTTTGTAAATACCTTCCGCAACATCTCTTACATCTACCAGGGCAAACTCTACATTATGCTCGTACAACATTTCAACAAATGGATTGGGAGCTATTTTATTTTTGATTAAATATTGTAATCCTACTGATGTGGAGTCTTGCCTGTTTGATAAAGCAGCGCCCGCAACAAAGACAGGATATACACTCAGTACTTCAAAACCGGGATTCGGATTGTCACTTATGAATTTTCTTACAGCCTGGTCCGCATAGTATTTTGCCTGCGCATAGGGATGATTCGTTTCATCAATAAAAGGCGTCTCCATTTCAGTGTAAATATGTTCCGGATCTCTGCCGTCGGCTCCCATAGGAAACGCCGTATTATAAGCCGCTACGGATGCAACAAAAACTACTTTCTTTACCATAGGCGATTCACTCACAACCTGCAGAAAATTTTCAGTTCCTTTTACCGTTGGATCAAATAATTCTTTCTGAGGATCCTGAACATCCAATTGAAAAGGTGTTCCGCAATGAACGACGATTTCGCAGTCTTCAATAAAAGCTTTCAGTGCTTCTATATCGGCAGTATCTAATGATTTTATTTCAAGGTTGGATGCGTTCGCTAGCTTTTTAAGATGCCTGTATTTTTCTTCTTTCGTAATATCAGTTGCTGAAACTTTTACTTTGTAATTTTCTTCTAAAAACCTTTTGGTCACATGGCTTCCTATAAAACCGGAGCCGCCAATAATTCCTGCTTTTTTCATACACCTAAATTTTTATCTGGTTATTTTCTAATTGTTTGCCACCATTTATTTTCAATGCTTTTACAATTTCTTATCCGCATTATTTTCCGGGCATATAGGACAAGTCCTCCCTGGCTGTTGCCGATATATCTTTAACGCCTGAGATTGTTTGTAAAAGTTTTCCGTATAATTCTTTTCCTTCATCTCCTAATAATATCCTGTTTTCTGCGCTCATCTTTTCATATTCTTCGGCGCTCTTCGCTCCTGCAACTACGAGGTAATAATTTTCTTTTTCGCCAAAGCCACTTCTGTATAAACGATATTGAAGTTTGGAGCCTTTCTTTACATATAAATCATGGAAAGCTTTTGCTATCTCGCGGGCTTTCGCAAAATTTTGCGGAGTTATATAGTAGTAGGTAAAATGCCTGTAGGGCGTACCTTCCGGGTTTATATTTACACCGCCGGGCATATAAGAATATTCTTTATTAAGTACTATAGTATAATCGCGGTGGCTATCGTAGCACTTATCAAAATCAGCAAACATTTTTAGGTAAGCTTCTCTCCCCATGCTCTTTTCTAGGGGCTCAAATGTATTTTTATCGAGCTCGCCCATGTCTTTGATCGGAGTAACATATATGTAGCGATAATCTTCCATTGTAAGTGTCAGCCATCCATCTGCCAGTTTCACCTTTTTACAATTTGCAACAAGGTCAGTCGCCGTTTTTTCATAAGGAGCGACCATCGATGTATTCACGGGATCTTCATGAATATAATATACCTGGTACTTGCTGCTATCCTGGGCGTAGAGTGTGCTTATTGAAAAGAATGCCGCCAGCATTACTATTCCGGTTCTAATTGCTGTTCTCATAATTTTTTTTTTAAAAGTGATTGTCTTTGTTATGGATACTAAAGTAATGTGGAAATTACGGTGTTGTCAATTGCGTTAGGACGAATTGTGGCTATTCCTGTCCGGAAGAAAGTTTTTGTTTACCCAAATAGATTTTGCGTTGATTTGAATCATTTACCATAACATTACCGGAAATAATAATGTGGTTAATTGCAGAAAAGATATTTGGGTCTATATGGTTTGTAATCTTTTTAATAATTCGCCTCTCAGCGATTTGCTCATTGGAATTGCTTTTTTTGAAATGACTACGTGGCTGCCGGAAACTTCATCGATGTGCGAAATATTGGCAATGTAAGACCGATGGATGCGAACAAAATGTTCAGGCGGCAGTTTGTCTTCCATATCCTTTAGCGTCATCACGAGCAGGTATTCCCGTCCCTTCGAAAAGATGCGGCAATAATTTCTGTCTGCTTCTATATAAAAAATGTCTTCGATAATAATCTTTACCATTTTTTCATGATCTCTCACAAAAATACGGTCGCTTAATATAAAAGAAGCCTGAGTATTAGCCGGCTTATCTTCTTCATTCTCCCTGAGATTTACGGCCAGTTCTATGGCGCGTTGCAGATCTGTTTTTTTGAAGGGCTTGGATATAAAGCCATAAGGGTTTACAGCCTTCGCCCGGTTGAAGTGCGCATCATCGGCATTTGCAGTAAGAAAGATCACCGGAATATTATAATCCTTTTTTATGAGGTGAGCTGTTTCTATACCATCCAATTTCCCTTTCAGTTGAATATCCAATAATATAATGTCCGCCAGTTCTTCTTTTAAATGAAGTAATGCTTCCTCTCCCCGCGGAAAAATGCCGCATATTTCATAACCCATAGTTCTCAACTGCAGGGAAATATTTGCTGCAATAATCATTTCATCTTCTACTATCAGTATTTTTATTGGCGCTCCCACTAAACTTATTTTGATTTTTAATTAAATGAATTGTCGGCCCATGATTATTATTAGTCACCCGCATGCAATGGCATTGAAAAAAGGTTGATACTAATGAATTCTTAGCAGGCTTGGTATATCATGGAATTAGCAGGCTTGGAAATGATTCAATATACACAAATATTTCGTCACAATTTAGAAATGATTTTCATTCGATATTCTCGCCGTCCCTGTACTGGCTTTATCATGACGCACATTGCAGAAAAGATCAGGGTAATGTGCTGTTTTTAAATCATGCTACCGATAGACAAAACTAAGTATGCCGATCACAAACCCTGAACAGGTAGGTGTTTTAACGAAACTAAAACCTGGATTGCATTGGGGTGAGCGGTCATTTGTTCAAACTATTACACACGCAACTGAGAATCGTTTAGAAATTAAATTATATTTGAAATGCTTGTAATATTTACAAAAGGAATAAAGTTGAATCTTTAACTTTTAAAAAATACGAAAATGAAATTGTTTAGATCAAAATTACCCGCCTTAATATTATTGTTTTTTTGCCTGGGAAGTATCAATAGAACGTTTTCCCAACCATCGCGTTTCAGCATGGAAAAATATGTGGGTGCAAAAGGCGACTCACTAAATTACCGGCAGCTTTTTCCAGACTATGATACCCTGCGCAAATATCCACTGGTAATTTTTTTACATGGATCAGGGGAGCGTGGCAGCGATAACGAAGCGCAATTGAAATGGGGCGTAATAAACTTTGCGTCGGACGAAGTGATGAAGATGCATCCGGCGATTGTTATTGCTCCACAATGCCCGGCCAATATGGGTTGGTCTCATTTTTCTAACAGGGATAAAAATGATCTCTTATTACAGCCAACCCCTTCCAAACCAATGGAGCTTTTGATGGAACTTATAAAACAGACTGTAAAAAAAATGCCCGTTGATACAAATCGAATCTACATAACGGGTCTTTCAATGGGAGGTTTTGGCACCTTCGATGCCATTGAAAGATACCCCGATTTATTCGCGGCAGCAGTACCTGTTTGCGGCGGTGGAGATGTATCGAAAGCATCTTCAATTTCCGGACTGCCTATCTGGATTTTTAATGGAGCAGAAGATGCCGCCGTTAATCCGATACTTTCCATGAATATGCTGGTAGCTTTAACCAAAGCAGGTGCCCACCCCGGCTTTACTCAATATCCTGAAGTAGGTCATTTCTCATGGATCGGCGCTTACAGCGATCCGGCAATGATGGAGTGGCTATTCAGGCAACACAAGTAAGGCTAAAACAAAAAGCACAAATCATTTTTTTCATTAGATAAAATGGGCTTTCCGGTAAAGCTTCCTATAGTATGGTTTATACTTATGAAGTTCAGGTAATTGATGTTGCGCTTTCAAAATTAATTTCAAAAAAAATCAATCTCTTATTTACAATGTTTAATTACATTGCTTTAAAAATTAATTATGAAAATATTCAATATAGCCTTCATCGTTATATTCATAATTTTTGCGGCACTCCAATACAATGATCCCGACCCTTACGTATGGATGCCAATATACCTGTACGCTGCATTTCTTTGCTACAAAGCAATACAGCACAGGTATAATAAGATCTTGTACATCATAGGTCTTCTTGCATACGTTAGTTATGGAGTTTGGTTATTCTTTGATAAGGTTGGCGTTCTGGATTGGGCTGAAGAACATCATTCTGAAAGTATTGTACAAACCATGCAGGCCACCAAGCCCTGGATAGAAGAAACCAGGGAATTCTTCGGCCTCGTAATTGTTATTGTTGTTCTATTAATAAATATGTTTTGGCTTGGAAGAAAAAAAACTTCTTTTGATTAAAAAGGAGGCTTTATTATCAATTTCATTGACGCTAAGTTCCTTTGGAGGCTGATGCGATTAGCCCTGCATATATTTCGTCTGACACATTTTTATAATTATAACTATCCCGGAAATAAATATTATTATCAGCGTATCATTTTCCTTATTATAAATAATCTTTGAGATTACTGGCGAGGCATAATGATCTATTGTCTTCCAATTAGCGTAGTATAGATGAAATGTATGCTGAATTTATATCGAACGAAATACTGCGCTTACATAACAAACTGCTCTTTTACAACCTTTCCGTCCTTTACTTCGTAGATGCAAAGTTCTGTCATTTTCATAGGCCCCATATCCTTCATAACTGCATCCATGGTCATTGTGAAGGCAAAAGAATTATCTGCAATAATTGGATCAGAGACATCCATACTATTCATTTTCTCTACCATAGAACTAAATTTCTCTCCTTTCTCAAGAATATTTTTAAGCCCTTTTATTTCCTTTTCGAATGCCGGTGTAGCATGCGGTTCCATGCTTATGGCATCTTCTGCATATAAATCTTTTTGTGCTTTTTCAAAGTCGCCTTTGCGGCACAGTTCCGCTAACCTATCCGCGATTTCTTTTGTTGTCATAATTATTATTTTTAATGCTGTTTAATTAAAATTTCCATTAATTAAAAAGAAGTGTAACTTGATTCTTTATTATTCAACGCTACAAAAAGCTTACCGTTTTGTGGAAATAATTAAGATTGCTACGGCTCACTGCGCAACATCTTTTAGATAAAGCGAGAGGCGCAGTTGCTTACCTTACTGAGGTGAAAGCATTTATACTTTTTTTCACTTTTAGTATATTTAAATGCAAAAATTACCAAAATGAGATACCTGTTTATTGGGGCTTGTTCCTTTGTAATCTTCCTGATGGGATATACAAGAGTAGAAATTCCCACAAACCAGGTTGACAGGGAAGCCTATCTTAGGGTGATTCAAAAGAAACAATTGACTTCTATAAGTTGTACACCAGACTGGTCAACCTATCAACTCACAAAAACGGAAATTCAACAAATGATTCCGTTACCTGGTATTGGCACACATGCCTGGAAAATCTCTACAAAAAGCGACAGTGCTCAGTTTTATTTTAACCAGGGCATCAATCTATATTATGGTTTTCATATCCTTGAATCTTTGCCTTCTTTTAAAAAGGCGCAGCTTTTTGATTCCGGATGTGCTATGTTATATTGGGGAGAAGCTTTGGCCTATGGCCCTAATATTAATGATTATGGCTACGCAGCTTCGCCTGATGCTTTAATTGCAGTTCGCAATGCGAAGGAGCATCTGAATAAAGCTTCTCCAAACGAAAAAGAACTTGTAGATGCGATGGCCGCACATTTCTCTAATGATTCCACAGAAAAAAGAAAGCACCTTAATGAATCGTATGCTGATAAAATGAAGGCTCTTTATGCTAAATATCCAAGGGATGCTGAAATAGGAACGTTGTATGCCGATGCTCTCATGAACCTGCATCCGTGGGATTTGTGGAAGCATAACGGTAACCCACAGCCGTGGACTCCGCAAATAGAAACGCTGCTGGAAAATATATTAAAATATACGCCGGATCACCCCGGTGCAAACCATTATTATATACACACTATGGAGGCATCGCCTTATGCAGAAAAAGCGAATGCCAGCGCTGACCGCCTTGGCAGATTGGCGCCGGGAATGTCTCATATGGTTCACATGCCATCACATATTTATATAAGAACGGGACAATATGATAAGGGTGTGAAAGTGAATAAGGATGCTGTGGCAAGGTACGCTGCATACTTTTCCTTATACCCGGAAGTTGCAAGTAATGCCTGGCTATACGAGATACACAACAGGCACATGCAGGCTGCCTGCTCTATGAACCAAAGCGATTATTCCACTGCCTTAAAAGACGCCAGGGATTGCCGCAATAGTTTAGACTTTTCGCTCCTCTCTATGGAAGCGCCGGGAGGCAATAACATGCAATATGTTTACATGACTCCCGAATTAACTATGGTGACTTTTGGAAAATGGAATGATATATTAAGCCAGCCTGAAGTTGATAAACAGTACCATTATGCTGCGTTGATACAGCAGTTTGCTATGGGAATAGCCTGGGCAAATACGGGTGAGTTGACCAAAGCAAAATCAGCGGCAGATAAAATTGACGACCTGCTAAATGAGGAAGATCTCGCAGTGGTTCCTACACCATTTAGTGCAGCGGTAACCTCCGGTAAAATTGCTAAATATATTTTGTTGGGCAACATTGCTGAAAAAGAAGATAACCTTGCCGTGGCATTAAATTCTTATAAAATTGCCGTAGCGATCGAAGATGGTTTAGTGTATAATGAACCAAGAGACTGGCTTGTACCTGCGAGACATTATTTTGGAAACTTGCTACTAAAGTTCAAAAGAAAAAAGGATGCCGAACAGATTTTTAGGAAAGACCTGAAAGTGCAGCCAAAAAATTACCTTTCAGAGATCGGGCTGAAAAATGCACTACATTGAATTAATAAACCTCAATTATATTTTATAATATCTGGGTACAATACTTTAAACGCCTGATCAAATTTCCCAAGGTTTTTTTGAGAAAGCGTTTTCTATTTCATTTCATATAGTTTAATAAAATGTTTGCCTGTAAAGAAAAATATAGATGATTTCCGCTATTTCACTAGTACTTTTATTCCTCTTTCACTCTTTTAAAAGAATCGATAAATGAAATCACCGACTGCTCGAATGCTGCTTCGCCGCCAAATAAAAATTTATGCCGCATAGGAATTACATAAATGGGAAGATGTTTCAATTCACTTTCATATTTGGATAAGCGAACACCGTCTTTTTCTGTAGTAAGAATTAATTTATTTTGAGACGCAATTTTTGCGAATTGGTTTTTTATCTCCTGTAAATCGTCAATCGAAAAGATATGGTGATCTTTGAAGAAAAGCGTCTCATAAGAAGCGGAATAAGTGGTTAAAATTTCCTGCAATGGTTTTGGATTCGCTATTCCGCATACAAGCAGGACATTCGTCTCAGGAGCGAGAAATTTAGTTTCCTTATTAAAAAGGTGATAGGGGCTTCCGTATTCTATCTTGGTGAAATAAGTTTGTTGAGACGGCAGGGTATCTAGTTCTTCGACTATCTTTTTTCTTTCCTCATCGTTCAGATGTGATTTGCATTTTGTCACAATTATTATGTGAGCCCTTTTACTGCTGCTTTTTACATCGCGGAGATCTCCGGACGGCAACATAAAATCCCTTGAGTACAAATTGTGGTAATCCGTAAGCAGTATATTTAATCCCGCTCTTACTTCCCTGTGTTGAAAGCCATCATCAAGAATGATAACTTCCGTAAGCGGCTTTGCATGCAAAAGTTGAGGAATACCAACGATTCTTTCTTCAGCAACGGCTACGGCTACACCAGGAAATTTTTTATGCAACTGCATGGGCTCGTCACCTATATCAAGGGCAGTTGTATTTTCTTCTGCAATAGCAAAGCCCTTGGTTTTTCTTTTGTACCCCCTGCTTAATGTGGCTACTTTGTATTGCTGTTCCAGCAATCTTATCAGGTATTCGGTCATTGGAGTTTTACCTGTGCCGCCTACTGCGAGGTTACCCACGCATACAATGGGAAAATTGAAGGATGCAGACCTGAGAATATTTTTATCAAACAGCTTGTTGCGAAGCCAGATAATAAATCCATAAATGATCGAGAAGGGAAATAATATGTATCTGAAACTCCTTAGCAAATAAGTTATTTAAAAATCGTAAATACGCTGCGGGGTAACACAGTAATTTAAAGGTATATCAAATTGATTTACATCCGCTATCTGTTCTTCGGACTCAAAAAAACTAAGCCCGATCTTTAATACATCTTTTCTGCATTCAGAGAGAAACTTATCATAAAAGCCTTTGCCGTAACCAACCCTGTAACCCTTTTTATCAAACGCCAGCAAAGGAATAAGAACGAGCTCGATTTCCGCAGGAGAAATTTTATTACCATCTTTTGGCTCCGCAATTCCAAAAAAATTATCAATCAGTTCCATGTCATCTTCAAAATGAAAATGCTCCATTTTACCAGATACAATATCAATCTTTGGTACTACTACTTTTATCCCCGGGTTTTTAAATTGCAAAAATTCTACCAGGTGTAAAGTCTCCACTTCGTAAAGTTTTTGAGATGCTATATAACTATGTATGCAGGATAAAAAAGGTAAATCAATTTTCTGGAAATTAATAAGGATAAGATCGGTCCATATTTCTATCTCCTTACCCGAAATTTCTTTTCTCTTTTCTTTGTAAACTTTTCTAATTTCTGTTTTAGTCATAAAAACTTTTGCAATTGTGGTAATATTGCTTTCGCCTCAGCCTTCACAACTTCTTTTGTAATTGAGGGAATATGCCTAATAGATCCAATCACAGGATAGCCGCTCCAGGCAGATATTTGCTGCTCGTACGTCATGTAGTTTTCGGTAAATATCCAGCCTGCCACTTTAATTTTTTCTTTTTGTAAAACTGCGGCAGTTAATAAAGAGTGATTGATACTTCCTAATTCGTTTTTACTCACAACAATCACCCGGGCCTTCAGCTTTTTTATAAGGTCAATAATAAAATCATTTTTATTCAACGGTACCAGCAGGCCACCCGCTCCTTCTATAATCAATTCATTTTTTGTTTTGGGAACATTGGCCAGTATTTTTTTTATCTTGATTTTAGTATTCTCCTGGTCTGCCGAAATATGTGGAGAAGCGGGCAATGCCAGGCGATACAATTCCGGGTGAATTACAGATTTCTTATTTGAAATTAATTCCTGCACCGTTAGTGAATCTGTTCCATCTTCATATCCCGCCTGTACAGGTTTCCAATAATCAGCCTTTAGCGCTTCTGTAATTATTGCCGATACCAATGTCTTACCAACTTGTGTACCCGTTCCTGTTATAAAAATCGGCTTCACGTATTTAATTATTTATAAAAATTGAAAATATAGTGGTTCCATAATTTCTCATTGACTTAAACATGGGTTCCTTTTCATAATTATTAGCGGGCGTGTGTTCCAATATGAACCACCCTTTTTTATTCAATAAATTTTTATCTCTTACAATTCCCGGCAAATCATCAATTTCTTTTAATGCATAAGGTGGCCCTGCAAAAATAAGATCATATTTTTCAACCGAACTTTCCAGGAAACGAAACACATCCATTTTAACGACCTTGCAATTTTCAATTTTGAGTTCCCGTACTGATTTTTGAATGAAGTCATACATCTTAGTATCCTTTTCAACTATGGTGAGTTCGGCAGCACCTCTCGAAGCAAGTTCGTAGCTTATACTTCCTGTACCGCCAAAAATATCGAGTGTTTTAATACCTTCAATTTCTATATTATTTTCAATGATATTGAACAGGCCTTCCTTCGCAACATCAGTGGTCGGGCGTGTGTACGGCATTTTTGAAGGCGGATGAATTTTGCGGCCTCCATATTTTCCGGTAATTATTCTCATGAATCGAAGCCAAAAAAATGACTAAAATAGTGGGGAGGATATTGATTTATTTCTTCAGAAAAATTGATTTCTGCAGGTAGTGGCGTAAAGGTTACCGGATCAAAATATTTATAGATTTCTTTAAACAGCGACGAGTCTTTTTCGATAAGCCCGCTTACTTCTAAAGGAATACTTTCAATTTCAAATTGCCTGCATACATTTAATAATATGTAAGAAACATCTTCTGCGGCCTTATATGAAAAACTATTTATCAAGAGAACTTTACCCTCTTTACTGAGAGTTACTACAATCTTGTGTGAGTAGAATATTACGGATAACTTACTGCCATCTGCAGATACTTTTTTCATAAGAAGCGAATACTGATGAAGGCCTTTCCCCCTGGGAAACCTGTTAGCTGTTTCCCTGATAATTTCCGAAGGCATTCGATAGCAATTGTAAACTTTATGATCCAGGAGCACATCTGTAACAATCACATCATTCTCAGTGAAATCACCATGAATCATATTTAGCACCTCTGCATTATTCTTTGAATTATACATTGAAAAGGGTACTAATACACTTTCTGGAAAAGAATAAATAATATTCACATTCATAAAATTTTCTGAAAGTAATGATGTGTCTTCGAAAATTTTTTGAAATATGGGAAAATGATTTCCCGGAATGATATTGGTAAAATGATATACCGCCAGGGCAATAAAGGTGTTCGTTTCGAGATCCCTTACGAGATAAGAAAACCCCTCGTTACTTACTTCACATACAAGGTCACAATTACCTGCATTGATGTTATCGGGTAATATTTCAAATACGGGCTTCAATACATGTTTATTTAATCTTTTCTATTGCCGCAATAATAGAATATTTTTCTGAGTCTTTCACCCGCAAATTCCGTGCATAGGTAATAAAAGACTGAATTAAGGCCGGGAAATAACGATATCATTTACATATTCTAATTTGATTAACTTTTGCAATGGCGTATGATTCCGGCAGTGATTTTTTTTCGTTAGCTTTGCCACCCAAAAAATATAAGCAATAATGACTAACAGGACATTCACAATGATTAAGCCGGATGCAACAGAGAAAGGACATACAGGTTCTATACTGCAAAAAATAAACGAAGCCGGTTTCAGGATCGTGGCAATGAAAATGACCCATCTTTCAACGAGTAAAGCCGGCGAATTTTATGAGGTACATAAAGAGCGTCCATTCTATGGAGAATTGGTGGAGTTTATGAGCCGTGGCCCAATAACGGCAGCGATACTTGAAAAGGAAAATGCAGTTGAGGAGTTCAGGAAACTAATAGGAGCAACCAATCCGGCGCAGGCTGAAGAAGGAACTATCAGGAGATTGTTTGCAGATTCGATAGGCGAAAATGCAATACATGGAAGTGACAGCAATGAAAATGCAAAAATCGAAGGAGACTTTTTCTTTAGCAAACTAGAGCAGTTTTAAGGCGGATCAACCAACTTATTCGATCCATACCTTCATTAAGAAATTCCCGGTCCATTTACCTTCTGCCATCATATTCTTCCCTGCTATGATTTTTGTAAAACACAGGGCATTTTTATTTTCATGGTGCACCTCTCTTCCAAAGAGGCAATCAGATTTTCCGTCGGGCATTTCTATTTGATTGCAACTAGTGCTATGTTAGATATGTTTTGACGTAAACCTTATTACACGAATTATTACGGATTACAGTAACTAATCAATAAAGTAAAGCAATCCGTGTAATTTGGTTTTAAAATTCGTTTATAAAACAGGTCATTTGATACTTAACTTAACACCAGGGTTAAATAAAATTCAATCAATAAAAACAAAACTCCTTTTCGAATACATTATTTATTCAAAAGTGGCTCCACTTTATAACCTGCTTTTCGCAAAAGGTTTATAAGCCCGTTATCTCCTGTAAGGTGCCCCGCACCTACGGCCACAAAAACGCTTTCTTCGTCCATGATTTTTTTCAATTGCGTAACCCAATTCCTGTTCCTGTTATTCAATAAAAGGTCCTCATACTTATCAGAGCCAAATTCACTTTTTACAAGCATGCTCTGCATGGAATCCAGGTTTTGCTGTTTGTATAAAGTAACCATATCATCGAATTCTTTCTTATATACAGGAAAACTGTCAATATTTTTTAATAGTTCTTTAGCCTGCCAATCATAAGGAATACTATCAAATACCGAAGCCTGGAATTGCATGGTTTCAAGGCCTTGTATTTCCTTTTTATTTTCCTTTGCAACTTTTAAAAGTTCCTCCTCCACGCCTGCAGGCGTAGTACAGTTCATCATTCTTGGATATAATAAAGCTACCAAAAAATAAGGTTTTGCTTTTTGAAACATCATTATTGGAGCATGCAAAGTGTCATTAAAGTAGTTCTTCACTCTTTGATATTCTTCCGGCGAATACAGATCCTCCAGCTTTTTTCCATTTTTCATATTCATTACAAGCATACCGCTTAATAATGTTGAAGGATCGTCCATGTCAAGCTCCATATACATTTCCTTGCTGGCCTTTACAGCCTGCAACAATTGATCACTAAAATGAATATCATCTTTACAAAGCAAATGGAAGGTACCAAACAGGAAACTCGGCTGGGCAAGCCCGTTACCACTTACCCGCCACAGAAGTGTGTTGTCATCTTTTTGTATTTTAAAGGAATGTTCAGACTGTCCTTTGCAGGCAGCAAAACAGCAACAAAACAGGAAGCCGGAAATAAACAATTTCATAAAAAATACTTTAGGTAAAAATAGGAAATACCGTGTTGTAATAGATTTTGATTCAGCGTGACTGGCTACCATTCATCTATCACTTTTTTATTCGCGGAAAAACGTCTTGAATTAATAGCCGAACCAAGAAGGCCATCGAACCCAATACGGTAGGTATATACAGGCTTAAATCCATTTTGGAAACCTGCAACCACATCAACCCGGAGGAGCTTGAATATATTTTCCAGGCCTGCGAAAACTTCAGCATATTTTCTGTCCGGATTTATATAAAGCGCATTCGTTCCATCTACGAAGTGCCAGTTGAGTTTTTTAAGCAACGGAACTTTATTAGTAAGCAATCCATGGAAGTGATGCTCGAAATGAATTTCCGCATAAAACGATGACGTGCTACTAAACATGTAGTATCTGGCGAGTTGAAACGTTTGTACATACTCTTTGGCGATCACCGAAATATTTCCATAGAAATGTTTATAGTCCTGCGTATATACTGAATTGGTATTTAGAAACCCACCCAGCTCTGCTTTGTAATTTATGAAACCCGCGAGTTTTAAATTCACATTATCGGCTATGCTAAAATACCATTTGTCAAAGTCCGCGTCACTTCCAAGAATATTCTTAAATCCTTTAGTGTAATCGAGCGTAAAGGTTGGATACTTTGAGCCTATCGCAAGCTTTGAATGCGGGAACTGGATATATTTTTGCCCAGGTTTTATACTTAAAGATGCATGTAATGTTACCGCCTGGTTTGGCGTAAACTGGGTCAATAAAATATCAACGGGATAGTTGGGTGTAAACCGGTCCCGGTACTTTTTAAAGAGTATAAAATCAGTTGTATTATCAAGGGGCATCCTATCTTCATATTCACCCTCAATGGTAAACTTTGCACCACTCTCCCATTGTTTAGAAAAACCGGCTTTACCAAAATAGTTTTCATAGATCTTCATATCATTCCGGCCATACAGTAAAGTTCCAATGGTATTACCAAGGGCATCGAGGGCGCTTTGCTTAAAGAACTGGCTGACGCGTTTTCCACCAGCGATATAAAATGATTGTTTCTTAAATATTTCATCGATACTAAAATCTTTGCCGGCAAGATTGAACCCTCCCCAGGCGTTGAAATGATTATTGTTAAAACCATAACGAAGGTCTCCGATAAAGCTTACGTTGCTATTGATTCCTTTTACAAATTTTGAAACAGTAAAAGACGGATTGATTGCTACACCTTCCACCGTATTATATTGCAATGTTTTCAAAAGAGGATCAAGCTCAAATTGATAATTACTTTTCGCTTTGCTGTAGTGAGTCCTGTTTACTCCTGTCCAGAAAACCTGCGCTAATTTTATTTTACCCTGTTTCTTTTTGAGCGAATCTATATTTTGTAAAGAGGAATCTTTTTTCAATTCATAAATACTGTCTTTTACCTGGTAATCTTTTAGTTCTTCGGGCTCCAGGGGCACAGGTCTCGTGCTATCCCAGTATGCCTTGGTTTTTTTATTTACAGCAGTGTCATATTTTATAACAACCCGGTCGAAATATTTTTTTGAGAAACCAGGTTCAAGATTATATTTTGAATAAACATTTACAAAATCTCCGGAAGCGCTTATCCCCAGTTGGTTAAAATTAAAACGCAATACCTGGCTTTTAATGCGCCATACATCATCGTTTACCGGCACATGTATTTGTGAGATGGAAAGAGAATCTAAAATTTCAAGCTGTGATTTTTTTGTAAGAAGAAGATCACAACTATAAATACGCCAGTCACCTTCTGTAATATTTATGATCCCTGAAAAAAGAGGTTCGTAACTTCTTGCGGGGATAACCCGAATGGTATTAACCTCCCTTCCATCCTCAAAAAAGCTTCCAAGGAATTTATATTTATAAAAATTTAAAGCATTGTCGGCAATAGGAGAAACAAAGCCACGTGGATTAATTTGTGAAGCAAACATGTTTACATTATTTTCATAGAAACTTATAATCGCGGGAAAATTAAATCCAAAACCATTGCTGCCACTTTCTCTTGCTGAAATTACTTCAAGCTTAAATTTATCGGGCTGCTGTATAGACAGCTTCGCAACGGATTCCGACAAGTAAATAATTCCTTTGCCTGTAGAGTCAAGGCCCATGCTGCCTCTGTCTTCATCAGGAATTTTTTGCCCTAATACTTTTTGAGGTAAATTTTGCAGCCGGATAATTCCTTTTATATAGATCTCAGCTTCAAAAGCCTTCACTTGCTTTTCGTAAAATGCCCGTTTTTTTATGGCCTCTCTTATAATTGCGTAAGCAGGATCCTCGCCGCCTTCTTTTATAATTATTTCTTTCAATAATAATTTTTGAAGGCTTAGCGTAAAATTGATTTGTTCTTTTTTTGATGAAAGAGAAATGGTCTTTTCCCCAGCGGTATAGCCCACATGCATACATACCAGCGTATAAGTGCCCGGCGATAAATTAAAACTAAAACTGCCGTGTGCATTTGCAATTACGCCTTGTGGCGTTCCTTTGATAAGAACCGATGAGAATGGAAGGATATTCCCTTCGGCATCATACACAGTGCCTTCAATTTTTTGCGCAAAAACAGAAATCGAAAAAAAAGAGAAAATGAGCAGCAGCAATTTTTGCATAGGTGAATTTAGTTTCAAAAAAAATAGCGGGATGTGAAATGCTTATTACTATTTATAAACCAGCAAGGAAAGCTTATTCCTCCGAATGCCTGTGAAGCCGAAGGAAACTTGCGGTGAGGGCCGCTAATCCTGCCACCAATGCACCAATCAAAGCAGTAGTTAATATTAGAAGGAATGTGTTATCGGCTTTAAAAATCAAAAGAGAAACCCTATGCGCCAGGATATCGTTGTTATTACTGCTAATCCAAAAGCTCATAATACCCCATAATAAAAACAATGCAGTAAAGCCGGAAAAAAAAGAAACAAGAGGCGTTTGTCTTATAAGTGCTGCAACTAAAAAAGCAACTATCCCAATGCTCCACCACGGAAAATAAAGACATGCACAAAAACTTAAGAGTATGATAAGTATGATGGAAATTAAAAATTTCATGGAGAAAAAATGATTGATTATTTTATTAAGAACGATTCAACTTTTACATAAATTTTTAACTGCCGTGGGAGAATGTCATTTTCCATTTTACTCTTTTATCATTTGCTTCATCAGCCTTCATTACCCAAAGAATATTATAATCTCCTTTTACCCATGTGTTGACGAAATCGTCATAAAACCTGCTTCCGGGATTACCGCTCTGTCCGCCCGGATATACTCCCCAGGCTTCTGTCTGCGGCGATAAACTTACGATCATACGCCAACTGGGGCCATGTTGGCTCTTAGTTGCATTTATGCTGTGGCCACCTCCTCCAATGGGCAGGTGCTGCCTGCTGAACGCTTCAATACGACCAAGATGTTGCACCTGTGTATCCTTATACTTGCCCCATTCCAGCATTCCTTCCTCTTCTACATTTTTAAGAGCCCTTGCGGCATTCTTGAATGCCGATGTTACAATGTCCTCCAATGTTTCAACCTGCGGTGTATTAACGTCATCGATAAATTTAAAGGCAGAATCTTTTAAAATATTATCCAGCAATGTACTTTCGTGTGGAAACACCAGCGGATCATGGGATTTCATGAACTCATCTTTCCACACCCTGTTTTCAAGACTGTCCCAGACCAATACAAATATGGTCGCACCTTTTGACTGCACCTCATCCCGCAAATCCCATGCTTTTAGTAATTCATAATATTTTCTTTCATCACTGTTGAGTTTTGCAACATCTATATTTTTAAGTAAAACAGGAACTGCCATTCCCGCAAAAACATTGTAATTATCTGTCTGCAGTTTCATCATGTCCTGCGGAGTGATGTTATTCATTTCATTCAATCTCTTATTGATTTCCCATCCACGATATGGCGGGTAGCTTCCACCAAGATAATAGGGATAAGATGTATCAGCCGGCAATTGATTGGCACTGCTTACAAATCCTCTTTCAGGATTTACCAGGTGAGGATTTTCTTCCTGTGGAATCATTCCCTGCCACAGGTAACTGCTATCCGTACCCGGCATTACAAAGTCGCCTTGCCGTTTCCATTTTGCCGGAAATTCTCCCTGGTCCCAAATTGCTATATCCTCGCTCTTACTGGCGAAGAGGCAATTTTGTCCGGGTGTATGTAAATATTTAATCGCTTCTAAATAGTCGTCATAATTTTTTGCCTTATCAAGAAGCGTGAACATTTTTAGTTCATTACTTGGATCATGTGCTTTCCACCTTACAGCATAATATTTATCATTGGTACCTCTTCCTCCGTTGAATGATTTGTCGTACATAACGGGGCCGATATTTGTATAAGCTACCGAATCTAAAAAATCGGGTTCGCCTTTGGTTTTAATGTGTTCAATTCTGAAAGTAGTTTTGTGCCATTCATTATTAAACCAATATTCTTTACGGCTGTCATCGCGAAATTTTATCTCGTAGTAATCACGTACGTCACGCATTGCATTGGTAAAACCAAATGCACAACTATCATTGAAGCCGATAACAATTGCAGGTGCACCGGGAAACGAAACACCATACACGTTGAATGTTGGCGTTGAAATTTGCATCTCGTACCATAGCGATGGTAAGTTCAATCCAAGGTGCGGATCGTTACACAAAATCGGATAGCCGCTTTTAGTTTTTATACCACTCACTGCCCAATTATTACTCCCGTTATCAGGGTCGGGTTTTTGTTCATCTATGGTTGCAGAATCTTTTGTGTTATAATAAAGAGAATCAGCATTTGAAGGAATTTTGAGTTCTATTCCGGGAGCTGGAAATACAGTTCCCTTTGGAACAATGGGATCAAGTGAGTCCATTATTATTGGATATATCTTATCAAAATCAGCAGAAGAAAAAACTGATTTTGCATTGGTATTTTCGAAATCGTTTTCCGCGCCGGCAAGGTCGAGACTCATAAATTTTAGAAATAGCGCTGTTTTTAAGTTGCTCCATTTTTCAGGCTTGTAACCAAGTAATTTGTATTCTATCGGCAGGGTGCTTTCTTTTAAGGATTCGATATAAGCATTCACTCCCGCCGTGTAATTGTTACCCTCTGCTAGGGTTGCAGGATCTTTTTCAACTTCTTTCAATGAGTTTTCGGCCGCGAAAACCATTCCCAATCTGCGTTTATCGCGGTCGTAGTCTCTTGCCTTTTCGCCAACAAGCTCGCTTAATCTTCCCGAGGCTGCATACGTTTGAAATTCCATTTGCCATAGCCTGAATTTTGCATGCAGGTAGCCTTGCACGAAAAAAGCATCATCATCCTTATCCGCGAAAACATGTGGCACAAGCCGGTCATCAAAATAGACACTTACATTTCCCTGCAATTGCGGAAAAGAAAGTTTATCGGAAAAATCGGCATCAACAGGTTCTGCGTTTTGCCACACACCGCTTTGAGGAGCTAACAATTTCCCCAAAGGCGCAGGTATCAAAATAGAAGAATTCAAAATTATAATAAGCGCTATCGTGAGTAAACCAAAGATGGAGAAGGGAACTATTTTCATATACACGAATAAAGGTGTAAAATACTAAAAAGATTTTGAGGGTCAAATATTGCCAAACACTTTGATATTATTGGTTAAGAAGTTTTAAAAGTTGCTCAACCTCTTTCATTGAATTATAAGAATGTAAAACGATTCGAAGCCTTTCACTTCCTTTCGGAACTGTAGGATGTAGAATAGCCCGCACGTCATAATTATTATTCTGCAAAATACCTGCTATCTTTCTTACCTCACCATTACCTGGAATAATTACTCCTTGTATTGGTGTGCTGCTTTTGACCACCTCGTACTTTAATGCAGTTTCCTTGAAAAAATTTACCAGCTTGTGCAGACGCGCTCTTTCTTCATTCATGGCTGGAAATATTTCATAAGACATTGCAATCGATTTTACAGCCGACGGTGGTAAAGCGGTACTATAAATAAATGGCCTTGCAAAATTAGTAAGGTACTTTTTTAAGCTATCCGAACCTAAAATGACAGCTCCATGACAGCCACATGCTTTTCCGAAAGTATGTATGCGGGCAAAAGATTTTTGCGGAAGATTTAATTGTTGTACCACGCCTTCTCCTCTTGTTCCAATTACGCCTGTGGCATGCGCTTCATCAACAATTAATCCTGCATTATATTTTTCACACAGTGCCGATATTTCCACAAGCGGCGCCATATCACCGTCCATTGAGAAAACGGATTCTGTTACAACAAAAACATTTTCGGCAGTGTGCGATGCAGTTACCATCTTTTTTTCAAGGTCGGTAATGTCGTTATGAACAAAAGAAAAGAAATCAGCGAAAGATAACCTTATGCCATCTCTTATGGATGCATGGCTCAACTTGTCATAAATAATCACGTCGCCTTTTTGCGGCACCGATGCAAGCAAGCCCACATTTGCGTCGTAACCTGAATTGAAAATCAAAGCGGCATTCGCATCATGAAACCCGGCAATCACTTTCTCAGTATTTTCTACAAGTTCATAATTACCTGAAAGGAGCCGTGAGCCGGTACTTCCATGAGCCAGCATATTATTTTCGGCATTATATAACAGGTTATTTTTTGCAATGCCCAGGTAATCATTACTGCAAAAATCAATTTTGTCTTCCCGCAGAACAAGTGTACGTAACGAGTTTACCTTTTCTCTTTCGTTCAGTTTTTTTGCAAGAAAATCCTCATTCATGGCGCAAAATTAGCCAATTAGCCATTCAGCTAATTAAGCAATTAAATTACTTTTGAAGTATGGAACTTTTATCGCAAGACACAAAAAATATTTTAGGTTTACAATTGGTAACTGATCCGCGCTGGGTAGACCTGGCGTCTGTTTCTCTTGAAGAGATTCTTACCGATCATGCATGGTGTGAACAAAAGGCTGCAAACAGTTGCATTTCTCTTATTCAAAAATATAATGACAAAGAAGAACTGGTGAATGAATTGTCACCTATAGTGACTGAAGAATGGGGGCACTTTCGCCTGGTCCTGGGCGAATTGAGAAAACGTAACCTGCAATTGGGTAAGCAGCGTAAAGATGAATATGTAAATAAATTACTCGAATTTCAAAAGAAAGGCGGTAGTCCGCAGGAAAGACTTCTCGATCAATTGCTCACTATGGCGCTCATCGAAGCAAGAAGTTGCGAGCGCTTTAAGCGGCTAAGCGAAGGGCTTACGGAAGAGTATATGCGCAAATTTTACCGGAAATTTATGGAGAGTGAAGCAGGCCATTACACCCTGTTTATAAATCTTTCTGAAACTTACATTAATAAAGAAACAGTCAGAAAAAGATGGAAGGAGTGGCTTGCTTACGAATCAGAAATAATGCACCACATAGAGATCAGGGGTGATAGAATTCATTAACCAGCTATAAAGACGGGAGATTCTTTACAATTATTCAAACAAATATTCATTCACAAAGTACAATCCCTAAAAGCGCTATTTAATCTTCTGGAAAATCCTGCTCCACCTTGGCCCACTATCATAGCTAAACCATATAAGAGACGCCTTTCCTACAACATGATCTTCGGGAACAAAACCCCAAAAGCGGCTGTCAAGTGAGTTGTGGCGGTTATCTCCCATAAGCCAATAATAGTCCATCTTAAAGGTGTAAGAAGTAGCAGGCTTGTCATTAATAAAGTACTGGCCGTTTTTTTCTTTAAATTTATTGGCTTCGTAAACGGCAATACATCTTTTGTAACGCAACACATTATCAGGTGTAAGTTGTATAGTTGCTCCTTTTTTAGGAATCCACATAGGGCCATAATTGTCTTCGCTCCAGTTGTTGGCAGCGACGTATGGGAATAGAATGATGCTTTCTTCGCCGGAATGAATAACCGGTTCAATGCTCTTTACCGCAGGCAGCAATTTTAATGACGCCACCTCAGCATCTGTCATACTTATTTCATATTGGGTATTTGAAATCTGTGATACCTGGTTTTTATTCATGTCATCGTAGTTGTCCTGTATCCCCATACCGTTTAACTGATCAGGATCAAGGGGGCCGGTAGTCGTTACGGTATATTTAAATTCATGAAAGGGAGGAAATGGCTGTGCTACACCATCAATATAAATAACCCTGTTTTTGATCTGAATAGTATCACCGGCTATGGCCGTGCATCGCTTTATAAAATTCTCCCTTTTATCCACTGGGCGCGTAATAATCATATCGCCATACTGATCCTGAACCCGGGCCCTGGCTTCATCTTCAGAAATATGTTCCATAATCATCCTGCGCTGGATTTCCTGGTAGTAAGTTACCCTCGAACCAAAATTAATTTCATCGTTTATTAAAGTATCGTTTACGGGGAAATTAAATACAACAACATCATTTCTTTTCACCGGATTCGCAAACCAACGGGTATAAGGAATCTTAATCCACTCTACATAAGATTTGGTATTTAACCCCGGGATTGTATGGTGCACAAATGGCATTGCAATCGGCGTCATAGGAATTCTTGGGCCATAACTGAACTTACTCACGAATAAAAAATCGTTCACAAGCAATGTCTTTTCCATGGAGGGAGTAGGTATTGTATAAGCTTCAAAAACAAAAGTACGAATGAGCGTGGCAGCCACAATTGCAAAAGCGGCAGCATCTATCCATTCACGTATCGCTCCTTTTTTATAATTTTTTACTACAGGAATACCGGCATATCGTTCATTATCAGAAAAGCCTAAATAGGGAAAGTAAATGAATGGTACAAAAACAGTCGCGGCGTGATGTAATAACCCAAAGCGGCCAAAATGCTCTACAAACTTTATACAAATCCAGATCGTGATAAATTGACCTGCAACCGGTATGAGTTGCAGAAAGAACCAGATTCTTTTTAATTGCATCTTCTCCACCATGCACCAGGTATTGTACAATGGTATTAAAGCTTTCCATGGCTCAATACCTGCTTTTTTAAACATACCATACAAGCCGATATGCCAGAGAATGAACGCAACAATAAATAATAGTAAACCTATACTCATGGGTTAATTTTTTGTAATGCGGACAAAAGTACCATATTAAATTTCTACCTGAAAAACCCTTTGAAAATAGTTACCATTAGTTTAACAAAAGCTTTGAAAATTAATTAGCGGGGGAAACTATAAAAGATTGTGAGCATATAGAAAAACACTTTGAAATTGTATTCAGAGAAGACTTTAAAGATAACCGAGGATGTATCATCGTACATTAAACATCATGCATCATACAGCGTTGGGATTATAACGGTAGTATCTTTCCCAGCATTTCATTTACTTTTTCAGGTCGGTTCATAATCATAAAATGGCCGCCGCCTTTTATTACATATTTTGTTTTAATATTTCTTATGGGGAACATGTGATCCTTACTTCCATGAATATGAAAAAGGTTTCCGGGTTGCCACGTATTTTTCCAGTTGAGGATTTCATTAGCAGCCCAGTTAGTATATTGCTGGCCGATATTTTTTCTAAATTCTCTCACGAGATGTAACTCTTCTTTATTCTCAATCCCGAGGTTATAATTTTGAATGGGTTCAAATAAACGGAAAGAACGCAGCGGAAATATTTTATTCAATTGCGCTTTCCCGGCGAGTTTCATCCATAGGGGAACTTCATGCAGAGATTTAATGCTGGAAATTAAAATGACTTTTTGGGTACTCATAAATTTGGCGACTTCAATGCACATCATTCCTCCGAAGGACAATCCCAGGAGCACGGGATTCTCGTGCCTGATCTTCTCAGCCATTCGCCGCGCATAATCAGACAGTCTTTCTCTTTTGTCCGGCAGAAGCCAGGGAATAAAGTGAACATGATGATCGCCAAAGTTCAATTTAGAAAAAACCCTTTCATCGGCGCCAAATCCACTAATGCAGTAGATGTTATTGATCATGATTTTTCAGGATTTAGTGATACAATTTTTGTTATATTCAGGCAGTTTTTGGCAAGACATAACTTTCAACATCCTCGCCTGTAATCACCTTGCCGGATAAGATAATCAATCTTTCAACAACATTACGCAGCTCACGCACATTGCCAGTCCAATTGTGCTGTTGAAGTAATTCTAAAGCCTCCTTATCCATCGCCTTTTTCGGCTGGCCATATTCGCCGGCTATGTCCTCAAGAAACCGGTCAACTAATAAAGGAATATCTCCAAGCCGGTCGTTAAGGGAAGGCACATGCACAATAATTACCCCGAGGCGATGGTAAAGGTCAAGGCGAAAATTTTTATTTTCCACTTCCTTCAAAAGATCTTTGTTGGTTGCAGCAATTACACGCACGTCTACATTAATGTCCTTATCTGCTCCTACCCTTGTTATCTTTCCTTCCTGCAGCGCCCGCAATACCTTTGCCTGTGCATTCACACTCATATCCCCTATTTCATCCAGGAACAATGTGCCGCCACTAGCTTGTTCAAATTTACCAATGCGCTGTTTTACCGCAGAGGTGAAGCTTCCTTTTTCGTGGCCGAATAACTCGCTCTCTATAAGTTCTCCCGGGATAGCAGCACAATTTACTTCCACCATAGGGCCCTTCACCCGGCTGCTTTTTTCATGAATCCATCTTGCCACCAATTCCTTGCCTACGCCATTTTCACCCGTTATTAAAATGCGGGCTTCCGTAGGCGCAATTTTATCGATCGTATCCTTAATAATTTTTATCGGTTGCGACTCGCCTACAATCTCCTGCACCTTGCTCACTCTTCTTTTCAAAACCCTTGTTTCAGCAACCAGGCTGTTTTTTTCCATTGCATTGCGAAGGGTAATAAGCATGCGGTTGAGATCGGGCGGCTTCGAAATATAATCGTAAGCGCCCTTTTTCACCGCTTCCACCGCGGTATCAATGTTGCCGTGACCACTTATAATAATGATGGGAGTTTCGTCATTTATTTCTTTTGCCTTTTCAAGAAATTCGATGCCATCTAGTTTGGGCATTTTTATGTCGCATAAAACAAGGTCGTAATTTTTATCTTTAAATTTTTTCAGACCTTCTTCGCCATCTGCAGCCTCATCAATTTTATACCCTTCAAAGCTGAGAATTTCATTTAAAGTTTTCCTGATACTTTTTTCATCATCTATTATAAGAATCGAAGGCATAATTATTTTGCTATTTGAGATTATACTTCAGAACAGTCTTTTTTTTCCGATTATTCAAAAGTAGTGATTTATGAACGTAAGGATTTTAACTCCGCAATGGGCCTGGTGTCATTAATTAGTTCTTCAATATAAAAATTAAGAGCGTGGGGGAAACATCAATGCAATCATCTTTATCAACCTAAAAAGTTTTCATATAAATACTTTGCAATCATTATTAAAATCATCGTCATCTCAAAACAAGAATCACAGAGTTAAGAATGACATTTTTTGGGGGGAATAAATAAGACTGCAAAGGTTCGTGTATTACACAACGTCTTGCCACGAGGATGAAAATAAACAAATTATTTAAGACTACAAATCTATTCATTTCCATTTTTGGTTAGGATTGAACATCCGCCTCCATCATTAAATAAGCTTTTATAAAACCATCAAGTTCCCCATCCATTACAGGTCCAATATTCCCTACTTCATAATCAGTACGATGGTCTTTTATCATTTTATAAGGATGAAAAACATAGCTTCTTATCTGGCTTCCCCATTCAATTTTTTTCTTCGTAGCATTTGAAGCATTCAGCACTTCCTGCCTTTTTCGCATTTCTTCTTCATAGAGACGGCTCTTTAGCATCGTCATTGCTTTTTCGCGGTTTTCGCCTTGTGTACGCGCCTGCTGGCATTCTACGATGATGCCGCTGGGCTTGTGTGTTAATCGCACGGCCGTTTCTACTTTGTTTACATTTTGCCCGCCGCTGCCGCCACTTCTAAAGAAAGCCCATTCCACATCTGCCGGGTTTACTTTTATCTCCACGGTGTCGTCAATTAACGGATACACATACACGCTGGCAAAACTGGTGTGCCGCCGGGCATTGCTATCAAATGGTGAAATGCGAACAAGCCGGTGAACACCGCTCTCAGCTTTTAAAAATCCGAATGCAAAAGGACCGTCAAACTGGAGCGTCGCGCTTTTTATACCTGCACCATCTCCGGCCTGGTAGTCGAGTTCGGTAACACTCCAGCCTTGTTTTTCTCCATACATCCGGTACATGCGTAAAAGCATATCTGCCCAATCCTGGCTCTCTGTGCCACCTGCCCCGCTATTGATCTGTAGTATTGCAGGCATTTCATCTTCGGGCTGGTTGAGTGTACTCTTAAATTCTGCTTCTTCAATGGCACCTTCGGCAGCCTTGTATGCTTCTTTCACCTCTTCTTCCGTTGCTTCTCCTTCTTTCCAGAATTCAAAAAGCACAGCAAAGTCATCAACCCTTGTTTGCACATTATTGAATAAGTTCATCCAATACTCATTCAATTTTATTTCCTTCAAAATGGAAGTAGCCCTTTTGTTATCATTCCAAAAGCCGGGCGAAAGCGAAAGTTGCTTGTCGTTATCTATTTTTTGCTGGCGGTTCTCAACGTCAAAGAAACCTCCTCAAAACCAAGATACGGTCTCTTAAATCTTTTAATTGTTCTGCTGTCATAGGGCGCAAATATAATGATGATTGTGTTAATGAAATCATAGTTCAGCTTCCTGGATGCATTTCAAATTGTCGCTGCTTGGTGGGACACCAACCAGGGCATTCCGCCGTGGGCGGTGTCTCTACCCCCCACATGCAGTTTAGCATAGCGACAATTTGAAATGCACCCAGCTTCCTGTAAAATCATTTAATTAATTTTACCTTTTATAACTTAATAATTATGTATGCTTACAGATATAGAACGCCTGTTTGAAAGGGATTTGAACAGGCTGGTAAAGGAAATTCAAAGCTATAAAACCGAAAGCGATCTTTGGATAACAACCAAAGGCATTAGTAATTCAGGCGGCAATCTTGTTTTGCATCTGGTCGGCAACTTGAATCATTTTTTTGGTACCACGCTTGCCCATACAGGATATGTAAGGGATCGCGATAGGGAGTTTTCTGATAACAATGTACCGCGCCAAAAATTAATTAGCGATGTGGAGGCAACAATGCCTGTAATAAAAACTGCACTAAATGATCTTTCAAAAGATGATCTTGAAAAAGATTTTCCTGTTGTGCTTAATAATGTCGTTTCGTCAAATCAACTTATGCTAATCCATCTATATGGTCATTTAAATTATCATCTTGGGCAAATAAATTATCACCGCAGGTTAATTGATAAGATGGCCTGAAAATAACTACCTGGCTTTTTTTGATAGCTCAAAAGAGGAGACTTTGTAACTTGCAAACGAATATGGCTTTCACAAAAATTGTATTGACGGGATATAAAAATTACCAGTCGGAAGCATTTAATTTTACACGCCGAATCGTGGGTATATGTGGCCTTAACGGAAAAGGGAAAACCAACCTGCTCGATGCGATCAACTATCTCTGTTTTACTAAAAGTTATTTTTCAAAATCAGATCTTGCTAATGTTTTTTTCGGCGCTGAGGGCTTTCGACTGGAAGCTGAATTAGAAAATAAAAATGCGGGCTTCGAAAGAAGAAATAAGATCGTTTGCATTTATCGTTCATCCCTAAAAAAAGAATTCTTTCTGGACGATGTGGCCTATATAAAATTCTCGCATCACATAGGCAAATTTCCTTGTGTAATGATAGCGCCTGACGATATCCAAATGATTACGGGTGGCAGCGAGGAACGAAGGAAATATCTCGACACATTAATAAGCCAGGTTGACCCAGAATACCTCAGGCACCTGATCACCTACAATAAAGTGATTCAGCAACGGAATAGCTTTTTAAAAAACGAATCTTCCCAAAGAACTTTCGACACACAATTGCTGGAAGCACTCGACGCCCAGTTAATTGGTCCGGGGATCTATATTTTTAAAACAAGGCAAAAATTTACGGACGAACTGTTGCCACTGATTCGAAAATTTTATGGTGAAATATCAGGCAACGACGAGTCAATTTCTATTGATTATAACAGCCAGTTAGACGAATGCGATTTTCAAAAATTACTGGTATCATCGAGACAAAAAGATATCCTTACGCAAAGAACAAATACGGGTATTCATAAGGACGAACTGAACTTTTTTCTTAATGAAAATGTATTTAAGACAACAGCATCACAAGGGCAGCGAAAGAGTTTGTTATTTGCATGTAAACTGGCCGAGTTTGAATTATTGCTTTCAATTAACAAAGTGCCTCCGCTTCTTTTACTGGATGATGTATTCGAAAAACTGGATGAGGTGCGAATGAAGAACCTGCTCGATTACGTCTGCAAAAAGAATGACGGCCAGGTCTTTATTACCGATACACATAAGGAGAGACTAGAAGCGGCACTTTCTGAATTTGGGGAAGAAGTTCAAATAATACAATTAATTTGAATGTGATCATTTTGCTTTTGGTTTTGTTTAACTTTCCACATAATCTCCGGGTTTTATTTTTCCGTATATGAAACTACACCAAACAAAGTATCATGAAAAAACTTCTATCTCTTTTAACCATTCTTTTTATTACTTGTTCCGTTAATATTGCAGCAGCCCGTGAAGACTTTTCGCCGGGAGGCGCTGGTAACCCACCTAACCACGAAGCCTGGACAAAACTGCTTAAAAAATATGTAAACAGTGATGGGCTAGTAAATTATAAAGGATTCATTAAAGACATTAAAGAACTGGACGCTTACCTTTCAACAATTACCAACAACCCGCCGAACGATACATGGAGTAAAAACCAACAGTTGGCCTATTGGTTCAATGCTTACAATGCATTTACAGTAAAACTTATTAGTATGCACTATCCTGTTTCAGGTATAAAAAAGATCGGCCCGGATGTGCAGGTAATTTTTATAAATACACCTTGGGACAAAAACTTCTTTAAAATAGGGAATGATAAATTTTCTTTAAATGATATAGAACATAAAACATTAAGAAAGAAATTTACTGAGCCGCGTATGCATTTCGCCTTAAATTGTGCTTCTATGAGTTGCCCTAAACTTCGCAACGAAGCTTATGAAGCAGATAAGCTGGATAAGCAACTGGACGAACAGGCGCGTGCGTTTCTTGCTGATAAGTCAAAAAATATAGTAACTCCCGATAAAGTACAGATCTCAAAAATATTTAGCTGGTATGGAAAGGACTTTACAAAGACCGGCGGTAAAATTGATTTTCTGAATAAGTATGCACCGGTTAAAATAAACAGGAATGCTGACATAGATTACCTGGATTACGACTGGAACCTGAATGAACAAAAGTAATTACGGGTTATATTATAAAAAACGATGAAAAAATTTTCATCGTTTTTATTTTCTAAATTGTCCAATGGCTGAGAAACGCAAAATAGTTATAATAGGAAACGGTATCGCAGGCATTACCTGTGCAAGAAATATCCGGAAGAAATCGAAAGATCCTATCACCATTATTTCCTCTGAATCAAAGCATTTTTTCTCACGCACGGCTCTTATGTACGTTTACATGGGCCACATGAAATATGAAAACATTAAGCCCTATGAAGATTGGTTTTGGGAGAAAAATAATTTTCACTTACTGCAAAATTATGTAACAAGAGTCGATACAAAATCAAACTTCCTTGAGTTGGATGATGGAGAAATTATCAGGTATGATATATTAGTTATAGCCTCCGGAAGTAAAACAAAAAAATACGGATGGCCGGGGCAGGATATCGCGGGGGTTGCTGGCTTGTACAGTCTGCAGGATCTTGAAACCATTACAAAGACAACGGAAAATATAACTCATGCAATTATTGTAGGCGGTGGCTTGATTGGCGTAGAACTCGCTGAAATGCTTCACTCAAGAAAAATCGATGTTACATTCCTGGTTCGTGAAAAAAATTTCTGGGGCGGTGTTCTTCCATCCGCGGAGGCCTCTATGATCGGCAGCCATATTGTGCAGCGTAACATAAAGATTTTGTATGAAACGGAATTAAAGGAAGTGATTGCAGGAAAAGATGGGAATGTAATGGCGGTAACTACAAATAAGAATAAAAAAATACCCTGCGGATTTGTAGGCATTACAACCGGCGTAGAGCCTAACATTGATTTTTTAGCGGATAGCGATATAGAAACAGACAAAGGTATTTTAATAGACAAGCATTTTGAAACCACCGTCCCTGGCGTCTTTGCTATTGGCGATTGCGCACAGTTCATAAATCCCGTGAATAACAGGAAAGCGATTGAACAAGTATGGTACACAGCCCGCATGCATGGCGAAACATTGGCACAAACAATTTGCGGTATAAACACATCCTATAACCCGGGACCATGGTTTAATTCTGCAAAATTCTTCGACATAGAGTACCAGACCTACGGCGATGTATTCCCTAATCCTTCCGAAAATGAACTGCAATTTTTCTGGAAGCATCCGCAAAAAGAAATCTTAATTCGCTTTGCCTGGGATGCAAGCACAAAAGTTTGCAAGGGCGTTAATTCTTTCGGAATAAGATTGAGGCATGCCCTGTTCGATAAATGGCTTTCGGAAAAACAAACTATTAACTACGTTATTGATCACTTACATCTTGCGAATTTTGATCCGGAATTTTTTGAACATCACGAAAAAAATATCAGGGAAGCATTTTACATAAAGCATCCAAAATCATAAATAAAAAAGGAAAACGGACATGAACGATTCAATTTCTTTATCCCTAGCAGAGCATCCTAAAGGAGGTATCATTCAAAAGGTAGCCGTAGCAATGGTTACGCTCTCTCTCCTGTTTTTTATTGTCATTTGTATTAATGGTGATCTTGTAAATAGCACCACCGGCCTTCTTTGCACTTTTATATTGGGCTCTGCTGGCGGAATTTTGTATGCCTTTCCACTATACAAAGAAAAAGCAGGTATTAAGAACAACCATATCATGTTTGATAAAATGACATCACGCGGGATATATGCATTTGCACTTGGCATATTTCTCACCGGGTTTTACGTTTTGTTATATTGGTTTCCCTACACATTAACTGGTATGATCCGGGTTATGGATCCTATCAGTAATTTTTTAAGAGGTGAGCCCGCCGACCATTGGTTTTTATATGGAAGTATGTACACCATAGCCATATTAATTATGGGCATTCGCTTTATCGCAAAATACCGGCACAGCCGCTACCAGGTGATAAGAACGATTTCAGTTATGTTTTTTCAAACTGGTTTTGCCTTCTTAATTCCGGCTGTATTAAAAAAATTAAACCAGCCTGAGTTTTATTTTTCTTATTTCTGGCCACTAAAATATAATTACCTGTTTCCCGGCGATGTATATAGCCTTTTCAATAATGGGGGCATTGGAATATTCATGGTTTTTTGGGGCGCAGTAATGACTTTTATCGCCACGCCATTCCTCACTTATAAATACGGCAAGCGCTGGTATTGCTCGTGGGTGTGCGGTTGTGGCGGCCTGGCCGAAACCATGGGTGACCCATACAGGCAGCTTTCCAATAAATCTCTAAAAACCTGGAAGGTTGAAAGGATAAGTATTTACAGCGTGTTGATATTTGTAACGGTTACAACTGCGTTACTATGGATCAATTCGGCATACCAGGGAGCAGTGCTGGGAAGTATTTCAGGAAGTTTCGCGCAATGGTATGGATTTTTCATCGGCTCAATATTCGCCGGCGTTATAGGCACAGGCTTCTACCCTATTTTCGGGGGTAGGGTCTGGTGCAGGTTTGGATGTCCCATGGCGGCGATACTCGGCATTTTTCAAAAATATAAATCAAAGTTTCGTATCACGACAAATGGCGGCCAGTGTATTTCCTGCGGTAATTGCTCTACCTATTGCGAAATGGGGATAGATGTAAAATGGTATGCACAACGCGGACAAAATATAGTGCGGGCTTCCTGCGTTGGATGTGGTATCTGTTCATCAGTATGCCCGCGGGGCGTGCTTAACCTGGAAAATCTGGATGGTGATAACAGGATGACTGATAACCCGATATTGATAGGAAACAAAGGCATAGAAGTTAAATTGTAATTTTGCGTTACAAAACATGGCGATGATACCTAATGAAATGCTACATATCCTGATGATTTTTGTGCTTGCCTTGTATGCTCTTGCGGTTCTTTTTCTTTTCTTATATAGTATATCACAGGCTTTCCTGGTTGTGAAATATTTATTGTCAAAGAAGAAGCAGGAAAAAGATTTCCCGCCCATACACATTGAAGCGCTCCCAACAGTAACCATTCAACTACCTGTTTACAATGAAAAATATGTAGTAGAGCGGCTTATTGATGCGGCTGTTAATATAGAGTATCCTTCGCATAAAAAACAAATCCAGGTTTTAGATGACTCAACAGATGAGACAACGGAATTAATTGAAAAAAAAATTGACTACTATCGCCACAAGGGAATAAATATTTTGCACATACGGCGTACAGTGAGGACGGGATATAAAGCCGGGGCTCTTAAAGAATCTTTAGAAACGGCTTCCGGAGAATTCGTTGCAATCTTCGATGCAGACTTTATCCCTCCGGCAAATTTTTTAATAAAAGCATTGCCTCACTTTAGCGACGATAAAACCGGTATGGTTCAAACCCGGTGGGAACATATCAACCGTAAGTATTCACTTCTTACCGACTTGCAGGCATTTGGCTTAGATGCGCATTTCCACGTGGAGCAGGTTGGTCGTAATACCGCCAACTGCTTTATGAATTTCAATGGAACGGGCGGCGTTTGGAGAAAAGAGTGCATTATTGATTCAGGAAACTGGGAAGCCGACACGCTTACTGAAGACCTTGATCTTAGTTACCGTGCGCAGCTAAAAGGCTGGAAATTTATATACCTGGAAGATGTTGCATCGCCTGCAGAATTACCGCCGGTTATGAGCGCACTTAAATCCCAACAATACCGGTGGACAAAAGGAGGCGCTGAAACCGCCAGAAAGCATTTGGGGAAAATATTCAAAAGCGATCTTTCCGTATTGATAAAATGGCAGGCTGTTGCACATTTACTTAACAGCGCCGTGTTTATAAGCGTCATTCTCTGCGCCCTGCTTAGCATCCCTCTTTTATTCATTAAGCAGGCCTGGCCCCAACTTGGATTTTTTTACAAAACCGGTTATTTATTTGTCATAAGCTTTGTAATAATTTCAGCAACCTATCTTGTCACCTGTATTTATAATTCAGAAAAAAAATGGAGTGGAGTATTCTATTTCATAAAAACATTTCCTGTGTTTATTGCTATGTCTATGGGGCTTTCGTTACATCATGCCATCGCGGTAATTGAAGGTTACCTTGGTAAAAAGACTCCATTCATACGTACGCCAAAGTTTAATGTAATTAGCAGTAGCCATTCACTATCAGAAAATAAATATACCGGCACGGCCCTTACTTTTATTTCAGTATTAGAAGGAATCATTGCCTTGCTTTTTATTGCTGCCATTTACTTCGGCCTGCATTTCCAGGATTACGGCATGGTTGCATATCATAGTATGCTGGCAATAGGTTTTTCAATGGTGTTTTATTATTCCATGCTTCCATTCACTTCTTCTTTCGCCCATAAAATGAAGACAAAGACTACTATTTGAAAGATGAAATTTTTCCTTCTATAATAGTAATAATTCCTGCATACAATGAGGAAGAAGCCATTCCATTCGTAATTAAAGAAATCCCCGATTTTGTTTCAGAAATAGTTGTTGTAAATAACAGCTCAACCGATGATACTGCCGGCGCGGCTCTTCGTGCAGGCGCAACTGTTGTGGAAGAAATAAGACCAGGATATGGCTATGCGTGCCTGAAAGGAATTGAATATGCAACACAAATAAATCCCAGGCCCGACATTGTTGTTTTTATTGACGGAGATCATTCAGACTATCCGGAAGAGATGGGATTATTAATCAATAAAATAACGCAAGATGATTGTGATCTTGTAATTGGGTCAAGAGCTTTGGGGAAAATTGAAAAGGGCTCGATGACCATTCCTCAACTATTTGGAAACTGGCTCGCGACAAGGTTGCTCAGGCTTTTCTATGGCGTAAAATATACAGATCTCGGCCCTTTCAGGGCCGCAAGGTTTTCAAGCCTGCTTCGTATGAATATGCAGGACACTACTTATGGATGGACAGTGGAGATGCAATTAAAGGCCGCTAAATTGAAAATGAAAGTCGCAGAAGTTCCGGTACGGTACCGCAAAAGAATCGGCTTTTCAAAAATCAGCGGAACGGTTAAGGGTACCGTGTTGGCAGGCTATAAAATAATTACAACTATTTTTAGATATCTGTAATCAATATGCCTTTATCTTTTTACACGGATGTTGTTAAATAAAAAAATTCCTGCTCTATTTGTTATGCTGTTTATGGCAGCGGCATTAGCAGTTATAGGGTATGGCATTGAAAGAACCCAGTTCTTTTTGCTTATCCTGTCATCGGGAGTTTGTTTTGCCGGCTTTCTTTTTCTTTTGAAAAGCAGTTCATTTTCCTTGAAGCACTTGCTGTATTTTTCTATTGTGTGCAGGGCAATCTTCATCTTTTCTAACCCGGTATTAAGCGACGATTATTTTCGTTTTTTGTGGGACGGCCACCTGGTTAACATGAGAATAAACCCATTCCTGGCATTGCCTTCAGCATTAATAGAGCAGCAGGGTATTCGTGAAAATGATATGATGCAATTCCTGTATCACCACATGAATTCTCCCAACTATTTTAGTGTGTATCCTGCCGTTATGCAAGGCTGTTTTTCAGCAGTAACCTGGCTCTTTCCTCACTCGATAAAAAGCCCGGTGATCGTTTTACATTTCATTATGATGCTGGTGGAGTTAGGCACCCTGTATTTTGGTTTAAAAATCTTGAAGATCATGCATCTTCCCGCAAAAAATATTTTGTGGTATGCGCTTAACCCGTTGGTAATAATTGAACTTACTGGTAACCTTCACTTTGAAGCATTGATGATTTTTTTCTGCGCAGCTTCCATTTATTTTTTATTGGAGAATAAAGTAATCACTTCTGCAATCCTTTTAAGCCTTGCTATCGCTACAAAATTACTACCGCTGCTATGCCTTCCTTTCTTTTTAAAATGCCTGGAAAAAAGAATGCGCATAAAATTTATCATCGGCATTTTTGTCTGTACTGCTGTCTTAAGTATTCCATTTTTAAATCCTGTTTTTATAAAACATCTCTTTGAAAGTATCGGGCTCTATTTTCAGTCTTTTGAATTTAACGGTAGTGTATATAAATTAGTTAGATGGATCGGTTATCAATTGACAGGCTATAATATCATTCAAATTTCAGGTATCGTGCTTTCATTGATCGTGTTGATGTCAATTGCTATAAGATACCTGACTCAAAGTAATAGTTCTATAAAACCGCTATTGAAATCTTTATTATTTTCTTTCACCGTTTATTTTGCTTTAGCTTCTATTGTTCACCCATGGTATGCTACCACATTGGTCTTTTTAAATATTTTT
The DNA here is from genome assembly GCA_040007435.1 of Ginsengibacter sp. Lineage (GTDB taxonomy): Bacteria > Bacteroidota > Bacteroidia > Chitinophagales > Chitinophagaceae > Ginsengibacter. Next base: position 11,165 of record JBDTUZ010000027.1, on the reverse strand, counting down.
TTCAATTACAAATTTATTTACCTGTGGTCCGGGACAGTTCTTCTTTCCTACTTTACGTACCGCCAAATTCCTTACGCTGAAAGCGCGCTTGTGTCAGCATTAGAGTATATCCCTGTATTCGTTTTAATGATTTGGGAATTAAAATTCTCGCAACGAGCAAATGAAGTCGGCAATTCCAAAACGCTTTTATAGTATCTTTAAATTATGTCGGAGTTTACAATTGGTGAGGCCTTAAAGGAGTTCCTAAAAAAAAGCAGGTTAAAAGGAGGTGTGCAGGCATTGCAAATAGAAGATGCCTGGGAAAAGATAATGGGTAAAACCATCGCACGCTATACCGATAAAATCGAAATCATTAACTCCACACTGTTTATATCATCCACAGTGGCACCTTTAAAAAACGAACTGCTGTATCAAAAAGAAAAGATAATTGAACGGGTGAATGATGCCCTCGGCGAGAAGGTAATAAAAGAGGTGGTGATAAGGTAAAACAACCCTAGCCCCTGAAGGGGGACATAGCCGTGACTTGTATCTAAACTCCTTCTAAAACAAAGCGTGCATTTGTATTGGCAACAGCGTTATCTAAATCTTGAAATTGTTCCCCTTCAGGGGCTAGGGGTTCTTTCCCTTCAGGGGCTATGGACCATTATTTACCCTCGGGTCAATGACCCCGTAGAGAACATCAGCAAATATATTTACCAATACAAAAATGGCTGCTGACAAGAGCACCGAGCCCATCACAACAGGATAATCCAACTTCTCTAAAGCATCAACGGTAACTTTTCCAATACCCTTCCATCCAAAAATATATTCAACAAAAAAGGCGCCTGCCAGCAGCTCAGCAAACCAGCCGGTAATTGCAGTCACTACGGGGTTCAATGCATTGCGTAAGGCATGCCGGTACACAACCTGGTTCCTGCTTAATCCTTTTGCATAAGCGGTTCTTATGAAATCCTGGTTAAGCACATCAAGCATAGAACTCCTTGTGAGTTGTGTAATAATAGCAAGTGGCCTTATGCCGAGAGTGAGAGCAGGTAATATTAAATTCTGAAGAGTCAGGTATTTCCCACCGGTTGTTTCATCAATGCTAAACCAACTCCCTGTAAATGGAAGGCCCGTATAAGAATGCAACACGATTCCAAATAAATAGGCAATAACAATTGCCATAAAAAAAGAAGGTGCGGAAATACCGATAACACTCGCAAAAACGGAAGAGGTATCCAGCCAGGTATTGTGCTTAATCGCTGCAACTACTCCAAGGAAAATGCCTGCAACAGTGGCAAACAGCATCGCCGCAAACGCCAGCAACAACGTGCCCGGGAGCGCTTCCATTAAAACACTGGTTACTTCCTTTTTTGTTTGATAGCTGCGTCTCAAGTAAGGTACTTTAAAAGATAGTTTATTATCGCCCCCGATAAAAAATCCATGAAGATTTTTATCAACTATTTCTTTTTTCGAATGAATAGCGATTGGAGAAACATCATTTAAGTAAAGTAAAAATTGCTTCCACTTCGGTTGATCGAGGTACAATTCTTTGCGTATATTATCCATGGTTTTTTTATCTCCAGTTTGTCCCACAATAAGACGGGCAGGATCGGCAAATGCCTGGAAAATAAAAAATACAATTACGACTACTCCTCCTAAAACAAGTAAACCATAGAATAATTTTTTTATAAGAAGTTGAAGCATTGTTGCTGTTCTTATTTTTTATTTCTTTAAATCATGGCTGATTTTTCCATATCCATTTCTCAAACTTTTGAAGGACTTAATATAGTGCATCATGCATCAAAATTTATTTAACTGCCTTCTTCAAATCCACCCACCCCCACTTGTTTGCTACTACCGGCCCGTTCATTAAATATAATTCAGGATTGGTACGCGCCGCCGTTTTTAATGCAGTTGCATCAAGGCTTAAAACAGGAAGATCATAATCATTTCTTTCATTGAAAAATTGCTGCGCCTCGGATGCTTGTGAAGCAACAATGTAGATTGGCATATTTTTTTGTTTTGCCATTTTGTAAATAGAAGTAAAATTATTCAGCCAGTAATCGTTACCCCTCGAAAAATCTTTTATGAAAAATAAATAGTAAGGACCGGCTGTACTTAATATGGCTTCAGTAGAATCGTTACCTGAAGAAGTAGAGAGATAGAAGTCTTTTACAGGCGGCTCATTATTCACACCCTTTTCAACAATAATATCTTCCCTGCTTACAAATTCCCAGGTAGAGTCCGGGATATTTTTCCTCGTGAACTGCTGCTCTTTACCGTCCTTCTTATAAACGAATATAAAATCTTTTTTATCTGGTATAGCATTGGCTGGCATTTTTCTTAATTCAATAAGGTTATTTCCCTTTTTGAAAGGAAGACAATCAACCAGCGGAGTATGGCGCATTACAAACCACTGAAATCCCAATACGATACCCACAGAAATGAGAATGATAAAAAAATTAGCGACAGGAGCAAGCACCGTCTTTAAATACTTTATTCCAAAAAAGATGACGAGGATTAACAGCAGCAAAATAAGATCTTTAATGAATGATTGCATAGCTGTAAGCGGGATGCAGTCGCCAAAACATCCACACGTCGCAATCTTGCCTGAGAGCACGGCATAGCCTGTTAGAAAACTAAAAAAGATAATGAGTAATAATAAAAGCAGACTAAAAAGCTTTTTCCACAGGCCTAATAAAATTCCAACACCTACAACTATCTCAAGCGTGATCATAATGATAGAAAAAGGCAAAGCATAGTTGTGAAGCCAGTCCATTGCATTTTTAAGGCTGCTGGTTTGCCCCCAAACTTCAAAGAACTCCTGCATTTTATAAGAAAGTCCCAGCGGGTCATTGGCTTTTACCAGCCCCGAAAAAATAAAAAGCACCCCTACGATAACACGGGAAATATTAACCAAAAATTTCATGATACGTATTTTAATGTCTCTATGGTTACTTAAATAAGATTAATGCAAAAGCAGCGTAATTCACGATGTCGTAATAGTTTGAATCTATGCCTTCGCTGGCTAAAGTGATGCCATCGTTTTGAACGATTTGCTTGATACGAAGAATTTTTGCAAGGATTACGTCTACGAAACTTTCCTGGCTCATATCTCTCCAGGCCTCGCCATAATCATGGTTTTTATCCTGCATTAATTTTTTTGCGACATCACTTTTTTCATCATAACGCTTTATTGCTTCTTCAAAAGGAAGTTCTTCCACTTCATCGTTATCTAAATCGAGCTGTATAAGTCCAATAATTCCATAGTTCAACATACCCATGAACTCGCCCTTCACATCATCATGTATTTTTTGAACACCCGTTTGCTGGATGTTCCTGATTCGCTTCGCTTTAATATATATTTGGTCGGCGATAGAAATGGTGCGGTAAACCCTCCAGGAGGTACTGTAATCTTTGGTCTTTTTTATGAATATATCTCTGCAACTGCTTACAGCGCTGTCGTATTGTTGATCGGTGTTAACTTGCATAATTATCGCCAAATTTAAACATAAACAAACAATGTTTTCATTGAACTGCAAGGGAAGGTTGGTATTAATACAGCAACCATTAATTATGGGTATACTGAATGTAAATGGCGATTCATTTTATGCCGGTAGCAGGATGCAAAATGGACAGGCTGTTCTCGAAAAAGCAGCGCAGATGATACAGGAAGGAGCCGATATACTTGATATCGGCGGGCAAAGTACCCGGCCCGGAAGTGCAAGAATTACTGCGGATGAAGAACTATCCCGGGTATTGCCTGCTATAAAGATCATTTCTAAAGAATTTCCAGGTGCCATACTCTCCATTGACACTTATCATGCTATGGTAGCGCGGGAAGCAGTACATGCCGGCGCTTCTATCGTTAACGATATCAGTGCGGGCTCGTTAGATGCGGATATGATCGGAACAGTGGGCTCCCTTCGTGTTCCATACATCTGCATGCATATAAAAGGAACTCCTGAAACTATGCAGCAGCGGGCAATATATGGCAACATACATACAGAAGTATTGGATTTCTTTATTCAAAAAATAAGTGTACTCAGGGAGGCAGGTATCAAAGATATTATTATTGACCCGGGCTTTGGATTTGCAAAAACAATTGCCCAGAATTTTACTTTATTAAGAAAACTGCGCTTATTTAAAATGGCGGGCGTACCGCTTATGGCTGGCCTGTCGCGTAAATCAACTATTTATAAAACCCTTGATATACCTGTGGAAGATGCGCTCAATGGTTCTACAGTACTTCACACAATTGCCCTGCAAAACGGTGCGGATATTTTGCGGGTTCACGACGTAAAAGAAGCTGCGGAAGCTGTAAAATTATTCATGGCTTACGGTAAAGCATAAACGCCCCTGTTGACCAGGGGCGTTTACTCAATTTCTTTCTGTTGTCTGCTATTTACCTTGTGCGTTTGGTTGTTGCTTTTGCTGTTGTTGTTGCATTTGCTGCAACTGTTGCATCATCTGCTGCTGCTCCTGCATTTTTTTCTGGTATGCTTCAGCGGGCATTACATCAATAACGGATACATCGAACATTATTGGGGTGTTTGCCGGTATATCCGGGCCTGCACCACGTGCACCATAAGCAAGGCGTGAAGGAATAAACAAGCGGCCCCTTCCGCCCTTTTTGAAATAAACAAGACCATCAGGCCAGCCCTCGATAGCGCCGCGTTCTCCCACTAAGAATGTGTAAGGCTTTATCGATTTTCCGGAAGAATCGTAACTCTGGTCAAACACTTTTCCTTCCATTGTCATGCCTTTATAATCAACCGTGATTGCTTTACCTACAGCAACTTGCTCGCCTGTGCCCGGATCCTGGATTTCAACATAAGTTCCCTTTTCAGTTTTTGTTGCTTTAATATTATTTTTTGAAAGATAATCGCTGAGGGTCTTATCATCTATGGATTGTTGTTTGATTGCAGAAACAGAATCCATCCTTTTTAATTCTTCCATCATTTCTTGCTTCATTGCTGCAGCCTGTGCCGGGTCAGTAATTACATCCAGTATTTTAAACCTATAGCCAAGGTATTGTCCTTTTTTTGCAAATGGAGGCACCTGGTTAAATTTCATGATTGAATCAACCAATATGCGGGTAACGATGCTATCGCCTTTTTTAGCGGCCTTAAATATGGCTACATATTCGGGCGGTAATTTGGTAGAATCTACTTCCATTAACTGGGGAACCGAATCGAACGGCGTGGACATTAAAGAATCTCCATAGTAACTCATAGCTCTGAATTTGATGGTATTACCATATTTAATTTCTTTGCCACCGTCACCATCTACTATCTTGTATTCGAGGCCATTTTTAGCTTTTACAAAATTTCTTTCAGTACATCCTGCGGCCAGGAATATTATGGTTGCGGCCGCCAGGAAAATTGATTTGCTCATGTTTATTTTTTTTTTAAAATTGATAACTTTTTAATTGTTCTTTATTTTCTTTAATAGCTTCTTTAAACTGCCGCACTGCTTCTTCCAGTGGCTCGGAATTTTTGCCGCCTGCTGCGTTAAAATGGCCGCCCCCATGAAAATATTTTCTGGCAAATGTGTTGACATCGAAACCACCTTTACTGCGAAACGAACTTTTACGCTCATCGCCGCGGTCAATGATCACCGCTGCCAGCTTAATTCCCTTAATGCTAAGAGGAAAATTTACCAGGCCTTCTGTATCCCCGGTTTTTACGTTGTACCGAATAAGGTCTTGCTGGGGAATTGCAATCAATGCAGTATTGTATTCATAAAACACTTCCATCCTGTTCAATAAGATATTTCCAAAAAACCGGAAACGCCCCTCCAGGAAATTGTCGAACAGGTTCTCATGAACCGGGCTATGCTCAAGTCCCTTGTCCTTTAGATCTGCAATCATCCGGTGCACGCTTGCCGAAGTAGATCTAAACCTAAATGATCCGGTGTCTGTCATTACGCCTGCGTACAAGCATTCCCCCACCTGTGCATTTATTTTATCACCATGCCCACTTTCTGTTATGAAATCATACACCATCTCTGCTGTTGAGCTTTTATCTGCATTGCTTATTCCATAATCGAATGCTTCCACCTGGGGTTGCTGGTGATGGTCTATCAAGATTTTCTTGCCCGGCAATGTTAATAAAATCGCTTCCATCCTCTTAGTTCTGTTCAATACATTGAAGTCAAGACAAAATACCCATGTAGCTTCCTGCAGCGCAGCATTTGCCTTATCGGTCTGTATTTCATAATCAAGCACCTTTTTAGCGTCCGGCATCCAGTTTAGAAATCCCGCCCAGTTGGTCGGTGATATTACAGTAACCGTGTGGCCAAACTGTACCAGGAAATGATATAAACCAAGCCCGGAGCCCATAGCATCGGCATCAGGCTTTTGATGAAAAGTAATCACCATTTTTTTTGGCTCGTCAAGTAGCGGGAATATTTCACTGATAGTTTTCATAAAATGGGTGCAAAAGTAGATTTAATTAGCTAATTAGCCAATTACCTAATTAAGGCTTATTCATTCACCCATGTATTATTATCAACATTGATGTCGGGAAAAATGTGCTCAGGATCTATGGTAACACTTTTAAGGTTTTCAGTTGTATTTAACTTTACAACCCAGCTTGAGCCATTTTGCCACACCTCAACCGGTATTTTAAGGAAGCCGGTTTTTCCGCTTTTAGTTTCATAGCTAAGATATACTGGCATAGCCATCCTGTCCAGATTTACGATTCGTATCAGGGCACCTTTGGAGGAATCATTGTTCACGTACTCAACGCCGGTTATTGCCTGATCTAGTTTATAATTTTCAAGAAACATCCCTTTCCAGAACCATCCAAGGTCTTCGCCTGCAGCATTTTCCATCGTTCTGAAAAAGTCCCATGGCGTAGGGTGTTTGTACACCCATTTTTTGATGTATAACCTGAACGCATAATCAAATCTATCGGGGCCTAAAATTTCATTCCTCAATATAGTAAGCGCATAGCCGGGCTTGCTGTAAAGGGCTGTTCCAATATTGCGTTCCCGCAGCGCATCCGGCTCGCTCATGACGGTTTCCGAAGTACTGCCAAACATGTACTTATAAACAGATGCCATATCCCGGGGTTTCGGTTCGTATTCACCATGGTTGAAATCTACGCTGGCAATTGAATTGATAAATGTATTAAAGCCTTCATCCATCCAGCCATATTTCCTTTCATTACTGCCAACGATCATGGGAAACCATGTGTGGCCAAACTCGTGATCTGTTACGCCAAAGAGGCCACTCATTCGTGCTTTATAACCGCAGAATACGATGGAAGGATACTCCATACCGCCGACATTACTGGCAACATTGGTCGCAGTGTTGTACGGATATTCGTACCATCTTTTAGAATAATTTTCTATGCTGCCCTTTGTGTACTCTGTTGCCCGGCCCCATGCGCTGTCACCAGCAGATTCCACGGGATAAACACTCATAGCCAAAGCTTTTCTGCCGGATGGAAGATTCATCCTCGCCGCATCCCATATAAATGCTTTAGAAGATGCCCAGGAGACATCCCTTGCATTATTTATTTTAAAATGCCAGGTAAGGTTTCCCTTTTGCGGGCGTGAAGCAGGATCATTAATTTCCGAAGCACTTCTTATCATTACGGTTTTATCACTTTGCTTCGCTTGGTTGTATCTTCTAAACTGTACAGGCGTTAAAACATCCTGTGGATTTAAAAGCTCACCGGAACCAACTACAATGTGGTTTGCCGGAGCGGTTACAGTATAGTCGTAATCGCCGTAGTCCAAATAGAACTCACCGGCTCCCAGATAAGGCAACGTATTCCATCCTTCGATATCATCATACACACACATACGTGGGTACCACTGCGCTATTGCATAAATCTTCCCATTCTTTGTATCCAAAATTCCTGTTCTGTCTGATCCGTATGTGGGTATAAGATAAGAGTAGTCAATTTTAAACTGGATAGAACCACCGTTAGGCGGTAGCGGCGATGAAAGGCGAATTTGCATGCGGGTGTCAGAAATGACATTTGCCAGTTTCATTTCAGTATTTTTTCCTTTGGAAGATGACAAAAGCTTTACCGATTGAATTTTATAGCCACCCTCAAACTGCGAGTTGACATCACCATAACGACTGCGCCTGGTTGCTGGAGTTTTGGCCTGCCCCCTGGAATCAAGATTGTAGAGGTTTTCATCGAGGTATAACCAAATATAAGACAATGGGTGTGGGCTGTTATTTGTGTATGTAATAGTTACACTCCCTGTAATCTCATCTTTTACGTCATCCAAAGAAGCGGCTATTTTGTAACTGGCTTTATTGGTCCAGTACTTTGGGCCCGGTTGCCCATCGGCTGCTCTGTATTCATTAACTGAGGATGGATAAAAATTGGGTGTAAAAAGATCATGGGGATCGTAAGTTGAAGAATCTGTTTGTGCATTGGCGCTGGCTGCCATCATTACAATACATACAAACATGAGTTTTTTGATTAGCATATATTCTTTAAATTTTTATATAGAGTAAGAATCTGTAAAACCGTAGTCATTCTCGTTCAATAATTGCCTTTGTTTATTGAGTATCTAGTTCCATTTTTTTAGCAGTTCACGCGCTTCGGATTTAATTTTTGCATCATCCTGCGTCTGTTCCGGCAGCGATATCGCAAAGGCCAGGTTCTGCCGTGCGAGTGCTTTTTCATCCTTTCTTTTATAGGCCTTTGCCAGCGTGAGGTAATTCAATACGAAGCCGGGATTTATGGATTTTGATTTCTCAAAACAAGCGATGGCATCGCCTATTTCCGCTTTGGGAAGCGCCCCAAAAAAAATCTTTACAGCAATGCGTTCGAAATAGTTGAGGGCGCTCACTTCGTAATACCATTTGCCAAGGACATACCATGCTTTAAAATTGTTGGGATCGTATTTAATAGAACGGTCCGCGTAATTTTTAACGTCTTTTACGGCCATTATTTTTTCCTTGCCCCCCTTTATGATTGCTTCCCGGCCCATTACCAAAGCCATCACAAAATTCGATTCAGAATTAAGGGGATCAAGTTTCAGAGCGGTTTGTGCATAGGTCCTCGCCGCAGAAAAATAATCTGCCTGCCGGGCTTCATTATTTTGAAATCTCGCTCCTATCCTGCTACAAAGCTCACTTGCTTTGCAGATGGCGAAAATATTATTGGGTTGAATTTTTAGAGCTTCCTTATATTTTACTATAGCCTCTTCATCGTTCATGGCAGCTTCATACTGGCCAGCCTGGCTTATATAAAAATTAATATCCTGTGCTGATGAAAAATTGTGAAAGAATAGCAGTGCAAGGAAAATGGTTGCTTTCATTAATTGTGTAATATTCTTATTTATATCAATACCGGTCAAAATTCCTTATGATAACCAACCACTGCTGCTCCCTCTATTCCTTCTATAGGCGGATGCGTTTTCATGATCGAAATATTTATAGACTTTAACTGAGGGAAGTGGTCGTGAATTTCGTTTGCGATTTCCATTAGTATCGTTTCCAGCAAGGGGGTTGGTATTGCCATCCTTTTCTTTATTATCGTGAAGATGTCCGCATAGCTAATGGTTTCGTGAATGGAGGTAATTATATGCGACGTTTCGTGAAACTCGACCGACGCATCAATTACATAATCATTTCCCAATATTTTCTCTTCTTCATGAATGCCGTGAAAAGCATTGAATTTTAGCTGGTGTAACTGAACTTTAATCATGTTTTTGAAAAACCTTATTCATTAAGAGAAAATTACATTAAGCAGGTTTTTCATCTTCATTTGCCGGGATCATTATCTTATCCGAAGGCACCGGATGATGGAGTACGCTTAAATATCTTTCAGCATCCAGAGCCGCCATGCAGCCGGTACCGGCTGCGGTTACCGCCTGGCGGTAAATTTTGTCCTGCAGATCCCCCGCTGCGAATACACCTTCGATATTGGTCCTGGTGGAACCCGGTATCACTTTCACATAACCATTTTCATCCATATCAAGCCAGCCCTTAAAAATATCTGAATTGGGTTTATGGCCAATAGCCACAAAATAAGCGCTCACGGGAATCACTTCCTTATCACCTGTTTTGCTATTTTTTATTCTTACGGAATCCACTTTTGTTTCACCGAGAATTTCATCTACTTCGGTGTTCCAATACACTTTGATGTTGGGGGTATTCAAAACTCTCTGTTGCATTATTTTGCTTGCACGCATTTCATCCCTTCTCACAAACATGTGAACGAAATTACAAATCTTACTCAGGTAGAGCGCTTCCTCCGCTGCTGTATCACCAGCGCCTATAATGCAAACATCTTTTCCCTTGAAGAAGAAACCATCGCATACCGCGCAAGCACTTACGCCATAACCATTGAGGCGCTGTTCGCTCTCAAGTCCAAGCCATTTCGCACTTGCGCCCGTTGCCAAAATGATCGCATCTGCCTCAACCCATAGCTCTTCATCTATCTGTACTTTCAAAGGAGAGGCGGAAAAGTCAACTTCGGTTGCCAAACCATATCGTATATCAGTACCCATACGGCGGGCCTGAAATTCAAAATCAATCATCATGTCCGGCCCCTGAACTCCATTTGCGTAACCGGGATAATTCTCTACCTCTGTAGTGATCGTTAACTGGCCCCCCGGCTGGATGCCCTGGTACAATACCGGTTTCAGATTGGCCCTTGCTGCATAAATGGCAGCAGTATAACCTGCCGGCCCCGATCCAATGATCAGGCATTGCACATGTTCATTTTTTATATCCATAATTTTAATATTTTCAAAAGTACTGAATTTGGAGATTGAAAAAAACCTATAGACTGTATAGAAAACTTAAATTATATGGGTGTGACAATTTAGCACGGCGTGGAATTACCAGAATTGTTTACGCCCATAGCTGGATAACAGTCATGCCTATCCTTCTAAACTTCCTCCCTGCCCGTTCCTAATATCGCGCGGAAAACACTTGGCTTCACATTGTTTTTTTGCAGGCAAAGAACTTCCTCGTTCATACACTATCCATACACCATCTATACACCATCTATACACCATCTATACAGTATCTATACAGTATCTATACACCATCCATACAATATCTTGTGCTGAAAATCTTTCTGTCTTATACTGAAAAAACTTTACACCTTTTCTTTATTATTTAGGGATAATCAGTGTTTTGAAGGTAGACGAGTAACCAGAAAAGGCGCCCAATGCACCATTACTTATATTGCCCAGTA
>JBDTUZ010000026.1:0-74990 GCA_040007435.1 Ginsengibacter sp. | reverse complement strand
AGCTTCAGGTGGTCAACATCACCGGAATGGTGGTCAACATCATCAGAATAAAAATAAAAAAGCCGGGATCATATATTTTAAAAGTTTTCGTAAACATATTCACTCTAAATTTGAGCTTTTTTAACTGCCACCTCGCAAACACCCCGGGCGTAAGCTGCTATACCAAACAATAACTCTAAAACGCTAACAATGAAAAAACTTATTCCGACATTTTTATTTTGTTTTCTTTTGACACAGGTTTTTGGTCAGACGACAAGAAAAGTATCTTCCTACATATTCGCAAATTATAACAACACACTTTACGACTACACTGTTGGTAATAACCCTTGGGGAGTCGGGCTTGGACTTCAAGGATTCTTAAATAACAAAAGCAAGTTTAAACCAACGATTGAACTTACTGCTGACACATATTTGGAAGATAATAAAGTTTTGCGTTTGAATCCTGATGGAAGTACACCAGATGATGACAACGGGGTTCATGGAATGGTTAATTTATTTGTCGGCTCTTCATTTCATCCAACTCAAAGCATATATGTGTTTTTTGTGGCTGGACCAAGTTTCATTAGCGGACAGACATTTTTAGGTATAAAACCTTCATTCGGTTTCTATTTTTCAAAAACCCAAAGATGGACTGGAAAAATTTCTTACATTAATGTTTTTAATCGAACAGAATTTGCCAAGGCAGATTTTGGTTCATTGAGTTTATCAATTGGACTGAAATTATTTTGACAATGTACATCAGTTTACATCGCATTGGCAATAGCTGGGGTGACGTGCATTTTATCAGCTTTTTGTTCGCTATTGGGCTGTAGTTCCGGGCTAAAATTCTCTATTGAGCTATGAATCTTAATCTCAACTATTTGTTCATTTACTGTACTTTTGTTCCGGCTGAAAATTCATTGAATGCCCAGCCAATCGCCAATGCGTAAACGTAAGGCAAAATTTGCCAGCCCCGCAAAACCTAACGCTCACGATGTTTCGCCTTTTTATCAAAAGGCTTTCAACATCTAAATTTTGCCTTACGCCCGGGGCTCTGCCCATACTATTGCCATAGAATCCAGCTTCGCTTACAACCATTCTGAAAGGTCTGGCAAACTTCGCCTTACAATCGTGTTTGCAAAATGGCAAGAGTAAGGTTGCTGCTTTCAGTGTCAGGTTAAAAAAGCACAGCTCACAATTTTAAAAGCTTTATCTATATATTTTCACTCTAAATTTATGCTTTTTTAACTGCCACTTCTCAAACATCCCGGTCGTTAGCAGCAACCCAACACTCGCCTTCAAAAACCTTTTGTGTTGACAAAAAAAATCAATTCATTGTCCAATTCTGCAAAACTTATTTGTTATTGATATCTAATGCAATTATTCAAAATAATTAATTTTCATAAAAGAATACATAAAAATTATAATTATGCAAAAAGAATTTCTTCAGAACATATTAGCGCAAAATCAAATGACATGTTCTTTTGCTTTTGATAAAATTTCAAATGAAAATGCCGGTTTTAGATTAAACAAACAGGCAGCTTCAGCAGGGTTTATTTATCGCCATATCGGAGAAACCATTAATTTATTTCTCACATTTTTTGGAGTTTCTACAGATGTACAAAATACAACTATTGGCAAAGCAGATGAAGGACAAGGCAAGAACATAGAAGAATGCAGGCAGATGGTTAATAAAGGATACAGCATCCTTGAGGAACTTATACAATCCACTGCTGATGAAGAATGGTTAGGCATGATTGATACGCCATTTTTTGGAACAATCTCCCGGTTAAGACTTTTTTCTCATATTCTTTTTCACAATTCACATCATGCCGGGCAAATTTCGATGACGCTATCAAAAGGCACCCATGCTGATGACAATTAAATATCTATTCTATTATCAAATCAAAAAAAATTATGAAACACATTATAATAACAATATCAATCATTATGGCATTTAAAACATCAAATGCACAGGATGTAATTCGCTTGTATAAAACTAAAGCAACTGGTTCAGAAAACTGGACACAAAAAGAATCTGAATTTACCTACCCCATGCAAAATGGTTTATTGGTGCGAAATGTTACTGAGCCTTCAATCAGCGTTTTTAAACCGGCAAAGCCAAATGGTACTGGTATTGTTGTATGCCCGGGGGGTGGCTTTCAATGGTTATCATGGCAATCAGAAGGCACAGATGTTGCAAAATGGCTGATTGCAAAAGGAGTTACAGTTTTTGTATTGAAGTATCGTATAATGAACACAGGGGAGACAGTAGCGGATTTTGAAAAATCCTATAAGATCATTACGAATATGATGGGCGCTTCTCCGCAAAAATCTCCGGACAGCAGTCAATCTCCTGACCCAAAATTCATGAATGAATTTATGAACATTACCGGGTTAGCAATAGCTGACGGTATTCAGGCAGTGAAATATGTAAAACAACATGCTGCTGAATATTCAACAGATACAAATAAAATTGGAGTAATTGGCTTTTCTGCTGGTACAGCAATTGCTCAAGGTGTTTCAATGAACAGCGATAAATCAGTTGAGCCAAACTTTGCAGGAATTATATATGGTGGTCAACCAATGCAACAAAAAATACCGGACAATGCACCATCACTTTTTATTTTAAGTGCTGCCGATGACATTACTTCTGCATCTAATACTGATTTATACAAGCAATGGATAACTGCTGGCAAACAAGCAGAGCTTCATATATATTCAAAAGGTGGACACGGCTTCGGTATGAAAAAACAAGGTTTGCCAGTTGATGGTTGGATTGAAAGATTTGGAGATTGGTTGAAAGTTCAGGGCTTTTTAAAATGACTTACTGAAAGATGGTATGCTGCCGCTCTTTCTGGCCGCTGTCCTTCACCGGACATTTCGTTACTAATATTCTCCCGGCAAAAGATTCTAATACCTGCATAACCTGCAACAACAGGAATCCTGATAAAATAAGGCTTTCTACTAATAAAGACCACATGTTGTTCAATGCACAAATGCGCAGCGTGAAATGGATTAGCATATTAATCCAACCCTTAAAAACCAAAAACAAATATGATGTGGGAGAAAATATTTTTAGAGAATTTCAATGAATAAAAAAACGTCAACTTTTTTCCCATGGCAAGACGTTGCAAGAACCTGCCTATGACATTTTATGAAATACAAATAGAATCCATCTCAAGAGAAATTTACTCAAATGTTTATCTGACTAAACAGGTAATTCAGGCAAAGTATTTCATAGATAACAACTTCTCAAACAATATTACACTTGAAGATATTTGTAAAGCAGGGTATATTTCAAAATATCATTTGATTCGTTCATTCAAAAAACTTTACGGAAAGACACCTAATCAGTATTCGATTTTGGTAAGAATAAATAGAGCAAAAGAACTTTTAAGAAAAGACAATTCTGTTTTAGAAGTTTGCTTTGCTGTTGGGTTTGACAGCCCTACCACCTTTGCCGGGCTTTTTAAGAAGATTGTAGGGTCATCTCCACGCAGTTTTAAAAATTATAAAATAAGAAAAGCAATTTTCAAGAGGTTTTAAGTTATTCAATTATTGACTTTTGTAGCGTTTAAAATTTAATAATAATTAAATGAAGATAAAAGTAACAAGTGTAATGGTTAATAACCAGGACAAAGCCCTAAAATTTTATACTGATATTTTGGGCTTCGTGCAAAAGAGAGACAAACCACTTGGCGAAGCACGATGGCTGACAGTGGTTTCAAAAGAAGAACAAGACGGCGTAGAACTACTGCTTGAACTAATGAGTTTTGCTCCTGCGAAAACGTACCAAAAAGAATTATTTGAAGCAGGGATTCCTTTTACGGCATTTAATGTTGCGGACATTGACAAAGAGTACCAACGACTAATTGATTTGGAGGTTTCATTCAGCATGAAACCAAGGCAATTGGGACCAACAAAACTTGCGGTATTTAATGACACCTGCGGAAACAACATTCAAATTTTTCAAGTATTGTAATTACTATGATAAACAAAAAGAATTATTCTAACGGACAAAAAGCCCAGGAATTAATTGGGAATAAACTGACTTACTTTTTTAAGAATGGAAAAGTGAAAGCAGAAGGACTTTTGATAAATGACAAGATGGAAAACGAATGGAAGTTTTACCGGGAGACAGGTCAAAAAGTTTGATAGATTGCTTATTTTTTCACAGTCTCCATCGCAGGTTTTATTTATTGAGGTCGCTATGTATAGAAGGCCGTAAAAAGAAATGATCAGGAAGAAAAACAGTTAGCTTTTTTCATTAAACATAGTTTAAAAAATAAGACAAAGAAAATGCCAGCGCTGCTGCAAGCATGTCAAGCCAGTCAAATGTAAAGCTACCCGGCATAAAAATTTGGATAGCCTCACTTGCCATCAAAAGAAGGCATACAATAACCGGGAAGTATTTTCTATCAGCAGCGTTTTTTCCTCGCCATAAAAAGAGTGCAAAGGCAAAGGAATAATCCCAGCAAAAATCGGGAAGGTTATACATTAAGAGCTGGTTCCACCAATTGTTCTGATAGTGAATGTTATAAGGGAGCCGAAGAAAAGAAAGGTGATCATATAACCAGGTATTCTGGTTTCCATTTAAATAAATCTCGAGACCTATAATCAGGGGAGCAGCGATATGCAAGAGAATTTTATAAAAGTAGCTGCTCCTGCTCATTTTTAATTGTAAAACCGTAAAAGTAATTCATGATAGGCAATTGATTAATGCCAGCTTTCATATATGAGTTGTTTTAATATTGACCGGCTAATGTGCTTCTCATCTTTTGTGTTAGCCTTTATTAAGTTTTAACATCAACTATTGTTGTGGCCTTCCGGTCAAAAACTAACACTTTTAACTGTAACATGATAAAAGCCATAAAATAAAAAAAGCCCGCATTACTGCAGGCTTAATTTTTTTTGATCTGGAGATTTGGCTTTTACACCTGGAAAGTTGAATAGTTGGTTTTCTCCTTTTTTCCACCTCTGCTTTACAAGGAATACATCGGCAGGGTAGATAAAGTAAAAAAGGCGCAATTGTTTCCCGAAATAATTTTTCGTTACTGGTTACAAAACTTGTCTTCGCGTTTACCAATAATTGTAACTAAATAAAATAACCAAAAAAAGTAAACATGAAAACGTACAAAACAGCTAAATCCGCGATAATCATTTTAACCACTTTTATTATCGTGGCACTATCAGCCTGTAAAAAAGATAATGGCCAGGGCAAAGCCGGAAACTCTTCGGTAAGTATTTACCTCAGTGATGATCCCTCATTAGTATTTGATCATCTCTTCATAGATATTCAAAAAGTAGAAGTGAAGGCTGAAGATGATTCGGAAGCCGAAAACGAAAGAGAGCACGAGGCGGAACACGAAGCCAATGACAAGAATGGATCAACAGAAGGTGGTTGGATAAGCCTCAGCATCAGGCCGGGAGTTTATGATCTATTAAAATTCCGCAATGGTGTAGATACTATTTTAGGAACAGGAAATTTCCCCACTATAAAAAACCTGAGGAAAATCAGGCTCACGCTCGGGCAAAACAATCATGGTGTATTGAATGGTATTACTGTACCTCTTGTTGTAAAAAGCAATGACAATATTATAGTGCTGAAACTTGATGAATCTCTTGCAACATCCGGCGACGATAATTTACATATCAGCGTTGACATAGATGCAAGCCGCTCAGTGCAACAGCATGGCAACATATTCGAGTTAAAGCCAAAGGCAACAAGTTTCAATCGCATAAAATCAGGTGGCATTGAAGGCCGGGTGCTTCCCGTAGATGCTCATGCAATAATATTCGCTATCAACGGCACAGATACAACCAGCGCTATTCCTGAGCAGGAAGGAGAATTTAAAATAAGAGGATTGAAGAACGGTAATTATACAATACTCGTACATTCCACAGCGAATAATTATCTCGACTCATCTATGCAGGTTCAGATTTCCGGAATTGAAGACACACATATACCCACAATTAATTTGCACAAATAGCAACTATGAAAACTTTGCATCACAAGGGGAGGGCTTTCCCTTTGTGGTGTATTTTTTTTGCGGCTATTCGGTCCGGAGACAATGTAGTAGCCGCAATTGATTATATGCGTTTACAACAACACGCAATATTGTTTTACCCTGCAGCGCGAAAAGTGGATCTCCTATATAAAATGAAGACAGATAAAATAATCAGCACGCCAAACAAAATAAGAAGCCATGCCTGATGGCCTGATGGTTTAACAATGGCATTAAAATCACCAGACAAAACTAACGGTGCCCAGTAGGCTGGAATTTTGAATCTTGCATCTATCTCATCGCTTTTCAGGTAATCTAACTTTGCTTTTTGCAGCGCTTCGTCTTTGTCATATCCTTTCATAAGGTATTGATGCATATGTTTTGTGATAAAGGTGATGGAGACATCTTCCGCTTTCCATAATGTTGTCGCGACACTCCTGGCTCCGGAATAAAAAAATGCCCTGGACAAACTGATAATTCCCTCCCCATTTATCATTTGCCCGTTACCCGTTTCACAGGCACTTAAAATCACCATTTGGTTATGAGCAAGATCAAGATTATATATCTCGTTTTCGAAAAGATTATTATTGAACAATGTGTCTTTGCCACCCGGATAAAAAGCAATAAAAGATTTAAGAGGAGCAGCATTATCTACTACGGCATGCGTTGCAAGATGAATGACTGGGTATTGAGCGCTCCATTCAAGAAAATTTCTCTTTGATGCATGAGGGCCCAATAAAATTTTGCCCGGGAGACCTGCCACTTCATTACCTGATGCTTTCAATACCGGGAGACTCTTTTCGTCCGGTGTGGAGGCATTGAACGGCGCCATCGCCAACACCTTATAGGCCGAATACTTCGTTTTGTATTTGGATAGAAAATTTATGGAGTAATTGTAGCTGATGGCAAAGTCATTAAGCAAAGGCTCTTCCGATGAAGGGTTTATCAATATTTCGAATGGTATGTAGCTAATCTCATTGTAGGGAATTATTACAAGATGCTTTTTATTTTTTAAAATCGAAGCAACAGGCTTTACCAGGATTTCGTATAATGACGTCGAAAGTTGACTGACTACTTCCTTGTCCCCCCTGTCTTGTAAATCCAGCTCATTTCTTAGCCGTGTAATGTTCATCATCATATCAGCACGCAATGGAGCTGCTCTATAGCCAAAACTATCTTTGGTTATAAAAAAACATAACAACCTTTTATTGGTGTAATAATATGAAATGATCGCTTCGTCGCTTTGGGTGTGCTCACGTATGCTTTTGATATCAACAACCGGCGGATTGAATTTTAACCGGTAATAAGAAGGGTCATCATTTAATTTACCCTGCACCGTTGCAATCTTTATTTCACTATCCTGAATGCGTACACGTAGATTATTAATCTGCGGGGAATCTTTTGTTTGCAAAAGAGAATTATTTAAGCCGGAGAGGGTGAGTTTTAATTTTCTTTCTTCCTGTAAAAGACCCTGTGGCAACGAGGGTATATTGCCAAGCTGCAGCTCCTGTAAGCCGGCTTGCAACACTGATGCTTTATCATCTTCAATATATTTTAATACCTTAAAAATATAAGACGTGTCGCTTGTTGTTTCATATAACTGCACACCGAGTTCAACTGCAGTTTTGTACGTTGTATCAACAGTTTCTTTTAAAAAAAAACGTGCTTCGTCAGAGTTATAAGTCTTCTCAACATGCTTTGAAAGTTCCAGGGCGGAAGCATAAGTTTCAAACGATTTTATTAAAAAGGGTTTACCTGCCCCTGATGCATATTTTATTTGAAAAGCAGCAGCTTTTGAAGTTAAGGCATCAAATAAAAAGAAAGACTGGTGCAGGCCATAAAAGGAAGTAGGATTGTGTAATACATTGGTATCATTAAAATCAGGGTCAGCTTGTATGACTGCGGCCTGATAATAATTTATGGCCTTATCTAAAGAACCTTGCTGCACATTTATGTCGCCCAGGTATTTTAATGTGTATGCGTGGTCAATATTCTTTTGAGTGCTCTGCAAATTTTCACGGATTTGCAAAGCTGCATTAAGGTAAGCCGTGGCTGAATCATATTTGTGCAATAAAATATAGGCCCTCGCCAGGTCATTATATTTGGATTCATTTTTATAGTCAACCATTTCCAGGTAAGCAACTGCTTCGCGATAGTTTCCTGTCTCCAATAAGGTGACTCCAATGTTCTGCAGTAATTCATTTTTATTTATGTTGTAACGAATGAGACTTTGGTAGATGGTAAGAGCCTGTCCATAATCACCGGTCTTTCTGTACGCGGAAGCAATGTTATTTTTATAATTAACAACGAAGTACTTATTCAGCGGCAACCTGCCTTCAGTTATTGATAGGGCTTTGGTAAAATAAATTATACTTTTTTTATAATCACCCGTTGCGTAATAAAGAGCGCCGGTTTGGTTGTACAATCTTTCAGCTTCGCTTAGCAACGGATATCTATTAACTATAGATTCAGCCTGCTTATAATAATATAATGCAGAGTCCATATTTATTATATTGTAGTAGCTGTTTCCCGTGTACAAATATGATTGGAACAAAAGAGAATCCGGCAGAAAAGATTTCCTGTTATGAAGCTCTACTGATTCCAGGAAAAAATGAATGGCAGTATTTTCTGCACCTGCCGACATGGAAATGATACCGGCTTTTACATAGCAGTCGAAAAGAATGAAATCGTTCGCATTATTTTTCTTCAACACAGAAATAGCGTACCCATAATTCATCAGTGCAAGACTATCAGTAACTGAATCGGGGTTTTCAGCATTGTAAAATTTTTCTGCAATCGTATAAGATTTCCGGTAGTTCGAATCCTCGTTATTATTTTGACTTTGAGGAATAAATGTGAGAAGAAGAAGGATGGCAAGTAAAGCATTTCTTAAAAACATACAGCAGTTACAATGAGATTGTACATGCAATTTAATATTTTGAAATCAATAGCCGTGTTATTCACTACCTGCCTACTATGAAAATACAGGGAGGGCGGGGCTTTGCTGCTGTGGATATAAGAGCTGAAGAAGGAACGGTGTTTGACTGGCTGATAATTGTGCCCTGGCGTGTATTGATAATATCGTAAGCTTCCGGGGTAACATCGCTCATAGTTTTAAAATAGTAGAGCTTTACTTTTAGCTTGTTGGCGGCAAGATTACTCTTATCATTTATCTGGTAATTAAGGTCAAATTCGTGCCGGTCATTATTGGAAGGTGTTGCACCAAACACGCCATTGCGTACCGTTTGCGCAAGGTTTATCGCAGCATTGTTTGTATTCACCGTACAACCCTGGCTGTTGCAATTAGCACCCACATCAAACAAACTACCGTTGTTTAAATTAGGAATAGTTGTACCAGGTTGTGAATTATAAACCGCGTAAGCAATAGAATCTTTACCACTTAATACATAAAAACCATCCATATAATTAATGCCTGAAAGTGTAACAAACCCGAAGGCGGTATCGGTGCCTCCACCCGGTATAAAAGCCACCATATACTTAAGGCCTGTTTCACTTTTGGTAACATTTATCGCTCCTGTATTACCATCTATAACGAGGCCGTCAGGAAAAGAGATATACTTCCCCGTTAAACTGTTAGTTGGCGTTACCACATAATCATTCGATTGTTGTTTTTGGTAAAATACTGAATCGCCATAACTGAAAACCGGCTGTACAGGTGGCGGTATAATGGGATCAGGAGTACCCTCGGACTTTTTACAAGACTCATTAAAAAGGGCAACAAAGAATATAAAAAATATGAGGATGATGTTCGTTTTCATTATTGTAAAATTAATCCTTGTCTTGATTGGTACAAGCAAACGTGCAAAATGTAACATTTCGAAAGCAATTTTTTTTGAAACGATTTTGGTTGACTAATAAGTCTCACAAGGTTCTAATCAAATTCCTTTGCTGTATTCATCTGGTAAATTGCAGAAAAAACGATAATTTGATTACATAATGGCATTTTGCTTTTACTAACTATATATCAAAATGGAGATCGCAGGCAATTATGGTGATGAAGAACTACTAAGGAATATAAAGAGCGGTACCAACCTGGATGATGTAATAAGGCAGTTGTATCGTGCAAATTTTCTAAAAACTTCAATCTATATAAAACAAAACAGTGGGAACCAGGAAGATGCGGAAGATATATTCCAGGAGGCAATAGTGAACTTTATTCAATTGGTGCAAAAGGATAAGTTTCGGGGTGACTGCAGCACCGGTACTTTCATTTATACATTGGTGCGTCATGCCTGGCTTAATGAGTTGAAGAAAAATAAACGTGCGAAGTTCCGGGAAGAAAAGTATGAATCCGGTAAAAACCTTTCGGAACCAGACGTAAGTAAATATATGATAGACATGGAATCGAAAAGTCTTATAGCTAAACTTATAGAAAGCCTTGGCGAGACCTGCAGGAAAATACTTACGGCTTTTTATTATGATAATTTATCTATGCAGGAAATTCTATTAAATCTCGATTATGAAAATGAACAGGTGGTGCGAAATAAAAAATATAAGTGTCTTCAAAAACTACAAGAAAATCTTGCATCAAATCCCGGCCTTGCAAAAACATTGAAATCAATACTTTTATATGAAACCTGATTTTACCAATACACAATTACTGACCCAATATCTAGATGGAGAATTAACGCCTGAATCAGCAGGCCAGTTGCAGCAAAGAATAAATACTGACAAAGATTTGGAGGAAGAGTTGGAAAATTTAAAGATCTCTTTAGAAGCGGTAAAATCTTTTGGATTGCGCGGCAGAGTAAGCGCCATTCATACCGGCATGATGAAGGAAGTGCAACAACAAACCCTGCCGAAAAAAGGCAAGATCCGCAACCTTACGTGGTATAGTTTGAGAATAGCCGCGGCCGTTTTAATCATTGCAGGAAGCGCCATATTTTATCAATACATAACCCTTAGCTCAACATCGCTTTATGAAAAAAATTTTAGTAGCTATACACTGCACGAAAACAGAGGAGCAGATAACAAATCCGTATTGCAGGCAGCTTACGAATCCGCAAATTATACCGCAGCGATAAATAGCTTTGAAAAGACTCCAATAAAAAATACGCAGGATTATTTTTTGGCAGGCAATGCTTATTTATACCTGGATAAACCTTCAGATGCAATTCAATGTTTTCTCGCAATACAACAATTGAATAACCAGCAGCAAACACACCAATACACTGATGATGCAGAATATTACCTGGCCATGAGTTACCTGAAAAATAACGAACCTGCAAAAGCACTGCTTTTGTTTGAACAAATACATACTGATAAAAATCATCTTTATAATTCCAAGGTGAGTTCATGGTTTTTACAAAAAATAAAATGGGTGAAATAGAACCGTTTTCAAATGCTACCCAATTACGACTGCGTTTTTTTCTATAGAGAGCTTTATTCTTAACAACGTCTCACAAAGTGCACGTTGCATTTGCTATTAGAAAATCCAACTACTGAAAATTGAAACAGCTATAACTAAAAACTTAACCCAAAATTAAAAACCTACACAGCAACTTATAACGGCTGGTATAAAAAGAGGCTGCCCTAAATTTGCTTTTAAGACGGCCTCTTTTTTGTTAGGTAATAGCCGGCGAAATATATACTGGGGAGAAAGGGTATCTCGTAAAGCTTTCCGTGAAAAGCAATTTCATGATCTATATTAAATAAGTAAAATTTCGTAACCGGCGGTTCATTGCTTACAATTTTTTTCAGTTCGGGGATATCTTTTTTGGTTATTCTTTTAAAAATAAGATCGGCCATTCCTATTTCCTGCACCAGGCGCATTTCAAAAATTTCTTTCAATGTTCCCTGGTCAAGAATGTGCGGGTTCATAGGCTTGCTCATCATTCCTAATAAATCGGAACTGGTAATGCTTAAACAAAAAATCACGGAGTTAGTAATCGCTAATGCAAGTATGATCGCTGCGATGAATGGATAGGCGGGATAGTAACATTTTTTGGTTTATTTTACATGAAGCAAAGTGTCGCAGCAATGATAAACATTTAATCGACTTAGGTTGCAGGATGCTCGATTACATGTGGGAACTCGGTTAGGATAAAGAGTAGGGAGGAATGTCTTATTTCCGGGATGTTTATAACAAACCCGTATAGGAATATTGGCAGGATATGAAATTCTGTTGGCCGCACAATGAAACCATTATCGCCACATTATTACCCTTTACGTTAACAGGCAATAAAAAATATGCGGAGTGGCATAAGCTCATTCATGATTATTCCTGCAAATATTTTCATGACACCAAAAATGGTGAATGGTTTGGCTGCCTTCGTCGTGATGGAACTATTGCACAAACAGTAAAGGGAAATTTATTCAAAGGCCCGTTTCATTTATCAAGGCAGGAATGGTATTGCAGGCAGTTACTTCAAGAGTGTTACAATAAACATTAGAGAATGAAAAAACATAAGCCTTTTTTCGACAACGGTTTTGGTAATCTGCAGTTGCAATAAATAAATTAAGAGTAAAAATTGTATTTGGAAACAAATGTTGGAATTTTGAAAGATAGTTGTATAAAAAGGCGAATCAAGAAACTAAAGTAATTTCTCACCAATATGAAAAGAATATTTTTTTCCCTCGCATGCATTTTACTTTCCCTCGTAAATCTTTTTGCGCAGCAAAAAATTGACCCGAAGTCCATTGAAAAAAAGATGGAATGGTTTGCAAATGCAAAACTCGGCATCTTTATACATACCGGTATTTATGCGGTAGATGGTGTTGGCGAATCATGGAGCTTTCACAATAGGGAAGTGAGCTATGCTGATTATATGAACCAACTAAAAGGCTTTACGCTGAACAAATATGATCCTTCTTTTTGGGCAGATTTGATTAAAGAAAGCGGCGCCCGTTATGCCGTTGTCACTACCAAACATCACGATGGTGTGGCCATGTACGACACCAAAATGAACAATCTTAGTTCTGTAAAAGCTACGCCGTCACATAAAGATATTGTCACTCCCTTGTTTAAAGAATTGCGAAAGCGGGATATTAAATGCGGCGCTTATTTTTCATTGATAGACTGGTCGCAGCCTGATTACCCCGGTTTCTTAAAAGATAGTTCCCGTTACAATTTGCCCGATGAT
Source organism: Ginsengibacter sp. (assembly GCA_040007435.1). GTDB lineage: Bacteria > Bacteroidota > Bacteroidia > Chitinophagales > Chitinophagaceae > Ginsengibacter. Next base: position 61,900 of record JBDTUZ010000026.1, on the reverse strand, counting down.
TATGTGCGGTGGAATAAATTCAGGAATTTTTTCCAATCGCAGATTAAGGAAATCAGCACACAGTTTAACCCGGACCTTTGGTGGTTTGATGGCGATTGGGAACACAGTGCTGAAGAATGGGAGTCGGAGAAAGTACGTCACATAATCCTTTCGGCAAATCCTTCTGCCATTATCAATGGAAGGCTGCAGGGGTACGGCGATTACGCCACACCAGAACAAAATTTCCCGGTGACAAGGCCGCCGTATAATTGGTGGGAACTCTGCATGACCATCAACAACAGTTGGGGATACCAACCAAAGGACCTTGACTGGAAAACACCCTACGAGATCATTACCATTTTTGTAGATGCGGTTTCTAACGGGGGCAACCTGCTATTGGATATCGGGCCTAAAGCTGACGGCACTATCCCCGAAGAAGAAATAAATATTTTAAAGACGCTGGGTGAATGGAATAAGAAAAACGGCGAAGCAATTTTCAACACTTTACCCGGCATACCGCAGGGACATTTTTACGGGCCTACTACTTTATCTGCTGATTCCACTACGCTCTATTTATTTGTACATGGCAAAACAAGTGGCGATCTGATGCTAAAAGGATTGGATAATAAAATTGAAAACATTACTGTATTAGGAAGCGGGGCAAATTTGAAGCATAAGATTGTAGGTAAAATATCCTGGAGCCCTGTGCCGGGGCTGGTTTACATTTCTCTTCCTGAAACAGCATTGGATAAATATGTTACCGTGCTAAAAGTAAAATTGGATAAACCTATAAAGTTATATCGCGGGCAAGGCGGGCTTAATTAAAAAAAATGTTGAACACATAAACCCTGCAATGGATGTTTCCGCAATAGAGCATATCAGAATTTATCATAAATAATAAAACATTTCAAAACGATTTATAAAACATCCATAACATGATTAAAAAATCTTTTCTCTTCCTAATAATGCTTTGCCCGTGTTTTCTTTTTGCGCAGCAAAGCGTAAGTATTATCCCGCAACCCGTATCGCTGCAAATGAAGCAGGGCAGCTTTGTTATTGATAACGGCACCGCTATAAAATTCAATACAGCCAATAAAGATTTGAAATCGGCTGCTAACTTTTTTTCGGCAGCCATCAAAAATATTTCCGGCAAAACATTATTATTAAATGCTGCGGTCCAAAAAAATATTGGTTTTAAAATCGCAAAAACAAATGACATTGGCGATGAAGGATATCTGCTGAATGTAACGCCAACTGCAATAACGATTGTTGCAAATACAAAAGCCGGAATTATTTATGGCATCCAATCTTTATTGCAAACCTTACCTGCCATCCGTACCAATGCTGCGTTAGAAATACCCTGCCTGAGCATTACCGATTATCCCCGTTTTAAATATCGCGGTATGCACCTGGATGTGAGCCGTCATTTCTTCGGGCCAGAAGTGGTGAAGGAATATATTAACCTGATGGCCTCTTATAAAATGAATACATTTCACTGGCATTTGGTAGATGACCAGGGCTGGCGTATTGAAATAAAAAGATATCCTTTGCTTACAAAAGTGGGTGCATGGCGGGTGGATGAAAACGATAAAGACTGGAGCAGCAGGCCGCAAGCCACAGAAGGCGAAGCCGCAACTTACGGTGGCTACTATACGCAGGAGCAAATAAAAGATATTATTAAGTATGCCGGTGAAAGAAACGTAACCATCATTCCTGAAATAGAAATGCCGGGCCATGTGGCTTCGGCAATTGCGGCTTATCCTTTTCTAAGTTGTACGCAACAGCCGCAACTTCCATTAACGGGTGGAAATTATACCGGCATGGCTTCTAATTATTGCGCGGGCAACGATTCGGTATTTACTTTTTTGCAAAATGTTTTAACCGAAGTCATGGCATTATTTCCTTCTACCTACATCCATATCGGTGGCGATGAAGTGGATAAAGGCCCGTGGAAAGTTTGCCCTAAATGCCAGGCACGAATAAAAGCAGAAGGCCTGGTAGATGAAGATGGTTTGCAGAGTTATTTTATTAAGCGCATAGAAAAATTTATCAATAGCAAGCATAGAAAAATTATTGGCTGGGATGAAATATTGGAAGGCGGCCTGGCACCGGAAGCAACCGTGATGAGCTGGCGTGGCGAGGCTGGTGGCATAGAAGCCGCAAAGATGGGCCATGATGTAGTGATGACGCCAGGTAAGCCGCTGTACTTCGACCAATACCAGGCTGGCCCCGAAGGAGAGCCACTGGCTATTGGTGGTATGAATACTTTGAAAAATGTCTATGACTATGAGCCAATTCCTAAAGAGTTAACTGCCACAGAAGCAAAATATGTATTGGGGGCCCAGGCCAATCTGTGGACGGAATATATCACCACTGCAGCCCAGGTAGAGTATATGGTGTTACCGCGAATGCTGGCCCTGGCCGAAGTTTTATGGAGCCCTAAAGAAAATAAAAACTGGCAAAATTTTAATGAGCGCTTACAAAGCCAGTTCAAAGCTTTCGGGCAAAAAGGATTGAATTATTGCCCCGGCAATTTTACAGTCAGCATAAAACCGTCTTCTCAAAATGGAAAGTTGTTTGTTGATTTATCTACAGAAATAATGAATGCGGATATTTATTATACCACTGATGGAACGGAACCAACATTGAGCAGTGATAAATACACAGCACCTTTTGAAATAGACTCTTCTGTTTTATTGAAAGCCTCAACGGCTGTAAATGGCCGCATCATGGGCGTGCAGGCTGCAAGGCAAAATTTTGTAATGCACAAAGCCATTGGTAAAACGGTAACTTATACTAATCCTGTAAGCAAATATTATCCTGCTGATGGCCCCAACTCACTAACGGATGGCGTACGAGGAACAGCGGCCGTTGGTAAATACTGGCATGGCTTCAGTGGCAGAGATTTAATTGCCACCATTGATTTAGGTGAAGAAAAAAATATACAAAGCATCGCTTTAGGATGCCTGCAACATTATAACGATTGGATCTTTTTACCGCAGTCTGTAAAGTTTGAAACATCTAATGATGGAAATGTTTTTACGGAAATAAAAACGGTGAACAACCCGATAGACATTAATCAGAAAAATGCAATTTTTGATTTTAAAGCAAACTTTCCGGCACAGGCTGTCCGCTACATCAGGGTTACAGCAAAGAATAATCTCTGCCCTCCCGGCCATAGTGGTGCAGGTAAGCCCGGTTGGATATTTGCAGATGAGATAGTGGTGGAGTGATAAAAATATAAACACACTTAATATTCACAGGTTGGAAAAAAAAACATTCTATAATGATGATGTATAAAAATACTGTGCGCTGTTTTCTTTTAATAATAAACATTGCCCTTGGTATTTCATTTAATGCAATGGCACAAAAAGATGTGCAATTAAAATTATTGCCCGGTGAGCAATGGTGGGGCGGTGCTGGACAATACGGCTATAAAATGCCTTTCAACAGTTCTACCGATTTTAGTTATAACCTTTATGGCGATGCTTCGGGTAATCAATCTGCTCCGCTGTTTATCTCAAACAAAGGCCGTTGGCTTTGGAGTGATGCGCCCTTTCGCTACGCGATAAAAAATGATTCTATAATTCTTGTATCTCAAAGTGAAAATTTTGAATCGGGAACAGCGGGAAATAATCTTGCCCTTGCATATAGTTATGTTTCCAAAAGGTTTTTTCCGACATCGGGTATGTGGCCTGATAGCTTATTGATAACGGCACCGCAATATAATTTATGGATCGAGCTACAGTACGACCCAAACCAAAAAGATGTATTGCTGTATGCAGATAATGTTTTGAAGAATAATTTTCTACCTGGCATATTAATGATTGATGATAACTGGAGCAATTATTATGGTGAATTTGATTTTAATAAAGTAAAATTTCCCGATGCTAAAAAAACGATTGCGTACCTGCACAGCAAAGGATTTAAAGTAATGCTTTGGGTGTGTCCTTTTATTACGCCTGATAGTGAAAACTTCAGGGAGTTACTAAAGAAGAAATTGTTGCTGATGGATAATGAAGGCGATACGAGCAAATTGTGGAGCGATGCAAAGAAGCCATTGTTGATAGAATGGTGGAACGGTTATTCGGCTTGCCTTGATCTGACAAACCCAGCAGCAAAGATGTGGCTGACTGGTAAATTAAATTTTTTACAAAAGAATTATGGCGTGGATGGTTTTAAGCTTGATGCAGGCGATGCTTATTTCTACAACAATAAAAATTTACTGTCGTATAAGAAAGTATCACCCAATGAACAGACCGAAGAGTGGGCAAAAATAGGTTTATCATTTCCCCTTAATGAATATCGTGCTATGTGGAAAATGGGCGGCCAGCCTTTAGTGCAGCGCCTTAGCGATAAAAGCCATAGCTGGCACGATTTACAAATGCTTATTCCCAATACCATTGCGCAGCAATTGATGGGCTACACTTTTACCTGCCCCGACATGATTGGCGGCGGCGAGTTTACTTCTTTCTTACCCGGCGCTGTCATCAATCAAAAACTGGTAGTGCGCTCGGCCCAGCTGCATGCATTGATGCCCATGATGCAATTTTCTGTAGCGCCCTGGCGGGTATTGGATACGTTGCATTTGAATGCGATAAAAACTGCAGTTGCTTTGCGCCAACAAATGATGCCGAAGTTAATGGATGTAATGCGAATGTCTGCAAAAACAGGCGAGCCTGCTGTAAGGCCGTTAGAATATAATTATCCCAGCCGTGGTTATGAAAATATAGAAGATGAATTTATGTTGGGTAATGATATATTAATTGCCCCTGTGATTTCGGAAAACGATGAAAGGAATGTGGTGTTGCCGCCGGGCGATTGGAGCTTTCAAAATAAAAAATGGAAAGGTGGAAAAACATACCAGCTAAAAGTTGGGTTGGATGAATTGCCGGTGTTTATCAGAAATAATAAATAGAAAATTAAGTAGAATGAAAAAGGATGTTACATTTTTGCTATCACATTTGCACTAAGCATACAAGCGTTTGCACAACCAGATGCTATTCCTGTTAACAATGATTGGAAGTTTTCAATTGATAAAAAGGCAGAAGGAATGGCCAGTCAATGGTTTGTAAAACCTCTTTCAAACGCATGGACGGTTCAGCTTCCGCATACATAGAGGAAGAGAATCAAAGCCATACGGCTGGGTCTTGTATCAAAAGAAATTAAATATTCCGGCCGGTTGGAAAAACAAAAACGTAGTTTGGACGGATTGTAACTATTATTAGGCTTACCGGATATGTAGCAACACAGGACTATACCCGGAACAGCGTCTTCTTTGTGCGCTGGCATCTCGCCGGCTTACCCACTGCCGTTAACGCAGATACTTTTCTTTTACATGTAGGCGGCAACGCTAGTACTGAGCTTGCCTTATCGGTCAATGACCTTAAAACAAAATTTACGCCTTTTACCATTACGGCCTTATGTCAATGTGCAGGCAATTCCAGGAGCTTTTTTGATCCACGTGTACCTGGTGGCCAATGGAAAAACGGCGCTATGGGCAATGCTAAATGGACAGGTGTAAAATTGAAAGATATTTTATTGATGGCGGGTGCAAAAAAAGATTCAAAAGAAGTGAGTTTTAACGGCCTGGATGTGCCACCACTGTCAACTACACCCGACTTTGAAAAATCGCTTCAATTTAATCATGCGACAGATGGCGAAGTGATGATTGCTTATGAAATGAATGGCGAACCGCTTCCTGTCTTAAACGGTTACCCGCTAAAATTGGTAGTGCCGGGATGGTACGCTACTTATTGGGTGGGGTTTGGTAAGTAATATACAAGTACTTTCAAAACCCTTTGAAGGTTTTTGGATGACGAAGGCATACCTTGTTCCAAAGAATGAACCGAATGGAAATGAAAGCCCAGACTCAATTGCTACCGATGTAGAGCCGATTAGTAAAATGAATGTGCGTTCCTTGTTTGTAGCACCCGAACCAAACGAAGTAATTGCAGTTGGCCGGCAAACGGATATACAGGGCCTTGCTTTTGATGCAGGGTATGGTATTACTAAAGTTGAGTTGTCGGCAGATAGTGGTAAAATCTGGCTTCCCGCAAAACTGGATGCAGATTTGGGTAAATACTCCTGGCGCCGCTGGCACTACAGTTTTGCACCTTCGCAAAAAGGAATCTATAACCTGCAGGTGAAATCAACTAACTCCATAGGACAAACGCAGCCACTACACCAGTGGAACCATAGCGGGTATATGCGCAACGAAATTGAAACACTAACATTAAAAGCAGAGTAACCATGAAGAGCGCCAGGCTAAAAATCATTGTACTAATTTTTCTGTGTGCCTGTTATAATTTTTGCTGTAGTAACGCAAACAATACAGAAGAAACTTCCGTTGCACCTGCACCGGCAGGCCTTTACAGCGTTATAACAAAACTGCCTGAAGCACCGGGGTATAAAAGCTTTCAAAATAATTGCATGAGTTGTCACTCGGCCCGGTATGTACAAATGCAGCCGGACCTTTCTGAAAAAACATGGCTGGCCCTGGTAGCAAAAATGCAAAAAAGTTTTGGGGCGCCGGTACCGGATTCTTCTGTTAAAGAAATTGTTCAATACCTGGTAGCTATAAGAGGAAAAAGCTCAAATTGATTTGTTTAAACAAATATCAATAGTCTATGAAAAATATTTTATGGCTGTTAATGTTGACCTGGTTCAATAGTATGGCACAACTTGAGCCACCAAAGCAGGATCAAAAACCCAATATCGTCATTATCGTTTCCGACGATCATGCTTACCAGGCTATCAGCGCTTATGGAAGCAAGCTCACGCAAACACCAAACATTGACCGGATTGCAAAGGAGGGGGTTTTGTTTAAGAAAGCTTATGTCACCAATTCAATCTGCGGTCCCAGCCGTGCCGTTCTTTTAACTGGAAAGTACAGTAATAAAAATGGGTTTAAAGACAATGAACATTCAAGCTTCGATGGTTCGCAAAATACATTTATAAAAGAACTGACTAAAGTCGGATATCAAACTGCATGGATCGGCAAATGGCATTTGGAAACACAACCACAGGGATTCACCTATTGGCAAATACTTCCCGGCCAGGGACAATACTATAATCCCGACTTTTTAATGATGGATGGAAGCAAAAAAACAATAGAAGGTTATGCGACAAATGTTATAGAAGATGTATCCGAAGAATGGCTAAACCAAAGAGATACGTCAAAACCATTTTGCCTTGTGATCGGCCATAAGGCAACGCATCGTACGTGGATGCCCGACACGGCTGACCTGGGAATGTTTGACAATAAAACTTTTGATCTGCCGCATAATTTTTATGATGACTATGCAGGCAGGCAGGCTGCTGCCGTGCAGGATATGACGATTGAAAAAACGATGATCATGGGATACGATTTAAAAATATTTCAGAACGAAGAAGCAGAAAATAAAGAAGGAAGCATTAAGCGGATGAATGTGGCGCAAAGAAAAAAATTCGATGAATATTACCAACCCATCATTGCTGATTTCAAATCAAAAAATTTATCGGGCAAGGCGCTCACGGAATGGAAATACCAACGGTATATGAAAGATTATTTAAGCACTGCTGCGTCACTCGATCGCAATATTGGCCGCACTTTAGATTATCTCGATAAAAATAATTTAGCGAAAAACACTCTTGTAATCTATATGAGCGACCAGGGATTTTACCTCGGCGAACACGGCTGGTTTGATAAGCGATGGATGTATGAAGAGTCATTCAGAACGCCAATGGTAATGCGCTATCCCGGCGTGGTGAAGGCCGGTACGGTAAATAATAGCCTGGTAATGAATCTTGATATAGCGCCAACATTATTAGCTGCTGCGGGAGTAGCAATTCCAACAGATATACAGGGCGAGTCTTTCCTTCCACTGATAAATAACGAAAAGGCAAAGGGACGAAAGGCCATGTATTACCATTATTATGAAAATGGTGAACATTCGGTGTCACCGCATTTCGGCATCAGTACCGGCCGTTATAAACTTATTCGTTTTTATAAAAGAGTGGAGAGCTGGGAACTGTATGACATGCAAAAAGACCCTTATGAAATGAAAAATCTATACTACAATAAAAAATATCAAAAGAAAATTAAGCAATTGAAAAATGAATTGCTGTTATTAATAAAAAAGTATGACGACAACGATGCGCTGCAAATTATTAATCAGGGTACCTGAACAGTGGTGAATTATTAGCTGCATCAACATTGAAACTTAAAGTGCAATAAAAAAAATTATCATGATGAAAAAATATGCCTGCATTCTTTTATTATTATTTATTTCTTTCACTGCTTTTTGCCAGGGCAAACACAAGTTTACTTTGGGCAAAGAAGATTTTTTATTAGATGGAAAACCGTTGCAAATTATCAGCGGTGAAATGCACCCGGCAAGAATACCGCGGGAATATTGGAGGCAACGTATTCAAATGGCAAAAGCTATGGGATGCAATGCCATAGCCGCTTATATATTTTGGAATTACCTGGAAACAAAAGAAGGACAATTTGATCTTTCAACCGGTAATAAAAACGTTGCTGAATTTATCCGCATCTGCAAAGAGGAAGGCATGTGGGTGCTCTTGCGCCCCGGCCCTTACGTATGTGCCGAATGGGATTTCGGTGGTTTGCCATCTTATCTTTTAAAAATCCCTGATATAAAAATCCGTTGCATGGACACAAGATATATGGCAGCGGTTACAAGGTATATAACGAGGCTTGCAAAAGAAGTTGCTCCCTTACAATGCACGAATGGCGGCCCTATAGTGATGGTGCAAATTGAAAACGAATATGGTAGTTATGGTAACGATAAAGTCTACATGGAAGCGTTGAGAAAGCTTTGGCTAAAGAATGGAATCAACGTTCCGTTTTATACGTCTGATGGTGCTACTCCTTATATGCTTGAAGCGGGGAATATTGATGGCGCTGCTATTGGCCTGGACAGCGGTAGTGACTCTGCAGACTTTGCCCAGGCAACAAAAAGAAATCCAAATGTGCCTGCATTTAGTGGAGAGACCTACTCGGGATGGTTAACGCATTGGGGCGAAAAATGGCAAAGGCCGGATACCAATGATCTAAAAAAGGAGGTGACATTTTTATTGGAAAATAAAAAATCATTCAATTTTTATGTGGTACATGGCGGAACAAATTTTGGCTTTACCGCCGGCGCAAATGCATTTTCGCCAACTGCTTATCAGCCTGATATTACCAGCTACGATTATGATGCGCCCATAAACGAACAGGGACAGCCTACGGCAAAATATTTTATGCTTCGCAATTTAATTTCAAAATATGTAAGCTATAAAATTCCGGAAGTACCTAAACCAATTGCAATGATTGATGTGCCCGCTGTTACAATGAAAAAAGCGCAAAATCTTTTTAATTATGATGTGCCGGTAATAAAATCTCCGCAACCAAAACCCATAGAAGACTTTGGGCAAAACCAGGGATTGGTTATTTACAAAACAAAACTGATCGGGCATAAAAGCGGCAAATTAAAAATATGGGAGCCGCATGATTATGCCCTGGTTTTCCTAAACGGAGAATTTATAGATACGGTTTACCGCGATGGCGGTAAATGGGAAGTAACACTTCCTAAGAGTGATGTAGTAGACCCGCTGTTGGAGATTGTTGTGGAGGGAATGGGCCATATAAATTTTGCGCAGTTTATGATTGATCGCAAAGGAATCACAGACCGTGTTACTTTAAACGGAATGACCTTGATGAATTGGGACATAAGTTTATTACCCATGGATGAAGCATTCATCCAATATCCGCCGAAATTAAATTCGAAGAAGTTTAAAAGTGATAAGCCTTGTAATTTTTTTAAAGGGGAATTTATGCTGGCGCAAACAGGCGATTCTTATTTTGACATGAGTAATTATTCTAAAGGGATGTTATATGTGAATGGCCATAACCTTGGCCGGTATTGGAACATTGGGCCACAGCAGAGATTGTATTGCCCGGCATCGTGGTTGAAGAAAGGGAAGAATGAAATAATTGTTTTTGATTTCTTTGCCCTGGAAAGTAAGGCTGTCGCAGGATTTACAGCAATGGAATAATTTTTTTGAATATAGTTTTTGGAAACGAAAATTATTTTTTAATAAGAAATGTCGAAAACTTTTGAATGTAAATAATAAAAAGGAGAATAACCGCCCTAATTTATTTTTTAGTAATACAGCAAACAATCTTTGCGCAAATTGTACTGCCATCTTACCCGGATTCTATTTTTTCAACCTACTACTTGCAGCGTGTATCCCATTTCGAAACACTGCCGCAAACAAAAGATGATATAATTTTTGCCGGTAACAACCACACGCAGCCTTTGTTGGATGTTCGTGTGGATGGCCTTGTGCTTAGCAATCATCAACAACTCTTAGGAAGTTATGAATTAAATAAAAGCATACTTCATAACTTAAAATATTTTGGCAATTATAAAATGCTCTCAGTATCACAACACATCATCCTCAATCTTTTACCGCCACAATATTAGAATCGAAGCATCTTTTAAAACCAGATAAATATCGTGCTGAGGCTCTAAAACTGTGTCTTCTAAGGACCGGCTGCATTTACTTTTTAAAATTATAATTTTGAATATGGCTAATTCCTTGTTTCGTGAGACACCATAAGTGTTCGGAAGATTTCAACTTGAATTTGGATATACAAAAGCCTGTAATATTCAACATCTCCGCCTTTCTAATGATAGCCTGTTTGTAATAATTTGCCGGATAAGGAAACAATGGTGGAATCAAAACGGATTACATTTTCTTCATCTTTTCCTAAAGACTTTTTATAGGATGCAACACAACTCTTAAAAATCTCTTCGAAAAAAACAGTTTTTATATTAGTTAGCCGCTCACTAATGGAACTATGACTGATTTTATCAGTATTGCTTTTTGTTTTAAAGGCACCAAAAACAGCAGATTCCAAAGCCGATTGCATGCCACGGAGACTGTTCTCTTTTTCTGTTACAATGCAATACAGCAGCAGCTTGAACAGTAGTTCACCTTACAACTTTTTTGAAAATTTATTAACTTCTGTAGTGATAGTTAATTGTTCTAAAAGATCAACCGGTACAAATGACAGTATTTACTGATCACTTCCATGATTGATAGTTTAGATTCAAATAACCTCTTTATTAAAACCAGAACAAAAAGCTTATTATCAACACTAGTGGATACCAGTAAAAATCTTCAGAACACTTATGGTGTTGCACGAACCAATTTCAAACAATGCTAAAGGTTACTTAAACAAAGCTCCAATATTTTTCCTCTCCATGTAAATTTGTTTCAGGCCAGTGACTCATATCGAAACCAGGCGCCTTTTCAAGCGTTTCTTTTGGTTGATCAAATATGAATGACTTGTTTTCGGTGTCCACTTGTAACAGGCGAAAAGGTATTGCAAAATATTTTTCCCCGATCGTAAGAAAACCACCGAATGCGATCACCACATATTCAATTTTACCGGCGGTGATATCTATCATTATATCTTCTATTTTACCAATGTGCTCGCCGGCTGCATTGTGAACTTTATCGCCAATTACAGAAGTGGCTGTTAAGAATTTTAACGGCATATTTGGGTGTACACCTTCACGGTTAACACCAGTGAGATTTTCATTTTCTAAAGTATCCATTTGATTTTTGTTTTGTTATGTTTTTAATTTTGTAATTGCATTTAATACTACCAGTAGATATTTATCCGCTTATGTAAATAACTATTCCCAATAATTATACCCAACATTTTTTAAGCGTATTATCAAAGGATTCGACTTGCGTTTGTGGCGAAATATCCCCTCGCGATTTTTGCTAATTGAAAAAACTATAGCAAGCGCCTCTCATCAATATAACCACAGCACACACTTTATCATGGCATTTTGATCATAGAAGCTATCGCATCTACAAATTCTTCTGTTTCAGAAAGCAGACGCTGTACTTATTTTTATCTATGAAAACAAAATCATCATAATCGGCTTCAAATCTTTTTGCCATCAGAAATGAATAGAAGTCTGAGAAACGACTCTCAATCTTACCGGTAAGTATAAATTCTTTGTTGAAGATTGTTTTAGTACCACTATGGGTTTTGGCATTGAACCCGTTTTCGGCGAGCAACGCATTGATTGCATAAAAAGCTGCATAATACAACCGGCTCACCGCGGTATCATTCATTCCATTTTCCAAGAGGAGTCTTGCTTCTCTTATTGACTGCGCTGCCTTTTGTAATTTATATTGTATATAGTCAGGTTTATCTTTCACAGCAGTATTCCTTCCTCAGTTATACTTTCAAAAATATTAGTTACGGCATAATCCGTCTGCCACAATGTTTTATTTTTTACAATCAATGATATGGCAACATTGTATTATAATTCTACTTTTCTGAGCATTATTTTTCTTAATTTGTCAGAAAGCAGATCCGTATTTGTATGTTGGGTAAGTACTAAAAAGTCCCAATCGCTGTCACTCTCTGCGTCGCCACGGGCACGGCTGCCGAACAATATCACCGAGGCTGTTGTATCAGCAACGATTACCTCCTTTTTTACCAATGCTGCCACAGTCTTGCTTTCTGGCGGAATAGTATTGGAAGCAATTAGATACATTTTACAAGTTTCACAAAGTTACAAATTATTCGGCTTTTAGATTAAGTCGATCGCCTGACGAAAAAGATCCTTCTTTTCAACTACTTTATGCGGAACCGCCATTATTCGCAGGCTCCCATTATTTATAAATATTTTTCTTAATCTTCCCGGCCAGCAAATGAATCAGCACATTTTCTTCAAGATAATTGTCGAATGTTTGCGAAATTTTTTTATCCTCCGGCCAATATATGCTTACCTTTTTCTCCGCCACATTGTATTTCGCCGTGTATAAGGTTCCAAAGTTTTTTTGATAATTATAATTATAGAGCGGCGGCTGGAGAAATTTTTTGGTTACCGATTTTTCATTTTCGTTTGGCATTTCATGCAGGTGTTCAAGAAGCTCTTTTCTCTCCTGCGTGGCTGTTATCGCTGCATAGTACGGCCAGTCAATTACTTCCTGCTGGTTGGTTGCAATCGGCGATTGCAATATAACCGGTGTCTTATCTGGCGCGAGGTACAAAGTGGCATAGTGTCCACTTGCATCAATTACTGTTACATTGTAAGACATGTGTGTGGGTATGTATTCTAACTTTTTTACAGTTTCAGCCGTTGTAGCGCACGTTTCTAAAATATAACGGATCACCAATGGAATACCAAAGCCATCACCAACCGTATTCCTTCCGCCAAAGGCAAGCGAGGCCGCCAACCCATCGGCATTCATTCCATCCAGCAAGCCCCAGTTGCAATCACTTATACCGATGACCGGCTTTAGCCATTTTGTATAAAGCATAGTCCCTTCAAATAGGGCAGGGCTGTAGTCATAATTTCTAATTAAGAATTTTTTATCGCGGTTCCATGCCATTTGTGAACATCCGGACATGTAGGCCGGCGGACAATATAAAGTAAGGAAACGGGCTTCAAGATCGCCACCACCCGCCAGGAAAACCAGTTTTTCATAAACCGGCAGAAACTCAGGCATGTAGCGGTTTAACATACCCAATGAAGTAAGATAGCCTTTCCTGGCCATCAATCCTTCTGACAAAAACCACTGCCTATACGAGGGCCATGACTTATGAAACAGGGCCTGCCATTTTTCACCGGGGCTTTCTTCTTTCACACAGTTGAGCGATAAAATCATAAACCAAACTTACAACATTTTAAAACCGCCAATTTCTGCAGGTTGATTCTTTTCGGGAGCAGTTGCTTCCAAAGGGGCTCCATGAAATTTACTTCGCATGGCATTTATCCACTTTTCTGCACGCTTTTTTAATTTAAAATCGTCCGTCATCAGGCGGCCACGTAAAACAAGAATGCCGAGGTCTGCTCCTTCATAGCGATAGTTATCTTTGTCGCTGATGCGCAGAAAGAATGCCTCATTCTTTAATTCAATTGCCCTCCGATGTGTATCTAATCTTGAAAACCCGACTGAACCGTCTTCGTCCATTTTATATATGCCGCTTTGAGGCGCTTCTGTAATTTTATCTACGGTCTTATCCGTATGCTTTATCACGAGCTGGCACCATGAATCAACATTTTCTTTTTTTGCCCATCTTGCATTCAGGCTTTTTACATTTAGTTCATAAGACTGATCCATCCACTCTAATAAATGGAAAAGAAATAATGGCATATCAGATAAAGCAAATACCGCATGGTTGGTAATGGAACTTGCGCCTGTTATTCTCGGGTTTAATTCGCCCAGATAAATTTCTTTCGTATCTTGGTCAATTAAAAAATCAAGTTCAAAGTACCCTTTATAACCTTCCTTTTTTAATTGCTCGCCAAACATCTCCGTGTATTCTCTTGCTTGTTTCCTGATAGCCGCTGTGAATGCGCCGGGATAAATTTCATTGCCACACCATCCGCCTTTGTACGGTGTGAGTTCCTTAAAACCGACCAACTCTGTCATCAATGGAGCTACAATGGTGCCATGCCTGGTAACGCATGCTTCAATGGCTGAGCCTTTACAGTTGATCCGCTTCATAATTTTTACTTCTTTCTCTTTCACGATTTCTTCAGCATATTTATCCCATTCTTCTTCATTCGAAATAAAAAATGTTGTATGCCCGGAGTCGCCAAACGGAGTTTGAATCACAAGATCATTTCCTAAATGATGGCTGATATTTCTCAGATGATTATAATTTTCAACTTTTGATAAAACGTTTGGAACACAGGGTACGCCTGCCTTTTCGGCAATCCGGTTTGTGTTCACTTTATTATCCATAAAGTTTCTCATTTCTGCTGAAGGGAAACATACTTCCAATCCCAGGGACTTTGCAAGTTCTTCCGTTTTTGCGTCGAACATCAGGAACATAGCCTTACCATGATTTCCCCGGCTGCGGATATAGTCAACTACTTCTTTATGTTCCAGCAGGTAATTATTTATGTCTTCTATGCTTTGAAATTCTTCATGAGGCACTTCTTCCCTTGGTGTAAATACATTGGGATGCATGTGGTTAAAGCAATTGATATAAGTGATGAATTTGAATCCCTTTACCCATTCGTCTGCCCCTAATAAATTAAAATTAGTAGCACTTATAAAATATACAGGAGTATCGTTAGTATAAAAAAACCTGCGGATATCAGAGATGCCTTTGAGTTTTTTTGTTTTTGCTAAGACCAATTCTTTCCCGGGGGAAACAACCATGGCTGATAGTTGTTGTTTTGTATCTATGTTAGTATCTGTATCCATAATTATTTTTTAAGCGTTTACAATTTCTTTTTTAATTCCTTGCGGCCGGACCTCTTTTTTTTCATTGCTCTTTCCATTGCCGTTATTTTCATGAGCTTTTATTAATAAGCTTTTACTTTCAACTTTTCCATTTGTTTCATCTTTCAATGCTTCATCTTTGAAGACACGCAATCCAAGTTCCGGACGGTATCCATGAATTTCTTTCACATCAAGTGCTAATAAAAAATCAAGTATCTCACTTGTCATCACCTGGCCAGGTACCAGCACCGGGAAGCCTGGCGGATAAGGAATGACGAATGAAGCCGAAATGATTTTTCTTCCTTTTTTCATCGTTGCATCGCAATCCTGTAGCTTAATATACTCGCAGGTGTTTTCTTTGTATGCAAGAAAATATGCTTTGCGGATATTGCCTCCCGGTATTCCCGAAACAGGCCGGAAAAAATCGTGATAATAACTGAAGTCGGGTAATGGAGGCGTATCGTGCGTTAAGGAGTGGATATGCTCTTCGAGTATTTTAACTTCTTCGTTATTTAAAGATTGTGCATGGCTATCGAGTTGGTCCGCAATGTTCAACAGGCTGCTAATTAAATAACTTACTGAACTACGTGTAGTCCCTATGTTGGTCATTAACAAAACCGTGTTTCGAGAGGTTTTATTTACCTGGATACTGAATTGATCCATGAGGAATTTATTCTTAAACGTATCCCCGTCAACGCCGGTCTTACCGATGTATAAATTGATCTTAGTGGGGTCAAGCACAAACTCATCATTTTCCCATGCATTCTCCAGGCGTTTCCATCCGGTATCAGGATGATAATATTCCTGTTGGCCAGACATCCTGTATTCATCTGGTATAAGATCTTTAATAGTGAGCACGTCAAAATACTTACGCAGCTTCGGATGGTCGTTGATCTTTGCTCTTAGCAGCATGGCCATTTCAATGCTTTTTTCAACTAATTCAAAACCTTCAAATACCACTTGCCTGCGGCCAACATCTAGCGAAGCAAGTATCTGGTAATTTGCCGAAGTAGAAGTATGCGTCATGTAAGCTTCATGAAAACTATCTTCCGCTTTTCTTTCAAACTCCTCATCATATATATGTATCATCGACCCCTGCCTGAAAGAAGAAAGTGTTTTATGAGTTGATTGGGTAGAGTACACTCTTAACTTTACTTTTTCCGGATCTGGCATTCCGGGAATAATAATTTCACCACTTTGTTTTTTTGCAAGTTCTGCATGCTGTTTTTTATACGAATCTTTGTAAGAGTCGCTGCTATATTTTTCACATAATTTATTGGCGACGAACATAGCAGTACGTTGCTTGTATGCAGGAGTAAAAGCCGCAAAAGCAAACCAGGCTTCATCCCATAAAAAGATCATATCGGGTTTGATAGCAAGAATTTCTTCCATCACTTTTTCAACATTGTACACAAGGCCATCGAAAGTACAATTAGTAAGGATCAACATTTTTACTTTATCGAGCCTTCCCAATTCTTGCAATTGAAGTAATTTATTTTTTATACTATTTAATGGAACTGCGCCATACATAGAATATTTTTCAAGTGGATAAGAATCGAGATAAACAACATTGGCCCCTGCTAAAACCATGGCGTAATGATGTGACTTATGGCAATCCCTGTCAACGAGGACGAGGTCATCAGGTTCCATCAGTGCCTGCAGTACTATTTTGTTTGACGTGGATGTTCCGTTAGTGGAAAAAAACGTATGCCTTGACCCAAAGGCTTTGGCTGCCAGTTCCTGCGCTTTCTTTAAAGGGCCTGTCGGTTGCAGTAAGGAGTCGAGCCCACCTGTTGTTGAAGATGTCTCTGCGAGAAATAAATTTCTTCCGTAAAATTCACCGAAATCATCGATCCAATTGGATTTGAAAACCGAGTTTCCTCTTGAAACCGGCATCGCATGAAAAACGCCGGTTGGCCTTTTACTATATTCTTTAAGGGCTGTGTAAAAAGGTGTCTCATACCTGTCTTTTATTCCACGCACAATACTTAAATGAAGTTCCTGCAGGTCTTCCTTACGGTAGAAAATCCGGTTGAAGTTTTGAAGGACTTTATCAGATAAGCCACTGACGGGAGTATCCGTAACATAGTAGGTATCCAGTTCCGGTCTTATTTTTCTTACCGCTTCTCCAAGCAGCACTCCCAGGTTTTCTTCGCTGTTGTTTTCGTAATTTAAACTCAACACCTGCGAAATAAATGGCTTAAGCGTATCATTTATATTTTTTGATTTGTATTTTACGCCATACCGGATGACACAAGCTTGAATGTTGGAATTAAAAATAAGCGCTATCAGGCTGTCCTGAAATGATTTTGCAAACACAGGCTTGTAAACAAAAAGATCTTTTTCATCCTGGATGTTGATTAACTTTTCTTTTATCTCCTGCTCTTCTTTATAAGTGAGCTTATCGGTAATCAATACTTCAAAATATTTTTTCCTGTTTTGTTTCCCTGAGGACAGGTCCTTCTTTTGCTGGTGAATTGACCCGATATGATCTAATGCACCGGGATTATGCCTGAAGTCTTCACTTACCATTAACCTGGTAACGTCAGCAATAGCTTTTGAAAGAAGAACATATTCTTCTGTTTTCGCAAGATTGTTTAATTCATTGACCGTATCAATGCCTGGGAAAGCCCAATAGGGTTCAATAGACTTAAGGTTCTTAAGATTCTTATCAATTAAAGATTTTTTTTCCTGGTGATCTTCATGATGCTGCATCACGTCAAATGTCTGCTTCTTCAGGTCTGACCAGAGTTTCATTCTAAACTGGTTGATATTATAATGTTCATTACTTGCATGTTCCGTCTTATTTTTTTTTGTCATAATGACTTCTTTTATTTTTTTATTTCTTTTCATGTTCCATTCGTATTGTCTGCTACGGAAGCTTGAAGTACTTCAGTAATCTGTTCCATATTCATGCGTGTTGGCTTTATCAAAGCGCCAAGTTCATCGAGGTAAGGAAGTTTTTTATTTTTTTCATAGATATTGAAATCTACATTTCTATCACGGAAGCTTTTGAGTGGCTGACCTAAGCGGAGAATCCCATTTTCACGGCTCCTGTCCACTCTTTCTATATCAATCTCTATGGGTATCATTTCTTCGCCCGTACTTGCCTGGTACAATACACGCCCGTCAGGGCCGCATACGATGGAGCGCCCGGTGCCGCCATCGCTAAGACCATTTATATCGAACACATAACACTGATTCGTAGCCGCAGTTGCCTGCACGATGGACAACTCTATATCACGGTCAATAGTACCGGTCAATGTGGGGTGAAGAATTACATCGACACCTTGCACTGCCAGTGTACGCGATGTTTCAGGAAACCACATATCGTAACAAATAGTTATTCCAAAACGCCCGATATCCGGTACATCGAAAATTAAAAATTCATCACCACCGGTAACGCCTGTTTCATAAGGATAAAAAGGAAACAACTTATCGTATCTGCCCGCTACTTTGCCTTGTGGATTAATGACTGTTGCAGTATTGAAAATTTTATCTTCTTTTCTCTGAAACATTGTGCCGGGTATTAGCCATATTCCATGCTTGTAGGCGATTTCACAAAATTCATTTTCCACGGCGTTGGGAAAAGGCTGCGCATGTGTGGTCAACGGCCCATAGGCACATAATTCACTGAACATAACCATTTGTACCCATGGATAAACTGAAGTCAATACTTCAATTTTGTGTTTCATCATTGGTATGTTACTGTGGCCCGCTGAAACGTGCATTTGGATTCCTGCTATTGAAAATGGTGTCATATATTTATTTAAGAGTCTCACCCAACCTCCCGATGAAAAATCGGGATAAGCTCTCTCCAAAGGAGAGGGAACTAGACTAGAGTAGTATTTTTTTTAGTTTTATAAAAATGATTTTTTAAAGAAGATGTAATTTGCTTATTCGCAAATTTTTTGTAGTTCTTCTTCAATAATATCGAGGCCTTCATTTAAAGTTTCATTCGATATTACCAGCGGGCTTAGTATTCTTATTACGTTTTTATAAGTTCCCGCATTTATAAGTAAAAGCCCCCTTTGCAAACAGGCATGAATTAATGTGGCCACTAATTCTCCATCAGGTTGAGATGGTTCGTTATTTTTCACAAACTCTACAGCCTGCATCGCACCTAAGCCTCGTACAGCTCCGATGCAGGAAAATTTTTCTTTCATTTGCAAAAACCTGTTTTTTACAATGTTGCTTATTTCTATAGCCTTTTCATTGAGGTTTTCTTTTTCCATAAAATCAATGGTTGCAATTGATGCAGCGCAACATACAGGATTACCTAAGTAAGTACCACCTATAGTGCCGGGTAATGCAGCATCCATAATTTTTCCCTTGCCGATGACTGCACCGATTGGCATTCCTGAGCCCATAGATTTTGCCCACGTGGAAATATCAGGAATTACATCATAATGCTGATAGGCAGCCCATTTGCCTGTGCGGCAAAAACCACTTTGCACTTCGTCGAATATTAATACTATACCGTGCTTATCGCAGAATTTACGAATGCCGTCCACGTATTTTTTGGGAGCTACATTAAAGCCGCCTTCGCCTTGCACTAATTCTATAATGATTGCCGCAATATTTTCAGCAGCTACCATTGAATGAGTTGCATTTTCCAACCTTTGTAATTCCTGGTTAATGAATTCATCTTTAGTTAATCCATTGCCATAATGATAAAAATCAGGAAATGGTAAGCGATAAACTTCCGGAGCAAATGGGCCGCAGTTTGTTTTATAATTAATTTTTGAAGTGAGCGTCATCGCCATCATACTTCTGCCATGAAAGGCTTCCGTAAAACAAATGACTGCGGAACGCTTAGTTGCCTGTCGGGCAATTTTAATCGCGTTCTCCACAGATTCGGCACCCGTATTGGTTAGCATTACTTTTGTTGCATCGCCATGCGGAAAAATCGCAGCCAGTTTTTCGCATAACTCAATATATACTTCATAGGTGGAAACATGAAAGCAGGAATGTAAAAATTTCTCCGCCTGTTCCTGTATGGCTTTCACCACAGGTTCAGGGCAATGTCCTGCATTCACAACGCCAATGCCGCCGGCAAAATCGATTAATTGATTTCCATCTGCATCGGTGATTATACCTTCCTCAGCACTTACGATTGTTGTAGGGCAAAATATGCCAACACCATTGGCTACTATTTCTTTTCTCCGCTTTAATAGAGATTTTGTTTTCTGAAAATCAAGGTCTTTTTTTTCTAAAGTATTTGTTTGAGAATTCATAAATAAAGAAGGAGCATTTTAATGAAGCTTGGGGGCTTCTGGTTTGGATGATTGATAAAACGCTTGCTCCTGATACCAATAATATAACCATTTTATGCCAGTATAAAAAATAAATAATTAATTATAGAAAGTATTGCATGAGTACTGAGATGACCGGGGAAATAGATTTTATTTTCTATAATGAATAAACTGTATCAACGGAACATTACGACGCCTTATTAATCCTATTCGAAATTTCAATATTTTTATCTGGATATCAATTCATCCTTTTTCATTATATTGACAAAGTGCAACGCGTGCACAGTAACATTAATTCTCAAAGCACATCAAAAAAAAATAAATCATCTATGAAATTTAATGACACAACCAAAGAAGAAATTGAGACTATTCTGCAAAAAGCATGGGATGCTTTTCATGTGTATCGAAAATTAAGTTTGACACAACGTTCCAGTTTCATGAAAGCAATAGCTGTTGAACTGGAAGCGTGCGGAGATGAGCTTATTCATATTGCAATGCAGGAAACAAACCTCCCGGAGCCACGATTAAGAAATGAACGTGCAAGGACTATTTTTCAATTGAACAATTATGCAAATGCATGTGAAAAAGGGGAGTGGCTTGAAGCCAGGATTGATACCGCGTTACCTGACCGCAATCCGCCAAGGCCGGACATACGAAAAATGTTGGTACCACTTGGGCCTGTTGTTGTTTTTGGTGCAAGTAATTTTCCTTTTGCCTATTCTACTGCAGGCGGCGATACAGCGTGTGCATTTGCTGCAGGTTGTCCTGTGATTGTAAAAGCGCATCCCGCTCATGCACAGACCAGTGAAATTGTTGCGGGTGCCATATTAAAAGCGGCAGCAAATAACAATTTGCCCGAAGGCATTTTTACACACATTCATGGCAATTCTTTTGAAACAGGACAGGCGCTCGTAATGCACAAGTTCACAAAAGCTGTAGGCTTTACAGGTTCGACGGCGGGAGGAAAAGCGCTCTTCGATCTTTCAAATAAAAGAGAAGAACCCATTCCTGTATTTGCAGAAATGGGCAGCATTAATCCTGTTTTTTTATTACCTGAAAAGTTAACGCAATCGGCGGCTGATGTTGCTAAAGCGTATGCAGGCTCCATTACTTTAAGTGTTGGGCAATTTTGCACCAATCCCGGTTTAATTATTGGCCTTGATGGCGATGCTTTGAATGAATTTATTGGCGCTCTTGGAACAGAAATAAAACAGTTATCACCTGCAACGATGCTTCACCCCGGTATCTATAAAAGTTATGTAGAGAAAAGGGCGAATGCATTATCGCAGGAAGATGTAGAAACCATTTCGGTGTCCACGATCGACGCAGTTGAGAACCAGGGAACACCTACGATCGCATCCGCGAGTGGGCAGGCTTTTTTAAATAATCCTGTGCTTCATAAAGAAGTTTTCGGGCCTTACTCAATTATTATTCGCTGTAAAGACATGGCAGAAATGATAGAAGTGGCCAGGCATTGTGAAGGTCAATTGACAGCTACGTTCATGGCAACCGAAAATGATATTTTAGAAAACGAAGAATTGGTTGAATCTGTAAAAAATATTTGTGGTAGATTTATTTTAAATGGAGTTCCTACAGGCGTTGAGGTTTGCCTTAGTATGCAACACGGAGGTCCATACCCTGCGACAACGGATTCGAGATTTACATCGGTAGGTGCAGATGGTATCAAGCGTTTTGCAAGGCCCATTTCATTTCAAAATTGGGCCGACATATTATTGCCTGATGAACTAAAAAATGCAAATCCGTTGGATATATGGAGAACAGTTAATAACGAGGTAACTAAAGCAGCAATAAAAATA
Organism: Ginsengibacter sp.; assembly: GCA_040007435.1. GTDB lineage: Bacteria > Bacteroidota > Bacteroidia > Chitinophagales > Chitinophagaceae > Ginsengibacter. Next base: position 39,588 of record JBDTUZ010000026.1, on the reverse strand, counting down.
TAAATAATATTATCACCTGGAAGGAAGTAACAAATTTCGTACATGAAATAATAGCCGTTTTATTTGCTCCATGATTCAACGTTAGTTCTTGCAGAGGGAACGATGGAGTAATCATCAAACGATCCGGCTAAAAATTTATAATACGCGGTTATCGCGATCATGGCGGCATTATCCGTGCAATATTCAAAGGCAGGAATGAATGTTTTCCAACCTTCTTCCGTTCCCATTTTTTCAAAAGAATTTCTGAGCTCACTGTTTGCACTTACGCCACCTGCTATACATATTCCTTTTATGCCATATTCCCGTGATGCCTTCTTCAATTTATTCAATAAAATTGAAACGATGCGTGATTGAATGGAGGCGCAAATATCTGCAAGGTTTTGTTCTACAAACTTTTCGTTCTTCAATTTTTCGTCTCTTATAAAATAAAGAATTGCCGTTTTTAAACCACTGAAACTAAAATCCAGTCCTTCAATTTTCGGTTCAGGAAAGCTATATTTATTTGGATTGCCACCTTTGGCGTATTTATCAATCAAAGGGCCTCCGGGATAGGGTAGCCCTATAATTTTTGCTGATTTATCAAATGCTTCGCCTGCAGCATCATCACGCGTTTGGCCTAGTACTTTTAGCTGTAAATAATCAGTACATAATATTATCTGCGTATGGCCACCACTTACCGTAAGACACAAAAATGGAAATGTGGGCCTTGTTTTTTCTGATGATGGATATTGGATAAGATTGGCCAATACATGCCCTTGCATGTGATCAACTCCTATTAAAGGTTTATTAAAAGACAGCGCAAGGGATTTTGCAAAACCGGCTCCCACTAATAGTGCTCCCAACAGGCCAGGTGATTGAGTAAATGCAAATGCATCTATTTTTTCAATGGGGATACCTGAAGTCTTCAGGGCTTCATCTACCACCGGCACGATTGCCTGTAAATGTGCCCTGGAAGCAAGTTCGGGCACAACGCCGCCATATTGCTCATGGATTTTTTGACTGAAAATAATGTTACTCAAAATAAGCCCGTCGGAGCATACAGATGCTGCAGTTTCATCACATGAAGATTCTATCGCAAGAATGTTAGGCATGTTTATTTTGGAGGTGGAAATCTAAAAATTGGTTTATGAAAATATGGTGCAGGTTTCTATAATCAATTTTTTTTTATTAGATTATTTTTTGTTTTCGTCAAAAGGAATATCTGATGGGTTTTATCAAAGTAAATTTTGAAATATTAATTACTACTTTGACCGTATTGCAACTACAGGATCTAGCCTTGATGCTGTGTAAGCAGGGATAATTCCTGACAAGATTCCTATTGCGATACATATAGAAATTGCAAGTGTAAGTATGTCCGCTGAAATGTAAACGGGAAAATTAAAAACGTTTGTAAGAATAATTGTCAGTATATAAACAAGGAGCAAGCCCATTAGTCCCCCCAATACGCAAATGATCGCAGCTTCAAGTAAAAACTCAGAAAGGATGCTTCTCTTTTTTGCACCAATAGCCTTCTTCAAGCCTATCATTGCCGTTCTTTCTTTGACGGTTACAAACATAATATTTGCTATGCCGAATGCGCCGACCACTAGGCTCAGAACCCCAATAGCCCATCCACCCAGGTTGATACTTGAAAACAAAGAGCTTACCTTGTCGCTAAAGCTGCTGATTTGATTTAAAGAAAAATTGTCTTCCTGTCTTGGGCCAAGCTTTCTTATTGACCGCATCACGCCTTCCAACTCATCAGCAAGGGCTACCGAACTTATATTCTCTTTCCCTTTTACCATGATTGCCGGGTTGCTGTTGTCTTCATTAAACAACTGCCTGGCGAATCGGTATGATAACATAACACATTGATCGTAATTCCAACCTATCATACTTTGCCCCATTTTTTTAATAACTCCAATAACAGTAGCTGATTTGTCTTTTATCTTTAGTTGTTTTCCAATGGCCTGTGCCGGGCTCCCGAATAAATCCAGTGCATTCTGATTTCCGATAATTACCACAGGACTACCAGAGGCGAATTCTGTCGCAGACATATATCGCCCAAATTCAATAGTCACAGGTTGAATATCGTTTTCTTCTTCACTCACTCCGTACAGATCTACCCCTTGCAGAGCATAATTTTCATATTGAATGGTGCCCTGTGTCCTTATAAAATAGGCAACATTTGTTGATAGTTGGCTTCGCTGTTTTATAAATTCTATCTCATTAAACTTTGGGACCGGGCGGTTCACATATTTCCACCATGGATAATCGGGGCCGCCACTGTAGTTCCATTTATCAATGTAAATAGTATTGGATCCAAGGCTTTTGATTTGGTTTTGAATATTCATCTCAAGGCTGTTTACAGTCGCCAGTACGCCTATTATACAGAATATGCCGAATGAGATTCCTATGAGTGAAAGTGCAGTCCGCAGCTTATTTACCATTAGCTCTTGTATAGTCAGCCGAAAAGAGCTTGCAAGGATATTTAAGGTTTTGCGCATTTGGCAAAATTAATGTTTACTATTGGCAATGATTATTTTTTGGAAAATTTCCATCACTGGGATTTAGAAAAATAATTAGATTAAGCTACCGCTATATTCTTTAATAAATAAGAGGTTATTGATAAACGGCAATAGTGTACTTTGCACCTCCAAAAAAAATAACAGATTTTGATTGCTTCAAAAGAAAATCTTAAGCTTCAAAAAATAATTACCGTAGTTGCGATCGCATTATTTATCGTTAAAGTTGTAGCATGGTATATTACACGTTCACTCGCAATACTTACTGATGCACTTGAAAGTATTGTAAATATTGTAGCCGGACTTATAGGCATCTATAGCCTGTATCTTTCATCGAAGCCAAGAGATAAAGAGCATCCTTATGGTCATGGTAAGATTGAATTCATTTCTGCGGCTATCGAGGGTACACTTATTACAGTTGCAGGGTTCTTTATTATTTATGAAGCTGTAAAACATTTTACACACCCTCAACCGGTTTCGAAGATCGATTTCGGCATTATATTGCTCGGTGCAACCGCTATAGTTAATTATGTTACCGGTGTTATTTGTGTCGCTACAGGCAAAAAAAATAATTCGTTGCAGCTAATTGCCGGCGGCAAACATTTAAAAAGTGATACTTATACCACCGTCGGAATTTTCATGGGCTTGCTGCTTCTTTATTTTACAAAATGGTTGTGGATTGATAGTGTCATTGCTTGCCTTTTTGCAGTGATTATTATTTATACAGGCTATAAAATTGTGCGTACATCCATTGCCGGCATAATGGATGAGGCTGATAAAAAACTGCTGGATAGCTTGGTAAAGCTTCTTAACAACAGCCGCAAAGAAAACTGGATCGATGTACACAACCTGCGAATCATTAAATATGGAAGCACCTTACATTGCGACTGTCATTTAACGGTTCCGTGGTATTTGAATGTAAATGAATCCCACGTCGAAGTTGAGGCTCTTGGTAAACTCATTAGAAATGAGTTTGGCGAAGCCGTTGAGCTCTTTGTTCATTCTGATGGTTGCAAAGAATTTTCGTGCCGCATTTGTTCAAAACAAAATTGCATGGTACGCCAGCATGATTTTGAGAAGCGTATAGAATGGACGATTGAAAATATCTCAAAAGATAGCCGACATAAAGTTTTCACATAGTTGCGGCTTTTTGATAAGCATTTGGAATATCTATAACCCACGAAAGGAGTTCTCATTTGCATTAATTTTCATATTTTGATTCAAAAAAAAATCCCCTCAGAAGGTGAGGGGAAATTCCAAAATTCAAAACTGATTATCCATTACGATCTTCGACTTCTATATCAATATGTTATTCTGTTAATAGTGGTTTTGTTATTAATTCATCATCAGCAGACAACTTCAAATAGTAAATTCCTTTGCCTAAACCAGGGATTGTTTTATCAAAAGAATTAGGTCCTGCTTGCAACTGAAGTGATTCCGTGAAATATACCCGGCCCATTACATCTGTAACAGCCGCCCTTACATTTTGAGCCCGTTCGCTGTTCAGTGAAAAGCTTAGTTTTTTCGTTTGAGATGATAACTTAACATAATCGGTAGTGAAGCTATGTGCAACTTTCACGCTAACAGAAACTGTTTTACTATAACTCATTTTTCCATCGAGGTCTACCATGGAGAGCCTGTAATAGTTAATTCCTTTTAATGGTGTTATATCTTTAAACGTGTACATATTTTCTACAGAGGATGTCCCTGCGGCATATATATTTCCAATTTTAGAAAAATTCTGACCGTCTTTGCTTCTCTGAATTTCGTAATAGTTGCTATTTAATTCGGAGGAAGTTTTCCAGAAAAGAGCAATCTCATCTTTATCAATTTTTGCAGAGAAATCAGTAAGTGTAACCGGCAATGCGCCCGCTGTGATCAATGGATTTCTTGCCATCCATTCGTAAATATTTTGCTTAATACCATCAAGTATAAAAACATTTGGCAGGTGGCCTTTACCACCATAAAATTGTTCCCAACAGCAATGGCCACCTCCACTGTAATTAGTAGAAACAAAAATTCCGGAAGCAGATTTAGTATAACTCATCTGGTTAGTGCGTGTAAGAATATCCCTTCCATCATTTACCTGCTCAAAGCCTAATAATCTTCCCCCTGTTGTAGCGAAATTATTGAACAATTGAGGGTATGGCTGGTTATCGTCGGGCTTTACACCTTCCACTTCTACCACAGTTGCTACCTGGCTTGCATACGTATATGGCCCACCAAGCGGATCGCCCGTAACAAATGTGGTGCTCACCCAGCCTCCCATTGATAAACCGGTCAGGTGCATTTTTTTGGTATCAATTCTATACAGGGATTTTAGAAGTTGAATTTTTGGATTCACGTTTACTTCCCATGGCCATGCGGACGGAGGCTGCAGGCTTATGATAATAAATTTCACACTGTCAGTACCTATCTTAACATTTCCGTCCCAGCCCTGTGCAAGATAAGCGCCAGGCCCGTTTAAAATAACTTTTGTGGCTGTAGTACCCACCTCTCCTAAACCTGGAAAGAAAATAATTGTCGGGTATTCTGTTGTGGGATTAGCATCGTAGTCCCATGGTAAGTGCACATAAGCGTTCCAGCCGCCTACGTTAATAAGAGACTGCTGAGCGGACACTTTGTTAGTCGTAAAAAAAGCTGCTAAAAAAAGCATAACAGTAAGTATAAACCTACTGATGAGGTTGGGTTGTTTCATAGAATGGATATTTGGTTATTACTTGAATGATTCGGTGCCTGAAAATCACTTCCTCTTTTTGCTTATTTGGATTTATTAATAAGCTCGATTTTTTAAATTATCGATGTTTTTTAATAAAAACATGTTGAAGGTTAGGGCAACAATATCTGCTTCTTCCAAGATGTAACGCACATCAGAAAAAATTATTTTCCTCAACACAATAATTGAGTGGTGTTACTTTGGAAAAGCAATACCTACGGCGACTTTTACCAAGTAATTACTACAAAGAGAATAGTGAAAAGCCCACTTTTAGGAGATAGAAGAAGAGAAATTTTACCCTTGAAATTGAGGCAGATGGGGTAAGTCGGGCAATCCTAAAATTGAGGGGCAATAAATAGTAGCCGGCTCACCTAACTGAATGGAAGATGCATTTATTTAATAAGCATAGCTATAGAATATGCCGCGCCGGCCGCCAGCGCTCCAATTAGCATCACTTTTAGCGCACCTGAAAGAACCGGAACGCCCGTGACTTTGCTTTTGAAATAACCAAAAACAAAAAGACATATCAAAGTGGCAATTACAGAGAACTTTAAAGCTTCTTTTGAATCGGAAATAAAGAAATAGGGACTAAGCGGAATTATGCCTCCTACTACGTACGATACCCCAATATTCAGAGCGCTTCTTTGGGCTCGTCTTGGATCTGGCTTCTCAAGCCCTAATTCAAATTTCATCATGAAATCAACCCATTGTTTCTTATCGGTCGCAATTTCTTCGGTTGCTTTCATCTGCAAATCTTCACTAAGGCCTATACTTTCAAAAAAATCCTGCACTTCCTTTTTTTCCATTTCAGGAATTCGTTCTACTTCCGCATATTCTCTTTTTAATTCACTGTTGTAATGATCCTGTTCTGTTTTACCGGCCAAATATCCACCCAGACCCATTGCAATACTCCCTGCCGCTATTTCAGCTATTCCTGCAATTATAACAATACTGCTGGTGGCAACGGCACCACTTAAACCGGCCGCCAGTGCAAACGGGACGGTAAGGCCGTCACTCATACCGATAACAACGTCTCTGAGTAAATCTGAACTTTGCAAATGTTCCTCCGCGTGTTGATGGTGATGGTCGTGCATTGCTTAATTAATTGGCTAATTCATTTGAATAAAACCCTTTTACAAGGTGTTGAAAAATGTTCTACAATATCAATTTAATGGCCGGCATTAAACTATGTTCTGACCCTCCTTTTCCTTTACGAACCGGAGGTTGACGCTTTGTAGCTTATCTTATATATCACTCCGTTGTAATCATCACTTACGAGCATTGAGCCGTCTTGCATAAAAGTAACATCTACCGGCCGGCCATTTACCGTTTTTTCATTTTGTAACCAGCCCTGTGCGAAAGGGATGGGGTTAGAAGGATTTCCGTTAGCATCCATTTTTAAAACAGCTAAGTCATATCCAATGGGGATACTTCTGTTCCAGCTACCATGCCGGGCCACAAAAATGGCATTCTTATATTCTTGAGGAAACATACTGCCGGTGTAAAATCTGAGTCCGAGTGCGGCTACATGTGGCCCCATTAATTTTACGGGTGGAGCGTAATCACTGCAGTTCTTTCCTTTTCCAAATTTGGGATCGGGAATATTACCCTGATGGCAATAAGGATATCCGAAATTCATTCCTGCCTTGGGAGCGTTATTTAATTCATCATTGGGAATATTATCACCCAGTTCGTCTCTTCCATTATCGGTAAACCAAAGTTCCTTTGTAACGGGATGCCATGTAAAACCTACACTGTTTCTTATGCCTTTTGCAAAAATTTCCATGCCCGACCCATCTGCATTCATCCTTGTAATTGAAGCATAGATGGGTTTATCAGGCTCGCAAATATTGCAGGGAGCACCAACCGGTACATAAAGTTTTCCATCAGGACCGAATGCAATAAATTTCCAGCCATGATGGGTATCTGTAGGGTACTTATCATACACCACTACCGGGGCTGGAGGGTTATTTAATTTCGATTCAATATTATTAAGTCTGTAAATGGTAGAAATGGTAGCAATGTAAAGATTGCCATCTTTAAAAGCAACGCCATTAGGCGTATTCAAGCCCTTTGCAACGGTGTAAACTTTATCAGCTTTGCCATCATTATTTTCATCTCTTATTGCATATACTTTTCCGGTACCCTGGGTGCCCACAAATAAAGTTCCGCCGGGAGAAAGGCACAGGCTCCTTGCTCCTTCTGCTTTGGCATAAACGTCTATTGAAAAACCTGCCGGTAATATTATTTTGTCGAGATGGTATTTTTTAAACAGATCATCATTTTTATTCTGAACGGTTGAATCTTTTGCGGCACTCGTCGTTGCACTTTCACCACTATCACAACTGTAAATAGTGAAAGCAAGTAGTAAGGGAAGCAGTACCTTGAAAAAAGCCATTTTTTCAGCAAAAGATATTTTCATGATGGATAATATTTTTGATTTTTAAAAGGACTGAAAATTACGATAATTATGAGCCAATTATTGAACTGCCAACTTTTATAGGTACTGTTAGGTTAATCTTAATATGCCTGGAGCAAATAATGAGCATGGGAAACTTAAAAAACGGCGCAAAGAAAACTAAAACAAATTTGATCCAGATAATTCAAAAATGATACAGAAGTTTAGCAAAATTATCCGTATCAATCATCCAATAATTTAGCAAGAAGAATCAAATCATTTTTCTTGTATTGATTGGCATCAGTGGTAAAGCATTTACTAAATTCTTCGAGAAGGTGTTGAATGATTCTTCTATTACTTAACTGTTTAAAGTAGGACGGGGTAGGAGGAACAGAAATTCTCTTGAAATAATTCTCTACATCCTTGTGAGAATAGATTTGCCCGTTAAGCGGATCAACGTAAAAATTTATTTTTTCACTTTTTTGGCGGGTCGGATTAGGGAAGTTATAGTCTATATCAAAATAACCTAGTATGAATTGTCTGGGAATATTGATTGCCCTTACCGGAATATCAAGAAGTTCACAAATTATCAAATAAAGTATCCCGTTAGTAATAGCATTGCCTTTCTTATTTTCTATCACTTTGCTCAAAAGAAAATCTTCAGCAATGTCGTAAGCAACTTCGTTTCCCTTTAATTTATAATAGCTATATAATATGCCGGTTATTACATTTACCTGCTCAAGTGGTGTGAGATAGCTATTAAGTTCGAGCCAAATATTTCTTCTTATTTTTTCTATTTCCTGCAAAGGCGCTGTTGCAATCATTTCAGGAAATTGATACCTGGAGACAAGAAGAGCACCTTCAAGCAAGTCACATGATCCATTTTTCCAGTTAGTAAAGTCATTTACAAGATCACGAAAGTGCAGCTTATGAATGAGCATTTCTATTCTCTCCTGTACGCCTTCATCCGGAGTATTCTCCCATAAATGTTCCAGGTTTGGGATGATGGCTCTTCCCATGGAAACAATGCGTTCGCTTACTGAAGTAAAAACTTCTTCATCGGGATCATCTATAAGATGGAACAGGGCGGATATTTCATTATTTTCCTGCATTCACTACGGATACTAATAGTTATAAATCAATATTTGTAAAGATAAAAAAGTTTGCAATCCCGCCTATCCGCTTACTGCCTTAAGATAGTGACGTTATCTTGCAAATATTAACGACTTTTTTCCTTGGCTATTTTCTTTTTCGCAGCTTTTTTTGACGCTGCCTTTTTAGTTTTTGTTTTTTTGTCAAAAGCTTTAGGATCCTGTGCAACGATCAATTTCTTCACTTCTTCCAATTCCATTGAAGCCAATTCTTCAGGTGTATGTTTTGCTTTGCCTCCCGGCAGTTTCAACATTTTTTTACCAAAGCGGATGAAAGGCCCCCAGCGCCCATTTTCAATAGCAATTTTTTCTTCCGGCCATTGATTTATATATCGGTTGGCTTCTTTAACTATCTTTTTTTCAATTAATTCATTGCAATCCTTTTGCGTAAGTGTGTCAAAATTATATGCCCTCGGCACGTTAATAAAAAGATCGTTCCATTTGATAAATGGCCCAAAACGACCTTTCCCTTTGGTGATCGGCTTTTCATCGAAATGCCCAATAGGTGCATCTTCAACCTGCTTGGCATTAATGATCTCAATGGCTCTTCCCAAATCTATTTCAAGCAAATCTTCACCTTTTGGAATAGAAATAAATTGTTCGCCAAATTTTACGTAAGGCCCAAAACGCCCAATGTTTACAGAAACCTCGAGGTTATTATGCTCGCCCAGGAGCAGCGGAAGTTTAAATAACTCGAGCGCCTCATCTAATGAGATGGTTTCAATACTTTGCGTAGCTTTTAATTTGGCAAATTTGGGTTTCTCTTCGTCGTCTTGTGCGCCTATCTGTACCATAGGACCGTACCTTCCCATTCTTGCAAATACCGGTTTGCCGCTTACCGGGTCGGTACCTAGCTCCCGCTCACCTTTGGCCCGGTCTGCATTTTCAAGCGTATGCTCTACATTTTCATGAAATGGTTTATAAAACTTTCCAACCATCGTACTCCATAGTTCTTTGCCTTCCGCAATCTTATCAAACTCCTCTTCAATGTTAGCAGTGAAGGAGTAGTCCATTACGGTAACAAAGTGCATGTTTAAAAAATCGGTAACTACAAGGCCAAGATCGGTAGGGAACAATTTTGATTTTTCTGCTCCCGTATTTTCGTGGATGGCGATTTTTTCAATCTTATCATGCTTAAGCCTTAATATTCTCACTTCTCTCTTAACGCCTTCTTTATCTCTTTTCTCTACATAGTTTCTTTTTACAATGGTGCTAATCGTAGGTGCATAAGTACTTGGCCTGCCTATTCCCAGTTCTTCCAGTTTTTTTACGAGAGATGCTTCGGTATATCTCGCAGATGGGCGTGTAAATTTTTCGGTTGCTGTCATCTTTTCAAAAACGAGTTGCTGCCCTACGGTGAGAGGAGGAAGCCTGCTTTCACTTCCCATTGGCTGAGTTTCTGTTTCCTCATCATCATTTGATTCAAAATAAACTTTTAAAAATCCATCAAATTTTAAAACCTCGCCGGTTGCTGTTAATTCATCTTCAACGGTGCTTATTTTTATTTTGGCTGTTGTTTTTTCAAGAATGGCATCGCTCATTTGGCTGGCGATGGTTCTTTTCCATATAAGATCATACAGCCTTCCTGTTTCAGGATCGTCCGTAGAACTTACTGACATTTCTGTTGGTCTTATGGCCTCATGTGCTTCCTGCGCACTTTCATTTTTATTTTTATATTGCCGCAACTGGAGATAATTAGCGCCGTAATTTTTTGTGATCTCGTTTTGTATTTGCTCTTTGGCAGTATCACTCAGGTTTAAACTATCCGTACGCATATAAGTGATCTTACCGCTTTCATATAATTTTTGAGCAAGGAGCATTGTTTTGCTTACGCCGTAGCCAAGCTTGCGGCTTGCTTCCTGCTGAAGTGTAGACGTTGTAAATGGCGCAGCTGGTGAGCGTTTCCCCGGTTTTACAATAATATCTCTTACAGAATAATTTGCGCCTTTGCACTTTTCCAAAAATCCTTCAGCGTCCTCAATGGTTCTTTGCCTTCCATCTTCTGCCTTAAAAGAAATTGATCGCCCCTGCGTATCATCCGCTGCAAAGAAAGCCTCGATTTTAAAACTGCTTGTTGATACAAACTGGTTAATCTCTCTTTCCTTTTCTGCGATTAATTTCACTGCAACACTTTGTACTCTTCCTGCACTCAGGCCGCCTTGCATTCCTATTTTTCGCCAAAGAACAGGTGATAATTCGAACCCCACCAGCCTGTCGAGAACTCTGCGAGCTTGTTGCGAATTGACAAGATCCATATTAATTAACCTGGGGTTATCTACGGCATTTTGAATGGCAGGCTTGGTAATTTCGTGGAAAACAATACGTTTAGTGGTTTTAATATCCAGGCCTAATACTTCGGCCAGGTGCCAGCTTATGCTTTCGCCTTCACGATCCTCATCCGATGCCAGCCAAACTTCATCTGCTTTTTTTGCAAATTGTTTTAATTCTTTAACAACCTTTGCTTTATCGTCAGGTACTTTATAGCGTGGCGCAAAATGATTATTTACATCGATGCCCATGTCATCTTTTTCCAGGTCACGTATGTGGCCATAACAGCTTTTTACCTCGAAATCGCTCCCCAGTATCTTTTCAATTGTCTTCGCTTTTGCGGGTGACTCAACTATTAATAAATTTTTAGCCATAACTGTTTTTTTATTATTTTTTATCTGCATTTAAATGCTAAATCCAGTAAAAAATAAACTAATTCCATTTGCTGCAATATTAGCGTAAAAATTAAAAATCGAGTTTTTATTGCTAAATTGGTATTTTACTTTTAGCTCGTTATCTTCGCAATTACCTCCCTGTTTAAACAACAATTTGTCTTACAGTGCTTAATTTCAAACCAATATATCGTATTATTAAATAATGTATTTTAATTAGTTTTCTCTAATGGGACTTACCGGATCGTTGCATTTAAAAATATGCAGTAAGTTTTTCCCGAATAAGTAAAAAATAATATAAAAATGAAGGTTGTAATTGCCGGTTCGGGGAATGTAGCATCAGTGTTAAGTGTAATAATTCAAAGAGCCGGCCATGAAATTGTTCAGATAATAAGCCGGAATATCGACAATGCCCAAAACCTGGCCTCGAAATATAACGCACGCTCCGGCACTTTATTGGACAAAGAGTTTGCAACCGCTGACCTGTACATTATCGCGCTCACAGATGCCGCACTTGATTCTATTGATAAAATTGCTGCCTTGAAAGGCAAATTTGTTGTTCATACCGCAGGTTCTGCACCTATGGATATTCTTAAAAACTGTTCTTCTACTTACGGTGTATTGTATCCTTTACAGACACTTTCCAAAGAAACCGGTCATTTGCCTGAAATTCCATTTTTAGTGGATGGCAATAACAAAGAGACAGCGCAAAAGGTAACTGAATTTGCCAGGTCTCTATCTGAAAGGGTAATTCCAGCAAATGATAATGAAAGACTACACTATCATGTTGCTGCTGTATTTGTCGGGAATTTCACCAATCATCTTATGGCCCTGTCTGAGTCTTATTGCAAAAAAGAGAAAATTGATTTTAAAATGCTATTGCCTCTGATGAATGAAGTTGCGGAACAGGCAAATCACTTTTCGCCCCGCGAAGTGCAAACCGGCCCGGCAATAAGGGAAGATATAGTCACCCTCAACCGTCACTTACAGGCGCTATCGCAACACACCGATCTCAAATATATCTACCTTAAGCTGTCTGAAAGCATTTTGAAACTTTATCAAAAAAGCAAGTGATCACGAAGCGCTAATTCCCTAAAAATATAGATTATAAAATTTATTTAAACCGTAATTGCATTACATCAATTACAAAATTCGTAAGGCTTTTCTTTTGCTATAACGTAGTTTTGCAGCCGAAAAGAGAAGATGATGTATAATGTAACTTATAAGTTTGAGCAGAAAGGGCTGGTTCCAGTCACTATTGAGAATGTAGAGCCCGATCAATCCATTTTAGAAATTGCTTTGAAGAACGATATCGATCTCCACCACAATTGCGGTGGTGTATGTGCTTGCAGTACCTGTCACGTTTATGTTGAAAAGGGTGAGGATCATTTGCCCGAACTAACAGACCGCGAGGAAGATTTTATTGACAGGGCGATAAACCCGAGATTGATATCAAGATTGGGTTGTCAATGTATTTTGGAAGAAGGAGATGGAGATATTGTCGTAACATTACCTGATCAAACCCAATTCCTCGGAGAATAATAAATTTCCATTTTTTTTAATATTAAGCACAATGACTTTTGAACCCCCGATTCACTGGAATGATTATGAAGATATAGCCATGAAACTATATGAAAAATTTGGTGATGAATTCAGTGAAAGCAAAATTTACCGAATACGCTTTACGGATCTCAGGAAGTGGGTAATAGAACTTCCTAATTTTTCCGGCAAACCGGAAGATAGTAACGAAGGCCATCTAGAGATGATACAGAGCAGTTGGGTGTATGAATGGAGAGATAACCAAAAATAAATGCTCTTTGCAAAATATTTCCCCATCGAAATTTTCTCCGTAAAATGAATGTTCTTGCCCGCTTTAGTGTTATAAAAGCTTTTGTTTTTGATATGGATGGGGTGCTTACAGATGGCAGCCTGCTTATTGACCATGATAGCAAATGGCTTCGGAGAATGAATATTAAAGATGGATACGCTCTGCAATTAGCAGTAAAAAGCGGTTATAAAATTGTGGTCATTTCCGGCAGCGATGCATCCCCGGTTTCTGAGAGGCTTTTAAAACTTGGGATCACCGATGTTTTTATGAATGTAACCGATAAAGAAACACTTCTTAAAAATTATTTGCATGAAAATGGGTTAAGTACAAATGAAACTTTGTTTATGGGAGATGATATCCCGGATTACCAATGTATGAGAATTGCAGGCCTTGCCTGTTGCCCTGCAGACGCGGTTGTTGAAATTAAAAATATATCTTCTTATATTTCACCAATTCCGGGCGGCTATGGGTGCGTAAGAGATGTGATTGAAAAAGTAATGAAACTAAACAATAAATGGCCTTTGCAGACTTTTGTTCCTTCTGCCTGAATATATAACCTGATTGATCATTAAGATTCCCCATGAATATTCTCACCGCTTTTTTCAAACTGGTAAGATGGCCAAATCTCTTATTTATCGCACTTACACAAGTGCTCTTCAGGTTTTTTGTATTACACTTCGCTTACTTCGGCAATATTCCCGGGAACTGGAATATAAAATTGACACTGCCATTATTTTTTCTACTGCTAGCTGCTTCTTTATGCATTGCTGCTGCGGGATATATTATTAATGACTATTTTGATCTTAATATCGACCTTGTAAACAAACCATCAAAACTAATAATTGGCAGGTACATTAAAAGGCGATGGGCTATTGTATTGCATGTAGTATTATCGTTTATCGGCTTTATTTTAAGCCTCTACGTTGGTTACAAACTTTGGAATTTTTACATCCCATTTTTTAACCTTATTGCCATACTTTCATTGTGGTTGTACTCAACTACCTTCAAGAAAAAGCTATTAATCGGAAATATATTAATTTCTTTATTGAGTGCGTGGGTCATTTTGGTACTCACGTTGGCTGAGTACCGGTTCCACCTTAGACCGCCGGATGCGCACTGGCGGAGATTACTTAAAGTCTCCTTTATTTACGCAGGTTTTGCCTTTGTAATTTCACTTGTGCGGGAAGTAATAAAAGATATGGAAGATTTGCCGGGTGATTTGAAATATGGATGTCGTACAATGCCTATTGTATGGGGCCTGCAGGTTTCAAAAGTATTTGCGGCTGTTTGGATTGTTGTGCTCGCCGGAGCCATAGCCATCATTCAATTTTATGTCATGCAATTAGGATGGTGGTTTTCTGCTACGTATTCCCTGGTAGCTATTTTCATTCCTTTACTATGGGTCTTGCGAAAATTGTACGAAGCAAAAACTCAGGATGAATTTCACCGGCTAAGTACCTTGGTAAAATTGGTAATGCTTACCGGGATTGTTTCTATGATTTTCTTTTGATTATTTTATTCTATGACACAAGAAAAGATAATTTTAGCTTCGAAGTCTCCACGGCGCAGCCAACTTCTTCAATGGGCGGAAATTAAATTTGACGTGGTTGCTGCAGATATAGATGAAAGTTATCCCGCAGAATTATTACCCCTGGAAGTTGCTATTCACATTGCCAGCAATAAAGCTACGATGGTGAAAGATAATTTGCAATCGGCCGGTGCTAATGAAACAGATCGCACCATACTTGCTGCAGATACTATTGTTGTATTGAATGATGAAATCATAGGTAAGCCATCAGGCCGGCAGGATGCTATCAATACCCTTTCAATGTTATCGGGAAGGAAACATAGAGTAATAACCGGCGTATGTATATTAGCTAAAGAAAAGAAAATTATTTTCGCCGAAGAAACAGAAGTCGAATTTTTTGAACTTCTGCAAAGCCAGATAGAATATTATATTGACCATTATAAACCTTACGACAAAGCAGGAGCTTATGCCATACAGGAATGGATAGGTGTCACAGGAATAAAATCAATTAATGGTGACTTTTATAATGTCATGGGATTACCTGTTAGCAGGGTAGTTGCAGAGTTGAAAAACCTGTAGATTACAGGGTTACAAAAACCAGGTTGCTGAAATAGATTTTTCATTTTAATTTTCCTGAGAACTTTTGTTTATGAAAGAAGACCTTCTGCAATACATTTGGCAATTTCAATATTTTAATAATAAAGAATTGCAGACCACTTCAGGAGAGAAAATACAAATTCAATTCCAGGGAGCGCACAATTCCAACCAGGGCCCGGACTTTAGCGAAGCAAAAATTAAAATTGGTAAAACCTTGTGGGCAGGAAATGTGGAACTGCACATTAATTCAAGTGACTGGAACCTGCATCGTCATTCATCTGACGATCATTTCAAAAATATAATTCTGCATGTAGTATGGAATCATGATATTGAAATTACTGGCCCGAATAACCATGTACTTCCCACATTACAATTGCAGGACAGAGTATCTAATCTTTTGCTCGACAAGTATCGGGAACTGATGGCATCTGCACGATTTATTCCATGTGAAAACCAGGTGCACAAGGTAAATGAACTTACGCTTACCAATTGGAAGCAAAGGCTAATGGCTGAAAGGTTAGCTTTCAAGTCAGAAAAAGTTCTTACCATTTTAAAACAAACAAATTTTCATTGGGAAGAAACTTTCTGGAGGCTGATTGCAAATAATTTTGGTCTTAAAGTAAACAGTAGTTTCTTTCAAAAAATTGCAGAATCATTACCGGTTGCAATTATAGCGAAGCATAAGAATAGTATTCATCACTTAGAAGCTTTCCTCTTTGGCCAGGCTGGTTTGCTAAATAAAAATTTTGATGAGAAGTATCCTGCGATGCTTCAAAAGGAATTCAAATTTTATAAGCAAAAGTATAAGTTGAATGCTATCGATGGGGAACTTTTTTTTCTGAGAATGCGGCCTGCGAACTTCCCGACGATACGCCTTGCACAACTCGCCGTTCTTATCCATAATAGCGAACATTTATTTTCAAAAGTAAAAGATAGTAACGAAGCTAAAGAGGTGAAACAAATGCTGGATGTAACTGCTAATGATTATTGGAATTATCACTATCTTTTTGACGAAGAAACCGGATTTAAAAAGAAAGCTATGGGCGTACAAATGATCAATAACATAATCATAAATACCGTTGCTCCTGTTTTATTTGCATACGGTATTCACCACGATGAAAAGGCTTACAAAGAGAAAGCGGTAAAATGGCTTGAGGATATTTCCGCTGAAAAGAATGCAATTACAAAAGGATTTGAACGCCTGGATTTTTCCAATAAAAATGCCTTAGACTCCCAGGCACTTATTCAGCTCAAAAACGAATATTGCAATAAAAAACTTTGCCTTCATTGTGCAATAGGAAATTCATTGTTGAAAAGAAGTCTTAATTGATATTTAATATTTTTTCAGAAAAATATTTCGTTTATTAATAGTATGAAACTATATCGTAACCTGCTCAGAAACTTCATGATCAATTTTATTTTGTGGTTAATTATTTCATTGCCACTCTCGTTTATAGCTTACGATAAATTGAACCGGGAAATAATACTAAAGCAATCGATTATGGCAATTTTTTGGGGAATTGGCTTTGCTTTTTTTTCGTCCACATTAAAAAAGAAAAGGGCATAACAAATTCTATCCCTGCTTCTACTAAGTACATTGAGTCAGTAATTTTCAACGCTCATACATTCAGTTAGCGAAGCTTTCAGCACAAATTTTCCGTATGTACAATTCAAGCAGTCATTAGGTATTTTTGTATAAATTTACACAAGTAAAAAAACCATAAATGCGAAGAATATTATTACTGATATTAATAGTACCTATAACATTAGCAGCGTCCGCCCAGAAGCAAAAGAAGCAGAGACAGGCTGAGAAGCGGGCCCACATTAATAATCTCATAAAGCAGGAAGAAGAAGGCGTTATCAGTTATAGAAAGAGTTTTGTATTTGGAGCCAAGCTAATCAATGACGGTTATGGCGTTTTTTTTGAACTTGGGCGTGCAAGTTCTGTTAAGAAATCGTTATTATACCAGCTTGAAATAGGCGAACGGAAACACATAAAAGAAGACAAGCAAAGCAATCCTTTTATCAACTCTATTCCATTCATCTACGGAAAGGAAAACTTTTTTTACCCAACAAAACTTGGGGTTCAACAGCAAATCCTTCTCGGAAATAAATCGAATAAAAATGGCGTGAGTGTAACGGCTAATTATGGGGGTGGTATATCAATGGCTCTGCTACGGCCTTATTACCTGCAGGTGCAAAAAGGCAATGATCTTATTTATGTAAAATATAACTCTCCTGACAGCTCACTTTTCTTAAATGGACCTATTTATGGCGGACCTACATTTGGTAAAGGATGGAGCGATCTTACGGTAACGCCCGGCTTGTATGCGAAGACTGCATTACGGTTTGACTATGGTGCTTATAACGAAATTGTTTCGGCAATAGAGGTAGGTATAACAGGAGAATACTACACCAAAGAAATTCCCATTCTTTTGCAAAATCCCCGGCGCAAGTTCTTCTTCAGTGCTTATTTTTCGGTGCTTTTTGGTAAGAGGAAGTAGATTTTGTTTAAAGCATTTTTAAAATTTAAAGTCAATATTTTTTGATGAGTGATGAAATAATAGCACCGGAAATTCCAAGAGCGAAGAAACCGGATTGGCTTAGAGTAAGGCTTCCAATTGGCGAGGATTACAAACATGTACGAAACCTCGTTGATACGCATAAGTTGCATACTATTTGTGAAAGTGGCAACTGTCCTAATATGGGTGAATGCTGGGGTGAAGGCACTGCAACATTTATGATATTAGGTAATATCTGTACCAGGAGTTGTGGCTTCTGCGCAGTTGCAACCGGCAGGCCACTGGCAGTGGATTGGGACGAGCCGCAAAGAGTTGCTGAAGCCATTCACCTTATGAAAGTTAAACACGCCGTTATTACTTCGGTTGATCGCGATGAAATTAAGGATGGTGGCTCAATCATTTGGTACAATACCATTAAAGCTGTTCAGGCATTGAATCCAACTACAACAATGGAAACCCTTATTCCGGATTTTAAAGCAGAGAGGGAAAATATACAGCGCATCATTGAAGCAGCACCTGATGTTGTAAGCCATAATATAGAAACCGTTGAGCGGCTCACCCGTACTGTTAGAATACAGGCAAAGTATTGGAGAAGTATGGAAACGCTGCGGATTTTAAAGCAGGGTGGAATGCGCACGAAAAGCGGCATTATGCTTGGTCTTGGAGAAGCCAAAGAAGAAGTAGTTCAAACAATGAACGACTTAAGAGAAAGTGATGTAGATGTAATAACAATAGGCCAATACCTTCAGCCAACAAAAAAACATCTGCCTGTTGTGAGGTTTGTTCATCCCGATGAATTTGCTGAGTTTCGTGAAATTGGTTACGAACTTGGCTTTGACTATGTAGAAAGCGGCCCGTTGGTTCGATCGTCTTATCACTCTGATAAGCATGTAATAAAAGGGTGGGGGAGAGAGAAATGGCTAAAAGAAAAGATGAACGATAATTAAGAAAGTAATATCTGCCCGCTTTTTATTTCATCCTTTAAAAACCGTAAACTCATGTTAGCCAAAAAGCTTTTCACTAATGAATCGTTTAAGTCATCCACAATATTTTTCCATTTTCAAATTCATGTACTTTCATTTTTACATTGAATACGCTGTTAATATTTTCCTGCGACAAGACATCAACAGGTTCACCACTTGCAAAGAGTTTTCCATCATTTAAAAGCAATACTTCATCTGCGTAATTCAGTGCAAGATTAAGATCATGCAATACTGCAATTATAATAGTTCTTTCGTTTAAAAATTTTTTTATGTGCTGCAGAAATTCAAATTGATATTTTATATCCAGGGAAGAGATTGGTTCATCCAATAATAAAATCCTGGAACCTTCTTCGGGCATTTTCCAAATCTGCGCCAGAACTCTTGCAAATTGCACACGTTGTTTCTCGCCACCTGATAAGGTTAAAAAATTTCTTTTTCTGAACGACTGTAAATTTTGTAATTCCATTACTTCATTACATATCTCCATGTCTTCCTTTGCCGGGTTTACTTTGAAATGCGGGTAACGGCCCATCATTACCACCTCTTCAACTTCCATCGGAAAACTTATGTCCACCTGCTGTGATAAAACCGCACGGTATTTAGCATACACTTCTTTTTTGCCGTAATCAATTTTAGTATTGTTGTAGATTATTTCTCCTTCGCGGGGTTTTGCCGCAAGGCTCAACAGCTTCATTAATGTTGACTTTCCGGCTCCGTTAGGCCCGCAGATCATATAGCAGTTTCCCGGCAGGAATTTATAAGAAATATGTTGCAACAGCCATTTGTTGCCGACAGAAAATCCGCCATTGCTTATCTCAAGCATATGAGCCTCCTTTTTCCTGCAACACATTAAATTTTTTAAGAAGAAAAATAAATACCGGCGCTCCTGTTATAGATGTAATGATGCCAATAGGAACTTCTGCAGGCGCCAGTAACAGCCGTGCGCCCATATCGGCGACCGTTAAAATAATTGCGCCCATAATCATTGAAGCAGGAATTAATTTTTTGTTATCGCTGCCGATTAACAACCGAAGGATATGTGGTACTATAAGCCCTACGAAGCTTATTACCCCTACAAAAGCTGTGGCAACAGAAACCATAGCTGTTGTGAGAATGAGTATCCGCCTTTTTAATTTCTCGGGCTCTATTCCAAGATGCGAGGCTTCCTCTTCTCCAAGCATTAATGCATTTAATTGTTTTGAATAGCGAAGCGATACGATGAATACGATAAATGCTACCGATGATGTAATACCCACCTGCAACCATGTAGCTCCGGAGAAAGTACCGAGGTTCCAGAACGTGATGCTTCTTGCCTGCGGGTCTCTTGCTATATAACTCATAAATCCTGTGCCACTGAGCCCTATGGCATTGATGGCGATGCCTACCAGCAGCAAAGAAGTTATGGATATTTTTTTTTGTGATCTCGAAATGGAATAAACAAGAAATGTAGCCAGTAAGCCGCCGCCAAATGCAAACAAAGGAACTAAGAGCGGCCCGGCGATACTTTGTATTTCGGTACTCATCTGCACAGCAAAAACAAAAACCAAGGATGCACCAAAAGCCGCTCCTGCACTGGTCCCTATTAGCCCCGGCTCTACTATTGGATTACGAAAAAGACCTTGTAATAATACGCCGGACACTGAAAGGATAGCCCCGGTAACCATGCACAGCACTACTCTTGGCAATCGTATTTGCAGAAAAACAGCTTCATAAATATTTGCTGGTTTTTCATTTTGCAGAGTATGTACAATGCCGGAAAGCATATCGTTTACCGTTATAGAGACTGCGCCGAAAGCTATAGCACATAAAACTATAATCGCCAGTAAAATAATTGTCACCGGGAAGAAGAATTTATTTTGTCTGAACATCTGCTGGTGGATGGATTAGGTTCATCAATTTGATAATATTTTCTCCCGTTCGGGGGCCAAAATAAATAAGGTCATGCTCTTCAAAACGAACGATACGTTTATTCTTCCCTGCGTTAGTCAGTGCTACGCCCGGTATCTCCGAGATAAATTTATCCATACTTCCCATTTTATCATACCCGTAGTCTGTTGCGATGATTATATCAGGATTGGATGCAGCAACGGCTTCTGCGCTTAATTGCCGTGCGCCCTTTGCATCATACGTTGCAGTTTTGCCCCCGGCGAGCGCTATCATTTTATCACCTACGCCATTGCGGCCACTCATTATAAAATAAATATTAT
The DNA here is from genome assembly GCA_040007435.1 of Ginsengibacter sp. Taxonomy (GTDB): domain Bacteria; phylum Bacteroidota; class Bacteroidia; order Chitinophagales; family Chitinophagaceae; genus Ginsengibacter. Next base: position 18,494 of record JBDTUZ010000026.1, on the reverse strand, counting down.
TAGCTCTGCCAAAGTGTATGATCATAACACTGGGACTATCTCTTATTTTCATATCCATTAATGTCGCTGTGGCTTTTGCCATATCGGCATCCATCTTCTTACAGATGGAATCTGCCTTTTTTTCTTCATTAAAAAACTTACCAAGGTCGCGCAACAACATCCTGGCGCTGTCAAAAGTATTAGCACCGCCAAATACTTTTACATTGAGACCGGCTTTTTCTACTTGCGGCATTACATTGGCCGGCCCCACATCGTTACTGTGAATAACGAGATCGGGGCTCATGGAAATGATACCTTCAGGGTTTAGAGCCCTGTGGTAGCCAACTGTAGGTAAAAGTTTGGCGCTATCAGGAAAAGTACTTGAAAGATCCACCCCTACAAGGTCATGTCCTTTTCCGAGTGCAAAAACCATTTCAGTCAGGTGTTTCGAAAGGCTTACTATTCTCATATCTTTCGGGCTGTCGTTTTGATTGTTTCCAAATCGTCCACATCCAACAAAAGCCGGAATGATAAATATGAAAAAGAATATTTTCTTCATGTTTCTTTTTTAAATAAAAGGGCAGCTAATAGCCGCCCTTTTACTGTAATTAAAAAATGTATTTTAAATGTAGACCTCCATAAAAGTTTGCGTATCGCGGCCCTGCAATATAAGCGTCGGGTATTTGATTTACAAAAACCATTATTGGATATTTGGTATTGGTAATATTATTTACACCGGCATAAAGATCAAGATCAAAATGGGTTGAAAGGCTATGGCGAAAGCCAAGCTTTGCATTCAGCAAACTATAGCTGGGTGCAGTGTTCAGCCCGTCGGAAGTAATAGGCAACCGGTCTTTGTACATATACGCCATGTTTCCGTAAATGCCAGGCTTCGTTGTTACATCAAATCCCAAATTTGCCACCACTTTTGCTACGCCTGCTACATCATTGCCCACATAATTCACAATAGAATCGGTCGCGCCTTTTATGATGTGAAAAGGATAATTTTTGTAGGTAAAATCCGAATACGTAACATTAGCATAAGGAGTGATATTCCTAAAGAAACCATCTGCGGATTCATATACTGTAAACTTTACCAGGGCTTCTATTCCCTTATCATCCTGGCGGCCCCCATTCACAACATAACTGTAAAGGGTAGTGGTATTATTAAACGGCACCGCAACGGTTGTAAACTTATCAGAGAATATGGCATCAAAGAGCGCTACCTGGTAGGTGAGTTTTCCATTAAGCAATGCTCCTTTTGTTCCCACTTCGTATTGGTCTCCTGTTTCGGCTTTTAGTTTATTATTTACAATACCGGACTCAGGGCCGCCCACGGAAGAATAGGGAATATAGAAAAAGGAACTAACAGGCGCTTTGTACGCTTTTGTATATGATGCATATACAGAGAACTGCTTGCCGAAAACTTTGTTGACGGCGATGTGGGGAGAGAACATATTTTTATAGTTCGTGGCATAATGTGTCGGCTTGCCGGCTGTATATATCCTGTCGTCTAATGTAATTTTCATATTGCTCATCCCTATGCCACCGGTAATAGAAAAATCTTGTGGTAATGCTAATGTCCATTCGGTAAACACTGAGGTGGTAGCTGTGGTCGTATATACATTAGAATTTGTCCCATTATTACCTGCGGCATAACTTCCGATAATAAAATAAGGATCGCCATAACTCCATGCGTGAGTTGAGCCTAAAGGATCTATCATACCATAACCAATTGTAGTGGCGTTTTGTCTTTGTGTTTCAACGCCGGTTATACCACTTAAACTGGTATTATTTCCCAGTGAAAATTTAGTATCGAACGCAGAGCGCAACCCAAAATTAATCGCTGCCTTATCACTCCAGCCCCCGGCGGAGCTTGCATTGCTGTTAATGCCTGTGCCGAAAAGGGTAGTTGTATTTGCAATTTGTTCATTAAAAGTATAGCCGTGGCTTACACCAGCCCTGAATGTATAAACCTGGCTGTGCGCATCTCTTTTTATATATTCAATGTTCCCGGAAAAGTCATTATTATTATACTGGTCTATAGTAAGTTCACCGCTTCTTTGGTCATAACTGTTACTGTATCCAAAATAGGTGCTTACTGTTTCTTTATCATTGGGCTGAAAATCTCCAACAAAATTCACAAAATCTTTGTGAGATGCATTGTGAATGGTAAACCCGTCAGAGTTTTGGTGGCCATAGTTTACCAGAAGCGACGAACGCTCACCGCCTTTTTGAAACTGGGTTGTATATCGCTGCAAACCATAATTGCCGTTAAGCACTTCCTGCCCGATGGATGTTTTTCCCTTCTCCGGCCTGATGGTACTGAGATTTACAACACCTGCAATTGCCAGTCCGTACAAAGTTCCCGATGGCCCCTTTGTTACTTCTACATTATCTATAGAGCCATAGTCAATATCATCCAATGTGGAGATACCTTCGGCATCTGTAACAGGAATACCGTTCAGGTAAACTTTATAGCCCTGCCCGTCAAAATTACTGCTGATGCCCCTTGTGCCTCTTGAGCCATTTCCATATCCCCTGATATTAAATTGCTGCCCTGAAGAAACAGCCCGCCTGTTCATCGTAACACCGGGGACGTTTCCATTTATCGCATCATCAAGAAATAATCCTGTACCTCTTTTTATTTCTGTTTCACCAAGTTTGGTGATAGATATTGGCTGGTATAAAATAGATTTATTTTCGTTTGAAGTAGCTGTAATTTCCACTTCATTTAAATTATTTGTTGTTTGTACCAAAGCAATATTAATGTCATCGCAATTTTTTATGAATTGCTTTACTGTTTGGTATCCAACGTAAGACACTGTGATCTCAAGGTTTCCGGAACAGTTGATATAAAAAGATCCATCTTTGTCAGATGTGGTTCCGCCCTTGCCGGAGAATTTAATGTTTGCTCCGAAAATCGGTTCGTTCGTTTGCTGATCAATTACCTTTCCTTTTATTGTTTGAGAAAACAACGGCAGAGAAAGTATCATCGCAGCAAGAAAAAAAATAGTTTTCATTCTTCCTGGTTTAAATTTTTATTCCCACTTAGGCGCAAAGAACACTAAGAAAAGGTTTGCTCTTGTGCGCTTATAAGAATTACTGAATTAATGTATAGTAAAAAAATAGAATGCGCTCAACAGTCAATCTATCTGCCACAACCGGCAAACAGAAATATCAAATTCACATGAGCTTTATACATTCTTCCACGGTGGTGGTGATGCAACATTTATATATTGTGCAACAGGGTTATCATTTTTTGAAAATAAGAATGACGCAGATTTATTTTTTGAAATAAAAAGTGGATTGTCTATTTCTGATCGAATGGTAAAGGGGCCTGGATTAAACTTGAATGCAGAAAAGTTTTTTTGCGTTGTAGTTCCTTCAGTATTATTTATTTGATTGTTTACTTCCTCTCTTATTTCATCTTCAACTTTATCAGATATGCATTTGATAAAAATACTGTCCGCGGATTTATGTTGACTAACTATATCATACATTTTACCGTTGAACATGACCTCATCATCTTCAACGAATACAAGATCAATGTTCTTATCTTGGATATAATTACGTGAAAATGAAAATTCGAAAACACTGCCTTTGAAAATTTCTGAATGCAGGATTATTTCTTTTTGTTGTTGGCGAATACCATATAAACTTAACTGGCAGGAGATGTAAAATCCACTACTGCAAAGGATCATAATTAAAAATAAAAATATCGCAGCAGTCTTTTTCAAAAGAAGAGTTTGGCAGGCGAAATTATATTATTTTAAGAGAATAATTTGCCTAAAAGAAAGGTTTCTCAATTTCTTTATTTGCTCTTTTCAAAAAGGTAACGCATCGGGATCATCCACCGAAAAATTATCCATTTCGTTTTCATCACATTCATTATAAAATTGAAGGCAACTGCAATATTCTTTGAAAACACAATCCGGTGCATATCCTGAACAATAATCAAAAGTCATAAAGCCGCTGTTTACAATTGTTGTCCCTTCGTCTAAAGTTTTTACGAGAAAAGAATATTGTAAATCCATCGGAAAGTTTTCAGGCAGGTCAATACCTGAATTCCAGGTAAACATCATGTGTTTAAACGCTTTTATAACCAGCTTCATGTCTTTTTTAGTAAGCTGGCTGGCAGGAGGGAAGTTTACAGACTCAAGACCGCAGTAGTAACCAAAAGTGTGTTCAGGTTCGTCCCCTTCAAGCCATTTCTCCATATCTTCCATCTCTTCTTCGAAAGAGATTTCCCGTGTTTCAACTTCCGTAATTTCAGTGCGGTGTGCGGCTTCTATATCGGCCAAAAGGTGAGGAAGATATGGATGCATAGTTGAAGTGTATTAGATTTCGTCAGCTAACCATATAATAATGAATGCAGTCTTTAGATTCCGGAGGCTCTATTCATTTCCGTTAGTTTAAAACCAACGATTTAGAAAATTCAAAAAAATTATTTTGAATCTTCTTTTATTTCCCATACCAAAGCACTGGCGCCAAGTATGGCCGCGTCCGATTCCTTCAATTCACTAAATAATAATTTTACTTTATTCTGAAATATAGGCAGCAGGTTCTTTTCCATGCTTTCCTTAACGGGATCCATTAAGAACTTACCTGCCTTTATTACACCACCAAATAATATGATTGCTTCAGGCGAAGAGAACATTACAAAATTTGCGAGTGCTTCACCTAATATTTCCCCGGTATATTTAAAAACTTCCTTAGCGATATTGTCTCCTTTTAGCGCCGCGTCATAAATCTGTTTTGCAGTGATATCTTTGTGCACGAGTTTCCTGAGAAGGCTTTCTTCATTTAGTCTTTCGTTAAGCATTTCTTTAGCAGTAAATGAAATTCCAGTTGCAGAAGCATACGTTTCAAGGCTTCCCCTCATGCCGGTTCCCTTGTGAAGGCGGCCTTCCGGGCGTATAATAGTGTGGCCTAATTCTCCGGCAAAACCATCATGCCCTAAAATTAAATGGCCATTTGCAACGATCCCACTTCCTACGCCGGTACCTAATGTAATCATGATGAAGTCTTTCATTCCTCTTGCGGCGCCGTACATCATTTCACCAACTGCTGCTGCGTTTGCATCATTGGTGAGCGAGCATGGCTTCTTAAACTTTTTAGTAATAAGTTTTGCAAGGGGAATAATTCCTTTCCAAAGCAGGTTTGGCGCATATTCAATGGTGCCACTGTAATAGTTACCATTTGGTGCACCTACCCCTATTCCCTTAATCATGCTTTCGCCCCCAACTTCTTTAATTGCGGGTTTTATCTCCTCATACAATTCGTCAATAAATATTTCTACATCACTATGTTTATTAGTTGCTATATCTCCCCGATTTGTAATTACACCGCGATGATTAACAATGCCAAATTTTGCTGATGTTCCTCCAATATCTATCCCAAGGGCATATTCCAATGGTGGTTCTGAAACAATTTTTTTTACGCTGGTACTCATTAATAAAATTTTATTATTTCGCTTTATGCTGGCTGGTTTTCAAAGGCTCCTTCCGGCGAACTGATTTCGCTCACATCTTCTACCGGTGTTTCGTAATCTATTCCCTGCCTCTTTAAAATCCCTTTAACTATAAAAGCAAAAAACGTAATGTAAGCAAAACAGGCAACCGCAACCCAATAGGACTGATGAATACCATATCCAATAATATCGCTTTTGGATTGAAGAAAATCTGCCAACTTACCTTGAATAGGAGGGATTATACCTCCGCCTAATATCATCATGATTAAAAAGGCGGATCCCTGCGTGGTATATTTTCCAAGCCCTGTCACTGATAAAGTAAAGATCGCCGGCCACATGATGGAACAAAATAAGCCACCACTTAAAAAAGCGTATATAGCGAGAGTTCCTGTGCTGAACAAGCCTATAAGCATACCAGTCATACCTAATAATCCGAATATCAGAAGTGTTCTTGCCGGTTTTTCTTTACTTACATAAAATGCACCTATTTGAATGAGCACACATATAATATAGTAGTAGAGTATTTTTACATCATGCTTGGAAATGGCGTTTACTGCTAGAACAATCGCAAAGGCAACTAAGGGTACAATAAATGTGAGTAGTTGTTTGGTAGCTGGCTTGAGATCGAAAGCCGGAATCGAACCAACCCATCGTCCGATCATCAAACTGCCCCAATACATCGAAACAAATACAGCAGCCTGCGATGATTGAAAACCGCCAAAATCCGGTTGTTTCAATAATTCACTCAGGTTGCTCACAATAGTAACCTCTGCTCCTACATAAACAAAAAGTGCCAGCATACCCAGCACCAGTTGAGGATATTTCATAGCGCCCCAGCCATCAGGATTTTTCCTGGCACTTATATTTGAAATAAGCAAACTGAGCACGACCACTATCAGCGCTCCAAACAGCCATTTCATACGGTATGTTTCCAGGTCGTGCTGTTGGGCAGCAGTTAAAGTAGTTATGTCCGTTTTGTAACTGTCAAATACAGGAACAAACATAATTATCAAAAGGCCTGTCATTATCAATAATGAATAGAGAGCTTTATTTGCTTTCTCCGTTTTTTCCGTTGATATTCCTGCGGGAACTTTTTTGGAAAAATAAAACAGAGCCGCTGCTCCCACAAAGAGTATTCCCACGCAAGTGTACAGAACAATTACTTTGCTCAACCCAAGGCCTGCAATCTGGTCATCGGTAATAGTAGCCGTAGTTCCAAACAATGCAAATGCAACAACAAGCGGGCCTATCATGGTTCCAAAAGAGTTAACGCCGCCGCCAAGATTTACACGTCCGGTGCCAGTTGAAGGATCACCCAACATGATGGCAAATGGTTGCGCCGCCGTTTGCTGCAATGAAAAACCCAAGGCAACAATAAAAAGGCCAACAAGCATTCCTGTAAAAGTGTTGGCGTTAACTGCAATAATCATTGCAACAGCGCCCAGGGCAGAGAAAAGTAAACCATACACAATACTTTTCTTATAACCCCATTTTGCTACGAGGTCTTTTCCTCCAAAAGCTCCGTATGCAAATAGTGCTAACGCTCCAAGGTAATAAGCCAGGTAGAATGCAAAATCAATAAGCTGGCTCTGAAACTGGTCCAGGCTAAAATAGTGTTTGCAAAATGGAATAAATACACTGTTGCCTGCGGCTATAAAACCCCAGAAGAAAAACACTACAATTAAAGTGCTTAGTGCACCATAGTTGGTAGGAACGAATTTGCCTCCGGTAACTTTCGGGATAGGAACATTCATTGTTGGAGTAGCCATCGTAATTTTTTTTAAGCTTGAAAGTAGATGAAATTTTTCAAGGTATCAATTTTCATTAATAATTTTTTAATAGGAAAATGATGCTTAATTTGAAGCACCTTTTATTTGTATATGGAAATAATTCACGTAAGCGCAGAATGTTATCCAGTTGCTAAAGCCGGCGGCCTTGGTGATGTTGTAGGCGCTTTGCCAAAATACCAAAACAAGCTCGGGCATCTTGCAAAAGTGGTAATGCCTATGTACCGCACGAAATTTTTATATGAAAATAATTTTGAGGTAGTACACAAGGGTGCATTTGGTCTCGCCCATTATTATTTTGAGTATACCATCATTAAAGAATCAAGCAATAAACTCGGTTTCGATTTATACCTGGTAGATATTTTTGGAATACTTGACCGTGAAAAAATTTATGGTTACGATGACGATGACGTAAGGTTCACTGCTTTCCAGATTGCAGTAGTTGACTGGATAAGTAAATGGAAGCATCATCCGGATGTTGTGCATGTACACGATTACCACGCGGGGCTTATCCCTTTTATGATGCAGCATTGTTTTGCTTACCGGCATTTGTCGCATATTAGAACCATCCTTACAATTCATAATGCGCAATACCAGGGTTGGATGGATTGGTGGAAATCTTCTTATCTGCCGGAATGGGACCCATTTAAATGGGGTTTGCTTGAATGGGAAAAAACAATTAACCCACTTGCATCTGCAATAAAATGCGCACACAAAGTTAACACCGTTAGTCCCGGCTATCTTGAAGAATTGCGTTACGATGCCAATGGTTTGCAAATGTTATTTGAATATGAAAGAGGAAAATGTTTCGGCATTTTGAATGGGATAGATGCTGATGTATGGAATCCGGAAACGGATACATACATCGAAGAAAATTTCAGTGAAGAAAATATTAAAACTAAAAAAGCAGCAAATAAAAAAGTTTTGTGCGACCGGTTTAACCTCGATGAAACAAAACCACTGATTGTATTTATTGGAAGGCTCGTAGGCGAAAAAGCTGCAGATCTTTTACCGGCAGCTATAGGAGATTCTATTTTCTATATGGAAGGCAAAATGAATTTTTTAATATTAGGAAGCGGCGATCCACATGTAGAATGGGAACTGGAAAATTTAAAAGGAATGCTGTTTGGTTATTATAATTCTCAAATAGGGTATAATGAAAAATTAAGCCACCAGATGTATGCAGGCGCAGATTATCTTTTGATGCCAAGCAGGGTAGAGCCATGCGGCCTTAATCAAATGTATGCATTGCGATATGGCACCATTCCTATTGTAAGAAACACCGGTGGCTTAAAAGACACGGTAAAAGATTATGGCGGTGAAGGTGGCTTCGGTATTTGTTTTGAGGTGGCTTCGGTAGGCGATATAACCAATGCAATTCACCGTTCATTACAACTTTACGAGCAGCAGGAAAGATTTAACGAAATAAGAATACAGATTATGCAGATAAATAATAGCTGGGAGAAAAGTGCAGAAAGGTATATTGAGTTGTATAATATGTAGGTATCAAGTATCAGGAATCAAGAATCAAGTATAAAGTATCAGGTATCAAATATTTAAACCCTCTAAATTTTAATATATGTGGATAAGCAAATCACTAATAGCAGTAGTACTTGGAGGCGGTGCAGGCACACGCCTGTATCCTCTCACAGCCAACAGGAGTAAGCCCGCGGTGCCGATTGCTGGTAAATACCGGCTTGTAGATATTCCTATTTCAAATTGTATTAATTCGAATATCAACAGGATATACGTGCTTACGCAATACAATTCTGCATCATTAAATAAGCACATTAAAAACACCTACCAGTTCAGTGCATTTAGCAGTGGTTTTGTTGATATAATGGCAGCGGAACAAACGCCGGATAATCCTCAATGGTTCCAGGGAACTGCAGACGCGGTACGGCAATGTCTCAGGCATTTGGAGAACAATGATTTTGATCATGTGCTTATACTTTCCGGCGATCAGTTGTATCAAATGGATTTTGGAAGTATGTTTCGCACACACGAGAAGAATGGCGCCGATATTACTATTGCGACCATACCGGTTACCGAAAAAGAAGCAACGGAATTTGGAATTTTAAAATCTGATGAAGAGCAAAAAATAACGTCATTTATTGAAAAACCCGGTTATGACAAACTTCCGGATTGGCTCAGCGATACGGGTGCAACAATGAAGAGCCTTGGTAGAAATTATCTGGCTTCCATGGGTATCTATCTTTTCAAAAGAGAAGTTCTTTTTGAAATGTTGAGGGCAAGAAATAAAGATGCCACTGATTTCGGTAAAGAGATTATTCCTTCATCCATCGGAGATCACAAAGTATTTAGTTACCAGTATGATGGATACTGGACAGACATCGGAAATATCGGATCCTTCTTTGAAGCAAATCTTGCGCTAACCAAAGATGTTCCTGATTTCAATTTCTTTGACAATTCAAAAAGAGTTTACAGCCGTGCAAGAATGTTACCACCCGCAAAAATCAGTGGTACCCGTATGGAAAAGACACTTGCCGCAGATGGGTGTATCATACTTGCAGAACACATAGATACCTGCGTGATAGGGATACGTACGAGAATCGGCCATGGCTCACACGTTTCTAATTGCTACATCATGGGTAGTGATTTTTATGAAACCTTGGAAGAAATGAATTACGCCGCAGAGCGAGGCCTTCCAAAAATGGGCATAGGCGACAATTGTTATATAAAGAATGCGATCATTGATAAGAATTGTCGCATAGGCAATAACGTTAGAATCGAAGGGGGAGACCATTTGCCTAATGGCGATCACTCATTATACACCGTGAAAGACGGGATAGTTGTAGTGAAAAAAGGAGCCGTAGTTCCGGACGGATTTACAGTTTAGTTTAGTGGCATTAATTACTGGGATGTATTTTATTGTAATTTCATTATAGTGTAATTTTTACACAAAATATTATTAAACGATTGCTATGTCATCCAAACTTCTGCCAGGGCAGCCGCTCACTTTCGGGCAAATTGTAAACATGAGTTTCGGTTTTTTTGGAATTCAATTTGGCTTTGCACTGCAAAATGCCAATGTATCCCGCATCTTTCAAACACTAGGCGCTGAAATTGACAACATTGGATTTCTGTGGATAGCAGCGCCGATAACCGGTTTATTGGTTCAGCCGATTATCGGGTATTTAAGCGATAGGACATGGCACCCTAAGTGGGGACGAAGAAGGCCATTCTTTTTTGTAGGAGCCGTGCTGTCGGCATTTGCACTTTTCCTGATGCCCCAATCAACTGTTCTCTGGATGGCCGCATCGTTATTGTGGGTTCTCGATGCATCCATAAATATTTCCATGGAACCTTTTCGTGCATTCGTAGGTGATAAATTACCTTCCTCACAAAGAACAACAGGTTTTGCTACGCAGACTTTTTTTATCGGCTTAGGTGCTGTGATTGCCTCCCTGCTGCCTTATATTTTTACCAATGTTTTTGGCATAAGTAATACAGCGGCACCGGGTGTGGTTGGCGATTCAGTAAAATATTCTTTTTATATAGGAGCCGTTGTTTTTCTTGCCTCGGTTTTATGGACGGTGCTCACAACCGATGAATTTCCGCCAGAAGATATTAAAAAATGGGAGCAGGAAAAATTGGAAACGAAAGGAATTTTTAAAGGAATTATTGAGATTACAAAAGGAATATTTTCCATGCCGCCTACCATGCTTCAATTGGCGATTGTGCAATTTTTTACATGGCTTGCCTTCTTTGCTATGTGGATTTATACTACAGCCGGCATTGCACAAAATACTTTTGGAACCACCGATACGACATCAAAAGTCTTTCAGGATGCGGGAGATTGGGTAGGTGTAATGTTCATGGTTTATAATGGTGTTTCAGCTATTACTGCATTTTTACTACCGGCACTTGCTAAGCGAATAACCAGGCGATACACGCACTTGGTTTGCCTTATCGTAGGAGGAATTTCGCTTATCTCCATATTTTTTATCAAATCACAAAATCTATTGTTATTGCCTATGGTAGGCGTAGGGCTTGCATGGTCATCGACACTTACTATACCTTACGCGATTCTCGCAGGCGCATTGCCGGCAAATAAAATGGGATTTTACATGGGAGTTTTTAATTTCTTTATTGTAATACCTCAAATTGTGGCGGCGGCAATACTCGGTTTTTTTGTAAAGAGTTTTTTTAATGACCAGGGAATATACGCTCTTGTTATCGGGGGGGTATCTATGATAATAGCGGGGCTTTTAAATTTTGTTGTAAAAGACAATGATACGGTAAGCACCCCCGATGTGCTCAAGTATGAATTGGTTGAAGGTTGAGAGACGTAAAGACAGTGACTTCAATTTAAACTAAAAATCTTTAGTATGAAAAAGATTGCAACATTTTTAATTTTTAATTTCTCATTCTTAATTGTTGCCTTTTCTCAATCAGAAAATATTAAATGTTATCCAACGCATTGGTGGGTAAATATGAAATGGAATCATCTGCAAATAATGGTTCATGGTGATCACATTGCAGATCAATTTCCCATGATAAAAATGAGACCCGGCGGTGTTAAACTTGCAAGCGGAGTTCGTCTTGTAAAAATAAACCGCGTAGAAAATCCCAATTATGTTTTTCTTGATTTGGTGATTGATGCATCTGCAAAACCCGGCAAATTTTCTTTTCCTTTTTTGAAAGATATAAAGCTTGATTACGAATTAAAGCAACGCAGGAAGGGAAACGGAACAGCTTATGCACAAGGTGTGACGGCAAAAGATTTTATTTATTTAATAATGCCCGACAGGTTTAGTAATGGTGATGCTGGTAATGATAAGTTCAACGATATGAATGATACTTCCTCCGACAGGAAGAATCCATTCCTGCGCCATGGTGGGGACTTACAGGGCATCACAAATCATCTTGATTATTTTAATGATCTTGGTGTAACGACGCTTTGGCTTACACCGGTAGTTGAAAATGATATGGGATTGACTGATGAAGGTGGAACGATGAGAAGCACTTATCACGGTTATGCATTTACTGATCAATATAAAATTGACAAGCGTTTCGGCGGTAATGATGGTTATAAACAAATGATTGACGCAGCGCATTCGAAGCATCTAAAAATTATACAGGATGCTGTTTATAATCACGTTGGCGATAAACATTTTTTATTTACTGATATGCCTGCAAAAGATTTTTTTAATCAATGGCCGAGCTATACAAACACCACGTACAAAGACCAACCGATGGTAGATGAATATGCATCGAAGCGTGATTACAATATTTCGCAAAAGGGATGGTTTACAACTTTTATGCCCGACCTTAACCAGCAAAATCCATACGTAGCTAATTACCTTACTCAGTACGCACTGTGGGCTGTTGAAGAATTCGGGATTGATGGATGGCGTGTGGATACTTACTTCTATAGCGACCGGGATTTTTTGAATAATGTGAATGCAGCGCTCTATAAAGATTTTCCGCACATAACAATCTTCGGTGAGAACACAATGCAATCTGTAACAGAGCAGGCCTATTATGCACAGAATAATATCAATACAAGCTGGAAAAGCAACCTACAGGGGGTAATTGATTTTCAGTTGGAAGGTGGGATGCTTGCGGCTTTGAATGAAGACTTCGGTTGGTCGAATGGAGTAATCCGGCTTTACAATGTTTTGGTGCAAGACATCTTATACAAAGATCCGATGCGTAACCAAATTTTATTGGACAATCATGACCAGGATCGTTTCTACTCAGTAATTGGCGAAAACTTTAATAAATATAAGCAAGGCATTATGCTGTTGCTTACTGAGCGGGGCATTCCGCAATTGTATTACGGTACAGAGATACTGATGAAGAATTTTAAAACCCCTACCGATGCAGAAGTAAGAAAAAATTTTCCGGGGGGATGCCCGGGAGACACAGAGAATAAATTTTTAGCATCAGGCAGAAGTGATCAGGAAAACGAAGCTTACAATTATGTAAAAACGTTGGCTCATTTCAGGATGAATTCATCAGCGATTAAATCAGGAAAACTAATGCAATATGTGCCGCAGGATGGCGTGTATGTTTATTTTAGATACGATAGCAAACAAACGGTGATGGTGATCATAAATACCTCAAAAGATCAAAAGACAATTTTGCCTGCGGACTATATTGAAAGAACAAATGGTTTTGCCAAAATGAAAAATGCGGTTACCGGCGAAGTAATTGATCTTAAAGGTTTCTCTGTTGATGCAAATAGTGCCGGTGCATGGGAACTAATTCATTAGGTATCCTTAGTAACCGAAAAAAAATAATAACTCATTATTTCCAAAAATAATTGCCTGTTTTATCTTTCGAAAAAAATCCCCTAATGTCAGCAAAAAAATGGCTAATAGCAATTCCGGTTTTACTGATACTTATTTATTTCGCCGGTCCTGCTCCATCAACGCCAGCTTATTCGCAAGCAATGCCTGAGGTGCCTTCGAATTCATCTGCGCTTGAAAATTACATTTCAAAAAATGAACATGAGCATCATTTAAAACCAGGCAACGAAGCAAGAATCATTTGGTACGACGATAGCCTGAAAAACAAAACAGATTATGCAATTGTATATCTCCATGGTTTTTCAGCTTCGCAGTTTGAAGGAGCGCCCACACATGAGAACATTGCCAAAATATTTGGTTGTAACCTTTATTTATCGAGGCTTGCAGAGCATGGCATTGATACGACCGAAGCTTTGGTGAACCTGACTGCGGATGAATATTGGGAAAGCGCAAAGCAGGCACTGGCGATCGGAAAACAGCTTGGAAAAAAAGTTATATTACTGAGCACATCCACGGGTGGTACGAATGCTTTGCAACTGGCTGCGGCTTACCCGGCTGATGTTGCTGCTCTTATTCTATTATCTCCGAATATTGCTATTAACGATCCTAATGCGTGGATATTAAATAATCACTGGGGAATAGAAATTGCGCACATGGTAAAAGGCTCACCGTATAATACGGCAAAAGATACCAGGCCTGTTTATAAACAATACTGGAACTACCAATACCGGCTTGAAGCAGCGGTTGCGTTGGAAGAATACCTGGAGACTACGATGACTAAAGAGACCTTTCAAAAAGTAAAGCAACCTGTATTGCTGTTATATTTTTATAAAGACGAGCAACACCAGGATCCTGTGGTGAAGGTATCTGCAATGAAAGAAATGTTTAAGGAACTCGGTACGGCGGCTAATCTTAAACGTGAGGTTGCTATGCCAAACGCCGGTGATCATGTTATCGGGTCGCCTTTCAAATCGCATGATGCAATCGGTGTGCAAAATGAGATTAAGAAATTTATGAAGGATGTATTAAATTTAAAGACAGTGCAATAAAATACTATGATAATGGATAAAGTAAATCAACAACATAAGGTAATCTCCATTGTAAGGATGCAACAAGCCGCTACAATTCTTTTCAATTTTTGATTAGAGGTGGAAATAACTGATCGCACGGATCATCTTTAAAATTTGCATTGACGCTATGACAATACGGAAAAGCGAAGACTAAATTGTTGAGAACCAGTAATGGAATTTTAATTTGAGTGCCATATATTTATGTGGTGCTAACCGACAGCCGACCGTACCAGCAAAATTCATAGAGGGGATACTTGATATTAATAAACAAAACAAACAACATGAACAATTCAAATAGTTCTTCAACAATTCTTGTAGCAGGTGCTACAGGGTTTTTAGGCGGTGAAATTTGCCGTCAATTAATAGATAAAAATAAAACGGTAAAAGGTTTGGTGCGTGCCACATCAGATGCAAATAAAGTAGCTCAGTTGAAAGCATCAGGTGTTGAAACAATTGAAGGGGATTTGAAAGATAAGGTTTCATTGGAAAATGTATTGCATGGTGTTTCAGCAATCATTTCAACCGTTTCTTCGACCTTATCAAGACAGGAAGGTGATTCCATTCAAACAGTAGATGATGAAGGACAAATTAACCTGATTGATGCGGCTGTAAATGCAGGCGTAAAGCAAATAATATATATATCATTTTGTGAATTGGGTGAATGCCCTTTGCAAACTGCTAAACGAAAAGTAGAAAAACATCTTGCAGAAAGCGGTTTGAATTACACCATTTTGCAACCAACCTATTTTATGGAAGTATGGTTAAGCCCTACATTGGGCTTCGATTATCCCAATGCCAAAGCGACCATTTATGGAGAAGGTAATAACAAGATTTCCTGGATAGCAATAAAAGACGTAGCATCATTTGCGGTAGCCATATTAGATAATCCTGCTGCTACAAATAAAACAATTGAACTTGGCGGGCCAGAAGCACTAAGCCCACTTGAAGCAGTGAATATTTTTGAGACAGTTAAAGGAACAAAGTTTGAGCTGCAGTTTGTGCCACAGGAAGCATTAGAAGCGCAAAGAGCTGCAGCGTTGGATCCTTTGAGTGAATCTTTTGCCACGTTAATGTTGGGAGTAGTGAATGGAAGTGAAATTGATATGAAAAATACCCTTGAAGATTTTCCCATTCAACTTACTTCTGTAGTTGATTATGCAAAAGCGTAGTGCAATTTCGCCCTGATTCTTTGCTAGCTGGGACTTGGCTTGATGTGTTTAAGTCCGCGAAAAAAATTTTGTTGCAATTGAGCTTTATGATATTAATTTAGGAAAATCTTCTCCCCAAAACGTAAAGCCTCAGATAATTCTTACTTTGTCCTCATATCCATAAATCATGATAAAAAATATTGCTATTTTCCTTTTTGCAATCCTGCTTGTTGTAAGTTGTAAAAACAAACAACCCCCCTGCGAGCCGCAATTAAGGGACTCATCACTGGCATCTATTGATTCAATGTCTGTTAAATTGAACTGGCCTGCCGACCTTAACATCATGGGCTTTTCGGGTCCCAATCTTACGCCGAGCCCTGCTTGCCTGGCTGTTGCAGCATCGGGAGAAGTGTATGTAGGCGTGGATATGATTGGTTCTCTTGGTAAAAAACCGGGACAGGGACGGATTGTAAAACTGGTAGATTGCAATAACGATGGTATCATTGACAGGCATACGGAATATGCTACGGTAGATAACCCACGCGGCATTGTATCAGTAGGTGACAAGTTATATGTGCTTCATACAGTTTTTACGGATACCCTAGCAACAGGGATGGCGCTCGAGGTTTATGAGGACAAAGACAACGATGGCTTTGCCGATGGGCCGCCCAAAACACTCGTCAGCCACATGAGTAATCCTACTTATCTCGCAAGTCGTGGTACGGACCATGCTACCAATGGCATTCGACTCGGCATAGATGGCTGGATATATATTGCTGTGGGCGATTTTGGTTTTCATAATGCAACGGGCAGCGATGGTACAAAACTGACCATACTTGGTGGAGGAATCGTTAGGGTAAGACCTGATGGAACTGAAATGGAAGAGTATATCCATGGTACCCGCAATATTTATGATGTAGCCATTGATCCCTACATGAACATTTTTACAAGAGGAAATACTAATGACGGCGGCGGCTGGAATATCCGTTTCAGTCACATGATTCAATCAGGCGAATACGGTTATCCAATATTGTTCAAACATTTTACAGAAGAAATTATTCCCGCTTTGGTAGATGTTGGCGGCGGCTCAGGTACGGGAGCGCTGTTTATGGACGACCCCACCTGGCCGGCAAAATACAACCATGTACCGATGATGGCAGACTGGGGCAGAAGCGAATTATATATTCACAGGCTCACGCCTGATAATGGAACTTTTACACAGGAGCAGGAAGATTTTATTCACCTGCCGCAGATTACAGATGTGGACGTGGATGCTTCCGGGCGCATGTATCTTTCTGCCTGGGACGGTGCAGGTTATTCCGGTGATTCCACCAAAGGATTCACGGTCCGTGTTGTTCCAAAAGATTGGACTTATAAGCCTTACCCCAATCTTGAGGATGCATCCATAGGCGAACTCGTTGACCTGATGCAATCTCAAAGCAACGTCGCTCGTCTCTGTGCGCAACAGGAGTTGATGACGAGAGGCAATGATGCCATAGAAGCGGCATGGAAACTTACCGGCGACAAGAGCAAGCCGCTATATTCCCGTGTGGCAGGTATGTACGCTTACGCACAAATGGCCAAAGCCGGTGCACTTAAAAACTTAGTGCAACTGGCAACCGAAGAAGATATGAAAGCGTATGCGCTGCGGGCGCTCTCCGACAGAAAACCCTTTTTGAAAAATGTGCCCATCGAACCATTTTTAAATGCCCTTAAAGACAGTTCTAAAAGCGTTGAGTTCGAAGGGATCATTGGGTTAGGGAGACTGGGCCGGATAGCTGCAGCACAAGCATTGTTGCAGATTCCTGTTCCGGCGTCATTTGTTGCTCCCGCTAAGGGAACAGAAGGGCCTCATGCCACACCTAATTCAGCCATCATTCCTCCACATCTTGCAGTAAAAGCATTGGTAGCACTTAATGCAGTAGATGCATGTATAGCCGCTATCGGCACAGAACATTCTACGCTGGCATTATGGGCGCTGCGGTATATGCATGATATAAAAGCAGTGGAAGGATTAATAGCTGCATACCGGAATACACAGGATACTGCGTTGAAAACCGAAATAGTTTCCACACTTGGCAGGCTATATAACGAAGAAGCACCTTATGACGGCACGTGGTGGTGGAGTACCCGCCCGGATGCACATGGCCCATACTACAAGCCCATAACATGGGCAGGTTCGGATAGCATTAAAACTTTTTTGGTTAATGTGTGGAGTAAATCAGGCACAGCAGGGAAGCAATTTTTTGCCGATCTTAATGGTAAACTCAGGATAGGCATTACGCAGTTTGGCGGAGAAGAACAACAGGTTGCTGAGACTGAAGAGCCTAAGGTTGACCTTAATAAAATCAGGAATAAAAAAGGGCAGATCGGTGCATCTTCTATCGAAGATATTATGCTGGCTATGGATAAGATCAAGGGCAACCCGGCAGATGGCAAGCGCCTCTTTATTCAACAGAGTTGTATTACCTGCCATACACTTAGCAAAGGCGAAGCGCTGAAAGGCCCTTTCATGGGGCAGATCGGTTCCATTATGAACCGCAAGCAGATTGCAGAATCTATTCTTACACCCAACGCTTCTATTGCACAGGGCTTTTCCACCGTGCAGGTGCAAACAAAAGATGGAAAAACGGAGATGGGATTCGTTACGGAGGAAGCTGCCGACAAAATTGTTTTACGCGACATTACCGGGAAAGTTTATACTATTCTCACAAAGAATATTCAGAAGCGGGAAGAACTTAAAAATTCGATGATGCCAA
>JBDTUZ010000025.1:0-77325 GCA_040007435.1 Ginsengibacter sp. | reverse complement strand
CGGCGACTTTAGTATGCGAAGCATTGTTCCATAGCATACCTGGCCTTCCTTTAATCTTTTCTTTACGTTGCTTATTTTTAAATGCATACAAATCTTTTTTTTATTGTCATCCATCGAAGTGTTCTTAATCAAATAAGAAACATTTTATTGTTTTCTAATCAGCCATATCTCCGCCACCTGCGTTCCTCTTTGGCCGCTATCGCAGGTCCATGTAAAAGAGATTTTTCCGTCAGCTACAGCTCCTGCCGGAACCGGAAACTCATAAATAGGTTGTTTACCGGTTTGAATAAAATCGTGTATAAGATATTTTCCATCGGCTATGAGTTTCAACCTCGAATTGAAACGACCCGTATAAGCTACTCTTAATATGTATGAGCTTTTGGGATTTAGGTTCTCATACTTCATCATTAACGGTGTATCGTACAATGTCGTTACCTGCGTCATCCACGCCTGGGGTATCGCCTGACCTTCAAAGCCAACCGGTAAAATATCAACCCACTCTTCGCCTTTAAGGCTTGCACCAAAATCACTTAATGGCGACTCAAGACTGCCGGGATCTTGCTTCCATGTTTTTTGGCGAACAACATGCTTCCAATTTCCGGTAGAACCAAGATTGTCGTAAAAGCCACCCGGGTCAGGATCCGATCTGTTTAGTAATTTATCAATCGCATCTACTCTTTCAGTTTCTGTTGAAAGCTTTTTTATTTTCGCAGATTGCGAGAGCAGCCACCTTGAATCATTTAAAGGCAAATCAATATTGTCCATAAAATTTCCTCTGCCAGCCATAGCGTCTTGTGGTTTTTTTACCGTCAACTGTGAGCCGATAGAATTGTATACTGAATCCGCCAGGGCAAAACAGCGTTGCCTGAGCTCGGGTCTAATTGGTTTCTGAACTGCTTGTTCAAGTATGCCCGTGGCATTGTCAATTGCTTGTACTGCGCCCGTGTTTTTTGCATGCTTCAATGCATCCTTTGCACTTCTTTCGAGAGCGTTTTCATAAACCAGCCGGCTGTGAACATAGGCATCATAGTATGCACGTAAGAGGCCCATCTGAAACCTGAAATTTGATAATACTTGTGGCGATGCCTCTTTCTCCATCTGCTGCCATTTTTGTAAAGTGCTATCGACGCCGGTATTGGTAAGCAATGGGCCTTTAAGATTTTTTTCTAAAGAAAGAATGCCGTCTGCAAAAGTTTGCGGGTATTCAGGCCCAATAAATAATCTTGCATAATCACGGAGGGTCTCTATAACCGGTGTTGTGGGATCCCAGTCCTGGCCGCTCCAAACGAACTTGTTGATGTCGTCATTTATCCCTTCGGAATAACTGATACTTCCCTGCGCATATTTTGCGAACACATTTTGAATTTGCTTTTCATCAGAAGGCCGTGGGTTATAACATTCCCTGCCTAACGTAATAGCATAGGCGAGATCCCATTGAGGAATTGGGTACTGGCAACTTAAACTGTGTGTGATGTCCGGGTATCTTCTTATCGGGATGTCTTTATTTACAAGACGCCTGACTTCACGAATGGGCTCTTTTACCCACGGTCCAAAAACCAGTCCTCCGAACCATGGATATTTTTGGTTGACTTGTTTGTAAAATGCATCATACCATTTTTGCGATGGGCGGAACACTTGCGGTGAAACCCATATTTTGGCATTGGGATGATATTGCTTTAGCACGACAGACATTTTCTTTAACCAATTAAATAAAACATCAGGCTCAAGATCGCCCGGGTCGCCACCGGGGACAAAAACTGCGTTCAACTTTGGCAATACTTTAAAGACCTCGATTCGCTCATCAAGTTCTTTCTGAATTGATAATGGTGAAGTATAATCGCTCCCCATATTTGGATACCACATCCAAACATCAAGTCCATATTTTTTACAAATACGTGATTGCTCAGCAATCATTTTAATAGCAGGGAGTTTCATGTGACTACTGACAGAATCATCGTCAGTATTTGGTGGCATGATCTCAATACTGTTGGCTCCAAACAGGGCAAGGTCCCGGATGTAGTGATCAAACTGTGCGACCGACCATGCATCGTAAGCATTGGTCTTTGGCCTGTATCCTAACTGGTGCCCGCGGATAGGATAGGCAGGGCTGGAGGAGATATTTATATTTCCAGGTGCAAGGATTTGTCCGGGCTTGAGTTCCATTTTTCGCAGCAGGTATCCGACACCGTATAATGCGCCACGCTCGTCATTACCTGCGACTAAAATGGTTTGTTCATTTTTTAAAAACGAAATCTTATAACCATCTTTTTTAGTCGATGAAAGTTTACTTAAGGCTATCAAATATTTTTTTGGAATACTACTTTCTTTTTTATCAATACAAATAAAAATTACCGGTTTGTTATCATTTGAAATTTCATGCAAAATGGGCAAACCAATATTGGTGTGTTCTTTGATAACATCATGTAGAACCATTGCAGCTTCCTGTAGTTGCACATTGCTTTCTCCCGGTGCGAAAATCACGGCATTTGAAAAGTCCATTTGTTGTGCAAAATTTATTTGACACAGCATAACAGACAACAAAAACATTAATATAAATTTCTGTAATCTCATTCCATTATTTGCTTAAATCAGTTTGATATTATCCATTAATTATTCCATTAAAACATAAGCGCCATCATTTCTTCAACAGCCATATATCGCATACTTTCGACTTCTTCCTCCAGTTCAATTGTGATTCCTCGGGCTCATCAAAAGAAACCTCAATTCTTCCATCACGAACATATTTACTTGCAATATGAAACTCTTTAAATTCTTCAAGATCTTTGTTATAAATAAAAGGATCAACACGTTCTCCGTTTACCCGCAACAGGGCTTCGCCATAACCTGCGATCCTTAATGTATAATCCCCTTTTGGATCGAGATCTTCATAAATCAATTTGGGAAAATTCTGGAAGAGCTGTGTGGACAAACGTTTCCGGCTCATTCCATTATCCCACCATGCTACGTCCGTTGCATCGTCAGATGATGTTATCACATGTGTTTCTTTGGAAATATTTGATATATCATCATAATAACTTCCGGTTCCGGGATTTTCCCAGGTGCGAATTATTTCGAGCCGGGCGAGCTTTTCCTGCTCAGTTTTCATCGCACGGATTTTTACAAACTCGTCATTCAACCACCAGCGGTTGTTCAGGGGATAGTCAATAAAATCGAGAATAGCACCGCGCTCTTCGCCACTGGCGTTATATTTTTTTACGCTTGTTTGCATACCTATCGATTTAAAAAGGGCATCGCAGTAATCAACTATTCTTTGTCTCAATTCAGGATAGAAAGGATTTTTATCAGCTTCATTTACTATCATCAAAGCATCGTCCATAGCTTTATCCGCACCAACTACAGCCGCCTTTTCCAATACTTCATTTGCTTTCTTTTCAAGCCTTTGTTCGTAAAATTTCCGGCGCCTGTCGTAGGTGTCATAATAGCAACGCATCACCAGTTGTTGCCAGCGCCAGTTATCTTTTAACTGCGGATTTTTTAATTCAAGATTTTGCCAAAAGGCAAATGTTGTTTCCACGCCCCCGTTTTCTTCCAATGGTCCAACCCAATTTCTTTCAAGGCCAAGGATGCCATTGGCTGTTGGTTCTGCGAGTGAAGCTCCAAAAAAATACCGCGCATATTCCTGCATCATCTTGTTCACGCTTTTATTTGGGTTCCATGCCAACTGGCTCCAAAGGGTTTTGTTTACATCATCGTGGACGCCATCGGAGTAAGAAATAAAACCATCAGTGAATGGTGCAAAACGATTGTGAATTTTTGCATAATAAAAAGGTTGAGGATTACAAACTTCACGTCCTTCGGTGAGAGCAAAAGCCTGGTCCCAATTCAATACCGGGTATTGGCAGCGAACAGTATGGGTAATGTCCGGGTAAGAAATATGTTTATATTTTGCAGGCAAACGAAAACGTGTCTCTGCAAGATCAGGGCTACTTGGCCCTGTGATAACACCAACCAACCAGTTAGGATTATTCTCTTCAAGATATTTATAAAAATAGTCTACCTGCGAACCGTGAAATCCTTGTAAAGAAATCCATACACCGGCATTGGGATGATACTTCTTAAGTTCCGTTGCGATTCTTTCAAGAAAAGGCATTACATAATTGGGGTCATTATCGCCGGGATCTCCGCCGGGGAAAAATACGCCATCAAGGCGGGGACATTCTTTATAAAAATCAGCGTGCTTTTTTACCTCGTCTTCAAATTTTTTTTTGTCGGAAAGATCAACATCAGCCGGCGTCCACACCCAATAATCGAGGCCATAATTGTTACAAATTTCGCTCATCTTCACGTTCATTACTTCCCGTGGCACTTTCATATTCGGCCCGGGCTTATCATCCTGGAAAGGAATGTTTTCAATGCTGTTGGTTCCAAACATCGCCAGCTCACGAATATATTTTTCAAACTGATCTACCGTCCATGCATCCCAGGAATTCGCAGTGTTACGATACCCAAGTTGGTGTCCACGGATAGGATATACAGGCGAAGTGGCAATTTCATTTTCCTTATTAAAAATGATTTTCCTGTTTGAGAGTTCGGCAGTTCGAAGAAATTCACCAATAGCAAAAATGATCCCTCTTTCGTCAGCAGCAATCAGCCAAAGAATATTCTTTCCATTTGATTGCGTTGATACAATTCTGAAACCTTCCGGTTTTTTTTCCTGGGGATTTTCATCCTTACTTTTTGGCACACTCACACCACCAACTTCGTTGTCGTCTGCTTTAGCTAAAACAATTGCTGATACATTGTTCCATTTTGAAGCAACAGATAGATTAACGGAAGTACGTTGACTAACTTCTTCCCGCAACACCCTGATAGCAGTTTCTCTTACGGGATGTTTTATGTTGGGCGAAGCTATAATTATGGCTTTGCTTAAGTCTATCGTTTGTCCCTGGGAAAGAGCAGCGGCCATTATAAAGCATGCGAGTAAAAATGTTTTAAAATAAATGGATCGATACATGTTGCCGGTTTTAGGCAGTTAATTTCTTTTATAAAGTTGAAGCAGCAAATCGATTATTGACCTTTCTCATTTTTCAAATTTGGTTTTGAGCGCCACGATGCTTCTGTTCCAAATCGGGTTTGTTTATTTTTCAACAATTCAAGTTTGTCAGCCGGTGGGTACTAATACATAGCAACATAGTGCCCCAGCGCCATGAGGGGTTTTTATTTTCCATCTTTATGCTTGAAATACTGTCTTTCATTCCTTTGTTACCGTAGAGGTTTCCAATCGTTTGTAATGATCCGTAAAGTCGATTTTACTATTCCAATGAAACAAAACTAAATGAACAGCGATTATTCAAACTCCACAATTATGACTATTAGTTCACCTATTACGATTTATAAAACCGGTTTCGCCGCGATATTTTATGCATAATAAAACCTGTTATTTACGGGCATTTTCAAAATAACCTGGAAGCAAGTTTTCTTCGTTCTTTTAAGCTAAAGCCTGTTCGCGGAAAGTCAAAAAAGCTTTTAACCTAACTGTGCAAGCAAGGGTAATTTGCCATTTATATAATATTGATTATTCGCAAATCAATTGTAACTTTTGCGCCGGTTTTGGGAAACCTTAAACCATTGCTTTGAGAACTGAAGTCTAAGGATATGATATTTCGGGTTGCTGTTAATTATTCATAATTTTAATTATCCAAAACACGCGATTATGAGGGCAAATTTTGAATACCCTTTGCTTCCAAAAAATTCTTCTTCCATTTTCTTAAAAACGCAGGGAGTTGAAAATGCACCTTTGCATTCTCATCCAAACTATGAAATGAACTTTGTTATTAAGGGTAACGGTACGCGGTATGTTGGAAATAATATCGGGGATTTTGAAGAAGGCGATCTTATTTTATTAGCGCCCAGCGTTCCGCATCGCTGGCAAAACACCAGCAAGAAGCAACACGATTATTCGTCGCTTGTGATACAATGGGGTCAAGATTTTCTTGGAAAAGACTGGCTTTCAACCCCCGAATTCAAAGACATTCGCAGGTTACTGGAACTGTCAGTAAAAGGAATAAAATTTGACAAGTACACAGGGAAGGAAATTAAAAGAAAGCAATCAGACCTGCTCGTACTTCCTCCTTTTGAGAAGTTGGTTCTTTTATTACAATTGTTAAATGAACTTGCAAAATCGAATGAGTTTAAAATACTTTGTGACGAGGAATTCTCATTTAATACCCATATTCCTAATTCCCGCCTTGATATAATTTGCAATTTCATAAAAGAGAAATATTCGGAAAAGATTACTTTGGCCAACGCTGCTTCTTTGGTGAATATGAGCGAAGGCGCCTTCTCCAAGTTTTTCAGCCAGACTACAAAAAGGCCTTTTTTTAGCTTTCTAAACGAATACCGGATAAAAATGGCACGTAAACTTCTCTCTGAAACAGATATGCGGGCTAATGAAATAGGATATGCTTGTGGCTATGAATGCCTTCAGTTCTTTTATCGTCAATTTATGAAATACTCTGAATGCTCTCCGCAAACGTATAGGAAAAACTCGCAAATAGCGGTGTAATACCTGGTTGATCTTATTTCCCCCAATACTATCTCAAATTTTTTTTACAAATTATTTCATTTGAAATCGCCTGAATATGGCGTTATAGATTATGTATAACAAATTAAGAGAAGGAGAAAAATAAAAGAGGTCCCGAGCGGATTCGTCAGGACTCTATAAGTTACTAAAAATCAATTACAATTATTTTTTTGTCGATTTTTTGTCGATTTGAAACTACAAAACTTCATTTTTTAAGCAAACTTTATTCTAGTAAATCGTTCTTTACAAAGATAGAATAACTGGATCAAAAATTACTTAATAAAAAGCCTGATTTTTTAAATAGAAATTTATTTTTTCGAAAAAAATAATTCGATAGTACTAATGTAAGAGCCAGATTGTAGTTATAAAAGGAGAAGTAACAGATTCATTTATTTGTTCCATTTTATCTGCACCCATGCAATGGATCACAAAGAGATAAATAGTTTTATTAGTTAAAGAATAATTGTAAAAAATAAGTTGCAATACGCTACAAGAAAAATCTGATGATGAGATAGTAAAAAAGGAATAAAATAAATAGTGTATGCTTCCCCGATATTACTCATTAAAAAGGAGCCGGATTGTAAAACACCAAAAGAGGAGTTCGAAGTGGGAGAAGTTTATCTCATCCACTTGAAATGTGATAAGTGTTTCAGATACATCAAGCAATCTTATAATTTCGAAGATGTAAGATTAAGAACTTATATGGCATCTTACACGCCATCGCCGACTCTACAATTAATTAAATCGCTATGAATCTGAAACTAAAACTTATTGTTAAAAAGTATCTATCTTATCCAAACGCTTTTTTGGAATCCCTACTTTCTATCAATATCCAATGGCAGCTGATATTTTTGAATTATTCAAAAAATCAAACACAGGTAAGATTAATGACCTGGGTAACCCCGAGTAAAATATAAAACTAAAATATTTTTCAGCTAATCTAATTTTTGTAAACGAATGTTTTGTATTATTGTTTACGAAATAGAACGAAAGAAATATTAATGTACTTGTCAACTGCATTATTTACATGAAGAAATCATTACGCTCCTGGTTGGCTTTATTTGCGTGCAACCTGATGTGGGCTTTGCAGTTTACTTGCATCAAGCTGGTGCAGGACCAGATCGGGCCGTTCAGCACTGTTTTTATCCCTATGCTGCTGGCAACGCTCTTTATGGTTCCGTTTGTCTATAAAGATTTAAAGAAGAATAAAAAACGAAAATGGGGCGACCTTAAAATTTTTGCACTATTGGCTTTACTGGGCCAGTTTCCGGCGCAGGTATTGCTCACCATCGGCACCCAGCAGTCCACAGCCAGCAACGGTGCTATCATTAGCCTTACCCTGCCAGTTGTTTCTGCTCTGCTGGCCGTTATGTTTTTGAAAGAAAAAATGAATACCCTGCGGTGGGTAAGTTTTGGTATTGCAATCGTAGGAGTAGTACTCTGTTCAAAAAGGGATATAGCCAGCACTGATTTTAGTGCCAACTACCTGGTTGGAAACTTGCTGATTTTTTCAGGCATTTTAGGAAGCGGTTTTTATAATACCATCTGCAAAAAAATAGCGGATGAATATACTGAAATGGAAATGCTCTTTTACACTTATATTTTTATGGTCGTGTTGCTGTTCCCGTTTGTATGGTACTACGAGGGAAACGCCTTTGCAAACATCGCTTCTTTCACTACAAACACCTGGATCGGACTTTCTTTGCTCACCGTTTTCCACAACTTTTTGTCGATGATCCTGTTCTTTACGGCGCTTAAGAATCTGGAAGCTATACAGGTAGCGCTTTCCAATTTTTTAATTACCTTTTTTGGTTTACCCATAGCCGTATTATTCCTGCACGAAAAGCTGAATCCGATGGCAATCATTGGCGGGTTGCTGGTGTTGATAAGCACTCTTGTTATTACCATCTGGGAATACCGGCAACATTCAATTATTAAAACAGCAAATACCTCTTCTATAATTTGATCACATGGAGTTTTAAAAAAAGTTTATTAATAGTTTAAGTAACAATTCAGAAGGCGCTGCCAGTCTATAATTATATAAACATGAAAGCATTATTTGTAACGAGTATACTATTGTTGGCTCTTTGTTCAAAAGCCCAGTACAAAGTAGATTCCATGTGCGGGGCCAAAGTGAACTTAGATAAAAACGGTAAGCTGCTAGCCCGCTACGATCCGCAAACGCCCGGCGCTTCGTATGTGATGGGGGTGAAGCTGGCGGTGGATTTTTTAAAGAACTGTCCGGCCAGTCCAAAGAATGGTCTGTCTTTATATCTTACGCATTGTTCGATGTTTCGCGATGGCAAAGGCGGTTTTGTAGGCTCTTCCTGGCCGCATAATCCGATTGTGGTAAACGGCGGGTTGGTGCAAAGTCTTGCTATTGACTGGCGCAATTATTCGGGTGATGAATCAGTAGTTGCCATTGCACGCAAAGCGTTAGATCACCAGATTGAATTCGGAACAACCCCGTCAAACTGGGAATGGGCCAGTGTCCCCTATGCAAGTTCCGATGCGGGTGATGTTATATACCAGGGCGCCTCACGATTTGATACAGCGGTAACAGATGAAAACAGGGGCCGGGGTGATGGTTCGTTTGTGCTGGAGTGCGACAAGATTGGCGAAATGGGAATCCATTACCTTAAATTTTACCAGATCACTGGTGAAACAAAATACCTGGATGCGGCGATTCATTGTGCTGATGCTCTTCAGAAGCATGTGCGGGAAAGCGGCAATGGTACCGGTGGTCTCAATTGGAAAAAACTGAGCCTTACATCACCATGGCCATTCAGGGTCCGGGCAGAAACGGGTGAGGTATTAGAAAATTATACCTCACATGTAGTAGAGAACCTGCGTTTGCTCGATGAATTAATCCGTATAAAAGACCGCATCAAATTGCCGGATGAAAAAGCAGCCAATTATAAAAACGCTTCAGGCGTTGCATGGCGCTGGTTGTATTCATCAGAAGGACCTATTAAAACAGCTATTTGGAAAGGCTACTTTGAAGACATCCGTTTTGATTCCATAAACCTGAACCGGGTAAATAATTCGCCGATGGAATTTGCCCGTTATCTCATAAAACATCCCGAACACGATAAAGACATTTCAACCACTGTTTCTGCTTTGATCTGGTGGGTAAAAAACACCTTTGGTGAAAAAGGCATGAACGCCATCAACGAACAAACAGGTTGCTATTTACCTATGGGAAGCCATACCTCGCGGTACGCTTCCATCAACGCGTTGTGGTACGAATACACTGGCGACAAATGGTATAAGGAAGAAGCGTATCGTTTTTTTAACCATGCGTCTTATATGGCAGAGCCGGATGGAGTAGTGCAAACTGGTCATAACTGGGGCGCCGAGATTTGGTTTAGTGACGGCTACACTGATTATATCCGACATTTTATGGAAGGCCTTGCCGCCGTGCCAGAATGGGCGCCTGCCGGTGAAAACCATTTGCTAAAGTCCTCTTCCGTGGTTCAGAAAATAAAATACAGGCCGCAGCAAATTTCGTATCAAACCTATGATGCAGATGCAAGAGAAGTATTGCGGCTGGCGTCGAAACCGGTTGCTATAACCGTTGGTGGAACGGCAGTAAAGGAAACGAAAAATAGAACTGCAGAGGGATGGACCTGGGAACCGCTTTCAACTGGCGGCGTGTTACGCATTCATCACAAAAGAGAAGGTGCCGTTTCTATAGAGATGGTTTCCAAAAAAACGGAAGTTGCAAAAGCCAACTGAAGTGTCTAAGACGGTACATTCTTTATGATAACAAACATAGGTTTTTTAAAAAGTTTAAAGACACAATGTTTCGTAAGCGATGTAGGAAAAAATAAACGGCATTTTCAAAATTTTATATAAAAAACGGATAGTAAAATTAGAGCTGTCGTGAAAGGCTTCGGCCTTGCAAATTTCAACCGTTAGGAGACGCAAAAGGAAAAACAAATAATATGAGCAAAAAATTATACGGTGCCGTACCTATTATTCCTACCCCATTTAATGAAGACGAAACAATAGATGAAGGAGCGTTAGGCGACCTGGTCGAATTTGCCATTACATCCGGAATGCAAGCGGTTTGTTTGCCGGCGTATGCAAGTGAATATTATAAATTAACGGATGAGGAAAAACTGCTGGTGGTTCGCATTGCGGTGAAACAGGCTGCCGGCCGGTTGCAGATTGTGGCGCAATCAAATCATCCGTCTCTTAAAATAGCAATACAACTGGCACAAGCAAATGTTGAAGCTGGTGCCGATGTAATTTCACTGGCTGTGCCCCGCATGTTCAACCTGCCCGAGATATCTATTAAATCCTATTTATCCGGGTTTTTCAATGCTATTCCAAATACGCCGGTATTGATCCAGGACTTCAATCCCGGCGGTGCGTCTATTAGTGTGGCCCTGATTAATGAATTGCGGTTGCAACATGACAATTTCAAATACTTAAAGTTGGAAGAGCCAATCTGTGCACCAAAGTTTGAAGCCATTATAAAAGCCACCGAAGGAAAAGTAAGCGTGTTTGAAGGCTGGGGAGGATTGTATTTGATGGAGTTGGTTCCGATCGGTATTGCCGGAGTGATGCCCGGACTTGCCGTGGCTGATATACTTCAAAAAATATTCACGCTGCGCAAAGGGGGCGAAAACGAAAGAGCTTTTGAACTTTTTGAAAAGGTTATGCCGCAAATCTTCTTCTCGTTACAGAACATGGAGCTGTTTTATTATGCCGAAAAAGAATTGCTGATGGCAAGAGGCGTTTTAAAAAACAGTGTTTCACGCAAAGCGGCTTACATTCCTGATGCTTCATCTATCGCCTATATCAAAGAACTAAATGAACGCATATTGAAAGTAGTGGAGGAAATTAAAGATCCGGTTCACGAAAGACTATCACAAGTTGCTTCTGCTTCCTAATGCTTTTTTCCTTATACATGATGATTTATAAAAATTTTCAAAATGGCTATATGAATATTTGAAAAAGGTTGGCTTCCTAAATTATTAATACAAAAAGAAAATAATGAATTTTAAAGAACAGGTGGCGGTTATTACGGGAGCCGCTTCAGGTATTGGGCTGGCGGTTGCAAAACAACTCCTGGCAGTTAAAGCAAATGTTGTGTTATTAGATATCAACAAAGAAAGCTTAGAAAAAGAATTTGGCGATTCATCGCTACAGGCAATGCTTTTCGGTGTTGACATCACAGATCAACCAGCAGTAAAAAATGCCGTGGATACAGCGGTGGCTCATTGGGGCCGCATCGATATTCTCATTAACTGTGCGGGCATCACTGGAGTCACTAATCTAAAGTCGCATGAAGTGGAAACAAATAACCTTCAGAAGGTTTTCAATATAAATTTTATGGCTAGTTTTTATACCGCACATGCTGTGTTGCCGCACATGATAAAACAGCAGTATGGACGGATCCTGCATCTAGCTTCTATTGCGGGCAAAGAAGGAAATGCAGGGATGCTGGCGTACTCAGCATCCAAAGCTGCGGTTATTTGTATGACCAAAGTGCAGGGCAAAGAATACAGCGAAATGGGAATTACTGTAAATGCCCTTGCGCCGGCAGTGATAAGAACGCCGCTTGTTGATGCGATGCCCGATGCGCAGGTAAAATATATGACGGATAAAATTCCGATGAAGCGCTGTGGCACGCTGGAAGAGGCAGTGAACCTGATTCTTTATATCGTGTCGCCGGCAAATAGCTTCACCACTGGATTTACATTCGATCTGTCGGGCGGCAGAGCGACGTATTGATAAGCAAAACGAAACCAGCAACTCTAGTTATCCCAATAAGAAAATTAGATGAAAGAATAAATTTATGAGGAAGATACTTTTGTCGGCACTTTTAATAGTCTTTTCCCTTATTGCTTTAGCACCCGAAAAACTGCAATACCATTTTATTGAAACTGATAGACGATGAAAAGTGGCTGAAAATAACTAAGAAAAAAGTTATGAATGAAAGGGCTTAAGCAAGGGCGTAAGCTTTACCGTTAGAAGAACAAAGAGTAAAAATGTTATAACACTAAAATTGAAATGATCAATAGACTGCCGTTAAGATAATAATAGCATTTACTTAAAAATTTAAAATTTAAAATATGAAAGTATGTAAGCCCTGGATAAACAGCATCAGGAATTCAATTTTTTTTGTGATATGCTTTATATCATTATCCGGAACGTCGTTTGCGCAAAGAAAGAATCAGCTTATTATTCCTGCGTCATCAAAAACGGTAGCACCTTTTGAAAAAGTAGATGTTGTTTGCCTGGGTGCGGGGATGTTATCTGTTAGAGATAGCAAGGGCAGAGAGTATGTTCGTATAAATGCCGCACCGGCAGTGTCTTTCAATGCAGGTGGCGCCGCAGGTATGCAAACTATTTCGTTGCTTGATAAAACAGGAAAGTCCATAAGCAGTGCTACATTTAAATTAGAGGCTCCCACTAACATTAATGATGGCGGAAAAATAAAGGAGTTGTATGATATCTGTTACAGGGGAATGATATCTGAAGGAAGAAAAGGGTTTCGTGAATTTAAGTACAAAGGCAAAGGGTATGACATGTATGTTTCCTGGGATTTGGACAATAACAACGTGATGAACGGTATGCAATATTTTGATTCGCATGGTAACGGCTTAACTGATCTGCTTCGGGAGACGCAACGGGAGGATGGCATGATCTGGAGCTTTGTTTCTTCAAATAATGGGGGCATGGGAAGTTCAGATTACTTCAAAAGTGCCTATGCGCCAATCAATTTTTATAGAGAAGACGGCAATACTTTTTTTGTGCGGCAGCCGGTTGATAATCATTCCGATTATAACTATGTGAACATGTTTTACAAACATTGGAAAGCAAGTGGCGATAATGAGTGGATGGAAAAAACACTTTCATCGGCAGCGCGTGCTCTTGATTATTGCTATACAGATTCTGTGCGTTGGTCAAAACGTTTTCAACTTCTAAAGCGACCTTATTGTATTGACTCGTGGGACTTCCAGGTAGATGATGAATACACACCTGCTGCTCCCATTAGCCCAACAATGGTGATAGTGCCGGGCAAGACAAAATATGGGGTGTTCTTTGGCGACAACACCGGTTATTATGAGGCATGTAACCAGGTAGCAGAAATGTATGATTCAACCAACCAAAAAGACAAAGCAGCTCTTTACCGCCAACGGGGTGCAGACATTTTGAAAAACTTAGAAAAACTTTCCTGGAACGGAAAATATTTTACTCATTTTATTGATGAAGATCCAACTGTTATACGCCATTTGGGCGTGGATGAAAAATCGCAGATAGCACAGGGTAATATGTATTCGATCAATCGTGGCCTGCCACATCAATTGAATAAAGCCATCATAAACACCTATCAGCACCTAAAAGGAAATCTTCCTGTTGGCTCTCCCGGTGAATGGTACGCCATCTATCCGCCATTTGAAAAAGGCTTCGGTCCGCACAATGAAAAATGGCAATACATGAACGGTGGTATTGCAGGCCATGCGATAGGAGAGCTTGCAAGAGGTGCATATGAAAATGGTTTTGAAATGTATGGTTCTGATATTTTAGACCGGCTGTTTGCGATGGGGAAAAAGTACAAAAATAAAATATGGTTTTCATACACTGGTTCTATACCTCCGCCACCGGCAGCCCCCGTTTTTAAAACGATTGATTTAACGGATTTTGCAAATATGGATCTCTGGGATAAGGGCAGTGATGGAGTTTTTACCTGGATGAATGCAGGTAAATCTGATAATAGTTTGAGGGTGGCTGGTAATGATATGCGAGGTCTCCCCGTTGGTGAGCAAATGTTTCAGAATATAAAATTCAATGTAATTGATCCCGAAAAAAACAATCGCAAAGCCGTAATAGGCTTATCCACAACCAAAGGGTTTCCAACAGAAATTAGTGTGCCGGTCAATGAAACAGCAGGCTCTGTTTACCTCCTTCATTCATCTTCCGATAATGTACCCAGCAATGTAGCCGGAGCTATTACTTTCGAATATGCCGATGGGAGCCATTCGTCTCAATACCTCATGAAAGATAAGCAAGTTGCAAACTGGTGGTTTACGTCTTTGAAAACAGAGCGATCAGGTGTAGCCTGGTTTGGTCCAAATCTTAAATCAACAAAAGTGGGTGTTTGTTGGGCGGTAATTGACAACCCATTTCCTGAAAAGAAAATTAGTAAACTGCGTTTCGATGCGCCGCTGGAAGGGGGAATTTATGCATTGTTAGGTATTACTCTTGCAGATAAACCTTTTTACATTGCACCTACCGGCGAATCCTATGGTGGTCCTGATAATTGGGCTGCCGCCAACGGAATGGCCGCTTTGGTAGAAGGATTGGCTGGAGTAAAAAATGAAGGCCTGGCATTTAATAAAGTAACCATATCGCCAAGATGGTCATCGGCAGACGTGGATTCAGTAAACGTCACCATCAACCTTCCCGCATCTAATGGATATGTTGCCTATCAATACAAAAATAATAACGTGGCAAAGCAGATTGATTTATATGTGACCGGTAGTGGCAATCAACTCAAAGGCCATGTATTGTTGCCGCAAAGTGCATCGTCTGT
The DNA here is from genome assembly GCA_040007435.1 of Ginsengibacter sp. Taxonomy (GTDB): domain Bacteria; phylum Bacteroidota; class Bacteroidia; order Chitinophagales; family Chitinophagaceae; genus Ginsengibacter. The sequence goes on along the minus strand of JBDTUZ010000025.1, from coordinate 62,230 downwards.
GGCAGCAGTTATAGCAGGGAGTAAAGCACTGTCATATAAGATATCAACGATCGAAAATTCTAAGTATGTAGATTTTGAATTGCCATTCCCATCAGTTCAAAGAGTAGCGATCAGGTATCGATGATTTTAATCTTTCCAATGGGATAATCGGAAATCTTGAATTGCCGTACTTAAAAGCTTAGGCTTCAACAAAACAATTTGACAAACAATAAATAATCTCTTGGCAATATTAGAAATGCAAAAAGTTTTCCGGAGAATGCAAGTAATATTTTGGTTAGATAAAATTTTTTTAAAGTCACAAATACTGATGAATATGTTTAGAAAAATTAGCCGCCTGCTAATGCTTGTATTTCTTTTTGGCATTGCGCAGCACTGCTTTGCACAAAATGAAAAACTAAGTTACCATGAAATTAAAACTGATGCTGCAGGAAAAATCATCCCATGGTATAGCCCGGGAACAGGCAAAGCTTACAGCAACGCAATACAATCAGTCTGGCATTTTTGGGATACCATGCGTATCGATCTGAATGGACTTCCATATTATATGAATCACCAGGTTTGGCGCCCGGGCATAAATGATCCAAGAGGTATTGCTGGCAGCCAGTTTACCATGGCGATGGAATCGTGGAGATTATTGTATGCTTACACTGGCGATGAACGGCTGAAAGACAACATTAAATTTATGGCAGATTATAATATTGCCAATGGATTTTCTTCGGCTACCAGCCAATGGCCAAATTTGCCTTATCCTTACAACACTTTATTGTATACCGGAAAATATGATGGGGATATGGTGCTTGGTAAAAATTATCTCCAACCCGATAAGGCCGGATCTTTTGGGATGGAGCTGGTTCAGTTATACAAACTGATAGGTAGAAACAGTTACCAAAATGTTGTAGGAAATCAGTACCTCGATATTGCAGTTGATATAGCAAACACATTGGCAGCTAAAATGATAGATGGTGACGCTGATAATTCGCCCTTGCCATTTAAAGTAAACACGGTTACCGGAGAAATTGGAAAAATTTATAGTAAAAATGGTGGAGTAGGATTAAGTAGTTACACCAGCAATTGGAGCGGGACCATGTCATTGTACCTGGAGTTGATAAAGTTAAATAAAGGTAATGCGGCTCTTTACCAGAAAGCCTTTGATAGGATACTCGTGTGGATGAAAAAGTATCCGCTTATCAATAATAAATGGGGACCCTTTTTTGAAGACATCTCCGTCTGGAGCGATACTCAAATTAATGCAATCACCTTTGCACAGTTTATGATGAACCACCCGGAATACTTCCCGGAATGGAAACAACAGGTGAAAGGGATATTTGGATGGGTTTATTCAAAAATGAAAAATGACAGGTGGAAAAAATATGGCGTAACCGTAATAAATGAACAAACAGCTTTTCAAATTCCGGGCAATAGCCACACAGCAAGACAGGCTGCTGCCGAACTCCAATATGTAACATTATCGGGAGATACAAGTTTTAAAGAAAATGCCATCCGGCAATTAAACTGGGCCACCTATATGGTGAATACAAATGGTAGAAACAGGTATCCACAGGATGATATCTGGCTCACCGATGGTTATGGAGATTATGTCCGTCATTATTTAGTTGCCATGGCTGCTTTACCATCGCTGGCTGTTTGCGATGAAGAACATATTTTATCCTCTACGTCAGTCATACAGCAAGCAGATTACAAAAACAATATTAATAAGGGTTTTGAGCCAGGATTTGAGAAAAAGACTGCAACACAAACAAGCCTGTTTTACGGCACTTATGATGCAGCAGGAAAAGAAGTTATTTTCTTGTTGCAAAAGCCATCAAAAGTATTGCTGGGCAAAAAAGTTTCTTTGGAAGTAAGCGAGGATACATTACAAGGTTTCCAATGGAAAAAAGCAGCAACAGGTGGCTTTTTAATTATTAATAGAACGAATGCAAAAGAAGTTTCTATTGTACAATAAATATATTTCCGTTCAATTTTAAATATTAAAAATGAAGATTTTATTTTTGGGAATTGCAGTCTTTTTTGTCCAAATTTTAGGCGCACAAACAGGTTTAAAAAAGTTCATAGGTGCGGCAAATACTAAATTTTCATATATTGGAAGATTTGATTTTTCAAATGCTACACAACCGACTTTTATGTATTCGGGTAGTGCCATCAAAACGGTATTCTCGGGCACATCGGTAGAAATGGAAATGAAAGACGATAGTCTCCGAAATTATTTTACTATCATCATTGACGACAGTGTTTTTAAATTAAAGACAGACAAGCCTACCGGCATTTATATGTTGGCAAAAAACCTTCCCAATAAAAAGCATAGGCTACAAATTATTCGCCGCACCGAATGGCATGGAGGCGATAGCCATTTTGTTGGATTGTATCTTGATGTAACTAAGCGGTTGTTTAAACCAACTATCAGCAAGCGTTCCATTGAGTTTATTGGCGATTCTTATACTTGCGGCTATGGCAACGAAGGAGCCAGCAGAAAAGAACACTTTACCTACGAAACTGAAAACAGTTATTTAAGCTATGGAGCTATTACCGCAAGAGCTTTACAGGCGGAATATATTGGTATTTGTCTCTCCGGTATTGGTATGTACCAGGGGTATGGTGGTGGTAAAGAATTTGCTATTCCCAACTATTACGATGCGTTAACTCATTCAAAAAAACTTAGCTGGAATTTTGCTGCACATCAACCCACTATGGTAGTGATTGATTTAGGCAGTAACGATTTTTCTGCAGCCCTTGATTCAGTAAAGTTCACTACTGCATATTTGAATTTCTTAAAAAGAGTTCGTAAAAACTATCCTCATTCAATTATTGTATGTGCCGCTGGTCCCTCGGGTGAGGGAGAAAAATTCAATACCCAAAAAAGCTATATTGAAACTGTGGTAAATACATTTAAGAAAGATGATAAAGCGGTGCATTATTTTGCCTTCAGTACTTTTCAAATGAATGGCAGCGATTGGCATCCCAATGTGGCGGAGCATAAAAACATGGCAGGGGAGTTAATTCCGTTTTTAAAATCTTTACTGAAATAGGCATCTTAAAAAAAGACAACTTTTGATAAAATGATTGTTTACTTATAAAAATATATTATGGCTGATCAGAATACTTTTGATGCGATTGTTATCGGTTCTGGCATTACAGGTGGATGGGCTGCTAAAGAACTGACCGAAAAAGGTTTGAGAGTTATTATGCTTGAAAGGGGTAGAAATATAGAACATATCAAAGATTATGTTACTGCCACCTTAAATCCATGGGAATTTAAATTTCGCGGTCGGCGGCCAACACAATCAGTAGCGGAAATGAAAGAAGTAAAAGAAGCTATGGCAAAAGAAACTAAACTATTTAGGGTCTCCTCCCGCATGCCAGACAGCCCTTACACTCAGGTAAAAAGTTTTCTATGGAACAGATCATACAATGTGGGCGGCAAGTCTTTGTCTTGGGGAAGACAAAGTTACCGTTTCAGTGATTTTGATTTTGAAGCCAATGCTAAAGATGGCTGGGCTGTCGACTGGCCAATACGTTACAAAGACATTGCACCCTGGTACGATTATGTTGAAAAATTCGCGGGTATCAGTGGCAACAAAGACGGATTGATGCAGTTGCCTGACGGGCAATTCATGCCACCTATGGAAATGAATTGTGTCGAAATAGATATGGCTGCAAAAATCAAATCACATTACAAGGGACAACGTGCCATGATCATTGGTCGCACCGCAAATATTACGCAGCCGCTGGAAGGCCGAACAGACTGCCAATATAGAGATAAATGTTCTTCAGGCTGCCCTTTTGGAAGCTACTTCAGTACGCAATCCTCAACTCTTCCGGCAGCCATGAAGACCGGGCGGTTAACGCTAAGGCCTTTCTCTATCGTAACAAAAATCATTTATGATAAAAACAGGAAAAAAGCAACGGGCGTAGAAATTATAGATGCTGAAACAAATAAAACCTATGTCTATAAATCAAAAATTGTTTTTGTCTGTGCATCAACAATCAATTCAACTTCAGTATTGATGAATTCAGCAACTGATATATGGCCCGATGGATTAGGAAGCAGCAGTGGTGAACTCGGTCATAATTTAATGGATCACCATTTGGGCATTGGTGTAGGCGGAACAGCCGAAGGTTACGATGATAAATACTTTTACGGCAGAAGATCAAATGGTATTTACATACCCAGGTATCGCAATTTATTTGGCGAAAAAAGAGACTACATCCGTGGATTTGGGTTTCAGGGCAACGGAACAAGAGAAGGAAGCTGGAATCGTAACATTGCTGAATACAGTATTGGCGAAACCCTGATGGAATTACTTACCGAACCAGGGCGTTGGTCTTTTGGCATGGGTGCTTTTGGAGAAATGCTGCCCTATCACGATAACAAAATAAGTTTTGATACCGGGGTAAAAGATAAGTGGGGAATGAATACGCTTGCCATTGATTGTGAAATCAAAGAGAATGAAAAAAGTATGCGGAAAGACATGTTGCAGGATTCCATTGAATTTCTGGAAATATGTGGCTTGAAAAAAGTAGGAGGGAGCGACAGAGGCGCAATACCGGGCAATGGAATTCATGAAACCGGAACTGCCCGTATGGGAAGAGATCCGAAAACATCTGTTCTAAATGCGCATAACCAGTTATGGGATGCTAAAAATGTATTTGTAACAGATGGTGCATCGTTTACATCCTCACCTTGTCAAAATCCTTCTTTAACTTTTATGGCTTTGACCGCAAGAGCAGCCAGTTTTGCGGCGAGTGAATTAAAAAAGCAAAATATCTAATTCTTAAAATAAAATCTTATGGAGAGAAGAGAAGCATTATCAAAAGTTGCCTTGCTATTAGGGGGGACCATTATCGGTGCAGATGCATTTGCAAATGGCTGGTTCCGAAATAATACTGCAAACCTTTTTACGGCAGATGACCAAAAGTTACTCGATGAAATAGGGAACACTATTTTACCTCCTATTCCAGGTAGCCCTGGTGCAAAATCTGCAGACATTGGGGCCTTTATGATCATGATGGTTACTAATTGTTACGAAGACAGCCAACAGAAAATATTTGTAGATGGGCTTCTGAAAATAAAAGATGACTTTAAGGCAAAAAATGCAAAAACATTTCTGGAAGCAGATCACAAAAGCCGGCTTGCCTTTCTTCAGCCACTGGATGAAGAACAAAAAAAATCGGCCCCAAATAATGGGAGCGGCGGGAGCAGAAGGGGTGGCGGGAATGCAGATGACGACAGGCCTATACATTATTTCTCTCTTATAAAACAACTGACCTTATTGGGATTTTTTACTTCCAAGGTGGGGGCTACAGAGGCCCTGCGGTATATTGAAACCCCGGGGGCTTATCATGGTTGTATTCCATATAAAAAAGGTGATAAAGCCTGGGCTACTTCTTAACATTATTTCAATTTGTAGTTTTTGATACATTATGAAAAGAAGACGATTTATCCAGTCATCCGCTTTGGCTACAATAGTTAGCCACTTTTTCCTTCCGTGGTAATTGGCCTTACATTAGCAAGAACAATCTCTCCTGGAAAAGTAAGATTTCAGAAAGGTGGCAGTCCATGGGAAATATTATTGGATGCCACTACCATTTGGCCAAGTGCATTAAAAGACAAAACAAAGTGTGCAGCTAAAGCTGGCGAGGATGCCGTTGAACCCTGGGATGGAGAGCTTGAACTAGCGGCATCCATATGTCGCTAATTTTATTTCGAATTCGTTTTAAACATAAGGATATATTTTGCCATTTCTTTTGCATCGCTGGCAGTAATTGTAAGATGAGGTACCATTGGTATGGGGCCCCAAGCGCCTTTTCCTCCTTTCTGTATTTTGGACGCCAGCATATTTACAGATGCTGCTGTATTCGGATATTTAACAGAGATGTCATTATAGGAAGGACCAATGGCTTTTTCTTCCGGTTTATGACAGGTACCACAATCAGACTTACCAATTAAGATCAGACCCTTTTTAAAATCGTCACCCGCATTTTCAGCTTGAGTTGATTTAGTACTCATGGTCTGTGAATACGTCAATGAAGAAGAGAATATTACGACGAACGCTATGAGAATGAATGATTTCATCAATTGGCTTTTGTTAGTTATTAATTATTTGGGAACGTAAGATAAATTGTGTCAGATAATAATATTGATTGAACAGAGCCCGCAGCGAAGCTCTTAGTAGAAATGGCCGGGCTCTATGCCCGGCTATTTTTACTTAAAAGTAATGTTGACGTCACATTGCCATTGCTTTGTTCTTGCTTTAATAAAGTTACCATTTTTATAAATTCAATGATATCCTATTAGGAAAAATGATACTCAATTGCGATACTGTTATACTCCATTGTTGCGAGGATGGGTCCATTTTTTTCTAAATAATTTTGTTAGCCAGGCAGATCAATTTTCGTAAAGAAATATCAGAAGTAAAGACCCCTTTTGTTTTAGTTACTCTTCTTATTTGTCGATGATACACTTTGATGGTATTAGAAGCGTGTGTTAATTGGAGGATAGCCTCAGGATACCCGAAATAGGTAGTAAGTTTTTTCCAATTGCGCTGCCAGTTTCGAGCAATAAATTCCCAAAGCATTTATTGTATTAAAATGCGATTGAAACTGTTTGCCTGGGGTCTACAGTTTTATCATAAATGAGCGAATCCTTTTTGTGGATCATTACCTGTATTTTAGTAAGACTTCTTTTTAAATGTATTGAAATTTCGGTATCAGCCAGGTGTATTTTATTGAGTGCAAACTCGTTGAAGCTGGATGGTAATACCGGTTTGAAAACGAATGAACGAAAACCCGTTTGTTCGAAACCTAAAAGACCTTCAATAAAAATCCGGCAATACAAAGCGCTCTCGGCTGATAGATGCCTCATATTATTTTCAGGATAAGCTTCAATAACATACGGGACATGATCACCCAATAATCTTTTTGTAGAAAAGGCTTCAAGTTTACTGAGTGATTTTTCGATTGCACCTGCCTTAAAAGTTCCACGAAGCGCATATAAAGTACCTCTGTCCCAAAATACATTGGCATCAGTCGATGAAGGATTTAATTCAACCAGCACACCATTCTCTGTCCATAATTTATCAAGCAACGCAGTTGCAGTAGCTTCTGAACGCTTATCAATGCCCATCACCAATGGCAAACAAATCCAATGTCTTAAATGAGTATTACCGACAAAATACCGATACGTTTCCAGTCCCTCTAAATTGTAACCAAATTGCTTTTCAATGGCCACTTCCAAATCTTTTAGGCGTTGCAGATAGATTTTTGCTTCCTTATTTAAGCCCAATTCTTTGGCCAACCTGGATGAAAATTTCAAGCCTCCATAATACAACGAATTTGTAGAGAGATTGGCACTACCGGTTGCAATTCGTCCTTCCATTTCATCGGTTTTTGAACGCACGATGCCATCTTTGTTCAACATTCTGTTGCAGTATTCTAAACTCCATTCTACCAATGGCCACAGTTCTTTCGCCATTTCTTTATCTCCTCTTAAAAGTAAAAACTGTGAAGTTCCAAAAGCTATCATAGCTGCATCGCCCCTATCTTTTCCGCAGCAAGGCAGTTCACCATCAATTTCAAAAGATGATGATATTGGAATAAAATTTTCAGGTATGTTTTTCAGAAACATTTTATATGCATTGTAAGCTGCTTCATTTCCAATATCGTAGCCTAAAAAAGGGAAAAACGGACCACTATATTCAACCTGGTCGTTTGCCCAAACGCCTACATAATAGTTACCACCACCGGGAGAATGAACTTTGCCCATTTTGGAATTATAAATGCTTTCAGCTGCACGTATCTTTGAAAAATAGAAGAGTGTATTCAAAACTTTATCAGGTGTTTCGAGCACTAAGTTTTCTTGCATCTTTGTTAAAAAATTGTCTCTTTCATTTTCAACTTTTCTAAAATCAAACCCTTTGGTTACCTCATCATTTATACCCGCAGAAAAATAAACAGCAAATGAATATTGTTGTCCCGGTAAAATGGTTATTGCACCCATTGAATCGGTGTAAGCATGCAGATTATATTGCCCTTTATATCCTTGTATAGAAGTTTGATAGGATGTATTTCCTATCACTATCTGCTGTATTGAATCGCTCCGGTTAGTAAGTTGCCACTTTTCAACAAACAACCTTTCCGTCATGGAAGGCATCAAGGTTCTGGTAAGGGCAATTCCCTGAACAGGCACTTGATAAAAGATAAGCTTACCGGCTATTTCTATGCTATCTACTTTATTAAATACCAGGATTTTCCCCTTATGGTAAATATTAGGCAGGATGTCATTGTCATAGGTGTGCCTGAGATAGGCTCTATGCTTTCTTCCTTCTGGTTCGTTCGATTTGTTGAATGTTCGCAATTGAGGATAAATTAAATCCCGTCTGACAGTCAAATTTCTTGATTCATCAACACCATAACTAATAATGGCTGCGATATTAAGGCCGGCCATTTCAATATTATCTGAATGCGCAATCCGCGATGCTTTACTGATATTCCAAACGATACTATTTCTATTGGAAATTTTCCATATTGACCCGTCTGCCAGCTTTTGTGCATTGATGGAATGAACAATAAAAAGACTCATAACAAGCAGTAATAATTTCATTGTTTTTATTTTATTAATGTTAACAATATGTGCGCGCCATCAGGCATAATAAGACGCTGTAATTAAAGTCTATTTCCCAGCGCATATTTTACCTATTCCTTTTATTCATTTGAATTTTCACGGCTGATACATTCGCAATAACATATGTGTATTGCTATTTAACTTTTATTTTTTTTGACCCCCAATAATTATTTTCAACTCCCTCCGTTCTTGTACCACTTAACTGTAAATCGTGTGTGCTGCTTTTATAAAAAGTGATTCGCTGGTTTTTTTGGATTGGTACAGAAAAAACGTACTCCGATTTTTTAGTAATTTTTACATTAGATGAAGTCAACAAGCTATCTACTTTAATATCAGACTTAATAACGCAAGGCTCGCCTGCCAACGATTCTACAGAGAAAAATTTTGTCGTGCCTTTTTCTCTAGCTGCAGTAACTAAAAATGCTCCTTCGGTTCTAAGATTCATAAAAGAGGCATCTTTCCAAACATCAGGTATTGCCGGAAAAATATTAATTACTTCGTCGTGACTTTGAATGAGCATGTCATTCACTGATTTATTAAATGAAAATGGAGTTTCGGAACAAATGCCAACTTCCCGGTACATGGTGTTTGCTCCAATACCAGGCAACTCCCAATAATGTTTACGATTGGCAAAATTGAAATAGCCGTTCAAATATTTATATGCAGTATTACCATCTCCGATATATGCATAAGCACTTGCTGTCCATGAATAAGACCATGCCGATTTATCATTCCCTGAAAGCCCAATCCAATACTCAATTGATTTTCGAATTAATGCTTCATTCTCCGGAGTATCATTTTTCAAAATTCCCAATGGATAGATCATGGAGAGATGAGAAAAATGTCGGTGCGCCGTTACCATTTCCACATCTTTGCCAATCAATAATCCTCTTTCATTTTTGGGATAGTCTGTTAAATTTGCTAATAAATTTTTCCATTCAGGTATCAGTGGGTCATTCAGTTTTAACCTTTCAGCTACTGTAATCAATGTCTGCAAACCCCATCTAAACAACGCTAAATCATAATTACAATCTTGTGCAGGTTTATATTCGGGTGACATGGTTACCGGCAAATGAAATTTACCGTCCTTATCTTTAAATGCCAGGTTGATATAAAGATTAACGCTTTTTTCAAGCAGGGGAAAAAAATTTGTTTTTAATAAACTATCGTCCATACTATATCTGCAGTAGAGATAATAATTTTGAAGTGCCCAGGTTAAGTTACCTACTTCACGATTGTAAAATGGAGGAATGCTGTCGTAAGGGTCTACATCTGAACGCAAATCAAAACTACTTGCACGCCCCAATCCTGCAGAGTTATGCCGGAATTGCGCTGGTACATTTTGAATCAGCGATTGTAAATTATCATCAAAGATTTCGCAGTATGGCTTTACAGCGCTTAAATTATTCGACGAAAATAAAGGACTATACATCAGTTCCGAATTCAGATTCCACCAAATGCCCTGCCATAGTGTGTGACTGTACCATGGACCAATCAGGTCCATCATTTGTAACCCTTCACGCATGGTACTACCAGTTACATAGCGCTGTATCCAATAATAATTTAGCATGCGGGTATCGGGAATGGAAACGAACGATTGGTGATAATAGGCATGCCACCATTTTCTATGAGAAGCCAACAAATCATCGGGGTTTTCCTGCGAGGAACTTAGAAGTATATCCTCTGCTTTAAAAGGTTTTGCTTTAACAGGGTTTGAATATTCTATAGTATTATAATAAAAAGTTTTACGTCCAATTTTTTTTGAGGTAGAACCCACTGTGAAGGATCGACCGGAATGTTTTAATAATTGTTTATGAAGCCATATGCCATTTGTGGTTTGTATTGATGCCTCAGGATTTTTATCATATATTCCTTTCTCCTGTTTATCCAGTTCTTTTAAATCTATCAGGCAACCGGAAATATCCGGTACAAATTTAAAGTTGTCGCAATTCTCATTTCCTTCCGATTCTAATTCAGTTATAACAACCGGCAGGTCGGCATGTGTATAATGCCTGATGTGAATTTTTCCTTCAGAAGTTATAATGGTTCCCACCACTTCTGCATTGCGCAAATCAATGCGAAGATTCGTACTGTTTATGACACCTTTGGGTTTAAACTCAAATCGTCCCACTTGCATGCGGGACCAATAATACCCCTCAGGTCTACGGCTACAGCTATCAACTAAATCTGTACGATTTATTTCAAAGAGAATTTTATTGGTGTCGCCATCAAAACGATTTTTATCCATCTTGTGCATAACAGTTCCTATTAAACCATTGCCAGTCATGGGACCATCATAAAAGTAACCAGTCAACGTATCCCAAACCGGATCTTGTGTTGACAAAAAATCTTTCCAGTCAATAGTTGATTTGAACACTCTATTTGTAGAACAGCCTTGTATCACAAAAAACAGGACAGCAACGATTTGGAAATCTTTTAATATTTTTTTTACCATAGTTGAAAATAGATTGATGCAGATTTTTTTTGTTAGATGCTCATTTATTGATGCGAAAACATTTTTATGCTGGTATTAAGACCTTAGAAAAAATAAACATCAACTCCAACAATTTCATTGGTTACTATCGCTTACGTACTCTTCACTTAAACTAATTTATTTAAACTTAAGATCATTGGTATGCATGGTTGTAATCAAACCATTGTAGGTTGAATTAACCTTGATGCCATGCAGGTAAAAATTTTCCAGTAATACATTCTGAATGTTGAAAGTATCATCAAACCCCATCAATTGAGAGTAGGGGAGTTGTTCGCCCTCAACCGTAATGTTTTTGAAATGGACATTTTCAATTTTCCCTCTTTGCTTGTCTTTTGAATAGCGTGATTTCAATATCTTATAATCGATTAACCAGCCTCTTGAATCTTCTACGCGGATATCTTCGTACAATATATTTTTAACAAGCGCACGGTCGCCGTTGTGAATGGTGAACGTTCCTTCTGGCCCTTCTATATGAATCAGATCGCAGTTGCGGAATGTTACATTTTGTATAGTATCGGTCCGGGTTTCAAAACCAATTTCAAGCCCGTTGCCCCAAATGCCATTCCACATCACGGAGTTTTGTATCACAATATTATCAACTGTAAAGCTGCTGTTGAATTTGGTAAAATAATTTACGCCCGATTTAATAGCAATGCAATCGTCTTTTGTTTTGATAAAACAATTATCAACCAGCACATCCCGGCTTCCAACTATGTCTATACCATCGTCCACCGCATTGTCCGAGACAATCTTTACATCGCGATAGGTTACATTTTTTGAGGCAAAGGAAGCACAGCACCAGTGTTTTGCATCGGCAATAATAAACCCATCGAGGAGTACCTGTTGGCTCTGGTTAATTTCTATTGGCCGGGCTTCCTGTTCTTTGTACATGCTGTTGTCGATAATACCACGCCCAATAATTTTAATATTCTTTCCACGATCTGCAATGAATGAACCTCTCACTACTGCACCACCGGCAATGTAAACAGTTTGATTGCTTTTTAACTGAACAATGCCAGGGGTATGAATTTTACCTCCTTCAAAATAAATAACATTGGCATCGTTCTTACTAGGAATATTTATCTCCATCGGATTGGCAAAAATAAACAGCGGCCGCTTTAAATTTTTGTTTATTTCAACGCTCAGGTTCTCAGGTTTGCTTAGCGAAAAGCTGATTTGATTCCTGTAAAGTTCTCCTTCAATTTTTCTGCTTTTTGGACGAATATCATAGTTGTAAACAGGTGCCAGAAAAATTACTTTCACAGTTACCTTACCCTCAAAAGAGAAGTATGCATAGGCAGCCGATGGGGTATTGTAAACAAACACTTTTTGGCCGTTTACTTCAAGCTGAAATTCCGGAGCAGCCGCCATACCTTTTGGAGCATCATACAGTATTAGGTTATCTGCTTTTAGAGTGAAAACCATTAGTGTTGAGAATAGCAACAGAAGAGTAATATGTTTCATTGTAAATGTTTTTGAGTTTATGTTGATGATTTTAATTAATACGAATAATAGCAAACTTGCATCAACTGCAAATGCTGGTTAAAATTGCAAGCAGCTTTTTACCAATTGCATTACATAAAATTTTAGTTTACACTGCAAGGAGCAGTAGTTCTTCAGACAATAATTTTACTGCACCAACAAAATATAATACGCATCTTTTGGCAATAAAATGGTGATTATTCCATTGTTGATTTGCAGCGGTAAAATTTTAACTGCATACCCTGCCGCATCTAATTGAATTGCTTTTTTTACACTGGAGTTTTTAATGCTCACACTGCCCAATACCGGCATACCCAGCCAAGGCATCTTACCGGTATTTTTAATGGTGAAACCCTTTATTGTCTCACCGTCTTTTTCCTTAACAGCAGCTTCCTCTACCCAATTGGTTGGGCGAAATAAAGTGCCTGCCTGCAATAATATTTTTGTGGATTGACTGATGTTTTTTTCATCCATACTCACTAATTGAATCGTTGCATATTCATTGTTAGATTGGATGGTCACATCGCCTAAGGGAAAAGTTTTAACTGTATTTAAAAATCCACTTACTGCTTTTGCTTTTGGAGTGTTGAGTGTAAAAATACCTTTTTTGTAATCTAATTTTTGTTCACCTGTTATGGATGTCACTTGTTGTTTATTTTTATTAATCAGTTGATCAAGAGGGGCTAAAACCTGCAAGGTATCTATGCTGCCGCCATAGCTTGTGGTCACACCGCCTGTTAAGAAAGTAAGCGGCGACAAGCTGGCTTTTTCATCCAGGGTTTTTGTGCTAGTATCAAAATCACGGTTGGGATCAAATGATTTTTCTTCAAATATTTTGGGCACATCCCTGTTAAATATGCTTGTTAAGGTCCGTTGCTCTTTTACTGCGGTGGCGGCTTTTACATAACCCAGCCGGTGCAATAAGGCATTTGCCGGAAACATGCCAGCTTCGCCGGGTGTAGAATTGGTCCACCTGTTTAAGGGGTGCTGTCCGCCTACATTAAAATACTTGTGGTATGGTTCATTATCGAAATTTACTGCCGATGGCATAAACCAAAAGAATGCATCCAGACCGTTAAGACCGCTATAAGCAGCAACCAACAACGAACCTTCTGTTTGGTATTTGTTAGGCAGGTTCCAGCCACTTTCGGTAATCATCATGGGATGGCCGCTCAGGTGTTTTACATTGAAAGGTAAATCCGCCGGATTTTTTAATGAAGATGGGGCTCCATAAAAATCACCCGGGTCTATTCTCCAGCCATCATTGGGTCCGGTGTGTTGTGGGTCAAAATATTTATTGGTTGCAAGAACATCGGCTGTGCTGTTGCTCCATCGTTCTGCATCCAGTAATCTGCTTTGCGATGCGGTGCGCCAGTTGTTACCATTGGTTAGTTGTTTGCAATCCAAATCGTAGCGATAATATTTTACCATTTCATCATAGAATCCACGTTGTTTTTTTGCATAAAATTCGGTCTGGTCTTTTATTCTTTTTGCTTTTCCGTTTGTTTGTGCCAGCGTCATTTCGTAAATAGAATACAGGCCTACAAATTCTTTTGCCACATCATCATCTTTCAAAACAGCATCACTGCCCCAGGCATTCAGCGCTGCCTGCAACGAACCATATTTATCAGTTAGCCACTGTGCAAACTGAGTACTTACTATTTTAGAAAGGGCTGGTTTTATACTTTGCATGGTCCAGAAAAAAACACCATCTTCATTTTCTACCTGTATAATGGCTACAGCAGGCTCATCTTTTAAAGGCACGCCAGTATAGGGATTGGGGGTAGTGTATAAATATTTTACCCAATTTTTATAAGCTGCTTTCAGGTTTTCATTAAAGTATAATACAGCCCATAAATCGTCTTTTTCATCATAGCCTTCTATTCCCCATTCGGCTGGTACATGGCCGCCCATGTGTCCGTTGTGTGGCCAAAACGGAGAGATAACGGTGTAGATACCTTGCCGCTTCATTGCAGCCACGCAACGCCAAATGTTTTTCACATCTGTGGTATCAGGGTTCATCAAATTGGTGTATGGCCCACGTGGATTGATGGCGCCATGGTAGCGGATAATATTCACGCCCATTTTTGCTAAAAATTTGGCAAGACTGTCTAATTTTTGATCGCTCATTTCGCTGGCTAAATTGCCACCATTGCTGGCCCAAAAACGAATGGGCTTTCCATCACCATGAACAAAAGAATTGCCATCATCACTTAATTGAATAAAGCCATGCTGCCCGGCATACGTTTCGTTGAGATAACGAAGATCTAACAAACAACTATCTGCAGCGGGGTGGATGGGATAAGTAAATGTCCACCAGGATTTATCAGGATTTTGGGCATTGCTATTGAGTGCAAGACTCAAAAAGAAAGCGATAAGATAATACTGTTTCATAATAAAACTATGGCGATAAAAAATGATGATACTTTTAATTTGTTTTGCATTTAGTAGGGAATCGATTATTTTAAATTCAAATCTTTTATTCCAGATACTTTGCCCGTTTAATTTGTACAGGTCCAATCAATCCTGCTTCAATCAATTTTGCATTTTTAAAATCAGTCGACCAGGCGTTGGGTAGTTTCGTGATATTGCTTCTCATCTGCTGCAGGCTGTCCGGTAATTTTGCATCGCCGATTAACCGGTTATTAATAGAGTTTACTACTTCTATTACGAGGTAGTTTCTACCTGGTTTTACCGCATCTGTGATATCAAAATTGTGGGTGTCATACCAATGTAGCCCTAACTTTTTCCCATTGAGATAAACTTCCGCAATTTCCTTTACCTTATTCAATGACAGCAGCAATGCATATCCTTTTTTAAGCTGTGCATCCGTCAGATCAAATTGGTTGTAGTAGGTTGCCAAACCCGAAAAATATTTAATGCCTTCTGTGTTCGATAAATGCCAGGATTGCAATTGAGCGAAAGTATCCGTGATTGGGCTTTGGGTTCTTTTTTCGAAACGAATTTCCCAGGGAGTATTCAAGTTTATGGAGCTGTTATTGTCTATCCATACGGCTCCATTTTTTGTATAAATCATTTCATTGGTTGCTGCAATATTATAGAGCGGTAGTGCCTTGTCTGAAGCTTTTCCCTTCGCTTCACTAAATACAATAAAGCAGGAACCTTCAGCAGGTAAAGAGAATAATATGGTGATACCGTTTTTATTAGAGATGAAGTTTTTGATGGGATACACTTCACCGGTTTCTGCATTCCAGTATTCAGGTATTTTATTCTGCACCCTGAAGGAAGCCGTGCCGGCTATAGTTTGTTTTAAAGTGTTGCGCACAAAATATATTTCTTTATCTGCCGTAGTGCGATGTATAAAATCGATAGCCGTATCGCCGGCATTATTTAGTTGCACTTGCACATCTGGACCAATATTCTTTTCCTGTAAAACTGCCCGAACCGTTTTGCCCCAAACTGCTTTGCCTAAACCATATTGGTGTTGCTGGATGTGGATACTATCGCAATTTCCCCATAGTTTATCTGCCAGTTGTTTCACCAGCAAATCGTTGGCTGTAGCATCTTTTAAACTGTAAGAAGCCGTTGGTTTGGGGCCTATTATTGTTGCGCCAGCGGCTACTAAACGTTCCAGTTTTTTTAATATAGCGGGGCTCATCTTTAGCTGATTTGGCAAAACCAACACTTCGTAATACTGACCGTGCGGTAAGTAAATACGCTTATTTTTTACCGTCATTTTTTCCAGGATGATATCTGTATTTACCACATCATAATCATAGCCATTTCCTAAGGAAGCAGGAAGATGTTTTGGTGGTACAAAATTGGGTGCCTGGTCTCCATAATAGTAAGCTACATCGCCTCTAAAATTTCCTTCCTGCAGTAAATCGCTGCAGCGCCCTAAGTACTCATGAAAGCCTTGCGACTTTTGCCACCAGCCATTTGTGGTATTAATGATGGTGCCAAAATTATAGATCCAACCAGGCGTGCCGCCCTCAGGTGGACTGTGTGGAAATGTGTGGTACACAAAACGGTTCAATCCTTCGCACATGGCACGGTCTGCCAACGGCTTTAATTCGCCTGGTCCTTCCTGCCACAACATTACGCTGGTAAACGCTTCGGCCTCTACAAATTTTTGATTGTAAATATGTGCTGCGCTGGAAATGCCTTTTATTATCTGTAGATCAGATACGTTGTCTCCGTTCCAAAACTCGCCCCTTGGAACAGTCAGCGAACCCAGCGCTTTTAAATCTTCAAATGGAACATTGTGAATAGGTTGCCCGGGGCCACCAGCTTCCGCATAAAAACCAAGGCCGGCGGCTTCACACATTTTTCTCCCCTTGACGTAATGATTTTCGATAATTAAGTCTGATAGTAGCTTGGTAAAATCAAAATGGAAACGATCCGTTGTGTTTTTATCTGTGTAAGGAACTCCATTTAAAAATGGCAGGTAAGGCAATAAACTATAACCGTATTTTTTTGCAAATGCTTCTGCAAGTAACGCTGTCCACACACCAGAATTTACTTCGTAACTATCCTCGTATAAATATTTTAAGGAGCGATTGGATAAACTGCCCAGTCCGGATTTAATGCGACCAATCACATAGTTCATATTTGCTTCCTGTGCTTCAGCACTAAAGTGGTCTAATACAAAACCTTTTGATGCAGGACTTGCAGTAGCCAGTTGCTGACCGGTAGGAATACAAACGTATCGTGCAATATGCCATTTGCCCGGCGGCACCTTCCAAGTTAAATTACCATTTTTGTCAAGAGAACTGTTCAATACAACGATTGTAGGAATGTTTTCAATAACGCCCTTTTCGTTTGTTGTATAGGCTATCGTTGCAATGTCTTTGTAATATACCGGTAGCCCGGTTGTTCTATTTTTTGGAACCAGATTGTAACTGGCATCTCTGCTGTCAGCAGGTACCACGGGAAAGGAGATGCTGCTGTTAAATATTGATGGGCCTGAAACGACGGTATCCGTTTTAAAAAGTCCCATCGCTGCATGTTCGGGTTTTATCCATGCCCCGCCTGCATTCCAGCTACTGGAAGTGATTAGCCCCAGTTCCAGATCTAGCCGCTCTGCTTCTTTTACTGCAAACGAAATTCCCTGTACCGACTCATCACTTAAAAATGCCGGACCGGTCGGCAGTATCTTGTTATTATCTACCATTGCTCCCACATCCCAAATGTCAAAGCCACTCATACCTTTTTGATTGGCCTGTTCCATTTCGTAAGTAATTTGAGAAAAATTAAAGTTGCCGTTTACCCATGGCCACAAGGCTTTAGGCTTTGCACAAAGTGGTGGGTGTTGGAATGATGCCGGGGTTAATTTGTCTTTTTCGTCAACGGCCTTTTGTTGTGCTGTTGCGGCAACGTTAGTTGTGGCAAGAAATAAAAATAAACTGTATTTTAAATAACACTTCATGTAATCTATTAGTTAATCCAGGTGAGGATGATGAGCAATAAATATTTTAAGTGCGTTAATTTTTTTTAAATATTTTTCATCTGTTTATTTAAAAAATATCTCTAATTTAATGTATGTAGGTATAGTTAAATTTTAGTGATAGAAAAGAACATAGCGTCTCCATTTATTTTATTTTGAATTTAAAGTAATCGTTGCTGGTTTTAATCCTTTTCCAGAAAAAGTAACGGTTATTTTTCCGACATGATTGGTTGTTTGAATGGTAGCTAACATGCGTCCCTGGTATGCCTGCTTCGATTGCTTACTGAAAGGCAAGTGATTGTACGAGTCAGCATTATCAAGTCCTTTTACCACTGCATTTCCATCTACCGTTACCGTTATTTCGGGTTTTGCATCGGTCACCCATACACCATTCCCGTCTACCACATTTACTTCAATGATGGCAACATCTTCTCCATTTGCCTGTAATTCTTTTTTTTCACATACCAGGTTCAGCCCAACAGCATTGCCAGGAGTTTGTAGCAGGTGTTCGGTAACTTTTTTACCATTGTTATATCCAATAGCTTTTATGGTTCGGGGGTAAAAAGGGATGTTCCATTCTGCGTAATACAAATTTTTATCAACTATTTTCTCACCTATTAAAGAATCATTTACAAACAATTCAATTGCTTCGCAATTAGAATACACCAATACTTTCTTCAGAAAGTCTGCATTCCATTTCCAGTTCCAATGCGATACAGCAGGCCTGGGATGCCATTCTGTTTCAGGACTCTTTGCAGTTTCTATAGCAATTTGTACCACGGGTTCGTTGCTCCAATAACTTTTTCTTAAATAGTATTCGGGCCTTTCTTTACCAGCCATGTCTATCAGGCAGGCATCCCAGGCTATTTTTGGCCAGGCCATGCCTTCGCCTAAATAGTCGAAGCCTGCCCAGATAAAATCACCCATTACGTAGTCATTGTTTTTTACGGCGAGCCAGTAATTTACATCATGGTAAGTCTCCGTGCCGAGGTAAAACCTGTTTGGATATTTTGCTTTTTCTGGCGCGTACATTTTATCGCCGGTAAACCTTCCCAGGTAATTGTATCCTGCAATATCCAGCGTATCTAAAAAACCATTTTCGTTGGCATACATTACAAAGTCGCAGGCGGAAGTCACTAAACGGGTAGGGTCTTCATCATGACAAATGTTTTGCAGTTTGGCGGCCAGCAATGCACCATCAAACACTTGCTGGTTGGGTATTTCATTGCCAATGCTATACATGATTACACTCGGATGATTCCGGGCGTTGCGTACCATCGATCTTAAATCTCTTTCTGCCCATTCATTAAAATAAAGGTGATAACCATATTTCATTTTGCCGGCAGTATTTTCTGTATTAAAGCCATACCCTTTGTTCCATTCGTCAAAAGCTTCGTCCATAACGTACAAGCCCATACTATCGCAGATACTATAAAATTCAGGTGCAAAAGGGTGGTGGCTGCAGCGGATTGCGTTGGCACCCATATCCTTTAATTTCTTGAGGCGGTAAATCCAGGTGCCCTCCGGAACAGCATTACCCAATGAGCCGGCATCCTGGTGCAGGCAAACACCTTTTATTTTTTCCTGTTTACCATTTACCAACATACCTTTTTGGATTGAGTATTCAATGCTTCGGATTCCAATAGGTGTTACCTGGTCATCGATTATTTTTCCGTCATATTCTAGGGTGCTTTTTAGGTGATACATTGTAGGGGTGCTGCTGCTCCACAACTGCGGTTTCTTCATGATAAATTCATCTTCAAAAATAAATTCCCTAAAGTCACCGATGGCTTGTTCCTTTTTTTGTGAGGCGACTGTTTTTCCGGCGGCATCAATGATAGAAGTAGTAATGGTCACTTGTTTGGTGATGCGGTTATTCAAGGCGGGGTTTCTGCGCCACCACTGGAAATCGCTTCCCTTAAAAGCATTGGAGATTATTTTGTATTTGTAGTGGATGGTAGCTGCCGCTTCTGTTACATTTTTGTAGGATACAAATACGCCGCCTGCATTGTCGAAATGCAATGCATCGGTTGTTACAAGCCAAACGTTTCTATAAATACCAGCGCCAGGATAAAAACGGGCCGAGGGTTCTAAGCTATTGTCTACCCTTACCGCAATGGTATTGGTTTGTCCGGGTTTTATCAAGCCGGTTAAATCATATTCAGTGCCAGTGTATCCATAGGGATGCCGACCGAGGAATTGGTTATTCACCCACACTTCGGCATTCATATAAATACCGTCAAACTGGATAAAAAAATGTTTTGATTCCGGATTTTCCAGTAGCTTAAACTGTTTTCTGTACCAACCTATACCACCGGGTAAAAATGCACCGGAAGCTTCACTCTTATTTTTCCTGTCTATATTACCCTCAATGGCCCAATCGTGTGGCAGGTTAAGTACCCGCCATTTCGAGTCATCAAAATTGCTGTCTTTATAATCCGGATTATCTCCTAACTGAAATTTCCAATCGCTGTTAAACTTTATTCGTTGCCTTGCTGTGGTGCTGGTATTTTGCGCTGAGCAAATTAATTGACTTACTATCAAGGATAGAAAAATTGAAATTGTTTTTATTGAAGTCATAACGGGCATATTCATTACTTGGCATTAGATATATTGATTATAGAAACATGGTTAGCATGTTCTATTTCAGACACGAAAGAAAATAAAAAATAGTTCGCAGTTACCGACAAATAAAAATGCCAGAGTAAATATTGACGGTTAGATTAGAGCTCTTTCAGTTGAAAATTTCTATACTCAATTTTCATTGGCGGTCCTACATGTACCTGAACGCCTAAACGTCCGGTTACTGTGCGGTGTTTAGTATCGTTGTCGGTTACGTCGCTCATTAAAACGCCGTTAATGTAATGAAGCATTCTGTTTCGTTTTACTATTAATCGGCACTTATTCCAATCGCCGTTCTTTATAACCTTATTGAGTGAATCAGGAGGAAGAGCACTGACAACTATTCTATTTAACCATGCATTGTTTTTTATGTTATTCCTAAAGGATAATGAATCATTAGCTGGGTTAACGATTACTTTCTGCCCGTGATACGCAAGTGTTGTCCTTCCTCTTTCTTCATAATTTTGGCCAGTATATAAATTTTCACCGTCAATATCTAATTGATATCCAAGCATTGCAAACGGAAGGGAATCAATCGTGTCACTTCGATAATTAATACCACTATTACCTTTGGCCGAAACACGGTACTCCACCATTAAATCAAAGTTCTTTGTTATCAGATTCTTTTTTATAATGAAGGAATTTCTTTTCAGAAGATTAGCAGGCGTAACTTCTCCTACAAGATTGCCATTTTCAACCCTCCAGTATTCCGGATCATAATCCCAATCGTCCAACGTTTTGCCGTTAAAAATTGAGTAGTAGTTTTTCTTGTCTGTGGAAGTGATATCTTTTGAAGATCGGCACGAGAAGAATATAACAACAATGAGAAGCTTAAATAGAAAAGATAAAGTATCAAACCGTACCGTCGTTGTTATTGAAGCCTTGCCTAATTTATTTCTATTACCATGCATAGCAGTCGTTTCAAGTTTTAATTAAGTACCATTAGAACTTATAAATTTCATTTAGCCCCCGCAGCTACCTTGTTGAAATATTGTATTGATTCAATAACATCCGGTACGTTGTTGTTCATTTTATGCTCACATTCCATATAAACCATGCCTGTAAAATTTTGTGCCTTTAATTCCTTGGTAACACCCGCGAAATCAATAACTCCTTTTCCGACTATAACATCTTCACTTTCAATTTCAGCTTTGGAAACGTCTTTTAAATGAACGCCTAGTATGTGGCCTTTCAATCGTTTTAAACATTCTACGGCATCCAAACCGCTACGAGTCCAGTGTCCCAGGTCTGCGCAGGCGCCAATATTCTTATGTCCTTTTATAGCTGCAAGCACAGAGTCGGGATGCCAGTAAGCACTACTCCCTTTGGCATGTTCGTGGATAGCAATCTTTACTTTATAAATCTCTCCGAGGCTGTCCAATAAATCCCAATGCTCCTTTTTCGGCTCACACACTAAAAATTCCATACCTAAGGTCTTAGCCATCTCAAAATATCTTTTCCACTCTTCAGCATCTTTACCGCCAGCAACATACATCGATCTCATTTGAATGCCTTTCTCATCCAACATTCGTTTCATATCCATAATGCCGTGAGAAGAAAGGTCTGCCATTGTAGTATCCTTAAATTCTCCCTTTAATGCATGAAAAGAAAATCCTTCTACAAACTTCACGCCTGCGCTATCTGCCTTTTCTAGTGAAGCGGAAAAAGGGAACAAATTAAATGAGTATAAGGCTATACCTATATTCCACCTTGCAGCTGTATTAGAGGCTTGGTCACTGGTTTGCTCATTACCAGCCTTGCTGATATCAATATTGTTATCAGCATTATTACTGCATGATATGATAACCAAAGAGAGAGTGAGCAATTGAATTAAATGGAAGTAATATTTTTTCATATTAATGATTTGTACGAATATATTTTTTATTCTTCTTTTTCGGTTTTTAAATATGGAACGTTTTAGCCGGCCGCGCATTTTTAAAATCAGGCCATTAAATTCGGCTCACAACCAACCCATGTAAACAGTATAATGCGCCAAAAGTATTTAATCTTTTGCAATTTAGTATACAAATTATGCCAGCGAAAATTTAGGAGACTATCATTTATTAATCAAAATTGTAACGTGCACAAATTATCTACAAAGCTTTATCAGTATAATTCACACACTTATATCGAAAGGTTTTCTTGAAGCAGCACTGTACAGTCCAGTAAACAAATATTGTTGATTTACGTTTACAATATTCTGTAAATAGAGAACTTTATCACTAATTGTTATTTAAAATCAACCAAAACGATTGTTTATGAAGACAAACCAAGATCCACAACGGCGCCCCAATTGCTTGAAATTTTTAATGTTACTTGTAATATCGGCGTTTTCTTCTATGCTCTGCTTTTCGCAAACCGTCGTTACTGTCTCCGGCAAAGTAACCGACGCGGACACGAAAAAATCTTTGCCAGGAGCAAGTGTAATGTTAAAAGGCAACTCTTCAAATGGAGTAGTCACCAATGAAAATGGCAGTTATACAATCAAAGTGCCCGTTGGTAGTGTATTAAAATTTTCTTACTTGAGCAGTGCCGTAGAAGAAGTGAAAGTGTCGAAAGGTGGTATGCTAAATATTTCATTAAACAGCGCACCTAAAAGCCTGGATGAAGTTGTGGTGGTTGGTTATGGTAAGAAAAGCAGGAGACTCTTAACAGAATCAATTAGCACTGTTGACTCAAAAGAACTACAAAAACTCCCTGTTGCAAGTGCGGATGCTGCTATGCAAGGCAGGGTATCTGGCGTGCAAATAACAAATGTTGATGGTTCGCCAGGTTCTCCGGTTTCTGTTAGGGTAAGAGGTGTTGGTACAGTAGGAAATACCCAGCCGCTTTTTGTAATTGATGGAATACCGGTAGGTAACAACGGTGACTATAATACGAATCCCCTTAGTACACTAAACCCTTCTGATATCGAAAATATATCTGTTCTTAAAGATGCATCATCTGCTGCCATGTATGGTATGAGGGCTGCTAATGGTGTTGTGTTGATAACGACCAAAAGAGGGAAGTCAGGAAAACCAAGGGTTACTTTGGATGCTTACTATGGTATTCAGCAATTTCCTAAAAAATTAACTGCAAATAATACAGCTCAATATATAGCGCTTGCCCAGGAAGCCATTACGAATAGAAATATACAAGATGGTTTAACGGTTGGCCAGTCTGGATTCAGGGTATTGCATCCCGACCTTTTACAAGGCACACCCAATAGCGTTGTTGGTATAAATACCAACTGGCAGGATGCAACAATAAATAAAAACGCACCTGTTGCTAATTTTAATGTTGGTATGTCAGGCGGAAATGAAAATGCTAATTACTTTTTTTCTGCTGGCTATTTTAAGCAGGAAGCTGTTACAAAGCATTGGGATCTATCCCGTTACACTGTTCGTATGAACTCTGATTATAAAATAGGAAGCCGTCTTAAAATCGGTCAAACAATGGCATTATCATTTCAGGAGGTTAATCGTGGGATGAATGGCGGAGGCGATGGTTTTCTGTATGGAACTAATTTGTCAATGCCACCGTTTTTCAAAATTTATGATGACCAGCATACTATTCCCGGGAACCGGTATGGTTATAACGGAAATTTAGGGGTGGCCGGGCTTACTGTTGGAAACCAGATAGCCCTAAATGAAATAATACCAAACACTGACCAAACTTACCGCCTGCTTGGCGGCGTTTTTGCTGAGTTAGAGATTTTGAAAGGACTGAAGTATCGATCTGCAGCATCCATTGATTTAAGGTTTGGCAGAAACACTGATTGGTCTCCGGGATATACCGCTCCGGAGATTGGTTTTGGAAGAGAAACAAACATCTTTAACGACAACCGGAGCCAGGGCTATACACAGGTGTTTACAAATACACTTGGATATGAAAAGAATATTGGCGAACATTCTGTGAATGTAATTGCTGGTATGGAATACCAAAAAGTAAGAGGCAATAACTTAGGATATAGCGGTAAAAATTTTCAAAGTACCGACCCGGCTTTTTATCAAAGCGTAAGAAATGGAAGGGGTGGCCCAATACCTGGCAATGCTAATCCTTATGGCTTTTATAGCAACGCTGGTTCAGGTTTGTCCAATGAAGCATATGCAAGTACTTTTGGGCGTATAAGTTATAACTACAAAGACAAATACCTGCTTACCGGTACTGTAAGGCGGGACGGTACGTCAAGGTTTGCCTCGGAAAAAAGATTCGGGACTTTTCCCGCTGTTTCAGCCGCATGGATTGTTAGTGAAGAACCTTTTTTTAGCAATAAATCAATTATCTCTAACTTAAAAGTAAGGGGTAGCTGGGGACAATTGGGTAATGCCAATACATCCAGTTTTGCTTATGTTTCAAGGGTTTCCTTTACTCCGCAATACCCTATCGGTGGTACTCCGGCCCAGGCACCTATTTCTCCTTCATTACCCAATGATAATATAGGATGGGAAACAGTAGAGTCGACTGATTTTGGTGTTGATGCATCATTATTCAACAACAAGGTTACTTTTTTAGCTACCTATTATAATAGAAGAACCAAAGACTTTTTATATGGCTTGCCTATTCCGTATACTAGCGGATATGGCGGAACGGATGTAAATGTAGGGTCAGTTAAAAATTCGGGTTTTGAATTTGATCTATCCTATAATACAAAAATTGCAAATAAGATAAACTTGAATGTATCAGGAAATTTAACTACCGTAAAAAACAGGCTGGTTGCACTTGCACCAGGTGTTGAAGAATACAGTAGCGGAGATTACAGAACCGCAATTGGATATCCCATTGGTTATTTTTACGGGTACAAAGCAACAGGTATCTATCAAAATGCTGCCCAGGCAGGGGCGGCCTTGCCAGATGATGTAGCAGGAGCTTCCAATACGCCCCGACCGGGTGATGTTATTTTTGAAGACGATAACGGGCCACTTGCGGGAACTCCAGAGGGTAAACAATTTACAGGTACTTCCGACGGCAGGATAACACCAGCCGACAGGACTTATCTTGGTAAAACAATCCCTGATTTCTTTTACGGATTAAATATTGATGCATCATATAAAGGATTTGACTTATCAGTTTTATTTCAGGGAGTAAATGGTGTTCAGGTTTACAACAGTTTAAGACAGAGTATGGAAAACCTGGGTGGTCCGGGCAGAAACCAATTGGCAACTACCAAAAATCGTTGGACTGGCGAAGGTACAAGTAACTCAATGCCCCGGGCTATAGATGGCGACCCATATAATAACAATCGTTTTTCTAGTCGCTTTGTAGAAGATGGAAGCTTTTTCAGATTTAAAAATCTTCAAATTGGTTATTCACTGCCTCAGTCTTTACTTGAAAAAACAAAAGCTTTCCACAGTGTAAGAATTTATATTGGAGCTACCAATCTTTTTGTTATCACTAAATACACTGGATTAGACCCCGAGGTTGTTACATTTGGAAACGTATCTACACAAACAAGTGCGGGTACAGATGAAGGCAGCACACCCCAGCCCCGTACTTACCAGACTGGTGTCCAGTTTAGTTTTTAGATAATAACTCATTCATCATTTTTAATAATTTGTTTATGAAAAAAATATTTTTAACTACTGCATTCTTACTTACAGTTGCTGTAGTCTTCACAAAATGTAACAAACAGTTAGATTTAAAGCCACTTGGTGAACTAACTGAGCAAACTTTTTATCAGACAGAATCTGATTTTGAGGCAGCTTCTTTGTCACCTTACGCAACTATGCTTACATTTTATTTCGAGCAAAGTGGCAGCGGTTGGTATAATGCCATATTATTTCCCGATGATGATGTAACCGTAGCCAGCAATGGTAGCGACAATAATGAAGATTTCAATTGGTTGCCAACTAATGGTGATTTTACTTCAATTTGGGAAACCTGTTACAAGGGTATCCAACGTGCCAATTTAGTTTTAGAGCAATTACCCAAAGCGACAAAATTCGCTGATGAATCAAAGAAAGTAAGATTTGAAGCCGAAGCCAAATTCATGAGGGCGTATTTTAATTTTATACTTGCTGTTAACTGGGGAACACCACCTCTTGCAGAAAATGTTGTTAAAAGCTTGGACGAAGCAAGGATGCCCAGCTCACAGCCTGGTGAAATATGGGATTTTATTGCAGAAGATTTTACTTTTGCAAAACAAAACTTACCTGCTGTATGGGATGGTGCAAATACAGGCAGGGCAACAAGCGGCGCTGCAAGCGGATTACTCGGAAAGATGTTGCTGTACAGAGCCCAGTGGGAAAATAAGCCGGCACTCTACGCCGCTGCGGATGCAGAATTTACCAGTATAATTGCTTCACCTGATTACAGCCTGCGCCCAGATTTTAGCGATAATTTTGCGTTGGATGCAGAGAATAATTCAGAATCATTATTTGAAGTTCAATTTGCTTATGGAAGAGATAATAACTGGTTTCCCAATGACGAGGGTGGAGGTTCCGGTACAGGAAGATACATAATGTGGAGGGTAGGTTGCGAACAGGGTAATTGTGCCGACGGAGCCCATTCTGTGGGTTATGGATTCGTTCATGTGGTGAGCCCGTTGCAAAATGAATTTGAAGTCAATGACCCACGCAGAGTACAAACGATTTTTAAAGAAGGAGACCCTTTCCCATCAACTTCAACACCAATTTTCAAGGCTGCCTGGTCCGTTACTGGCTCTACGCCTTCAAAATATATTCTTAGGGATATATCGGGGGCGGATCTTTACGGGCAGCCTAATATGGGAACTAATAATGAACGTATATTACGCCTTGCTGATGTGTACTTAATGTCTGCTGAATGTAAATTATTAGGTCCCACAGCAGACATAAGCGGAGCAGCCGCACTTATTAACAAAGTAAGGGAAAGGGCAGACCCTAGTAAATTAATTTTGGTGCCGAGGTCGGCTTCTTCTACAAAAGACCAGATGGTGAAGTTCCTCATGCATGAAAGGCGAGTGGAGCTGGCATTTGAAAGTAACCGTTATAATGATCTGGTACGTTGGCACAAGGCGGGATTAATTAATATAAAAACTGATATTGATTTTGGAAGAACGCCAGCTAACAATAATTGGAGCGAGAAAAACCTTTTAAAGCCAATTCCACAAAGGGAGTTAGATTTAAATAGCAACCTCGTTCAAAATCCCGGCTATTGACGACTGTCACAAACAGTAGAGTAGTTGTTTTTCGTTATTGAAAATTGGTGCTATGTAAATGATGGACAGTCAGTCCATCCCCAACGGATTGCGGGAGGAGTTTGCAAACCACCTTCAGCTGCATAGGCTTGCTTCATCTCAAAAATCACTCAAAGGTTTTTCGTCTTTATTGCAATTTTCCCGACCATTGAAGCAAAAATGCCAATGCTGCATTCTTTACAAGTTTATCATACGATAGGGCCAGCAAAGAAATATTTATTTACTGGTCACCTTTTGAGCTGGAGCGAAGGCAATGGAGATTACAGTGCATTAGACATGACAAGACTGGCGATTTTGAAACTCTACTTGACAGGGTATTGACAGTTTATGAAACTGGAAAAGATCTGAGGTCTTCGGTCTTGATGATACATCGCATCGAAAATCAAAATGAAAGCTCAATTGGATATACTCTTTATTATACTGGGAAATTGGATTTACAGACTTGCTCAAAGAAAAATATTAAAATCCAGAAACCGGCAGATATTGGTATGAACACAGATTTATCTGGCATTCTTCTTTCCTATGAAAAGAGTATTGCCTAATATGTTTCACTACCTGGACAATCCAAACATCCCAAAAACTACCAATGGCATTGAATCTTATTTTGGATGTCTTTAAATCCATCTTGACCTGCACAGAGGCTTAACAAAAAACTACAGGATCAATTTTATTAAATGGTATAGCCACTTCAGAAGTAAGATCAGTTTGTGAGTTTTTTTTAGATACAGAAGCAATCCGAGATAAATTAGAAATAGCAGCCAAAAAATGACTGCTATTGTTTATCCTCTTGCGTTAATCTTATTGCTGGCAGGTTGCTATCCAGCAGAACTTGATTCCTCTTCACGCTAACTTTACCGAACAAATGATTTTAATTGGAAAAATCACCAATTATTTTCAGTAGATCATATAGAATAAAAAAATGCTGCAGTAAGGCAGAATATAATTATCAAATAGAAATACCACACAGCCTGCTATTTTCCGCCTAACGTCATATCACCCGGCCCTGTTCCATCTGTTGAAATATAAAACAATTTACTTTCGTGTGGATTTAGCGAAATAGTGATAGTCGTTTGCCTGCCAATAAGACCACTTCCATTTTCACCCCAATTATAGCAGGTGCCGCTTTTCGTTTCTATCATAGAATCAAGTGGATACGTGCCGATAACTATCCTTTCCTGGCGATTAGTAAAAAGCACCGCATATGATTTTTTTGAAACATACTTTTTTACCATTACTTCCAACGGTTCATCCTTCTCAAGAAATGGAAAAACAGCCGTAGTTTTTTCCTTACCGGGCTCAAGAAATCTGAATAATGCAGTACGATCTTCGGGTATTTCATAGAACAAATCGGAAGTGTTTACAATTCCACCTAACATGCCCATCCATAATATCATTGATCTTGCTTCAGCATCATTCATATTACTGTATTTACTTCGGAGAATAATTGCATCCGGATCATTTTGCCACCAGACGTTATTTATGTGCTGTGCGCCTTTAGATTCGTTGAACATGCTTGTCCCACCTTTCCACTTTGGCGTAATGTCAGCGGAGATCCTCATTCCATCTGCATAACCAAGCATAGGTGCAAATGGTGCAATACAACCGAGCCAGAATGCATCCGGCCCAATCTCTTCTCTTATCATCCGGAAAAAATCACGCTGGTATTCAATGGATGTTTTACCGGGTGTATTTCGTTTAACCTTGTTAGATTGTTCCGCACCATACAACATGAAATCAGTTTTAAAATAGGTGATACCCATTTTCTTAAAAGCCCTGAAAACCTGACGCAGATACTCCATCACCTCCGGGTTACTAGTGTCAAGGGTATAGATTTCTTCATCCATCGCGCCCCACAGTCTGCCTTCTCCATAGAAAGACATGTTAATGATGGGGCTTCCATCTTTGTAACGTAAAATCCAATCAGGATGGGCCAGGTAAACTTTACTTTTATTGCCTACCATGTACGGACCAATCCAGATGCCAGCCTTGTAATTATTACTAAGTATTTCTTTTATGGAAGGCTCAATACCATTTGGGAATTTTTCGCTTGGCTCCAGCCAGTCGCCTGCATGTGGTTGATAACCAGCATCAATTTGTATGGTTTGTACTGGTACTTCCGGTTGAAGACTTTTGAAACCTTTCAAATACCCGGTGAGCATGCTGGCTGTAAGATGATAATACGTATAATACCATGAGCACCAATGGTAAGATTGCTTTTTATCGGTCTCAACATGCATATAAGCTGCAATACCTTGGGCTTCAGTTTGCATGCCTGTAAAAGCAGATTGGTTTTGAGTGAAGTAAAACGCCGGTAATGATATTGGTGGTAATCCTTCAGTTGTCACGCAGGCTTCCAGAAGTTTTTTACCACTGCTTCTTTCTGTGGGAATAACATTGATATAAGAATTATATTTATTAAAATCCCGGGTGGAAATAATTAAAGACGCACCCGAATCAGGCAGTAGCCCCGTTAGGATGCCGCAACTACTATAATCCATTTTGTTTACAGGCCAGTCGGTAATGCCTCCATTGCCCATTATCTGCGTGGGTGTACGATAAATTTTGCCAACATTTTCTACTTCGGCATCTCTCAATATAGATATCAAATAAGCAGGCTGGTCGTTGTTTATTACTGATGGTTTTATCACCAAAGCATCTCCCTGATAACTAAAACTTAATTCAAATGATCCGTCAATCAAAAAATATTTAATACTCGCTGTGTTATTTGTTTCGGTAATAGATAATTTCAAAGTCTTTAGCATCTTTTTGTCAATTGCGGGGTAACAGTTGAAAATAGATACATCTCTGCCCACAATATCAAAAGTTCCATCTTTGCGTATTTTATAGTTTACTTTTTGACCATCGGCATGTGCAAACGAAAATATCGTAAGCAAGAAGCAAATTACCAAACTGTTATATTTCAGTACTAAGAAGTACCATTCATTCTTGCCTTTACACCTTTTATTTTTTTTAGTCATTATGCCCATTGTTAATGTATTTAGTTGTTTACAATCTAGAGTATATAAAGAAGTTCGGCATTCTGTATGTGCTTTACTATTTTTGAATGAATCTTTTTTCTCCCTTGTTATTTATAACCTCAACACTTGCAATATTTTCATTTGTTATAATAAACGCGGATGATTGTGACAAATATGACTGCCCAATATAAAATTCTTCCTTTCTTTTTTTTCCGTTCTTTAAATAGTAGATGCAATATTTATCAGCCGGGGTTAGTGCAATCATTTTTTGTTTTCCCTTGCTACTGAATATTCTTACCGGCCCATTATTTTGTGATGCAGCCAGTAAATAATTATCGTTTGCATCCCTGCATTTTATTAATGCCTTACCATTACCCGGTATAAAAAGGCCACTCTGTAAAATAGATTGTGGACAGAAATTTCCTTTGCCATCACCCAGCATTACCAACCCATTAAGCGCATCGTATCTGCCATTGCCTGTTTCTGTTCCATAGTCATTTCCGTTAATGGCTACATCTATATTTCCATCTTTATTAAAATCATCTACTACCATTGCATACAATGGAGCCATTTGCGCCATCACTGGTAACGCATGTAATTTGAATTTGCTATTGCCTAAATTTTCTATGTAGCTGCTTTCAAAATTATTTGCTTGCAGCTTTATTGCATCTTTCAATTCTTCTTTTGAAAATATATCATTGATAGTGGCACGCCCAAATTCTTTATACGTCAAAAATCGTTTTTTCAAAGCAGGTATTTGTACAACGTGGTCATCCCTTGTTTGGGCTGGAAATTCTTTTAAAGTTTCTTTTTCATCCGGCAGGTAAACAGTGGTAATGATATCCAGCCCACCATTTTTATCAAAGTCTTTTGCATAAATATTTACGGGATAATCTTTACTTGCTCTGTAAAAGGAATTTTTACCCAGATTACCTGCTATATAATCTATGTCGCCATCATTGTCAAAGTCGCCTGCTGTAATGCTGTTCCACCAGCCAACCTCAGTGTTGATACCGCTTGCAGCCGATACGTTTTGTAGTTTCCCTTTACTATTTTTAAAGAATTGAATAGGCATCCATTCGCCGGCAACGATTAAATCGGTAAATCCATCATCATCAAAATCTGTCCACAGCGCGTCACAGGTAAGGCCGATATTTTTTAAGCCAGGAGCTACTTCATCAGTAACATCAGTAAATTTTACTACTCCATTTTTTGAATCGTTTCTATAAATAAAACTGCTTACCGGCAATGGATATTTTCCAGGCAATACCCGGCCTCCAATAAATAAATCAAGGTCGCCATCATTATCAAAATCACAAGCCTTTACACAACTTTTACTGGTATAGTTTTTTGGGAATGCCGTTTCGTTAAAAGTAAAATTGCCTCTGCCATCATTGGTATAAAACCAATCCTGGTAATTTTTAGTATCAGCCACAAATTGGTTACTGCCGCTTGCCAGGTATAAATCCAAATCGCCATCATTGTCGGCATCAAACAAAATTGTCCCCCGGTTTTCGGGCCTGCGTACATCTTTGCCGATTACTACAGGCAATAGTTTAGTAATAAATTTCCCATTGGGTTGTTGCAATAAAATATTAGCAGGAAAGTCACCTGTGCCACTTACAATAATATCATCCAGCCCATTGCCATCTATATCGCCACTTGCCAATCCAGGTCCGTACTCAGACAGTTTATGTGGCAATAATCGTTGCTCATTAAAATCTATAAAATCCGGATCCCTACTGATTGTATGCACATCCATTCCGGCAGTAACATCCGTAAATAAATTATTTGCAGCAACTGTTGCAATACTTGTTGCTGCCGCATTCGAATTCTTTATATCTACCGTAAGCAATTGGTTGGCTGCTATATTTTGTATCGTCTGCTTGTTGCCGTTATTCCATTTTATTACCAAAGAGTCAATTTTTTTTATACTATCCAACCCAAAAAAAGCTTTGTTGTCAACTGTAGATAAATAGCCGCGGTAGGGTGAGTTTTCATACACCTGTATGTTGTTACCTGCATAGTAGATTTCTGCTACAGCACCTAACCCATTTATGTTTTTTTCATCGCCTTTAAATTGAACAGACAAGAAGTTCTTAGTAATCTTCTCTTTACTGTTGGTGGTATTTTCATACAAAAAAGCCTCATCATTTATATTGTTGATTACATAGTCCAAATCGCCATCATTGTCTAAATCTACATACACCGCACCGTTTGAAAACGAAGGTGTTTCCATTCCCCATTCAGCGGTTACTTTATCAAATTTCAGGTTACCTGCATTTTTAAAAGCATAGTTGGCAATTTTTATTTGTGGTATTTCTTTAATCAACTCTTTTTTAGAAACTGTTTTGTTGCTGTTATCCCTGAAGGCTGCAAAGTCGTGGTCGGTAACATCCCGCGGGTAGCCGTTTGTGACGATAATGTCCCGGTTGCCATCGTTATCAAAATCAGCAATAGATGGGTTCCAACTCCAGTCTGTTTCTGACACCCCAGCCATAAAACTAATGTCGCTGAACACCGGTAAGCCAATGCTGTCGTTGTTATTAACTGAAGGTCCTTGGTTTAATTGCAGCGTATTGCGAACATATTGCAACATGTAATATCCACTCATCATGTTTTGATAAACAAAATAATTGTTGCCACTCATGTTTTTCTTTTTCCTGAAATTATCTTCTGGGTTCATGTCCACGGCAATCACATCAGCCAGTCCATCATTATTGATGTCTGCAATATCATTACCCATGGCATTTTGCGAAGTGTGTTTAAAAACTGTTTTTAATTTCTCACTGAAGGTGCCATCATGGTTATTGATGTAGAGTAAATCGCTACCATAAAAATCATTGGTAACATA
Organism: Ginsengibacter sp.; assembly: GCA_040007435.1. Lineage (GTDB taxonomy): Bacteria > Bacteroidota > Bacteroidia > Chitinophagales > Chitinophagaceae > Ginsengibacter. The sequence goes on along the minus strand of JBDTUZ010000025.1, from coordinate 28,599 downwards.
AATATCTTTCCAGCCATCTTTATCAATATCAGCAATCGCTACTCCAAGCCCATAGCCATGATGCGCTATGCCTGCTGAGCTTGAAATATCCGTAAACACCGGATGCTGTAAACTGCTGTCCCAATCGTTACGGAATAATTTATCGTAATCATCTTTTGCGGTATCGCCCACATTGTTGTTCATAAATTGAGTGGCATCGCGTTGTGCCAGTTTGGTAGTAACCAAATACATGTCCAGGTCGCCATCATTATCAAAATCAAAAAAAGCTGCATGTACTGAAAGGGAAGTATCAGCTAAACCATAAGCTTTTGCCTCTTCTTTAAAAGTTGGTATACCTTCTTTGTTCAATCCCTGGTTGATATAGAAAAGATTTTTACGTTGCTCCGGATTTTTTTTTATAGTAGCACACACATAAATATCGGGCCAGCCATCGTTATTAATATCCACTACAGATGAGGAATTGCTCCACCTGCCTTCGCCTGTCACACCGGCTTTTTCGGTTATGTCTTCAAACGTAAGTTTCCCTTTATTGAGATATAATTTGTTGGCTACAATACTTGCAGTAAAATATAAATCGGGCAAACCGTCTTTATTAAAATCGCCCACTCCTACACCGCCGCCATTGTATAAAAATTCCAGGTCGAGAGGATTGAGGGAATCATTCTCGATAATGCTGTTATTAAAAGAGATGCCTGATAGTGAAGCAGGAATTTTATGAAAAAGGACAGGTTTGTTGTTGCAGGAAGACAAAAATAACATAGTCAATAGGACCGGTATCGGATTAATAATAGCCACTAAAGTTGGGTTCATTTTTTGTTTTTTCACATCGGCAAAGTGTCGCAATAGATTCATTAGGACATATGATTTAAATCGTTGCTTCGATGATCTTCTTACATTCATTACCTAAGACAGATAACAAGCATCAAGTTTGTCAAAGACAGCCCCTACCTGTGTTTTTCGCAAGTCTCCTAACCGGCCAAGCTTATTACCGACATAATGCAAAACACGGGAAACCCATACTGTATTAGGTTACAGGTCTAATGTGTACCCATTTTTGTACTCCCGTTTTACAAACTTGTTGGCTTCATCAAAGTTGGTAATCTTCATGTTTTTTGCATCCCACAGCAATTTTTTTCTGCCAGCAAAATTACCTTTAGCACCTTTGACATTCCATGCCTGCAAAGCCAGGTTGCCCATTAAAATAGTCTCCGTTAAAGGACCTGCATAATCGAAGGATGAACTGAGTTCTTTTTTTCCATACCCGGCCATGCAGGCATTAACCCATTGCACATCATGCCCTTCAGGCACACGGGCAATGGTTTCCTTTACTGTGTTAGTTTTATTACGTGAAAGGGGTAACAAAACAGGGTTAGCGCCATAAGTGCTGCACATTAATTTTCCTTTTTGACCTACTATTATAGCGCCCCCACCCCAATCGCCCATAGCATCATCGGGTCCTAGTTCTTCGGGCCGCTCAGGCATAAGACCTCCATCCATCCAATGTAACAACACATCGGGCTTGCCTCCTTGGCCTGGAAATTTTAATTTTAGAGTAGAAGCCGCGGGAAAACTGTCAGGATGATAAGAGGCATTCCACATCTCTTCGTATAAATTAACCACGCTGCACTCCACCTCTGATGGATATCCTAAACCCACTGTTTTAAATGCGGGATCAATGATATGACAACCCATGTCGCCCAATGCACCAGTACCAAAAGAGGGATACCCACGCCAATTGAATGGCACAAATTCTTTATGATATTCTTCCCACTCATTAGGGCCTAGCCACAGTTTCCAATCTAATTCTGCCGGTACTTCATCCTTCGTTACCGGCTTGCCAAAACCTTGCGGCCAAATGGGGCGATTGGTCCAGCAATAAATATCTGTTGCATCACCAACTAGTCCGGCATTATACCACTCCTGCATCTTTCGTACACCATCATCCGACGAACCTTGGTTGCCCATTTGTGTAACTACTTTATATTTCTTAGCAGCCTGAGTGAGTATGCGTGCCTCATAAATATCATGGGTTAATGGCTTTTGCACATACACATGCTTGCCCATACGCATAGCCATTAAAGCGGCGGCTGCATGTGTATGATCGGGAGTAGAAACAGAAACGGCATCCAGATTTTTCTGTTCTTTATCAAGCATTTCGCGAAAGTCCTTGTAATATTTTGCTTTAGAGAAACGCTGCCTTGACTTTACAGCCTGGCGATCGTCCACATCACACAGAGCAATAATGTTTACATGAGGACTTTTCGCAAATCCTTCAAGATCGCCTTCTCCCTTTCCTCCTACGCCAATACCGCCGATATTTAGTTTATCGCTGGGTGCGGTAAAGCCCCTTCCTAATACATGGCGTGGAACAATAAAAAAGCCTGCCGTTGCAAGCGATGTATTTCTAATAAAGGACCTGCGTGATCCTGGGGAAGTTATTTTTTTCATACAAGCTAGTATTGGTTGGATGTCTATTTAATTAAGTCTTTTAATTTTTTCTTTTACAAAATTGTTCAATGTCTTTTCACCACCGACGGTAACTCTATATCTAACAAAACTACTCTGGAATAACAAGTTTACAATATAATGCAAGTTATGTAAACATTGTGAATCTTTATATATATTTCTGGAGCACGCGAGAATAATGAAAATTTTGACGAGCTGCTGATGTCGCATCTGTCTTCCAGTTAATTATTGTAAATAACAGAGCTGCTTTCCGGGGATATCTAGAATTCGCTGTATTATACCAACCATTTCGCTCTCTACATAATTGTTTTCCGGAAACCGTTGAGGCTTTAACTGGGAAAAACCAAAATCTACAAATACGATTTATTTAAAAAATAAATGTTTGTATTTGTTTACAAAATCATAATTTTATTCTTTACAAATTATTTACAACTAAAACTAATTTTATGAGAGCTTTTGGAAAGTTAAAAAGTCATTCATTCGTTTTGCGAATTCTATTACGAAAGTTTGCTTTACTTTTTCCTTTAGCTGTGTTTGCTACTGTTTCTTTCGCGCAGCAGGTTGTACGAGGGACAGTTACTTCAGCTGACACAGCTGTATCCTCAGTTACGGTATCGGTTAAAGGCTCAAACGTAGCTACTCAAACCGATAAAAACGGAAATTTCAATATCGCTGCCGGACCTACCGCTGTTCTGGCATTTTCTTCAGTTGGCTATATTGCCCAGGAAGTGCCTGTGAAAGGGCGTTCAACTATGAATGTTCTGTTGGTCAATGAAGCGCAGTCTCTGGACCAGGTAGTCGTGGTTGGTTACGGTACCGCTAAGAAGGCTACATTAACTGGCTCTATTGTAACCGTAAAGGGATCAGAACTTGTTAAATCCCCCGCAACCAACCTGAGTAACAGTCTTGCAGGCCGGGTTCCTGGGGTAACGGTAGTGACAAGAAGCGGTGAGCCAGGTAATGACGGAAGTTTGCTCCGAATTAGAGGAGTCAACACGCTTAACGATAATTCCCCGTTGGTAGTCGTGGATGGTATTGCTGGCCGTCAATTGGAAAGGATCGACCCCTCTGATGTTGAAAGTATCACTATTTTAAAAGACGCTTCTGCTGCAATCTATGGAGCGAGGGCGGCAAATGGCGTTATTCTTATTACTACAAAAAGGGGTATTTCAGGTAAGCCAAGACTTGATATTTCATTTAACCAGGGTTTCGTAAAACCAACGGTCGTTCCTAAAATGGCTGATGCGGCTACATACGCTACGATGGTGAATGAGCTTAAATCATACAGAAACCAGGCTCCGCAATTTACTCCGGATGATATAGAGAAATACAAAGCCGGATCAGATCCCTGGGGCCATCCTAACTCAGATTGGTTTCATGAGTTATACAAACCAACCTCTTTGCAAAGAGATGCACACGTGGCTATAAGAGGCGGGACGGAATCTATACGTTATTTAGTATCAGCCGGGTACAAATACCAGGATGCTATTTACCGCAACAGCGCCACGAATTATTCGCAGGGAAATTTTCGTGCTAATTTTGATGCTAAAGTTTCAAAAAATATAAAGCTTAGTGTAGACATTCTAGCCAGTCAGGAGAACAGGAATTATCCCACTCAGTCAGCGGGCAATATTTACTCCTCTGCTATGCGAGGCAAACCAACCATTGCTGCACGCTGGCCAAATGGAAAACCCGGACCGGATATTGAACGCGGAGCGAACCCGGTTGTCATGGCAACGAGCGAAACCGGCTATGACAAGGATATACTTAATAATTTCATAAGTAATGCACGGTTGGAGATTAATATTCCTTGGATCAAGGGGCTGAATGTTACGGCTAATGCCGCCATAGATAAGAACGTGGATAACCATAAATTATGGCAAACGCCTTGGTTTTTGTATTACTGGGATGGTTTAACCTATGAGTCACCGGATTTACCATTGTTGACTAAATCATCGAGAGGTTACAATTCTCCCCAGTTGAGGCAGGATTTTACGGCCGGTAATCAAACAACCCTTAATGCATTAATTAATTACGGCACTTCAATAGGCGGTGATCATAATATAAAAGCATTGTTGGGTGTTGAAAGGGTAAAAGGTGATAACATGACTTTCTGGGCTGCCAGAAAAAATTATGTTTCTGCCGCAATTGACCAGCTATTTGCCGGGGCAGATGGGTTGAACCAAACGAATTCCGGTTCTGCAGGTTTAAGTGCCCGGTTAAATTATTTCGGCCGGTTCAACTATAATTATCGTGAAAAATACCTTGCTGAATTTGTCTTTCGGTCTGATGGTTCTTACATTTTCCCAGCCGGTAAAAAACAGTTCGGCTTTTTCCCAGGTATTTCTTTAGGATGGGTGGTATCTAAAGAAGGTTTCTGGAAAAATATTTCACCTGTCATAAATAATTTGAAAATACGCGGATCATGGGGACAAACCGGAAACGACCGGATAGCAGAATATCAATTTTTAACCTTGTATCGTTTTGCCAGTAATCCTTATGTGTATAATGTAAACCAGGAAAACAAGGCGTTACTTGAAGGTACTGCGCCCAATCCTAACGTAACCTGGGAAGTCGCCAATCAGTCAAATATTGGTTTGGATGGGCAGGCGTTGAACGGAAAGATATTCTTTTCTGCAGATTATTTTGATAATGTAAGATCGCAACTGCTTATAAAAAGAAGCGCTTCGGTACCAGACATGGTAGGTCTAACTCTGCCAGATGAAAACATTGGTAAGGTCGAAAATCGTGGCTTTGAATTCCAGTTGGGTGTAATGCAGAATATTGGCGATCTGACATTTACGGTATCTGTAAATGGTGGCTATCAAAAGAATAAAATATTGTTCTTTGACGAAACACCCGGCGCTCCTGAATGGCAAAAATTTACTGGTCATCCGATGAACTCTTATTTGTTATACCAGGCGATCGGAATATTCAGCGATCAGGCTTCTGTAGATAAATATGCGCATTTGCCCCAGGCAAGGCCAGGCGATATCATATTCAGGGATGTAGACGGTGATGGAATTATTAACGGGAATGATCGGGTTCGAAATGAAAAAACCGATATCCCCACATTCACCGGAGGATTGAATATAGATATTAAGTATAAGAATTTTTATGCTAGTGTGCTTTTCCAGGGAGCATCTGGTTCTTTGCGAAAAAGATTTACTTTTTCGGGTGATAGCGGCAACTATTTGGAAGAAGATGCCAACGGTCGTTGGACAGCGGACAATACAGATGCCAGCAAACCAAGGGCATGGAATTTTTCAGACGAATACTGGATGGCTCAATACAATATCAATAACACCTACTGGCTCAGGAACAATGATTATATCAGGCTCAAAAATGTAGAATTTGGCTACAATCTACCGACTGCTTTCATTAACAGAGCAGGAATCGAAGCCATGACTATATACTTCACAGGATTAAATCTAGCCACTTTTACCAAATTGAAAAACTACGATCCTGAAAGTAATTCAGATAGCCCATACCCTTCCAATAAAGTATTTAATCTTGGGTTTAACTTAACTTTTTAATTATATAGATATGAAAAAAATTATCAAATATAGTATGCTTTTTATATCGGTAGTAGTAATAACTGCCTCGTGCAAGAAGGACTTTCTAAATACCGAACCTCTTACAGCTTTTAGTGACATAGCAGTTTGGAGCGACCCGATATTAATACAGACTTTCATCGATGGAATTTATTCCAACTTAAATAACCCTGCTAATGGGGGTGATGGCGTATTGAAAGGAGAATTTGTAGATGAGATGCACGACCAGTGGTATAGCTTCTTTGATTTCAATAACAGTTTGCTAACACCTGATAATAATAATGCTAACTGGTTTCATGAAAACTGGGCCAAGTTGTATAAGAATGTCAGGGCTTGCAACTTATTTTTCGATAAAATTGATGGCGTCACCACCTTTGATAACACCCTTACAAATGGTGTATTGTTAGAAGATAGAATGAAGGGAGAAGTACACTTTCTGAGGGCAAACCTCTATTCTCAGCTCGTTAGCCTTTATGGAGGAGTTCCTCTTGTTAAAATAGCATTAGGCCTTAATGATGAGGTTAGTTTGCCAAGGGATACCTATGCTGACTGCATTCAATTTATAGTTGATGAGTGCGATGCCGCCGCCTCATTACTGCCTATAGTCGAAAGTGGAAAAAACCAGGGCAGGGTAACGAAAGGCGCGGCGTTAACTTTAAAAACGAGAGTATTGTTAAGTGCTGCGAGTGATTTTGTATAATACGTCTGTTTTTCCGGGCTACGCTCATCCCGAACTGATTGGGTACGTCGGCGGTGACAGAATAGCCAGGTGGCAGGCCGCCAAAGCTGCTGCCAAGGCAGTAATGGATCTTGGAATTTACAGTTTATATAAAGCAGTACCAGAACCAGGGGACTCAATAGCTCAAAACTATGCTGATATTTTTGTGAAGGATGGTACCGAGGAGGATATTTGGGTAAGATATTATAAAGCGACTCCTCTCAGCTTCCAGAGTCAACTAAACCAACTATCATTGGTAGCAGGCCCCAACGGATGGCATTTATATGGTGAAGATACCCCTGTTGGCGAACTGGTAGATGACTATGAAATGAGCGATGGATCATCCTTTAGCTGGTCAGATCCATCGAAAGCTATCGAACCCTATAAAAACAGGGAGCCGCGTTTCTATGCTTCAATCTTATATGAAGGAGTTAAATTCAAACCAAGGCCCATCGATATTCAACCCCTTGACCCGGTAGGGGTTATCCAGGCAGGTAAATGGGAAAAGTGGGATAATAGTACCAATTCTATGTATGAGAAATTTGGGTTGGATACCCGCGAAAGTCCGGTCGAAGGGTTTAACGCCGGTTATACAGGCTATTATTTGAGGAAGTTTATTAATCCCGCTGTGGACGGACAATTTAATACAGATGGCACACCATGGCGTTATATGCGCTACGCTGAAGTGTTGTTAGATTATGCAGAAGCATGTATAGAGCTTAATCAGGATTTGGAAGCCCGTACCTATATCAATATGATTCGTACAAGAGCAGGTATGCCTGACGTTACAGAATCTGGTTCGGCTTTAAGAGATCGTTATCGTCACGAAAGGCGCATAGAGCTTTTTGGCGAAGAAAATCGGTTTTTCGATGTAAGACGCTGGGTCATCGGGCCTCAAGCTTATCAGCAGTTTAGCGGCGTTAAGATCGTATACAGATTAAAGTCAGATCACACGACTTCTACCATACCAGAGATTACACCCTTCGTATTACAGGATTGTAATTGGCTCGATCAAGCTTATTTTTTCCCGATTACTAGAGATGAAATGAATAAAAACAGCATGTTGGTACAAAATCCCGACTACAATTAATATCGATAATTTTTTTACGGGAATCGATATTTATACTGTTCGCTTTTTTACATCTTTTATGGAGCGGCATTGGTCGAGATGGGTAATAAGGCATGAGGAAATCTGACCAGAATATGGAGGCAGACCTTATAACGAAGATTAAAATGGCGATCAAAAATAGGCATTCAATTATGCAAAACTTTTTCAAGACACAATGTAGCTAAGGCTTTATCTGGAAGAGCGCAGCATAAACAAGTTAAAAAAATTATTAAATAACAGTGCCTGCAAATAAAGTAACATGAAAAAATCCTGCATCTATTTACTTCTCTTTTCGTTGCTCCTTTCACAGTCCAAGGAAGTAGCTGCCCAGCAAAAGGCAGATACACTAATGTACCATCCTATTAAAACAGACAAAAATGGACTTATCATTCCGTGGTATGCTGCAGAACCGGGACGAGCTTATGATCATATCTTAAAACTGGTCTGGAATTATTGGCAAAATTTGCCAGAATGCCTGCCGGGAATAAAGTGGTACCTGATGCACAGGCAGGTGATTGTTTCCAATTCCAATTATATCCCGAAAGGTGGGCACGACGACGGCATTGGCGGAGACCAGATTGCCATGGCGATGTCTTCGTGGCGCCGCTACTATGCATACACTGGGGATACCGCTTTAATTAAAGACATGGTATACATGGCCGACCATTATCTTAAAAATGGATTGTCTCCTGCTGAGTATGAATGGCCCGAAATGCCATTTGTATGTAATCCCGGCAAGGACCACGACATACGATACCAGGGCGACTGGGTAGTGGATTATGCGTTGTATAAAACAAAAGCAGAAAAAGCCGCCCATAAAGAATCGATGGAAAAGGGCGATGGCTACCTGCAACCGGATAAAGCAGGTTCCTTTGCATACGAATTGGTGATGCTTTTTAAAATAACCGGGAACGAGAAATATTTGAACGCGGCTGTTAAGATCGCCAATACACTTGCAAAATTTACAAAGCCGGGTAACAAAGAAAATAGCCCACTGCCTTTCCGGGTTCAGGCTAAAACCGGAATCATTTACCCCCAAACGGACTATGTTACTTCTACCTACACGTCTAACTGGACGTCGACAATTATGCTCTTTGACGAATTGAATGCATTGAAAAGTGGCAATACCGCTTCTTATACAAAAGCTCGCGATATATTCCTTGACTTTCTGAAAAATATAGTAGTAAAGTACGATTTGTACGGTCCTTTTTTCGAAGACATTCCCATGTGGTCAAATACCCAAATTAATGCGGGTACACTTGCGCGGTACATTTTGCTGCAAAAGGAAAAATGGGGACCAACCTGGCGTGCAGATGCACGTAAAATCCTGGATTGGGCTACGAAAACATTCCGGCATGACGATTGGAAAAAATATGGCGTTTCAGTGATTGGTGAGCAAACGGTGTATAATTCGCCCGGTAACAGCCATACGGTCCGGCAGGCTGCGGCAGAATTGCTGTATTGTTCAACAACCGGTGATATGACCAACAGGGATTCTGCCATTCGCCAATTGAATTGGGGTACATATATGGTTGATACCGATGGCAAGAACTGTTATCCGAATAACGAAGTCTGGCTGACGGATGGCTATGGAGACTACGTGCGGCACTATCTCTGGGCAATGGCCGCTATACCAGAGCTTGCCCCCTCAGATGCCGACCATATGCTGGAAACCTCTTCCGTTGTCGAATCTATTTCTTATAGCCATGAATCTATTTCGTACAAAATTTTTGACAAAACATCTCATGACGTTTTCAGACTTGTAGAAAAACCGGCACGAATTACGGTCAATGGCAAATTGCTTAAAGAAAGAATGATAGGCGAAGGGTGGCGATGGCAGCCCCTGGACAAAGGAGGAATTTTAACCATTGACCAAAAACAAGGTGATTTGGTTAAAATGGAGATGTAATTTTTTTTTATGCCGTTTGTATTAAAAGTCCTGCAGTCTGCTGAACAAAACCTGGTTCTTTCCCGATTGCTGATCCTGATCTTGTTATCGTATCATGCAGTGGATGATGGAATATTTGTGTTAAATTCTCAGATGACATATTTTTTACATGAATTCTTCACTATCAATATAATATTATGAATAAGGTATTGAGCTTTAGAAAGCCCTGGTTTATACTGTTAATATTCGCATTCTTGAACCTTTCTGTATTTGCCCAGAATTATGTAATGCCTCTATACAAAGGAGAAATACCTAATTCGAAAAACAACGGAACCGTTGAAAAAATATCAAGCAAAGACATTATAGCCATTAGTAGTGTCCAGATCCCTGATATTTCAGTTTATCTCCCAACCAGGAGGACTGCAACCGGACAGGCTGTTATAATTTGTCCCGGAGGAGGCTATTGGGTACTCGCATACGATCTTGAAGGTACTGATGTAGCAAAATATTTGAATTCAATTGGTGTGGCAGCCATCGTGCTGAAATACAGGTTGCCTACTTATGGCAATGTCATCGAACCCCATAAAGTGCCATTGATGGATGCACAACGTGCTATGCGTCTTGTTAGGTTTAATGCAAATAAATGGAACATCGATACTGCTAAAATCGGTATAATGGGATTCTCGGCAGGAGGGCATCTTGCTTCTACCTTGGGAACACATTTTGACTACGGTAATAAAAACTCTTCTGATTCGATTGAAAAGATAAGTTGTCGTCCTGACTTTATGATACTGATGTACCCTGTAATTACATTCAGCGCACCATCGATGCACAAGGGTTCAAGAGATGCCTTACTCGGAAAAGACCCAGATGCGGATCTTGTAGAATATTACTCAAATGAATTGCAGGTAAGAGACGATACCCCACCCGCATTTTTTGTGCATGCTGACAACGATGATGGAGTTCCGGTGGAGAATACTTTGTTGATGTATGAAGCACTCCGGAAGAAAAAAATTTCTGCCGAATTGCATATTTTGTCTGAAGGGAATCATGGATTTGGCCTGGGTTTGATGAATAGCCATGTTGCATCCTGGACAGAAAGTTTAAAACTTTGGCTTAACTGGTTAAATAAGAAAATCTCTAAATCTAAATAATATCGAAATGGTTACAAGAAGAAATTTTGTTCAGACATTGACCATTGGCGCAGCAGCGTCTGTAATGGCCAACCCTTTGCTTGCCCTTGGAAACCAAGGAAATAAAAAGCTGAAGAACATCGGATATATTTCCGGTATAATTAGAAAAGAGCTGAGAGGTGACTGGAAAGCCGTACTCAGGGAAACAGTTAAATATGGTTATACCGAAATCGAAATCGGAAGATTCCTCGGAGAATCTGAGAAAACGTTTCTTAAAGATTGCTCACAGATAGGAATAAAGCCTGTTGCCGGTCCGGTAAAACTTTCTAAAAACATGGATGAGGTAAATAAATCTCTCGATACGCTGAGTGCAATGGAGCTTAAGTATGCTGTTCTCTACTGGCCATGGTTTGTTAGTGGTCCTTTCAACTTGGAAGATTGCAAATTAACCGCAGAGATACTCAACCAAATGGGTGAAGTATGTAAGAAACGCGGCCTTACTTTATGCTGGCATAACCACGATAAGGAGTTTATTCCTATGGAAGAAGGATTGCCTTACGATTTTATGATGACACATACAGACACAGATCTGGTTAAGTGCGAAATGGATCTTTATTGGGTACATAAAGGAGGAGGTGATGCACTTCAGATACTTAAAAAGTATAAAAATCGTATTAAAATTTTTCATGTTAAAGATATGGCCAATGATCAGCAAAAATCATTTACCGATGTTGGAAAAGGCATAATCGACTTCCCTTCAATATTCTCCGAAGCTACTTCCCAGGGAATTGAACATTACTTTGTTGAAAGAGACGATGCTGTTAATGGCCTCGAGAGTCTAAGAATCAGCGCAGAGTATTTAAAAAACATTCGTTTTAAATAGAAAACAGAAAACTATAGTGGGATAGTGAAATATGAAGTTTAGAAATAGCGGCGTCAAAGACAAGCTCGCGTAATAACATCAAATAAGTCCACAGTTTTTGATGACGATACTGAATTCGATGCAAAATATACAACATGAAATGCAGGCAGTCAGATGAGGGGTACATCAAGCACTGACGCGAAGAGGGACATGTCCAAAACTTTAGTTTACTAGGATTCAAACCCTAAAATTTTATAAAATGATCAAGAAATCACTTTACTCTTTATCAATACTGGTGTTAACGCTTTGCAATTATGCCGTTTTACGGGCTCAGGAATTACCAGGAACCAGGGAATCATTTAACGATGGATTGAAATTTGTAAAATATTTACATAGTGATCCAATCGTGGCACGGGTAGATTCAATAATGAAACAAATGTCTCTTGAAGAAAAGGTGGGGCAGTTAAATCATCTTACAGGTGGCTATAAACCCGATACTGCTTCGGGAGGTAAAGCTTTAGAAAAACAAATAGCTGATGGCATGGTAGGGGCCTTAACTGAATCTTCGTCCATTGCCACCCTTATTAAATTTCAGAAAATAGCGGTTGAAGAAAGCAGGTTGCATATCCCGTTACTTTTTGCAGAAGATGTGTTACACGGATTCAGAACCATTTTTCCAGTACCAATTGCACAAGCCTGTAGTTGGGATTTGGCTGCGATTGAGAAAGCCGATCATATAGCTGCGATGGAGTCGTGTGCGGCAGGAATCAACTGGACATTTGCCCCCATGGTGGATATTAGCCGAGACCCACGCTGGGGAAGAGTTATGGAAGGTGCCGGCGAGGATACTTATTTGGGAAGTTGCATTGCCAAAGCAAGGGTTCGTGGATTTCAAGGCGATAACCTTGGCGACGGGAATTCAATTATGGCATGTGTTAAACATTTTGCTGCTTATGGCGCTCCTGAAGGCGGTCGGGAATACAATACTGTAGATATTAGCGAACGAGTATTGCGCGAGGTGTACTTGCCGCCATACAAAGCCGCTGTAGATGCAGGCTCTGCATCAATTATGAATTCATTCAATGTAGTCGACCGCATTCCCGCAAGTTGTAACAAGCATTTGATGACTGATATTGCCCGCGGAGAATGGGGATTTAAAGGCTTTTTCGTCTCTGATGCTTTTTCGTATTTTGAACTCATTCCCTTTGGCGTTGCGGCAAATAAAAAAGATGCTGCAGCGCTGAGTATGAATGCCGGAGGCGACATGGATTTGTGGAGCGAAATTTTTGTACAAAACCTTCCTGAATTAGTAAAAGAAGGCAAAGTTTCTGAATCACAAATTAATGCTTCAGTCAAACGAATTCTTTATTATAAATTCAAAATGGGTCTTTTTGATAATCCATATCGGTATTTGAGCCAAAAACGAAAAGATGAAACTCTTTTAAAGCCTGAATTTAAAGAAGCATCACGCGAAATTGCAAGAAAGACAATAGTGTTACTGAAAAATGACAAACGATTACTTCCATTATCAAAGAATTATAAAACTATTGCTTTAATTGGCTCGCTGGCAGACAGCCGCGAAAACAACAATATGGTTGGCAACTGGAGTTGTGATACAAAGAGAAAGGATATTGTTACTCTTTATGATGGATTAAAAGAAATATTCCCTGCCACCCAGATCGTTAAATCAGAAGGTTCCAAAGCGTTCGGAAATTGTCCTGACAACATGATCAATACTGCCGTAGCCGTTGCAGAACAGGCCGATATCGTTATTCTGGCAGTTGGTGAAGAAGGTTATTCGAGTGGTGAATGTGCCAGCCGGGTAGATCTTTCATTACCTGGTGATCAGGAAAAATTGATCGAGGCACTTGCTAAAACCGGAAAACCCATTGTTGCCGTTATTTTTGCTGGTCGTCCGCTGGTGCTAACTCCTGTCATCGATAAATTACAGGCGATTTTATATGTTTGGCAACCGGGAACCATGGGTGGACTTGCCATTGCCGATATATTATCCGGCGCATATAATCCTTCAGGAAAAATTACTATGACATTCCCACGACATCAGGGTCAAATCCCTATTTATTATAATCAATTGGCTGTTGGACGTGAACGATTGGGTCCTGAAGACAAACGTTGGGGCGTTTCTAAATGGAGCGATGAAATAAATGAACCGCTGTTTCCTTTTGGATACGGATTAAGTTATACATCATTTGCCTATTCGAATTTAAAACTTTCGAAAACGGCAATTGACAACATGGATAGCCTGATAGTAAATGTTGATGTTAAAAACACAGGTGATATCGACGGCGAGGAAGTGGTTCAATTATATGTACACGATTTGGTGGGAAGTGTAGTTAGACCTTTAAAAGAGCTGAAAGGATTTAGAAAGATAATGCTTCAGAAAGGTGAATCGAAAACAATTTCGTTTACCATTCATCCGGCTGATCTGGCTTTTTATACGATCGACATGAGTTATAAGACCGAGCCAGGCGATTTCAAGGTATATGTTAGTAGCTCTTCTGAGGGTGGGTTGGAAGCTGGATTTGTTTTGAAATAGTAACTGAATTTAACCAAAGAAGAAGGTAGTTGAAGTTCGATTGCTTTGGAATTAACAGCTTTTTCTTCTTTTTTTTCATGTGGATAAAATGATTTTATGGTAGAACAATTTATAGGATGAAAAAAAATATTTTTATTATTTCAGGTCTAATTATAATGATGGCTTGCCAAACTAAGCAGCCTTATAATATCAGTTACAAACGGGTTTCTGATAGAATTAGTTTCAATGCCGATTCCATAAAAATAGAGGGCGACTTAAAACCATTTGATGCGCAATTATATGTTAGGACTTTGGAAGATGGGGTTAAAATCATCAAACTCAAAATGTCTTCCCTACAAAAGGAAACTCCACCTGAATTATCGCTGAAATGGAAAATTCCTTCTGCCGACATTAATGGCTTCTGGACTCCCAAGATAACCAACGATAAAGCCAATTATTCCGGTGGTTTTTCTTCCAATATTTCTTCGTATGCACCGGTATTATGTTATTACGATGCAAGCGATAACAATAGATTCACACTATCATGCTCCGACGCCCTTAACCGTGTCAATATTTCATCCTATCTTAACGAGGAAGATGCCTGTTTTCATTTCGAAATAAAGCTTTTTAGCGAGCGTATGCCTGGCATGACCGATTATGAGATTAAATTAAGAATCGATACACGCAGTCTGCCTTATTACCGAATCCTCTCCGATGTGTCGGACTGGTGGGCTCAGATGCCTGAATATACACCCATGCATGTTCCGGATAACGCCCGCATTCCAATTTATTCCACTTGGTACAGTTTTCATCAAAACTTGGATATAAAAAAGGTACTAAACGAGCTGAAAGTAGGTAAGAAGATGGGACTCGATTTGGTTATCGTGGACGATGGCTGGCAGACTAAAGACAACAGAGGAGATTATGCCTATACGGGAGACTGGGAACCCGATCGTATACCAAACATGCAGGCTTTCGTGGATTCCGTTCACGATATAGGCATGAAAATTATGCTCTGGTATTCTGTGCCATTTATCGGAAAAAATGCGAAAGTATATCCCAAATTTAAAGATAAGTATCTTACCTATTGGGAGAGCCAGGGTGCCTATGTATTAGATCCGCGTTATCCTGAGGTTCGAGAGCATATCATTAATACTTATCAAACCGCCATGACCCATTGGAATTTGGATGGGTTTAAGTTTGACTTTTTAGAGTGGTTTAAATCATACGCCAATACCGATCTCACTATAAAAGACGGTCGCGATTATGCCTCAGTCAATGAAGCTACCGATAGGCTGATGAGCGATGTGGTAAAAAGATTAACAGAGCTAAATAATAATGTTTTAATTGAATTTCGCCAGCCTTATATTGGACCAGCCATGCGAAAATATGGGAACATGTTTCGAGCCCTCGATTGTGCTAATATGGGAATAGTCAACCGGGTTCGTGTCACCGACATCCGTTTACTATGCGGCAATACTGCCCCTCACTCCGACATGTTTATGTGGCATAAAGACGACCCCGTAGAAAGTGCCGCACTTCAAATGCTTAACATCCTTTATAGTGTGCCACAAGTTTCCGTTTTACTCAACGAAATAACCAAAGATCAGTTTGAAATGATTCAATTTTGGATACGATATTGGAAAGAAAACCGATCGGTTTTATTGGACGGAACATTTATACCTTATAAGCCTACCGCACTTTATCCTGCCATTTCAGCACAAAAAGAGGGCAAAAACATCACAACTTTATATAACGATGCGATAGCTAATTTTTCTGATAGTTCTATTAAGAACATAGATATTATTAATGCCAAGTACAGTCAGGAGGTAATAACTGATTTTAAGTTTCAAATGGGACCAGTTGTAGTAAAAGTTTTCAATTGTGAAGGTGAAGTTCAGCACAAATATAAAATGAATATAAAAAAAGGTCTTACAAGATTTAATGCGCCTGCTTCAGGAATGGTCAGTATTTCAGTGCAATAAATAATTTGATCAGGTTAAATGACCTAAAAGAACCAATCGAAGGTCCAGGAAAAATAGTGGCAATCGACAATGGAGATGCTACAAGTCATGATTCCTTTCAAGCGCCATACAGAAAAGCATATAATGGCATGTGCCTTTTGATTGTAAAAGCAGAAAGAGGTGCTGACGGCTCATTCACTGTAAAGGCTGAATCGAAGGGACTGAAACCTGCGACTGTGAAAATTGATATAGGTAACTGAGACTAATAGTAAAATCAGGAAACATGATGCCTATGAATTACCTGCGTTCACAAAGAGAAACAGGCTTCAATCGGTTGGTAAAAAGTATTTTGGGAACAAAAAATAATCTTTAATTATTCGCTTAAAATGAAACCCAAAAAATTAGTCTCGTTATTGGCAGCTGTTGCCATGTCGGCAACAGTTTTTTCACAGAACCCCCCGGATACCATTTGCGGACATAAAGTAAATCGTGATAAAGAAGGCAAAATCTTAGGATGGTACAAGCCTGAAATACCGGGAATGACCTACGACAAGGTGGTTCGATTGGCATCCGAATATATCAAATCGGGGTGCCCCGTTGATCCTTCCACGGGGAAAAAAGTATTTTATACTCATTGCTCCATTATTAAGAATAAGTCAAACCAAAAAGAATATAGCGCCGGATTGACAGGTTCAAAATGGCCGAATAATCCTGCTGGCTTGTATGCAGGAATGGTCAAAAGTCTGGCTGTTGATTTTTATATGTATTCGGGCGACCCTGCTTATGTTAGTGAAGTAAAATCAATGCTCGATTTTCAGCTCGCCAATGGCACCACGCCCGCCAATTATGCCTGGCCCAATTGTCCTTATTCGAGTGCCGATCCCGGTGAAACAAAATATGAAGGCTCAATCATTCTGGAACAACGCTTTGCCAAAGAAAATATAGCAAATTACCGTTTGGCTGGCGATGGAAAATACGGGCTTGAACCCGATAAGGTAGCTGAATTGGGGTATGGATATCTTCAATTTTATGAAATAACTAAAGAAGATAAATACCTGAAGGCGGCATTGAACTGCGCTGATGCACTGGCCTGGCATGTTCGTGATGTGCCAACCAGATGGTACCAGCGCGTAAGTGAACCGCTGAAATCGCCCTGGCCCTTCAGGGTAAATGCCCGCACGGGCGACTGTCTCGAAGAATATTGTGCAAACGTGGTGGAGCCAGTTAAACTATTTACTGAATTAGTGAGGATTAAATCGAAGATTTCATTGTCCACACAAAGAGAACAAAGCTATATTAGGGCCAAAGGAATCGCCTGGAAATGGTTGCTCTCCGTAAAAGGCCCAATGAAAACCTATATCTGGAAAGGCTATTTCGAAGATGTGTTTTTCGACGGGGAGAATATCACACGAGTCAATAACCTGCCACTTGAGGCAGCCCGCTATTTCATTAAGCATCCGGAAGAAAATGCAAACTATAAAAATGATGTCCCTGCATTAATTTGGTTTGTAAAAAGTGTTTTTGGCGTGGATAATTTGCCAGCTATTTGCGAACAGTCCGGAACATTTTATCCCCTTGGCAGCCATACTGCACGGTTTGCATCGGTATGTGCGTTGTGGTACGAACAAACCGGAGATGAATGGTTTAAAGACCAGGCCTACCGTTATTTCAACCTGGCTGCCTATTGTACGGAAGAAGACGGAATCGTAAGAACGGGTCCCTTCTGGGGAGGAGAATGTTGGTTTACGGATGGATACAGTGACTATATCAAACATTTTATGGAAGGATTGGCAGCCATCCCCGAATGGGTTCCGGCCGAAAACCACCTGCTGAAGTCCACATCAACAGTACAAACCATTGAATACGCTTCCACTCAGGTATCGTTCACCACCTTCGATGATGTTTCAAACGTTACCCTTAGAATGGCTTCCAAACCCAAAACCATAAGTATGAATGGAAAACAAATTGAATCTTCAGATGAGATCAAAGAAAACAGTTGGACATGGAAGTCGCTGGATAAAGGAGGCGTCGCCAAAATATGCTATTCGGGAGGAAATGAAATTTTAATTGTTCAATAACTAATCCAACTAAAAATGAGAATGCACCCTTCATGTCAATCGTTGCTATGATTTTCAGTTCATCTGTCGGAACTGGGCAGGAACCTGTTCCAGCTTTGCCTTTGTGCGATACGGTGCTGATCAGCGATACCATTCAGTATCATGCCGTACGCATTACTAAGTCCGATAATTCACTGCTCCCCTGGTATTCAGCCGATCCCGGAAAATCGTGTGATTTTGTAATGAAGCAGGTAGGTTATTTCTGGGATTCGATGAGAGCCTACCTTACAACGCTTCCCTATTACCTGAATCTTCAGCAATTGCTCTTCCTGATCGTTACCGTCATGAAAGACGCATTGAATTTTAAGTGGAGGATATACGTATTTATGATGTTCGTCGAATGGGCTAGGGATCTGAAACATATGTTAACCTCACGAAAGTGGAAGTTCGCGACAAACTTAATGATGACCACAACACAGCAACTATTCCAACCGTCACGCCAAAAATGCACCAAGCCAGAAAGTGAGATGACAAAACCAACTTCCTCCGGTATTTTAAAATACTGGTTGTTAAACCATTACGAATACAATAATGAAGAAAGCTGTCTCATGCAAACACTTTTCTTCATTAATAACCTAACTAAAAAATAAATAAAAATGAAAGAATCAGGAATTTTCATCTTTGTGCTGTTCGTAATAATTACAGAATGTCCCAATAGATCTAAAACTCCCTATCAGGGTTTGCCTGATGACTTCATTCATGCAAAAGCAGATGTAGTGGTAGCAGATACGATCAGTTATCATCCGGTTCACGCCGATCAAAATGGAAATATTCTACCTTGGTTCTCATCTAATCCGGGGGAATCTTACGACCATGTTATAAAATTGGTTTGGCAATTTTGGAATAATATGGAGACTTGTCCTAATGGGCTTAAATATTACATTAACCACATGATCTGGCGGTCCGGCCATGACCATACAACCGGCATCGGGGGAGACCAGTTTATGATGGCGCTTTCTTCGTGGGATTTGCTTTACAATTATACAGGAGATGAGGCGGTTCTAAAAGATATGAAGTACATCGCAGACTATTACCTTGAACATTCATTATCCTCGGCTGATTGCGAGTGGCCGTTTTTGCCTTACCCTAATAACCTGAATCGTCACTCGGGTGAGTACAATGGTGATATGATGCTCGGCGAAGGATACCTGCAGGTTGATAAAGCAGGATCATTCGGTTTTGAATTGGTTAAACTTTATAAAAAAACCGGCGATAAAAAATACCTCTCTGCGGCTATAAATATAGCGAACACCTTGGCTACTAAAGTGCATCCTGGTGACGATAATAACTCGCCATGGCCATTCAAAGTAAACGCAAAAACCGGGGAGATTGGCGGCAGTACCAAACATAAAATCAATAAATCGACATACACGACTTTTTGGACTAGTACTATTGGATTATTTACAGGGCTTATAGGATTGAAGGAGGGAAATACATCTGCATATAAAAACGCTCTTGATATAACAGTCGGTTGGCTAAGAAACTATCCTTCCAAGACCAATAAGTGGGGGCCGTTTTTTGAAGATATAAGTGGATGGTCCGACACTCAGATAAATGCAATTACTTATGCAATGTTTATCATTGAACATCCAGAATTAGACCCAAATTGGAAAGAAACAGTAACTAATATTTTTAAATGGGTCCATACAGAACTTGGCAATAAGGAAAATATAAAATATGGAGTTATCTGCACCAATGAGCAGACTGTTTACCGTGTTCCTGGAAACAGCCATTCATCGAGGCAGGCCTCTGTGGAATTAATGTATTGGGAGAAAACAGGTGATACAACTTATGCACGGAATTCTATTCGTCAGTTGAACTGGGCTACTTACATGGTTGATGTTGATGGCAAGAATCGTTACCCGTTTCCGGATGCAAGGATATGGTTGACTGATGGATATGGTGATTACATTCGACATTACCTTCGTGCAATGGCCGCTGCTCCGCAGTTGGCCCCCGATAATTCCGATCATTTGTTGCGATCTTCCTCAATCGTTAAAAAAATCACCTATCAGCCAAGTGAAATCAATTATTCTGTTTTTAATAATGGCTCTTTAGAGAAGTTCAGATTAACTGCAAAGCCCAAAACAATCAAAGTAGACGGAAAAACGCTGAAAGAAACTAGCGATATTAATTCAAATGGCTGGATTTGGCAATCACTTAAAAAGGGAGGAGTTCTTACCATTAAGCATACTGTCGGGAATAATATCGCTGTGTTGGGGAATTGATTTTCAAATGCCTTCAAAAAATTAAGACGGCCCTGGCAAATTATTTCATAACGAATATTCCGGAAATGCGGGCGAACATGGTCCGCAACACGAGTTTGAAATAATGATTAGAAATCCAAATCATCCGATCACAAAGGGAATGCCCATGAAGTGGCTCCATACAAAGGACGAGCTATACAGCAGATTGAGAGGGCCTGCGAAAAACATGGAAATATTGGCCACCGCCTATTCTTCGAAAGACTACAAAGGTACCGATCGTAATGAACCGATGCTGATGGTGTTGCATTATGGAAAGGGCAGAATTTTTCATTTATCTATGGGCGATTCGGATTATTCTGTGGAAGGTGTAGGTTTTATAACTTGTTTGCACAGAGGTGCTGAGTGGGCTGCGACCGGTAAAGTCACTCAGAAGATTCCGAAGGATTTTCCGACAGAAGATAAATCCAGTTCAAGAGATTTCAGGAAGTAGGGAAACCAAGTATTATCACCTCTACATCATTTGGCATCAGTTCTATTGTGATGCTGGTTTTCTTAGTCACGATTTTATAACGAATGGACTTATTACTTTCCAGCGATTTCACGTAATGCACTTTTTCGTTCTCTTACATCAGTAGATCTGATCAACTAAAAATTAATATTTCGGGGCTGCGTACTCTTATTTCATACAGGAAGCCATGTCGTATAAAAACCAGGAGAGATGAAAGTCGTCGTAGCTTCGCTAATACTCTGTTTGATAATTTATTTTTTCAATCAATAACCGTAACTCTGTTTCCATGTTCCCTCGAAATTGTTAATATACCTCCCCTGGAAAGTGGCTGCCAGGTATAGCCCTCTCCTGTTTCTCCCTTTAAATCTTTTAATGCAATTTTATCTAACATCACAGTTGAAGGCTTTTTAGTTAAGCGCAACACTTCTTGTCCTTTACTATCATACGTTTGATAATAAACAACGGAGTGGTCTGAATCTTTTCTTACAACCGGCACTAAAAATTTATTGATCAGTCCGCGATAGTTTGCAAGCTGGATAACAGAAGTTGAAGAAAGAATATGATCTTGATTGAAGGGAGCAAGTTTTGGATCCGCAGCCATTGCCCGCAGGTAGTGCCGCACATAATCACCATAGCCATCGGTGAGCCAGTTTTCGTCCCGCGGATAACGGTTCTTCCCATCGCTGTCCACCATGTAGGTTGCCCAGTTCAACTGTCTAATGGCATGAGGCATTTTCATTGTATCGCCGGTAAGAGAATAAAACAACAATTCATCGGCGGCCTGACGGGACGTGTGGCTGTTGCCGGGTGTACGATAGGCTGTTTGCTCATTGATAGCCGTAACACTATATTTTTCCCACTGATTATTTGCTAAAGTTTTGTTTACCCAATCAATGATGGATTGTACTTCTGTCTTCCAATCCGGGAAAAATTCCTGGTAAGTCATTATAAACCTCGCCCATGTCATTGCGTTTATTTGTGTGTCGCTCCAACCGGGGACGTCCTCAAAAAACGGCCCCCACTTGTTCGTTTTCATTGGATACGTTTTCATCCAGTTGATCATAATATCAGCCGACTTACGGTAGTTGTCAACCTCCCCTTCATTCAATGAAATCAATTGCAGAAATAATTCAACAGTGCCTGACCAGTTACTGGTATAACTACTCAAACCTTCATCACTTTTATCTCCTGAATTACTCGTCAGCTTCCCAACTTCGCCGGTGGATGCATTTACTCTAAATGGCAGGGGCGAGTGATCAGCATCGCCTTCTGTAATGTGTGATGCCAACGTATTCGCAATCTCAATGGCTGCCTGCAGATATCGCTTTTCAGTTGCATGCGGATGGCGTTCACTCCTCATCATTTTAAAAAGCTTAATTAGCTCAAAACCAAAAGAACCCGCCTTATCAGGTTGAGTAAATCCCATGCCGATCACCATATCGCCATCATACTTTCCCGAATACACCAACGTGTTGTATGGGTAAGGAATATTTGGCCATTTTGAATGTGAAGGTGAAAGCCCATTGGTCAAATAATAATCTGCCAAAAAACGCATATTCTCTTTAACACGTTCATTGCCCGAATAAGCATACAACAATTGCCAGGAAGACATGGCCATTTGAATCTGATCTCCCCCCAACCCGCGGGGATCATTGAAGTCAGGACGCCATACCTGGTGGTTCATATAATAAGGTAAGCCGTTCATGTCATTTCGCATGGTGTCCCAAAAATTCCAAACCAGGTTTACAATATGATCATAGCTGATACCAGGATCATCATCATACCAGGGAAGAATTTTCCCTTGTTTATCAGTTTTTATTTTATGATACAATAGTTGCTCCTGTCCAAAAATAGAAGAGGATACCAACATGAAAAGAGCGAGTGATCCCAAAGCAATTTTTTTCATTAGTTGTTTTTTTTAAAATTATGAGCGACCGACAACAGGTTCAATAAAGTATAGGTCTTCCTCGCTCCGCGGCCTTAAGAAATCGAAATCACATCCTTCATTGGCCTGGAGAACCTCCCTGGCATACAGCTTTGGGTAGCCTCGTCTATGCCGGGTTTCACAAAGCTTTAAGTTTGCCATGCGGGAAATAAATTCAGTTTCATTCAACAATACTTCTAACTTTTTCCCCGGAATATCAAGATGAATTTTGTCACCGGTTTTTAACAAGGCCAGTGGCCCTCCCGTGAATGCTTCCGGCGTTACATGCAAAACCACCGTCCCGAAACTTGTGCCACTCATACGTGCATCACTGATACGAACCATATCTTTAACTCCCAACAACTGTAACTTTTTCGGAATAGGGATCATGCCCCATTCCGGCATACCCGGAACACCCTTTGGGCCGGCATTTCTTAATACCAAAACTGATGAAGCCGTGACGGGAAGATCGGGATCATCAATATGATCAAGCATATCGGAATAATCGTCAAACACCAAAGCCTCCCCTGTATGAACAAGCAGTTCTTTGGAAGCTGAAGATGCTTTGACGACCGCACCCAGTGGCGCAAGATTCCCGGTGACAATGGCAATAGAAGGCGCCTCACTTACAGGATCGGATAACGATCGAATTACTTTTTCATCCTTAACAACAGTCGCATCTATCAATTCATTTAATGATTTGCCGGAATAATTCTTCACCTCCATATTGAGGTGACTTCTGAGTTGCCAAATCACCGCAGGTATTCCACCTGCCTTATGAAAGTCGTCAATAAGAAATTCTCCTGAAGGTTGCGTATTTGCAAGGCATGGAATGGAATTGCCGGCCTCGTTGAATACTCCCGGAAAAATATTCTTATTTAAGCGTCCTGCAATAGCAGTCAGGTGGATGATTGCATTGGTAGATCCTCCGAGTGCCATTAAAACTTTTGCTGCATTATTAATGACCTCATCAGTAAGTATAACCGACGGCTTCAGATTCTCAACCACCATTTCCACAATTCGCCTGCCTGCAGCTTTCGAAACTTCACTTCGCTGAATTGAGTCCACAGGTATTGTACTTGAACCAAGTGGCATGAAACCCAGGACTTCCATAAGGCCATTCATGGTAGATGCGGTACCCATCGTATTGCAGGAACCCACGCCACAGCTCAGGCACTTTCCAATTTGTTCCCATTCGGCGCTTCCGATTTCTCCCTTTCTAAGTTCATCCCAATACTTCCACAGATCCGTGCCGCTACCCAATCTCTTCCCTTTGTGAACGCCTACTTCTTTTGGCCCTCCATTCAGTTGGATAGTTGGAAGGTTGGCACTTACAGCACCCATCAGTAAACCGGGAACAGTCTTGTCACAGTTGCCCAGCAAAACCACGCCATCAATGGGATACGCACGTAACTGCTCCTCTACTTCCATCGACAATAGATTGCGGTACAGCATCGCACTCGGCTTCATCAATTCTTCTCCCAATGAAATCACCGGAAACTCTAAAGGAATCCCACCTGCATCAATAATCCCCTGCTTAACATCGGCACAAACATTTTTTAGACTTAGGTTGCAATTGTTAAGTTCGGACCATGTATTGGCTATCCCAATTACCGGCTGGCCATTATAGTTATCCATATCTAAACCCGCAGAGCGAAGTGCTCCTCTGTGAAGAAGGCCTGTTTCATTTGGACCCCAAAACCAGGTATGGCTGCGAAGTCTTTGTTGTTTGTTATTGATTTTGTTTTGATTCATGCTAGATTGGCAAATAAAGTATTTAAAAATTCTTCACTATTTTATATGTCTCTTCCAAAGTTTTGTCAACATCTTCTTCGCTATGTGCATAGCTGATTGATCCTTGCTTACACGGTAAAGGAATGTGGTAAATTCCTTTGTCTATCCAGGCCTTTCGAAGCCTGAGGTCAATTTCAAAATCGTGATTGTGCAATATGTCATGCAAGTCAACAGGCGCATGATCCATGAAGTAAAGGCAATGCGCAGAGGCATTGCTGGACAACGTCATTGTAATTCCCTTTTCAGCAAATATTTTTTCCAGTCCACCATAAAGAATAGCGGCGATATGCTGAAGATGTTCATACACTGGTTTTGTTTCCAGCATATCGATTGTAGCGAGAGCGGCTGCTACGTTAATTGGGTGGGCATTATAGGTACCTGCAATCAAGACTCTTTTTGAAGGATCACTTGAATCAAACAGTTGCATGATATCATCCCGTCCACCAATTACGCCGAGAGGGTATCCATTGGCGATCGCCTTGCCAAACACAGAAAGATCAGGCTTAACATTTGCGATGTGTTGATACCCTTTGAGATGGGATCTAAAACCCGTTTTGACTTCATCAAAAATACTAACGGCACCATACTTCTGGCACAGGTCAATTAGACCCTGCAGATAACCTTCCTGTGGAAGAACAACACCTACATTCTGAAGCACAGGTTCTGTAAGCACGCAAGCGACAGGATAAAGCTTCATTACATACTCTAAGGAATCGAGATCGTTGAAGTTTACAATATGAATACATCGCTTTGTAGCGTCCGGGATGCCGGCAGATAATGGAATGAAAGGATACTCTCCCGGCGACACGCGTGATCCCAACTCATCAAGTGAGGGCATGACCGCACGACTCACTTCATTGTGCCAGCCATTGTATCCCCCAAGCGTAAGCACGATATCTTCCCTCCCGGTGAAGGCTCTTGCCAGGCGAATAGCGTGCGCTGTCGCCTCACTGCCTGTATTGGTGATTTGTATTTTATCGAGCGAAGGAATTAGATTGCAAAGTTTTTTTGCCAGAGCTACTTCGAGCTCGTTCGTGCCACTTCCCACCAAAGACCTGTTCTTTTTTATTACGTCTAACACCGCACCGGAAACCGCTTCATGGTTATGACCCAGAATATGCGGGGCAAATGCAGCGTGATAATCTATATACTCATTCCCCTCTATATCATAGAGCTTACTTCCCGATGCATGACTGAAAGAAATATTGGGTTCGACCTTCCTGTTTAAGGAGACTACGCCTCCGGCTATGTAACTCCTTGCTTCCTCTAACAATCGGGAGGTTGAAAAATTGAGACTTGTTTCCATTTTACATTGCTTATCTTGACGAAGCAAATATAATGTTTGTATACAAAATCAAATTAATTTTGTTTATTAATGAAGACAGAATCACAAGCGCGGAAGGTATACCAGGAAGTCAGACGGAAAATTCTCACGAACCAATTGGCCTCAGGAATCCGTCTCAAAGAAGATCATTGGGCCACCCAGATTGGCGTTAGCCGGATAGCAGTACGCGAAGCCTTAACGCGGTTATCTGGTGAAGGGCTTGTCATTGACGGCGAGAAAGGAGGCTACTTTGTAACTGAACTTAAACCTTCAGACGTTCGTGAAGTCAGGGAGCTTCGTGAAATTTTGGAGCTTGGAGCCGTACGCCTTGCCATCAAAAAGATGACCAAGGCTAATTTGGATACTCTTGAAAAAATTTGCAACGATTTTAGCTCAATGATTTCGAACGGCTACTTCGCTGGGGCCTGCGAAGCAGATATCAAATTTCATGAAATGCTAATAAAATTTAGCTCCAACCAAAAGCTTATCCGGATCTACCAACATAGTCACATCCCGCTTTTCCATCAGCAATTAACTAAAAGCCAGCAAGCTCCTGATGAATATAATCAGACCGATAAGGAACATCGGGCTCTCGTAAAGGCGTTCCGCGAAAAAAACATTGTCCTGGCTGAAAAAATTCTCATTCAACATTTTGCCAGGGGCGAGTCCTTAGTCTTAGAATAGCATTTAAAATACCTGCCTCCTTAAAGAAGAGTCAGGCTTCTGCCCGGTCAGTTGTCCGCCATCCACTACGAAAGTTTGACCTGTAATAAAACTACTTTCCTCGCTGGCAAGAAACAAAAATAGCGGAGCAACTTCATCAGCCTTGCCAGGCCTGTCCATGGGGATATACCTGTCTGTAAACGCTTTCAAAAATTCCGGCGAATCAATTGCCTCAGACATTGGGGTCTGTATATATCCCGGGCAAACCGCATTCACCCGAATATTGAGATGAGCCAGTTCCACGGCCATTGTCTTCGTCAGCATGATGACACCCGCTTTAGATGCATTGTAATGTGCATATCCAAACTCGGCATCTATACCGTTCTTGCTTGACATATTGACCACGACGCCACGCTTACGATCAGCCATTCGCCGGCATACAGCCTGCGAAATGAAAAACATGCCGGTGAGGTTAACATCTAAGACATCCCGCCACTCAGTCTCAGAAATTGTCAGGAACGGTACTTCAGAAGCAATGCCTGCATTATTAATCAAAATATCAATTGGCTTTCCTCTGTCAATTTCAGCTATATTATTATCAACGTTGTTCTTATTTCTTATGTCAAAGGCATAGACATTCACAACCTTTGTCAATTGTTCAAGCGCTGTTTTCGCATGACCAAGATTTTCGCGGTGGCTATCAACCAATGAGAGAGTTGCTCCCTCCCTGGCAAAATGTGTTGCAATTGCATAACCGATTCCCCTGGCAGCTCCGGTAATCAGAACGTGCTTTTCTTTAAAACGTGAATCCATACTTTTTAACTTTGTATATACAAAACAGTGCTGTATTTAAAAAAATCATTGCGATGCAAATGTCGAATAAAAAACGTGCCTTTCGCCCGAACATGTAGTGACCTGCCTTTTGACCACGCCGCTTCAGATGGTATGCATGTCTATCTCTACAATGTATACTGTGCGTATACTGTTCGATACTTCTATCTTCTAAACAATATTGAAAAAAATATGAACTTCCATTCTCAGTGCCACACCGATCCAATACGGGAATGGATGAAAAAAAGATAGTTGTTCCCAAACACTTTCGAAGGGGGCTGCGCTCTATTTGTATCTCATCACCAACTCATGCTTCCCCTCACTTACTCCTTTTACTACAGCATAATAACTACTCTCAATCTGATCAATACCGGTATTTACATTTTGTCCGTCGAGCTTTGCAGAAGCTTGCTTTTTTCCAGCGGGTAATAACAGGCGTACTGTGTATAATTTAGGGTCGCCGGAGAATTGAAGCGAAATCGTTTTATTCTCTTTATTGTGGGCGTAATTATAGGATACTGATTTTCCCGAAGGTCCATAAGCAATGGTTATTTCAGCATTATCTCTACCGGCGGCAAGCCACCTCGGCGAGATTTCAACTTCCCTGAAAAGCTGGCCCTTGTCTATTACCCCGGCAAGACCTTCTATTAAAGCGCTCATCACTGCAGCTTGTCCCCACTTGTCTGGAATGCCTTCGTCTACCGTTCCATCCGGTTTGTATGCAACAGGAAGATCACCCTTGTGTTTCCTAACGAGTTCCAGCATACGATTTAAGATATCCACACCGTAAGTTTCAAATCCATGTTGAAGAGCAGCCTTGGCGAGTTCGCCGCCGACAATAGTATTTACTCCTCCATTCATATAGGATCCAGGTTCATAATCTGCAAAGTGAGGGCGAACGGGAGGATAAATTCCAAACCATTCAGCAAAAGAATTCAATTCGTTTTTATCCTTTAATTGCCGGTAAGTATTTATGATTGAGGCAGCCATTTCCTGTGTCGG
>JBDTUZ010000024.1:0-79045 GCA_040007435.1 Ginsengibacter sp. | reverse complement strand
TAAATTTTAATTGTACCTATTGTGTGGAGATATTAATCCAACCTTCTTGCATCTTATAGTGATAAAGCGTTCCGGGCAAAGGCTTTTTATTAAATATAATGTTTACTTTTTTTAGCGATGTTCCATTGTTCCCTTAAACTATATTTTCAAGCAAGGAAAAGGAGTAAAGCTGCATAAGAAGGATTTTATAAGCAATGATTCTTGTCAAAAATTCTCTATTCCGATTCGAGAAAAGCGAATCGTGGTGCTTAGATATGCAGAAAATAAACCGGGCAATCCTGGTGTGCCAAACAGAACTTTCATCAGGAGGCTTACGTATGCTACTTCCGAATTATCTGTAAATACAGATAATGTAAATGCAGCGATTGCGGCGCGAGGGCCGGATAAATCGAGTACAAAAATTTGGTGGGATAAGTGAAATAACATTGTTACTCCAACGAAGAAAGCCGTCTTTTACCAGGGACGGCTTTTTATATAGAATTAGAACGGTTTCACCACCCTCGCCGGGTCGTGTGTTTGCTGCTATAAATAGCAGTTCGGGATCGGCGTTATAAGAATAGTTTATTTAATTGATGGGGTTGCTTTATCGAAGAGGCAAGACTTCTTTTTAGCACAGAGCTTTTTACCAGAAATTCAGCAGACCATACCAAAAACCAGACTCAAAAAATATTTTGGAACGAATGCGCTTGAAGAAATGCTTTCAACATTTGAACCATATATAGACCTCATAGAAGTTGAAAGTATCATTACTATTTGTAGAGACCCTAAAGACAATTTTTTACTTGCACTTGCCAAAGACGGTAAAGCCAACTATTTACTTAAAGGTGACAAAGACTTACTTGAATTGAAAAATTTGGCAAAACAAAAATAAAAACAATCACAGCTTTTATTTACGAAACGAAAAACTACCGATAGTGGAGTAAGCGGGGATTTTACCCTCTGCTCCTCACAGAACCGTTTGTAAACCTCTCAATTCATACAACCTGTCCCACTATTCGGGAGCTCTTCAAGATATGTTTTCCTATACTGGCTACCTGCATGTTCTCATGGTTTGTAACGCTATCAGCTATAGTCCGGGCTGTACTTTCATTGTTCATCTTTTGTACATATCTTCATCTATAGTTTTTCAATTGGGTTGACGTTTGGGCTGGACGAGCATTGAATTCCAGCACAGCACCAAGCCCTATCGTTTCAGGACGAGGCAAAACAGCTTATAGTTGGCAAATACTAAGACTTTAAAACCATCTTATTTTTTTTGGATTGCCATTATAGGCCTTTTTGCTGTTCTTGCTGGTTTTGCAAAGACCTTTATTGCTCCGTCTGCTGCGGGTACCTTTTCTGCTGCAAATGTTGTTTATATTCATGGAGCTTTTGCATTTAGCTGGATAATCCTTTTCTTCATTCAAACATTATTAATCAATCTTAAAAAGTACAGCGTTCATAGGACTCTTGGAGTTGTAGGAGTTGTTATTGCTCTTGGCACGGCTTCTACAATGTTGCCCGTTGGTATGTATGCAGCACACAAAGAACTAGAACAAGGATTAGGAGATACTGCAATTTCAGGAATCGTGGGTGTTGTAACCTCTGCTATAATGTTCCTCAGCATTGTCATTGCAGGAGTACTAAATAGAAAAAATGGAGAGACTCACAAACGGTTAATGCTTTTAGCAACACTTGTAGTACTTTGGCCAGCCTGGTTTCGCTTTCGACATTATTTTCCCTCAGTAAACAGACCAGATATTTGGTTTGCTGTAGTATTAGCGGATAGCTGGATCTTGATTTCTTTTATATGGGATAAATGGAAAAACGGCAGAGTTAATCCAATATTAAAATATGTAGGAGCATTTATCATTTTGGAGCATACATTCGAAGTAATTTACTTTGACAACCCTATGTGGAGGGTTGTGGCAAAATACATCTACCAATTACTCTCTTAGCAATTCAAATGAAATAGGATAACACAACGAACACCCAACATTGGGTGGCTGATGCAGAACCGGCGTCTGTAAAAATGTATTTTATTAGTAAGTTTTTCGCGTCCCGGCAGAGTTTTCATGGCCAGGCAAGGTGAGTAGGATGAACCCTGACGCTGAATACTTCTCAAATTCGGCAGAAGTCCACTAACAGGTTCTTACACCTTTATAATCCTCTGTAGATTTTTAACAGTGGCTGTAACTTAGTACATGCTTTTTACTCGTCGGGGTTTCACCATTACTTCTTTATAGTTTAAAAATTATTTGGTGAAAATCTCGCCCGGCCACCAAAAAGATTTTTTACAGCATTGCGTCGGTTCATAAAGCAAGCAATTGAGATACTCGAAAAAGCGGTTAAAAGTAAACGAGTATGAATGTAAGTAAAATTATAAATTTAACCTTTGTTATCTTCACTATTGAGGCAGTCAATTTAGCAGAATGAAAATAAAATTCCTAGCACTTCTCTTAGCTGTCGTTGGTTGTAGCTCACCGCGAAAGATATCAATGAACAAAGCAGAAAATATAAAGGATGTGAAAGAGAAAGTAAATAATATGCCATCAAAAGAAAATTTTTACATTTTTATTTTAGCAGGGCAATCAAATATGGCAGGCCGGGGAATCGTAGAACCACAGGATACCATAGCATCTCAGTATGTTCTTTCATTAAATAGTAGTAACGAATGGATTTATGCAAAAGAACCCTTGCACTACTATGAGCCTGAAAGGGCTGGGCTTGATTGTGGTCTTTCATTCGGAAAATCACTTTCGGTATTATACGGAAAGAACATAACAATTGGTTTAATCCCTTGCGCTGTAGGAGGAAGTTCTATTGAACAATGGCTTGGTGATTCCACACATCGGGGAGTAAAATTGTATTCTAATTTATTAAACAAAACGAAAGCTGCTTCGGAGTATGGAGTGATAAAAGGTATGATCTGGCACCAGGGCGAAAACAACGCAACTGCAACAGATCACAGTAATTTTTTTCAAAACCTAAAAACATTTTTTGAAAAATTGAGAGCAGATAATAATGATCCGGAGCTTCCTATTTACGCGGGAGAACTTGGCTCTTATCTCAAATCATCTGATTACCCAAACAAAGATTCTGTAAACAGGGATTTGCACCTTCTTTCTAATAACATAGAAAATATTTACATTATAAATACCTCAGACTTTACGTCAATGAAGGATACGGTGCATTTTGATTCCAGGTCGCAAAGATTGATGGGAGAAAGATTCGCTGAAGCTGTTTTTAAAAACTCCTGGACTGTGAAATAAATAAAATATTATTGCACCACAATTTTGTATTTAGATAACATTTGCTATTCAAAAAAAGGAATGCCCGGAATTGCATATTTCTTCATCGCCTCTTCATTAATCTCTACACCAATACCGGGTTTTTCAGAAACTGTAATAAAGCTATCCTTCACCCACTCTCCATCGAATGTCACAATTTCTTTAAACATAGGATCAGTATGAAAATAAGATTGCCATTCCATGATTAAAAAATTAGGCACAGAAGCACACACGTGGGGAGTTGCCATCGCCCCAAGGAAAGACGCAACCATGTGTGGAGCAAAAGGTACATATCATAAAGGAGCAAAAAGCTTTTTGGGAAAGACAATGGACTGGTACCCTGATTGTTTCCCTTTATAATATTGACTCAATTTGTGTGTCTGTTTTTCGTTATTAAAAGACAGGCAATTGGTTTGCAATTTGGTAATGCACTTTTGAGGAGTTGCTGAATCAGCGCTCAACTATTGATTATTTGCCTTAAAATAAAGTGCTTTAAGTTTGCACACAAAAATCTTAAACAAATATCCTTATGAAAAAGCTAAGAAAATTCCTGAAAGTATTTTTAATTGTGTTGGTGTGCTTAATAGGATTACTATTCGCCTCGGGCTATATTTTCAGAAGTAAAATTGTTTCCCTGGTAAAAGCGGAGATCAATAAAAATATTAAAGCTAAAGTTGATTTTAAGGAAGTAGATATTTCTTTTTTTCGCCATTTCCCTAAAGTAAGTATAGGACTGGATGAGCTACAGATTATTGGTGCAGGTTATTTTGCAAAAGATACTTTGTTGTCTGCTAAAAGACTGGATGCTACAGTGGACATTATGAGTTTCATAAGAGGAAGCAACATGGCGATTTACAGCTTTTCACTTGATGCGCCCCGCATCCATGCGTTGGTCAACAAACAGGGGCTGGCCAACTGGGATATTGCGAAAGAAGATACAACGGCTACAAATACGGCCTCTCAAAACAAACCATTTAATCTTCAGCTAAAAAAATATTCCATTAAGAACGCGTATATCTATTACGACGACAGGCAAAGCGATATGAGTGCAGAGATAGTAAACCTCGATCATTCGGGCAGCGGAGATTTTACGGCTGATTTATTTATGCTTGCCACCACGACCCACGCTGATGCTGTAACTTATGTGTATGGCGGTATTCCATTTTTATTCAAGGCAAACACCAATATAGATGCAGATATAAAGATTGATAATACTAATAGTGTGTACAGTTTTGATAACCTGGGTATTTTATTAAACGAGCTGAAAATAAATGGCAGCGGCTCTATTAAAAGCCTGGCTAACGGCTATGGTATGAATATCAATTTTAAATCTGCAGATACAGATTTTAAAAATATCTTATCACTGATCCCTGCCGTTTACAAAAATGATTTTAATAAAGTAACTGCTACTGGTAGCGCCAATTTTGAAGGAATGGTAAAAGGCATTTACAGTAATGCCACTATGCCGGGTTATCATGTGGCTATGGAAATAAAAAATGGTTCATTCAAATACACCGATCTGCCAAAAGCGATCACACAAATTAATCTTAAAGCCGTGGTGGATAATCCTGACGGACAAACAGACAACACCATAGTGAATATTCCTAATGGTCATTTGCGAATAGACAAGGAGCCTTTTGATTTCAGGTTACTGGTAAAAAAACCAATAACTGCAATGTTTGTTGATGCCGCAGCCAAAGGCAAGCTCGATCTGTCGCAGGTGGCGAATTATACAAAATTGGAGAAAGGAACCACCATTGCCGGGCTGTTGAATGCTGATGTGAGCATCAAAGGCAATGTAAATGATTTAGAAAAACAGCAGTATCAAAATTTTTATGCCGCGGGTACCATTGGGCTTGATCGCTTTAACTATACCTCTACTGATTATCCAACAGGCATAAAAATAAATACAGTCAATACCCAATTTACACCTACAAAAATTGATGTGTCTAACCTGAGCGGTCAATACATGAAAACCAACTTTACCGGCAGCGGCCAAATCAACAACCTGTTGAATTATATGTTTAACGGAAAACCGCTGAGCGCAGATCTTACTATAAATGCTGATAAAATAAACCTCAATGACTGGATGGGTGTGTCTGCAGATACCGCTGCCGCAAGCCCTGCTTCTGCACCGTTTATAGTGCCCGGCAACCTGGATGTTGTTTTAAATACAAAAGTAGATCAACTGCGTTATGATAAGATTGACATAAAGAGTTTGACGGGATCGCTGCAGGTACAGGATGAAAAGGTAAAGTTGAATAACATCCACGGCGATGCACTTGATGGATCTATTACCATCAACGGCTCTTACAGTACCAAAGAAAATAAAGAAAAGCCGACTATAACTATGAGTTATGACGTGGATAAAGTAGACATTCAAAAAACATTTTACGCTTTTAATACCGTACAGAAGCTGATGCCAATCGGAAAATTCTTAGCAGGAAAAGTAACATCGGCTTTATCGGCAAATGGGAAACTGGGTGGCGACATGAGTATAGATATGAGCACGCTTTCGGGAAATGGAAACTTGCTTTTAATAGAAGGCTTTTTAAGCAAATTTGCGCCGCTTGATAAAATTGCTTCTACATTGAATGTATCTCAATTGCAAAACATTTCTTTGAAAGATGTGAAAACGTATTTTGAATTTTCAAACGGAAAAGTTTTGGTGAAACCATTTACCGTAAAAATAAAAGACATTGAAATGGAGATCGGCGGTTTGCAAGGCTTTGATGAAACTTTGGATTACACCATCAACCTGACACTGCCGAGGGCATTGATGGGCGCGCAGGGAAACCAGTTGGTGAATAACCTGGCATCGGCAATAAGTGCCAAAGGTATTCCGCTGAATGTGGGAGAAACGGTGAATCTTAAACTTAACATGGGTGGTACTATGAAGAGTCCGACAATCAAAGTGGATTTAAAGCAAAGTGGTGAATCGCTGGCTGCACAAATGAAAGACCAGGTACAACAATTTGCCCAGGCAAAAATTGACAGTGCCAAAACAGTAGTCAAAGACACACTGAATGCCATTAAAAAACAATTAGGCGATGCAGCTAAAGAAGAGCTGAGTAAAAAATTGTTTGGTTCAAAAGATACAACTGCTCTTGCAGACAGTGCATCAACTCCAAAAAATTCTACGCAGAAAACAAAAGAATCAGTGAAAGGGCTGCTCAATAATTTAATGAAGAAGAAACCAAAAGATACTACTCAACAAAAATAAATTGTCAGTCCAACAGATTACTCAAAACTAATACGGGTTGTATTTACGCTACCTCTGGGCAATAGCGGTTTTTGTTGCTACAAGCTAAGAAGGAGAGGATAAGAAAAATATTTTTTTTAAAGTGGTAGCGTATATTAGCGGAATACACAAGTAAGCGGCTATACAAATGAAAACTCTCTACAAATTCATAGGACCGATTTGCCTTATAACTTTTAGCCAACAACTCAAAAGCCAAAGCATCGACGAGTTGACCATCTTCAATTCAGTGATTGACTCAATTTATGACATCAATACTTGCCAAAAAATTATTTACCCACCCTATTATAAATGCTGTAATCAGGACTCCTTATACGGTGACAAAATAGTTGAATGTTGCCAGAGCAGTTCAGTCCCCAAAGAATATAGAGTTTATTGTTCTCACTGCATCAATAAGCAAGAGTTAGATTCATTAAATCAAATAATGATTATTAATGATTCACTTTTGACATTGGACTTGATGAAATCTAAAAAATATCTGCTGACACAGATATCTAACACATCCAGGTTTTACGACTTCATAAAAAATATTAGGAAGCCATTAAGGACAAGAGGTTTTAGCTTGGATAGCCTTAGACAAGGGAATATTAAATTCATGACGATGGAGGAATTTAATAATTCAAAATATGAACATCGTTTCGGAAAAACTGGTAAGCAATTGTTTTTAGGATATTTTGACTTTTCCAGAATTTATGCTGACACTGCAAAGGGCTTAGCAATTTTTAAAATGAATTGGGTTGGTGGAAGCACTTGTGGTTACGAAAAGTTAATACTCATCTTTCGAGACGGCGACACATGGAAAATTGAAAAGCAGATTGGTTTAGGTGTATACTGACAGTACAGCCGCTTACACTGGTATTGCTAAAGGCAGGACTGACCTGCATTTCATCAACTTTAGTTCTTTGGTCATCTTGTGTTCGGGCCGAAGGAATTCTTATCAACTTTTGTTGTTAACTTCATCAATAAATTATAATCATCGGTAGCTCCGGGCTGGACGTTCATTGAATAACCTGCCATCGGCAATGCCTACGGTTATACGAGATAATGGCAACCCTTTTAAAATATAGTTTGTTTCTAATAATATTATTTTCTGGCATGCAGACTATAGCCCGTCCAAGATTTTTAAATTTAGACTATGAATTAGCAAATTCAAAATTTGTTGGACTTGTTGTAGTTAACAATTATGATAGTCTTGGAAATATTAAATTTCTTTCTGTAGAATATAAAGACACAACCACCTTTGCATATGTTGCTGCCGACGCTACTGATAGATACCTTTTTAGCAATCCGGATTTATTTTTAACGGCATCTCTGCCTTCTAAAGGCGACACCGTTCTAATAGTTCTGGATTCATTAGGACGGGTTTCATTGTTTGCCAAAGAAACAGGTAATTATTATAGATTCTGGTCACCGTGGATAACTGGAAGTTTGGCACTTTTTTCCTTTTTACCCCCTGCGATACCGACTGATAAAAAAAATGAAATAAAGAAGAGTTCCTCAGAAAATTATAATGAATGCTGGGATGGATGTTTGCTTTTAAAAAATGATTTGAGACTTTACATTTCAAATTCGAATAACAAACAGTTTGGCAAAATACGGGCTAACTAAGCCGTTAGATGGCGCAGGCTTGGCAGCCTAGTTGAGTGTGCTGGCTATGGCTGTGCCATGTAAGATTTGAAGCATAGTTATCTTCAGTAATATAAATTTCAAAGGGTTTATGCAATTAGGTTATGGTTAGTATTCATAGGCTGATCTTTGGTGCCGACCACCTGAATAAACTTTAGCCGTTCTGTAAAAATATTTTAAATAGAGTTCTGAAGGTTGAAAGCATTCCCTGGTAAAACACTATCTTAGCCTCTGGCCTTTCGGCATCAATCAAAAATCCACACCCCCATATTGATTTATCTCGTCAGCTAATCATTGGCTGGACTGACCTGAATTTGAAGAAACAAAAATGTTTAGTCTGTCAAGTTATTTTTTAAAAGTGTATTAGCTAAAATGCTAATTATGTTAAGAGATCATACTGCCTATGCTCACTGATAATTATGTAATAACAGAAAGAACCATTAAGGAGCCGCCAACTTCTTTTTGGCAAAAATTAAAATTTCTCGGGCCGGGATTTATACTCTCTGCATCCATTGTGGGTTCGGGGGAATTGATAGCTACAACTACATTGGGAGCACGTGCCGGCTTCATTGCCTTTTGGATCATCATTGTAAGTTGCCTCGTGAAAGTGGCTGTGCAGCTTGAGTTTGGAAAGCAGGCGATATTGACCGGCAAAACGGCCATGCATTCGTTTAATAATTTGCACCGGTCTCGCTCCGGCAAAGGAAACTGGGTGGTGTGGACAGTCTTCATTTTGATATCACTTAAGATCATACAAATCGGTGGCATACTTGGCGGGGCCGCAATTGTTTTGTATATGCTTTTTCCTTTGCTTCCCATTTATGTATGGGCTTTTGTTATAGCGTTACTCGCCTCGTCCATGATCTATAAAGGGTATTATAAAATAATTGAAAAAGTGTCATTGGTCATGATAGCAATCTTCACTGTATCAACGATCACGGCTTTGTTTGTTCTTCGCTACACGGAATTTAGTTTTTCATGGTCTGATATTTTCGAGGGATTAAAATTTAAGTTTCCTCCCGAAATTGTCGCTGTTGCTTTTGGCGCCTTTGGTATCACGGGTGTGGGCGCCGATGAAATTATTGCTTACAATTACTGGTGTATTGAAAAAGGATATGCTGCATATACCGGCCCGCGCACTGATGGTGGCGAATGGGAAAAAAGGGCCCGCGGCTGGATAAGTGTAATGTACATGGATGCCTTGCTGGCGATGATTATTTACACGTTGGTAACGGCTGCATTTTTTTTATTAGGAGCCGCTGTGCTGCATGGGAGAAATGTTATTCCCGAAGGAAATGCGGTGATAGAAACGCTGGCCCTTATTTACACAAAATCACTTGGGCCTGGCGTGAAAACACTTTACCTTATCGGTGCATTTTTCGTTTTATTCTCCAGCGTATTTGCATCACTCGCCGCATGGACAAGAATGTTTCCGGATATATTCGGACAAATGGGCTGGATCAATTTTTTTGATGTTGAGCAACGTAAAAAAATTGTAAGCCGCCTTGCATGGATTATTCCAATCATTTGGGTGGTCATGTACTTGTTTATTAGCCTGCCGGTTTTTATGATTCTCTCTGGTGGAATCGTAGGGTCGTTCATGCTTTTTCTGGTGGTCTATGCGGCAATGCAGTTTCGTAATAAAAGAGCGAAGTTTTTCACTTCCGGCATTTTGTATAATTCGGCTTTTTTAATTAGTGTGTTGTCAATTGTTACCATAGGTGTGTATGGATTAGTGCAGCTTTTTTCAAAATGATTTTTCAAGCCTCTAAAATGTTTCGTCAATGAACAATCAATTTCATCGCAGAAAATTTTTATCATCTATGATCGTTCTGCCTGCTTTGGCATCTGCAGGTATGGCCTTTAATTCGAAATCAACATCGTCAAAAAAAACACCTTCAAATTCCCATGGGCTAAAGACAAGCCTCAATGCTTTTTCTTTCAATGCCCCATTGTCTGCTGGAAATATGACCATCAGCGATCTGCTGGATTTTTGCGCAGCAACCGGTTTTGAAGGTGTTGACATCACCGGTTATTATTTTAAAGGATACCCGGAAGTACCAACTGATGAATACCTGTTTGAAATAAAAAGAAAAGCATTCAGGCTCGGTATTGAAATAAGCGGTACCGGTGTGCGTAATGATTTTACGATAGCCGATAAAAAGAAGCGCGACCTTGAAGTTACACGTGTAAAAAGCTGGATAGAAGTGGCTGCAAAGATTGGCGCACCGGTGATAAGAATATTTGCAGGCAATCAAAAAAATGAAGGAATATCCCATGAACAGGTTACTGAATGGATGCTAAAGGACATTCAAACTTGTGTGGATTACGGCAAGCAACATGGAGTGATCATCGGCT
The DNA here is from genome assembly GCA_040007435.1 of Ginsengibacter sp. Taxonomy (GTDB): domain Bacteria; phylum Bacteroidota; class Bacteroidia; order Chitinophagales; family Chitinophagaceae; genus Ginsengibacter. Next base: position 68,533 of record JBDTUZ010000024.1, on the reverse strand, counting down.
TACAAAACCATAATGATTTTATACAAACTGCTGACCAGGTGATTAAAATGATTGAAGCGGTTAATTCAGAATGGCTGGGGCTTATACTTGATACCGGCAGCTACCGGGTGCTTGACCCATATGACGAAATTGCCAGGTCAATAAAATATACCGTTAACTGGCAGATCAAAGAAAAGGTTTTTATCAATGGTGCAGAGGTTGATACAGATATGGAGAGGTTATTAGGAATTATTGAAGCATCAGGTTACAAAGGCTATCTGCCCATTGAAACTCTCGGTGAAGGTGACCCGAAAACAAAAGTGATTAACCTGCTTTCGAAATTAAAGGCGGCGATGAAATAATAATACGTTATGCAATAAACAACTATACTTCTGGAAAAATTCTTTATGCACATAATTAGGGCTGGTAATTTGAGGGGCTAATCGGTGTTAATAGCTCAAGGCTTGAGGAGAAAGAATAGATAGTATGCCAAACGTGTCTCAGGGGGTGAACTTAAAATTCTGCGTCATGACCCCAATTTCCCCGCCTCTTCCTGGCTGGCATATTCATCTTTGGGATGTGGTAATATCTTCACCGTTGAATTTTGCATAGAAATCACCGAAGATGAGGAATACAGCCCGATGCCGGTTCCCGAAAAAGTATAATCCATCAGTGTAAGCTTTACTTCGCCGTCAATGGAGAGTTCAATATAGTTACCATATCGTATAAGCCTGAAATGAAAAGATTTTATTCCATTGATGTTAAATACGCCAGACTGGATATCGGTAAAAATAAAATTCTGCCTGTTGTTTAGCGGGTTGAAGCCCCACGCCCTTATTTGTAAAAGTCCATTGGATACATCAAATGAAATATAGTATCCGTTGCCGTCATGGTCAATATCACTTACCAGGCCCAGCTTACCCATGCCCTCCACCGTTAGTAACCCTTCCCATATAAAACCGGCGGAAGGTTTTTGGAAACAAAATATTTCGTACCCGCTCCTTGATCCACATGTCCATTTATCCGGCGCTATATCAGAAGTAGCAGTAGGGTTGGAAAGTAAGTGCACTACTTCTCCAAAGTCAGGTTGCTGTACTGTTTTTATAGCCATTAGTTCCCAGCGGTAATAGCTTTTCAGCCGCAGCCTTCCTTTATCATCAGCATCCAGTTCTTTTGGAGGAGGCAGTACACGCAGCGCATCAATCTTTCCATAAGCATAGAAAAAATTATAAACCAGCAAGTGATCGCCATCCTGTACAGTGCGTGCCGCATAATTCCCCTGTGGCAAAAGCACGTCAGCGTGAAAAGAATGGTATTCACCAAAAAAATCAGGTGAGAACCAATAGCGCACTTTTATATCTTCCCTTATGGAACCCAATAAATAAAACCGTCCTTTCAACATAAATACACAGGGGCATTCAATATCGTCATATACCATCGGGTATAATAAGGGCGGCATCAGCTCAACAATATCATGGGTGATTTTAACTACGCCCACACAACCCCTTCGCGATACCGGCCCGGAAATACTCCGGGCACACACAAGCAGGTAAACTTCGCCGTTATGCTCAAATCTGAATGGGTCGCGGAAACTAAGCCATTTTCTCGGGTTGGTATCCGGCGCTTCGTAATAAATGCCCTTCGGTTCTATCGGAAAAATATTCTTGCGGTTCTTTTCCCATTTAATAAGATCGGGTGATTCGGCCAATCCGATCCTGGAAATAACACCGCGGTCTCTTCGCTGCAGGCCGGTGTAGTACATTTCAAATTTGTCACCTGCCTCTACTACATGCATTGTCCACAGCATGTCATCATCCCATTCGCCCGGGTCTCCTACGAATAAAGCGTTGTTCACTCTTTTCCATGAAACACCATCCTCTGAAACTGCGTGAGCGATGTAATCGTGGTTTGGAATGATAAGATGAAACAAATGAAAAATTCCATCGTGAAGGATAACGGTTATATCTCCAATTTCCCAGTCACTAAATCCTGATCCTGAATACATATTCTATTTACTCGTTTTAATTAAAAATACAAAATCCCTTCACGTAAACTAACTTGAGTGAATGAGTTAATGTTGTTTTAGCGACAGAAAAACCATACAACATTTGATTCGTTACCATGCAATGAGCCTGATTATTTTGATTTGGTTAATTTTGCAAATATCAGATAAACTGAATAAGAAATAATGAACGGATATTATATACAATTATTCAGCCCGCATGGCCTTATACGATTTGCAGATGCCGAGATTGGCAGAGATAAAGATACCGGCGGCCAGGTTAAATATGTACTCGAGCTTTTAGAAAACCTTTCCCGGCATCCCGGTGTACGAAAGGTAGATCTCTTTACCCGCAGAGTCGCTGATAAACGAGTGTCGTCTTCTTACGAAAAAGAAATTGAAACAGTTAATGAAAAGGCCCGCATAGTAAGAATTTCATGCGGGGGCAATTCCTACCGCTCAAAAGAATCATTATGGGATTATCTTGATGAGTTTATTGATAAAACAATACGCTTTATAGAAAAAGAAGACGATTTTCCGGATGTAGTTCATGGCCATTATGCAGATGGTAACTACATTGCTTCGCAGATAAGCGAAATGTTTGGTATTCCTTTTATCGCAACAGCACATTCGCTTGGCCGCAACAAAAAGAACATTTTACTGCAGGAAGGGCTTACGCCGGAAAGGATCAATGAAAAGTTCAGCATGGATAAGCGCATTGCGGTAGAAGAAGATTTACTGCAAACGGCTGATTTAATTATAGTGAGTACCCAACATGAAATAGAAACGCAGTATGGTTTATATGAGAATAAAGATAAAGGCAGGTTTGAGGTAATTCCTCCGGGTGTGAACACTGAATTATTTTATCCCTTTTACCGTCTTGATATGCCTTCGTTCAAGATGACTATTGAGCAGGAGCAGGCGCTTTACAGGGTAAATTCTGACATAGAACGTTTTCTTTTCAACCCGGCTAAGCCGTTGATCCTTTCTATCGGTCGTGCAGATAAAAGAAAAAATTTTGAACGGATCATCCAATGCTTTGGCCAGGATAAGGAATTGCAGGCAATGGCCAATCTTGCCATATTCGCCGGCGTGAGAAAAGACATTACGAAGATGCCTGCCGACGAACAGGATATTCTTACAAATCTCTTATTGTTGCTTGACAAATACGATCTGTATGGAAAGATGGCCATCCCAAAAAAGAATGATCCTAAACTGGAAGTGCCGGAAATTTACCGTGTGGCTGCCCGTAAAAAAGGAGTCTTTGTAAATGCAACTCCCGGAGAAAATTTTGGATTAACTATTGTAGAAGCCGCGGCCTGCGGCCTTCCTGTGGTTGCTTCGCCTACGGGTGGCCCGAAAGAAATATTGAAACATTGTGACAATGGAATCTTAGTGGATGTAGAAGACCCCGCCGCTATTGCAGAGGCGTTGAAGAAAATTATTGCCGACCAGTTATTATGGGATAAATATTCTTCTAACGGAATAAGGGCTGCCAGCGACCTGTATTCATGGACGGCCCACGCCGATAAGTATGTGGAATTAATTGATAACCTTTTCAAAAGAAAAGATACGGCTGCGCTCGCCTTTAAACATAAAACGGCTTATGGAAAAAAGCTTGCCATGGCAGAATTGTTTATTATTTCGGATCTTGACGGGACTTTAGTCGATGGCGATAAATCAGATGGCCTTGATGAGTTGAAACACTGGATTGACGCTCATGGAGGAAACGTAGTGTTTGGCGTTGCCAGCGGTAGAAACAGGGAAATAACAGAAGAGGCTTTTTCAAAATATGATCTTCCCAGCCCGGATGTACTTATATGTTCTGCCGGTTCAGAGATTTATTATACAGAAAAACTTATTCCGGATAATGGTTATGAAAGCCATATAGATTACCAATGGAAAAGAGATGAATTGCAAAATGTTTTATCAAAATTTCCCGGTATTCATTTGCAGGAGAAGGATGCGCAATGGCGTTTCAAATTGAGTTATTATGTGGATGATGCTTTCACGGAAGATAATATTGCTAACCTCTATAAATTTCTTGATGATAAAAAGCTAAGAGCAAAAGTACTGCTCACCGAAAATAAATATCTCGACTTTTTACCGTTTCGTGCCAGCAAGGGGAGCGCTGTCCGCTACCTGAGTTATAAGTGGAAATTGCCGCTGGAAAATTTTATTACTGCAGGCAATAGTGGAAATGATAAAGATATGCTCAAAGGAAAAACGCGGGGAATTGTTGTAGCTAATTATAGCCCGGAACTTGAAGAACTGAAAAAAAGTAAATCCATTTACTTTTCGAAGAACCTTTTGTCAAAGGGTGTTTTGGAAGGCATCGAACATTACGTTTCGTCAAATGGTTTCCACTTTGCCAAAGGAAATAAAATCACTTCTCTTGAGATAGATAAATCTTTACCAGGAAAATATTGAATTTCTCTGCAATACTCTTGATAAATTGCCTGTGTACTACTGTCCGGTTTTCCGGTACAGGTGTTCGTAATCGAACAGTTCCCAATTAATAATTATTATTGCCCTTATTGTGTATCAACACGATATGCCATTGGTATGATGGTTGAAACCATTTGCGTAGCCGTTTTCTATCCCGTGAATAACAAAACAAAAATCATTTTAAATTTAAAAATTACATAATGAAAAAGTATTTTCTTTTGCTACTAATGCCTGCCTTTTGTCTTGCTGCATATTCACAAAACAAATCGGATAAGGCTTACCTCACCAAATCATTTTCCGGGGAATCGATTAACAGCGTTGTTTCGGAAACTTCAGGAGGTAACATAACTGTAACCGCAGTAGATCCTTCCGGGTCGCATGTTGAAGTATTTGTAAACCAGAATAATAATTGGAAGAAGGCACTTTCCGATGATGAAATAAAAAGCAGGATAGAGGATGATTATGATTTAACCGTTTCCGTAACTAATAATAAGCTTACTGCTACGGCTAAACCAAAACATAGAATTACTGATTGGAAAAAAGCGCTGAGCTTTTCCTTCAAAATTTATATATCTAAAACCGCCGACGCAGATTTACAAACAAGCGGTGGAAACATTGAACTGACTGGGCTTACTGGAAAAAAAGATTTTTCAACGAGCGGCGGTAATTTGGTATTGAATGACCTGGAAGGCAAAACAAAAGGAAGAACTTCCGGTGGTAACATTTACCTGAGGAGTTCCAAAGACGATCTTGATCTCACTACAAGTGGGGGAAATATTGATGCGGCAAATTCAGCCGGCGATATCAACATGTCCACTTCCGGTGGGTCTATAAAAATAGAGGGCTTAAAAGGTAATATCAAAGTAGGAACAAGCGGCGGAAATATAAAAGGGGAAGCTATTGACGGAGATTTATCTGCGCAAACCAGCGGCGGAAATGTTTCGCTTCAGGGCTTGAGTTGCTCTCTTAAAACTTCCACCAGCGGCGGAAACATTGATGTGTCAATGAGCAGCCTTGGAAAATTTATTTCTATAAATAATTCCGCAGGTAGGGTGAATTTACAACTTCCTAAAAGTGCAGCAGTTGATTTGAAATTAAGTGCCATGAAAATCTCAACCGGTACGATGGAAAACTTTAAAGGCAGCCTGGAAAAAGATGAAGTAAATGGCGCACTTAATGGAGGCGGCGTTCCCGTGACTGTGCATGCAGGAAGTGGCCACATAAACCTCGAGTTTAATTAAAAAGCTAAAACAGCAGGTAAATTCAAAGATCAACTCACAACAAAAAAACATAACATGCGAAAATCAAAATATTATATAACAATATTTGCAGTTCTTATCTTAAAAACTGCATCTGCGCAAACAACGACCGCCGTTAACCCTTTCGATAAAGTAATAATAAGCCCGTACATAGAAGTCAACTTTGTACAAGGAAATGAAGAAAGTGTAACCATTGAACACAGTACAGTTAGTAATGATAAAATAAATATTGAAGTAAATGGCAAGACGTTACGCATTTATTTAGACGGCGCGAAGGAGGTCACTAAAAATAAAAAAACGTATGATAATGGATATAAGGAAAAACATTCAATCTATAATGGAACTGTTGTAGCTGCGACCGTCACTTATAAAACAATGATTGATCTTTCTGTACGCGGCGAAGAAACGCAGGTTTGCAAAAGCCCTTTGACGGGAGATAAATTCAGATTAAAAATTTATGGAGAGTCCCACGTGATCTTAACAGAAGTAAACCTGGGAGAACTGCAAACCACATTATATGGTGAAAGTATCCTGGATATAAAATCTGGTTGGATAGATCATCAAAAATATACATCGTATGGCGAAAGTGAAATCAACAGCCTTAATGTTGTGAGTAATACTACCAGGATAACGGCTTATGGTGAATCTGATTTCCACGTGAACACCACTAACGAAATCAAGATAACCGCTTTTGGAGAAGCCAAACTTGAATACAAGGGAAGCGCAGTAATAAACAAAGGTTTGCACATTGGTGAAATGCAGATTGCGAAGATTGATTAGGATGAACAATCAGAAATTCTAACGAAGTTGTTCTTACGCCCGTTCGTGTCCCTTTACGAGTCGGAAGCGGAATGGTTTGTGAAGCACGAACCAGGTCACTAAAATTTTTCATACCTGGTAATCAAATAAAATTATGTCTAAAAAATTTTTCAAAACGGCCATCCGCAGCCTTCAGAAAAATAAAGGCTATAGTTTTCTCAACATATTCGGACTTGCAATTGGGATTGCCTGCGCCGGGTTAATTTTTCTATGGGTAGAAGATGAAATGAATTTTGACACTAATAATGTAAAGAAAGACCGCATCTTCCTTGTAAAAACAAATGCAAAAGTTGACGACGGTGTCTTTACGCATTCTTCAACCGCGGGGCCAATGGCGCCGGCTATGCAGGCCACGATACCAGGTATTGTAAATACATGCCGCACTACCGAAGATGGCACTTCATTTTTATTTACCATTGGTGATAAGTCGGTGAATGCTTCGGGTAAATATGTAGAGCCTTCTTTTTTTAATATGTTTACATTGCCTTTCATACAAGGCAATGCCAGCAGTGCTTTTGCGCAGTTACATTCTATTGTACTTACTCAAAAAACGGCAAAGAAATTTTTTGGTGATGAAAAAAATGTGCTTGGCAAAACAATTCGCATGGACAACAAACAGGATTATGTTGTCAGTGGGGTTTTGCAAGATCTGCCTGAGAATTACACTGTCCAGTTTGAATGGCTGGCTCCTTTTAAAGTTTGGTATGATGCTAACCCGAGGGCAGCAACATGGTTTAATTTTGGTTTGACTACTTATGTTGAATTAAAGCCGGGCGTCGATGCGGCGTCTATTAATAAGCGGTTATTAAGTCCTTATTATGATTTTACTACTCAAAAAATTGAGAAGGATAAGTCATCTGTGCATGTGTTTTTATTTGGCATGAATGACTGGCATTTACGTAACGACTTTGACAATGGAAAACCAACCGGCAGCGGGCAAATCTTATATGTGCGTTTATTCAGCATTATTGCATGGATCATTTTATTTATTGCCTGTATCAACTTTATGAACCTCGCCACTGCGGGCAGCGAGAAGCGGGCAAAAGAAATTGGTGTACGAAAAGTATTAGGCTCAGGAAAGAAAAACCTGGTTGTTCAGTTCATTGGCGAAGCAATATTTATGGCTTTGCTGGCAGCCGTTGTTGCAGTTATTATTATGTCGTTGGCTTTGCCGGCATTCAATTCGTTGGTGCAAAAAGATCTCTTTTTGGGATTCAACAATCCGTATCATGTCATTGCATTGTTGTTACTTACAATAGTCTGTGGACTTGTTGCAGGAAGTTATCCTGCATTGTATTTATCGTCTTTCAACCCCATATTTGTTTTAAAAGGAATAAAATTAAAAACCGGAAGCTCATCGGTCATCAGGAAAGGTCTGGTAGTAGTGCAGTTCGCCGTTTCAATTATTCTCATCATCTGCACCATCATTATTTATCAGCAGATACAGCATGTAAAAAGCAGGGACATTGGTTATAACAAAAACAACTTATTGGAAATATCTGCCCAGGGGAATATTGTAAAAGATTTTACTGCAATAAAACAGGATTTAATAAATACGGGTGTTGTAAAAAACGTGGCCCTGGCAGATCACACAACTATCGGAGGCGGCAATAATACCACCAGTATTTCCTGGCAAGGGAAAGACCCCAACAGCAATATTGTAATTTCTACACGGTTGGTAGGCAATGAATTTATATCCACTACGGGTATGCAGATTATCGGGGGCAGAGATTTTCAGCCTGCTGATCTTGTTGAGTTTGGAGACAATCATATGCCTAAAGATTCAACACAACCTATGAATGTTATCATCACCGAATCAATGGAAAAGCTAATGGGCAAGGGAAGCGCTGTTGGCAAAACACTACAGCGACAAAGTGATAGGGGATCTTTCGAAATGAATGTTACCGGCGTAATAAAAGATTATGTATATGGTGATATGTATGGGCAATCTGCTCCGGTCATATTTTTTGATATACCCGAAGCTACATCTCTACTATATATAAAAATAACGCCGCAAAGCAACATTGAAAATGCTTTGGCAAAAATAACTGCTGTAGTTAAAAAAGATAATCCCGCCTATCCTTTCGAATACAAATTCGTAGATGATGAGTTTAATCAAATGTTTTTAAGCGAAATGTTGATCAGCAAACTATCGCGTGTTTTTGCATCACTGGCAATCATTATTTCGTGTTTAGGATTATTTGGTTTGGCGGCCTATACTGCCGAACGCAGGACCAAAGAAATTGGTATCCGAAAAGTATTAGGTGCAAGTGTTTCAGGTATTGCCGCTTTACTTTCAAAAGACTTTTTAAAACTCGTTGCTCTTTCATGCATTGTTGCATTCCCTTTATCGTGGTGGATGATGAATAGCTGGTTACTGAATTATCAATACCGGATTGAAATAAGCTGGTGGATATTTTTAGCTGCCGGAGTGACTGCAATCTTTATAGCCTTAATTACAATCAGTTTCCAGGCAATAAAAGCAGCAGTTGCAAACCCGGTGAAGAGTTTGAGAACGGAATGATTTAAAAGATCACAAATTATTTTCAAGATAAAATAATTTTAAAAAGCGTTACATGAGAAAATTTATTGACAGCTATTATTAACTTTTAAAAATTATCCCATGTTTAAAAATTATTTCAAAACAGCGCTCAGAGGATTTTCCAAAAACAAATTGAATACCTGGATAAGCATTGCCGGGTTGTCTATAGGGTTAACCGCTTTTATAATTATTGCACTATTTATAAATGATGAACTGAGTTATGATAAGTTTAATAAAAACAAGGGCCATATTTACCGCATTGCAATGGACATGGGGCCGGATTTTAATAACCCGCTCACTCCTATGCCACTCGCACCAGCACTTAACGCGGCATTACCTGAAATAGATAAAACGGTGCGTATTGTGAAAAATCGTGACGCAAAAGCACTTTTTGTATATAACGATAAGCGTTTTTATGAAACAAACTTTATGTATGCAGATTCAAGTGTGTTTAATGTATTTACATTTAATTTTATTTCCGGAGATCCTCAGAAAGCGCTTACAGAGCCAAACACTTTAATTATAAACAAATCAACTGCACAAAAATATTTCGGTACAACAAATGCGCTCAATAAAATTATAAGAATAGAGGGAGAGGACAAAGGATATAAAGTAACCGGAATTATAGAAGACATTCCCGCTCAATCACACTTTCATTTTGATTTCCTGCTTTCCTTTTCTTCTCTCAGCCAGGGACATAAAGACAACTGGCTACTACCCTATATGTTTACTTACATACTTGCCAAACCAAATGTTTCAGTAAATGGATTAGAAAAGAAAATTGGAGATATTATTGAAAAAAATTTCGCTACACAGATAACTGCGCAAAGCGGCATGAGTTGGTCTGATTTTCAAAAGAAGAATGGACATGGAATAAATATATACCTGCAGTCATTGCAAAGCATTCACCTGCATTCAAAGCTGCGTGTTGAACTTGAACCGAACGGCAATTATAAAAATGTTTGGTTATTTGGCATCATCGCGATACTTATTTTAATCCTTTCGTGTGTAAACTTTATTAATCTCGCAACTGCTTCAGCTTCAGTAAGAAGTAAGGAAATCGTTGTAAGAAAAGTTGTTGGCGCAGTGCAGAAAAATCTTATCAGTCAATTTTTATTTGAATCCTTCGTGCAATGCCTCGTTTCATTTGTCATTTCATTGCTCTTAATTTCTTGCACATTGCCTTTTGTAAATCAGCTAACCGGAAAAGAGCTAAGCTTATTGCAAATGTTTCAGCCAATTTTAGTATCTATTATCGCGGCAACTTTAGTATTGGTTGCGCTATTGTCCGGAAGTTATCCTGCGTTTTATTTATCAGCATTGCAACCTGTAAAGATTTTTAAAAAAGCTTTCAATTCTCATCAGAGAGGATTGTCTTTGCGCCGTGTGTTAATTGTGGGCCAATTCACTATTTCGCTCACCTTAATCATAGGTGTTATAATAGTTGGCAGGCAGGTTTATTTTATGAATAATTCAGACCTCGGTTTTCAAAAAGATCAATTAGTCGTATTGCCGCTTCATGCAAATCTTTCTTCTGATAAAAAACAAGCTTTAAAAAATGATATACTGAAATATAAAGCAGTTCAGTCAGTAACGATGCTAAATTATTTGCCCGGCAAAGAAGCATATGAAAACCAGGATGTGTTTATACCGCAGGAAAAAACAAAAGACCAATTCGTTCCTTTGTGGTATATACGCGGCGATTGGGATATAACAAAAACAATGGGCTTTCAACTTTTGACCGGGAGAGATTTTAATCCCCAAATGCCAACGGATTCTTTTGGGTACATATTAAACGAGACTGCAGTTAAGCAGTTAGGATGGAAACTGCAGGATGCAGTTGGTAAAACACTTTCTACTTTTGGAGATGGCCCTGATGACATGATACAAGGGCGCGTGATTGGCGTAGTGAAAGATTTTCATTTTGAAGATTTTACAAATACTGTCAAGCCTTTATTGGTAGGCGTAAATCCTCATTTTTGGTGGAATGTTGCCGTTCGCGTAGATCCTGAAAATATTTCTGCTACATTATCATTTTTACAAAAGCAGTGGAAAACATTTCAGCCTGATTATCCTTTTGAATATTATTTTGAAGATCAAAATTTTTCGAAGCTATGGTCATCTGATCAAAAACTCACTGTAATCCTGGAAGTATTTACAGGCATAGCTATGGGAATAGCGTGTATCGGATTATTCGGATTATCCGTGTTTGCAGCTGAAAGAAGAATAAAAGAAATCGGGATCAGGAAAGTTTTAGGCGCATCTGTTTCACATGTTGCAATATTGCTTTCAAAAGATTTTATTATGCTTGTTGCTGTCGCCATTTTAATTGCAACACCACTTGCATGGTGGGCGGCAAATAATTGGCTGCAGGGTTTTGCGTATAGAATTAATATCAGCTGGTGGATTTTTATAGTTGCAGGAATATCGGCAATTCTGATAGCATTACTCACTGTAAGCTTCCAGGCGATAAAAGCAGCGATAGCAAACCCGGTGAAGAGTTTGAGAACGGAATAGTAAATGGTGAGTGATGAAATCGTGAATAATAGAACCACAAAGATAAAAAGTGCACTAAGATGAATGAAGTGAATGATGGATAATAGAACTGCGAAAACCTTTTTGATGCTTTATGGCTTCGTGCCTTTGTGGATTGAAAAAGTAATAAACACAATTTAAATCATTTTTTATGTTTAAAAATTATTTAAAAACCGCATTCAGAAGTTTCAAGCGCAATAAAAGTTATGCGCTCATAAACACGCTTGGCCTATCTATAGGAATTGCAGCATGTTTTCTTATTTTTTTAGTAGTTCAATTTGAAAGCAGCTTTGATGATTTCCATCCAAAGAAAAATAGTATTTATCGTGTGGGCACAGAATTTCATAACGCAGATGGAACAAGTTATTCTGATGGCGTTGGATTCCCTGTAGGTAAAGCATTGCGGATTGATTTTCCCCAAATAAAAGAAGTGGCTTCTATTGATAAAGAGGGCGGGCAAATAACAGTTGAAAACAAAGCTGAAAAATTAAAAACGTTGCAGGAAGATAATTTTTATTATGCAGAACCTCAATTTTTCAGCATATTCAATTTTGAATGGCTTGTAGGCAATCCTAAAACATCGTTGAACAATCCCAGCAATGCTGTAATTACACAGGCAACTGCAGAAAAATATTTTGGCCTTGGCACTGATAATTACCAGGAGGCGATTGGCAAAACAATAAAATATAAAAACAAAGATCTATACACCATAACCGGCATTTTAAAAACCCCGCCGCAGAATACAGATTTTCCTTTAAGTGTCGTGGTGCCTTATTCAGCCTTAGAAAATACTCCCAGGAAAAACAATCTTGATGATTGGGTGAGCACATTCAGCGGCACATATACTTTTGTTTTGCTGCCACAAGAATTGCCTGTTACAAAGTTTGATACACAACTAAAAGCATTTGCAAAAAAGCATAAGCCTGCAGAATCTGCAAGCGATAGTTATATTGCACAACCTTTGTCTGAAATACATTATGATGAACGTTTCGGAAATTATAATCAACATACATTTAGCCATTCGCTTATAAATGCTTTATCACTCATTGGAATCTTTCTTATAGTAATTGCCTGTGTAAATTTTATAAACCTTGCTACAGCACAGGCGGTAAACCGTTCTAAAGAAGTAGGCATTAGAAAAGTTTTAGGCAGCAACCGCAAACAACTTGCATTTCAGTTTTTAGGAGAAACCGCATTGATAGTAATAACCGCAATGATACTGGCTGTTATGATAGCTGCTGCCGCATTGCCTTTTTTAAATACATTGCTCGAAACACAGATAAGCATACAGTTTATTAATGATCCTTCTATCATTATATTTTTACTATCTGCAACGGTGCTCGTTACATTGCTTGCCGGCATTTATCCTGCTGTTATTTTATCAGGATTTAATCCGATAACCGCTTTAAAAAGTAAGGTAACTGCTAAAATGGTTGGCGGCATTTCTTTGCGGCGCGGATTGGTTGTGATGCAATTTGCTATTGCCCAAATTCTTATTATCGGAATGATCATCGTAGTAAACCAGATGAATTTTTTTAAGAATGCATCACTTGGTTTTAACAAGGATAACATTATTAACGTGCCGATCATTAACGATAGCATTAATCTTACAAAGACGGATTACCTGCGCAATCAATTGCTGAACAATCCTGATATAAAAAATGTAAGCTTCAGCCTGGCAAGTCCCTCCGATAATGGCGGCTGGTCAAGTGATTTTAAATTTGATCATGCATCAAAAACCACCAACTTTAATGCAAATCTTAAGTGGGCAGATGCCAATTATTTTAAAACGTATAACCTGCAATTTGTTGCCGGCCATGCATACAACAACAGCGATACTATCCGGGATTTTGTAGTGAATGAAACCTTGCTTAAAAAATTAGGTATCACTGATCCTCAGAAGGCCATCGGCAAACAAATCAATTTTTGGGATGGCGAAAAAGTGGCCAACATTGTTGGCGTGATAAAAGATTTTAATTCTTATTCGTTACGTGATCCCATATCACCCGTTGTATTAAGCACCTGGAAACAAGTATATCGCACCATCAACATAAAAATAAAAGCAGGTTCTGAAAAAACGGTATTGCCTTACATTAAAAAATTATGGACAAGCGCCTATCCGGATAATGTTTATGATTACAAGTTTCTTGATCAAAAAATTGCAAATTTTTATAAACAGGAAGGTCAACTTTCACAACTCTATAAAATATTTGCGGGTATTGCCATCTTTATCAGTTGCCTTGGTTTATATGGGTTGGTTTCTTTTATGGCGGTTCAGCGTACAAAAGAAATGGGCATTCGCAAAGTAATCGGTGCATCTGCACGTAATATTGTGTATTTGCTTTCAAAAGAATTTACGCTGCTTATTATTATTGCATTTGTCATTGCTGCACCGCTTGCATATTTTATCATGAATAAATGGCTGCAGAATTATACTTATAGAATTCCACTAGGCGCTTCTGTTTTTGTGTTGGCAATTATTAGCTCTGTAATTATTGCATGGATAACAGTCGGTCATCGTGCAATAAAAACGGCAATGGCAAATCCTGTGAAAAGTTTGAGAACGGAGTAAGCAATGAGTTATAGGTGTTTTCTATATCATCCAGGTTTCGTAACTCAAAACCGGGAGAGAGAAGGGGAGAAAAATTTTAAGAATGGAATAAATAAAATTTTATGCTAAAGAATTATTTTAAAACGGCGTGGCGCAGCCTTATAAAAGACAAGCTGCATTCATTCATCAATATTGCGGGCTTGTCTATCGGCATGACTGTCGCCATCCTTATCGGCTTATGGATGCATGATGAACTTTCATTCAATAAAAATTTTAAGAACTATGATCACATTGCACAGGTAATACAAAACGTGACCAATAATGGCGAGGTGCAAACATGGTGGGATGTGCCATACCCGCTTTCAGAAGAGTTGCGTAAGAACTATGGGAGCGATTTTAGGCACATCGCTATGGCCGTTAACTGGGGCAACCATGTAGTAACTATCGGCGATAAAAAACTAAAAGAGACCGGTGGTTATTTTGAAAAAGAAATGCCGGATATGTTTTCGCTTGACATGCTAAAGGGGAAACGGAACAGTCTTAACGAGCCGTCTTCCGTATTGCTGTCTGCGTCTGCAGCCAAGGCTTATTTTGGGAACGATGATGCAGTAAATAAAATCATTAAAGTTGACCAGATGCCACCGCTAAAAGTAGCCGGTGTATATGAGGATTTTCCGCAGAACTCTGCTTTGGGAAATCTAAATTTTATTGCTTCCTGGGATTTTTGGTATAACAGCAACGGGGGGCTGAAAGATATGGAAGACCCGTGGCGTCCCAACTTTACTTCATTGTTTGTTCAGTTAAATGACAATGCAGATTTCGGCAAAGTGTCTGCAAGGATCAAAGATGCCAAATTGAAAAAAATAAATGCGCAGTTGCAGAAAAAGAAGCCTGCTTTGTTTTTGCAGCCGATGAGCAAATGGCATTTGTATTCGGAGTTTAAGGATGGTGTAAATACAGGTGGCGCAATAAAGTACGTAAATATGTTTGCCATAATCGGCATTTTTGTTTTGCTATTGGCTTGTATCAATTTCATGAACCTGAGTACTGCAAAAAGTGAAAAACGTGCAAAGGAAGTTGGTATAAGAAAAACGATTGGCTCTTTGCGTAAACAACTCATACTTCAATTCTTCAGCGAATCTTTGCTTACTGTAACACTCGCATTTGCATTATCAATATTACTTGCATGGCTTACGTTACCTTTTTTTAACGATGTCTCCAATAAACAAATGTCCATCTTGTGGGATCATCCGTTTTTTTGGATGACAGCTATTGCGTTCATCATTGCAACTGCATTTATTGCTGGTAGTTATCCTGCGTTTTATTTATCCTCGTTCAGGCCGGTAAAAGTTTTAAAGGGAACATTTAAAGCAGGGCGTTATGCTGCATTGCCACGTAAAGTGCTCGTGGTTTTACAGTTCACTGTTTCGGTAGCGCTTATCATCGGGACCATAATAGTGTACCAGCAAATACAGTTTGCAAAAGACAGGCCTGTTGGTTATTCACGTGCGAATCTTATCAGTATATCAACAGGGGATTCATCTGTTCATGCGCATTTCGATGCGGTAAAAGATGAGCTGATGCGAACCGGAAGTGTAACATCTGTTGCAGAATCCGAAAGCCCTACAACCGGTATCTGGAACAGTACCAGTGGTTTTAGCTGGCCTGGTAAAGACCCGAATCTTTCTACTGATTTTGGTGTGGTGAGCGCCTCTTATAATTATGGTAAAACTATTGGCTGGCAAATAAAAGAAGGCCGTGGTTTCTCAAAAGATTTTGCAACAGATTCTGCCGCTGTTGTTCTTAATGAAGCGGCAGCCCGTTATATGAATTTAAAACATCCGGTAGGAGAAACAGTAACGTGGTGGGATCACCCCTTAAAAGTAATCGGCGTTATTGAAAATATGGTGATAGCATCTCCCTATGATGAAGCAAAGCCTGTTATTTATACTTCATTATCATATCCCGGTAACCTGGCAATCGTAAAATTAAGTCCATCTGTAAGCGCTAAAAGTGCTTTAAGCAAGATAGGGCCGGTATTTAAGAAATTCAATCCTGAACAGCCTTTTGAATACAAGTTTGTAGATGATGAATATGCAAAGAAATTTGGTGATGAAGAACGCATTGGCAAGCTCGCAAGTTTCTTTGCTATCCTTGCAGTAGTCATATCCTGCCTGGGTTTATTTGGCTTAACATCATTCGTTGCAGAGCAGCGAAAAAAAGAAATTGGTGTCAGGAAAGTTTTAGGCGCATCGGTGTTAAGCGTTTGGAATTTGCTTTCTAAAGATTTTGTGATGCTGGTTACTATCTCCTTCCTTATTGCAGTACCGGTGTCTTATTATTTTATGCATGAATGGTTGCAGAATTATACTTATCGCACACAAATATCATGGTGGATTTTTGCCGCTGCGGGTACAGGCGCTTTACTGATTACTTTATTAACAGTGAGCTTCCAGGCAATAAAAGCAGCAATAGCAAATCCTGTGAAGAGTTTGAGAACGGAGTGAAGCCCCCGGTTCCGAAGGGGAGAAGAAAAAAGAATTGAAGCGGGTTTAATCATAGTAATCAGTTGATAAAAAAAATCATAGTTCAAACAATGTTCAAAAATTATTTCAAAACCGCATTCAGAAACCTGCTGCATAATAAAATTTATTCTTTCATAAATATTGCAGGACTAAGCCTTGGCTTGGCCTGTGCCATGCTAATTATGTTATATACAAAGGATGAGGTTAGTTATGACCGCTTTCATAAAAATATAAGGCAGATTTATCGTATAGACAAGCAAAATAGCAGGGAGGACGGAAGTGTTGATAATGGTAGTTATACCGGTTATTTTCCAGGTCCTCGTTTTGCCGCAAATGTTCCGGAAATACAAGGTTTCGTTCGGTTTCAGCCAACTCAGATTGATATTAAAACAGGTGCAGACATTCAATCACAGCCAATCTGCCTTGTTGATTCAAACTTCTTTTCTGTATTCACGTTTCCGTTGTTAAGTGGTAATCCTACAACAGCATTAACACAGCCCAATGCAGTAGTAATTACTGAAGAGATGGCTAAGAAATATTTTGGTACTTCAGATGCTATTGGCAAGACGATGTTATTAAATAAGGAAGGTAAATTTGAGCCTTATGTCATAACCGGTGTTGCAAAAAATTGTCCGCAAAATTCATCTATAAAATTCCAGGTCTTGTTGCCGCTAAGGGTATCAGCTGAAGATGAAAGCAATAATGAGAATTGGTTTAATTCTTTCCTTACCACACTTGTTGTTCTTGCACCAAACGCTAATGTGAAGGCCGTACAAAATAAAATGGATAAAGTTTTTGAGTCTGATGCAAGTAAATCTATTAACGAAATAAAAACTAAATATGGCGTTAAGAACATTGGTATTTCTTATATTCTTGAGCCACTCTCTGCAATCCACCTTGGCAAGATGGTGTCTGCTACAGATGAAATATTTTCTGACAAAAGCAACCCAACATTTTCCTACATTCTTTCTGCTATCTCACTTTTTATTTTATTGATTGCCTGTATCAATTTTATAAATCTTACCATGGCACGCTCGGTAAAACGTGCAAAAGAAATAGGCATCCGCAAAGTGATTGGCAGCACCCGTAAGCAACTGGTGATACAATTTCTCAGCGAATCATTTATCTTATGCCTTATAGCTTTCAGCTTTGCAATTGTTATTGTCATTGCAGTCTTGCCTTTGTTTAATCAATTATCAAACAAAGCACTTTCGCTTTCTTATTTATTCGATTTAAAATTAGTTGCCGGTTACACAGCGCTTTTTATTCTTACGGGTTTATTAGCAGGATTTTATCCGGCAGCAGTATTATCAAATTATAATCCTGTTCAAACATTATACAGCCGCTTTAATCTTGCGGGCAAAAGCTATTTACAAAAGTCGCTTGTAATATTTCAGTTTGCATTGGCATCATTTTTAATTATCGCTACACTTATCATTTTTCTGCAATTCAATTATCTAACCACACAAAGCTTAGGTTATGATGACACTAATTTAGTTACGGTTGAAAAATGGAGCATGACTCACAATGAAGCAGCTTTATTCAAGCAGTCATTAAAGAAAAATCCCAATATAGTTGATGTTGCTCCGAGAAATGGCGGATATTCTAACAATACAGTAAAAGTAAGCGGTGGTAAGCAGATAAACGTTGAGATTGAAACTATTGATGCATCTTATTTGCCTTTGCTTAAAATTTCAATTGTTGCAGGAAGAAACTTTTCTCCTGATTATCCATCAGATTCAACACACGCGATTTTGGTAAACGAAGCATTTGTAAAACAAGCCGGTTGGAAGCAACCTGTAGGTGAACAGGTAACCAGTTTCGAGAACGGTGAAGCTTATACAGTTGCGGGTGTAGTAAAAGATTATCATTATAAGCCGTTAACCGAAAAAATAGAGCCACAGTTATTTACCATGAACCCGGCTAATCAATACGGAATGGTCTATATAAAAATAAAACCAGGCATTGAAACTGCAAGCCTGCAATACATAGCAAAAACATTTAAGAATTTATTTCCGCTAAGCCCGTTCGCCTATAATTTTAAAGACCAGCAAAACGCAAAGAGTTATGAAGCAGAAGCAAAATGGAAAGAAATTCTTTTATTCAGCGCCTTGCTTACCATTTTTATTTCTTGCATCGGATTGTTTGGATTATCTGTTTTATCTGCTGAAAAAAGAACCAAAGAAATCGGCATTCGTAAAGTATTAGGTGCATCTGTAAGTAGCATTGTATCTATTCTGTCAACAGATTTTTTAAAGTTGATTCTTATTGCATTAGTTATATCAACACCGCTTGCATGGATGGCAACAAACAAATGGCTTCAGAATTACCCTTATCGTATAACCCTTGGCTGGGGGCTGTTTGCATTAGCAGGAATATTGGTAATATTAATTGCATTGATAACAATAGGTTTTCAATCAATAAAGGCGGCAATAGCAAACCCGGTAAAAAGTTTAAGAACAGAATAACGCATGAAGAATTGTGGGGTAATTAATGGTAAAGGAGGAATTTTTGTAAAGCAAAAGAATAAGAATCGAGACATTATTGTAGGTTGGATTATTGGAAGTAAAATATGGCAGGGAAAAAATAATTTAATTGTTGGATGAATATTTTTTTAAAAATATCACTTCGCCACCTCCGGCAAAACAGGTTGTATTCGATTATTAATATTATTGGACTTGCAACAGGGATTACCTGCATGTTGCTGGCTGTGCTGTATTGGAATGATGAACATAGTTTTGATAATTTTCATGCTAATAATCCCAACCTTTACCGGGTTACCACGACAATGACTGACGATAAAAATGAAAGCCCGCAAACGGTTGGCGGCACAGGCCAGGTGCAAGGGCCTGCATTTAAACAAGCGGTGCCTGAAGTGAAAAGTTATGTGAGAATAATGGGCGGTGATATTTACAACGATGTTATCGCCAATGAAAAAGGATTGCATATCAAGCCATTGTTCGCTGATTCAAATTTCTTTAATGTTTTTAGTTTTAAATTATTGCATGGTAATGCAGCGACCGCCCTGTCAAATGCCTATTCTGCAGTACTAACTGAAAGTACTGCAAAAAAATTTTTCAATACAGATGATGTGGTTGGTAAAACATTAAGCATGGACGCAGACCCATCTTTTGACAGGCTTGGCAGGCCGTTAATTATTACAGGAGTTGTAAAAGATCCCACGGCTAATTCTTCGCTTCAATTTGATGTCCTGTTTAGCTTTCAGTTTATGGAGCTTGCCTTTGTGGACGATGCATGGCTCAATGCTTACCTGGGAACATTTGTGGTGCTCGATTCACGGGCGAATCTCAATTCAGTGGTGCGCAAATTTAATACGGTTTATGCTTCACATGCAAAGGAGCAGCTTGCGAATAAAGTTAAGCTATATGGTTACGATCCGCAGATAAGTTATGGGCTGCAACCCATAACAGATATACATCTTAACCCACTAATGCAAAGCAGCTGGGATGCAGAAGGCGGTATTGTAAATGGCAGTAACCCTGTCTATTCTTATATGTTTCTTGGTATCGCTTTTTTTATACTGCTTATGGCTTCCATAAACTTTATAAACATAAGTATTGCTAATTCCCTTAAACGCTCCAAAGAAGTTGGTATAAGAAAAATTTCCGGGGGCAGCAGGGGACATATTATCATGCAGTTTATTAACGAGTCTTCCCTTCTTTGTTTTGTTTCATTTTTATTTTCTCTTGTCTTACTAAATATTTGTCTGCCATTATTCAATAGTCTTACAGCTAAACAGATTCAACTTGCGGATGCGTTCGATTGGAAATTGCTATTCTATTTTACGGCACTGTTTTTATTGATCATTGCTTTAACAGGTATTTATCCTGCTGTTGTCGTATCACGGTTCAGCCCATCAGTAGTTCTTTATAACAGGCAGAAATTATCTGGCCGCAGTTTATTAGGCCGCGGCCTAATTGTAATGCAGTTTTCACTGGCACTTTTTTTACTTATTGCAACCATTGTTTATTACGGCCAGATGGATTACATACGCACCAAAGACCTTGGCTATAATCCAAACCAAATCATAAGAACAAACATCAGTGGCAACAGGGATTACAGGTCTGCCATTACCTATTTAAGAAATGAATTTGCAAAGGAACCTTCTATTAAGGCGGTATCGTTTGGCAATGAAGGTCATCCTGAGAATATGGAAGCGGCGGGAAGAAATCTAAAAGCACAATATAAAAATGTAGATGAAAATTTTCTTTCTGTTATGCA
Source organism: Ginsengibacter sp. (assembly GCA_040007435.1). GTDB lineage: Bacteria > Bacteroidota > Bacteroidia > Chitinophagales > Chitinophagaceae > Ginsengibacter. The sequence goes on along the minus strand of JBDTUZ010000024.1, from coordinate 47,631 downwards.
GATTCCATTGTTAGCGGGAAGTAATATTGGTTCATCTTTTTCAACTGCAAAAAATAAAGTTGTTGTAAATGAAACTTTTGTTAAACAGTCCGGAATTCAAAACCCTGTTAGCTCACAAATTAAAGTTTACAGGGATGGTGACAGTACAATGAAAACAATTACCGGCGTGGTAAAAGATTTTCATTTCGGTTCATTGCGTGAACCAATAGCTCCCATGGTTATGTATGCAAGTGAAGTCCCTGATGGAAACCTTTGGATCAGGTTTGATAAGGCAAAACAAAAAGATGCAATGCAGGCCATTGAGCGTATTTATAAAAAGGGAATGCCGGGTGCTGTTTATCAGTTTAATTTTTTGGATGAGTTAAATGCACGCCAGTATATGCAGGAACAGCGCTGGCAAAAGGTTGTAAGCGTAGCAACTATTTTGGCATTTATCATTTGCTGTCTCGGATTATTCGGTTTTGCTCATCTTTCCACCAATCAGCGTATTAAAGAAATCGGCGTGAGAAAAGTATTAGGCGCATCAGTGAGGCAAATTGTAGTTCTCCTTTCAGGAGATTTTCTTAAACCAGTAACCTTAGCATTTTTAATAGCATCCCCCATGTCATGGATAGTCATGAATAAATGGTTACAAGATTATTCATATAGAATAAACATTGGCTGGGCAGTGTTTGCAGTTGCCGGATTTTTTGCCATTGGGGTTGCATTGCTAACCGTGTGCTTCCAGGCAATAAAAGCAGCGATGGCAAACCCTGTAAAGAGTTTGAGAACGGAATAGTTCAATTTGAAAATGATAAATCATACATCAGAAATCAATGGTCATGTTTAAAAATTATTTCAAAACTGCATTTAGAAATCTTGCACGAAATAAGGTTTATTCATTCATCAACATTGCAGGTTTAAGCATCGGACTTGCTTGTGCCATGCTTATTGTGCTGTATGTAAAAGATGAAGTAAGCTTCGACAAGTTTCATAAAAATGTAAACAACATTTACCGTATTGCGAGAAAAACAAGCCGCGGCAAGGAAAATGGCACCACAGGTTTTTTACAGGGACCGAGGTTTACACAAAATATTCCCGGCTTTAAATCTTTCGTTCGTGTGGATGGCGGTTCTGAAGATATAAAAACAGGTAATGAAGTGCGGCAACAGGATGGCGTTTTATCTGTTGACTCAAATTTCTTTTCTGTATTTACATTCCCTTTATTATCCGGAGACCCTGCAACCTGTTTAACAGAACCCCATTCAATTGTATTGAGCGAAGATGCTGCAAAAAAATATTTTGCTGTTACTGAGGCTGTGGGCAAACTAATGATGATAAAAGAAGATACCAGCTTTGTTCCTTACAAAGTAACGGCTGTTGCAAAACGCAGCCCGCAAAATTCTTCCATACAATTTGAAGCGCTACTTCCTTTCAAAGTATCTGATATTGATGCAAAAGACACCCATAACTGGTTTAATTCTTTCCTGAACACTTTTGTTGTGCTGGATGATAAAGCAAACCTGCAAGCAGTGGAAAAGAACATGCAAAGTTTTTATGTTGCAGATGCGAAGCAAACTTTTTTTGAAATGCTGAAAAATGATGGTGGAGACCCTGATGTTAAAGGTATGGGCACCTATTTTTTGCAACCGTATCTTAACATGCATTTGAACACTGCAATGCCTGCAAGCAATGGTTTAGCGAATGCCGGCAACCCGATGTATTCCTGGTTACTTTCGGGGATTGCATTGTTTGTGTTGCTGATTGCCTGCATCAATTTTGTGAACCTCACTATTGCACAGTCTGTAAAGCGTGCAAAAGAAATTGGTATTCGCAAGGTTATGGGCAGTGATAGAAAGCAATTAATATTCCAGTTTCTCGGCGAATCTTTTTTCCTCTGCACGGTTGCTTTTGTAGTAGCTATTGCATTGGTGCAATTGTTATTGCCGTTGTTTAACGAGCTTGCAAATAAAGCGTTGGCAATTTCTTATTTGTTTGATGCAAAATTAATTGCAGGTTATATTGCCTTGTATGGCATCACAGGCTTGCTTGCAGGCTTTTATCCTGCATTGGTTTTATCCGGTTACAATCCTGTGCAAACTTTGTATAGCCGTTTTCAAATAGCAGGAAAAAATTATCTGCAAAAATCTTTGGTGGTATTGCAATTTACACTAGCATCATTTTTAATCATTGCCACCTATACCATTTATGCACAGTTCAATTTATTAACCAAAACGAATTTGGGATATGATGACAATAATCTTGTTATCATAAATAAAAACAATCTAAACCATGCCGATGCTGCTGTTTTTAAAAATGAATTGCTCAAGAACCCAAACATTATTGGCGTTAGCGTAAAGAATGCCGGCGAATTTTATACAGGTACAAAAAATGCGGTTGGTTCTACCGTGGGTTTTGCTTCTGAAACTGTTGATGAAAATTATTTGCCTTTATTAAAGATTCCGTTGGTAGCAGGAAGAAACTTTTCAACAGCATTTCCTGCTGATTCTGCACAATCTGTTATTGTGAACGAAAGTTTTGTAAAAGCGGCAAACTGGAAAAACCCGATTGGTGAGACCATAAACATTTTGGGAAGCAGCAATGAAACTTACCGCGTAATTGGCGTGATAAAAGATTATCATTATGCATCGTTAACCCAAAAAATAAGGCCGCAATTATTTTCCATGCATGGTTTATATGGAACTTATTATATCAGGATAAAACCCAATACTGCAGCTACAAGTTTAAAATGGATACAAAACACCTATCAGCAGTTTTACCCGGTGACCCCTTATTCCTATGTGTTCAAAAGCGATGAAAACAGGATACAGTATGCTGAGATTGAAAAATGGAAACAGATCATTTTGTTCGGCGCTATATTAACCATTTTTATTTCCTGCGTTGGTTTATTTGGATTATCTGTTTTAGCAGCAGAAAAAAGAACTAAAGAAATCGGCATACGCAAAGTGCTTGGCGCATCGGTGCAACAAATTGTTACAACACTTTCAACTGATTTTATAAAGCTGGTTGTAATAGCATTGATAATTGCATCACCATTAGTGTATATAGCTGCAAATAAATGGTTGCAAAGTTATCCTTATCGCATCACCATTGGCTGGTGGCTGTTTGTTTCATCAGGATTGTTAGTGATAATGATTGCATTGTTTACTATCAGCTTCCAATCCATCAAAGCGGCCGTTGCAAATCCGGTGAAGAGTTTGAGAACAGAATGAAGAGTGTTAAGAAGTCAAGAATCTGTCTGCCGGCCGACAGATTTAACAGCAAGCTAAATTAAAAATTAATAGTTGAAAGTAATTTGAGGACCAAAATAGATATGCATGTTTAAAAATTATTTCAAAACAGCCCTTCGCATTCTTCGTAAAAACAAATTGTATTCGGGTATAAATATTTTCGGATTGGCAGTAGGATTGACAGCCTGTCTCTTAATTGGTTTGTATATAAATCATGAATTGAGTTATGATAAGTTCAATAAGAATGCCAGCCGTATTGTAAGAACAACGATGGAGTATAGTGGCGCCGGAACTGTAAGCTCAACAGCAACAACGGGAACTAAAGTTGGCCCGCAGTTTAAAAGAATCTTTCCATTGATAGAAGAATACGCACGAACTTTTATAAGTCATAACGTGGTGAAGGTCGGCGATAAAATTTTTGACGAGCCGCGAATACTTTACGCCGACGATCCCTTTTTTAAAATATTTTCTTTTAAGATAATTGAAGGAAAGGCGGCAACAGCATTAGACGCTCCGGATAAGATTGTGATCACTCAATCGATGGCAAAAAAATATTTTGGCAATGAAGATGCGCTTAATAGAACGCTTACGAGCGGAGGCAAAGATTTACGCGTTTCCGCTATTATTGAAGATGTGCCACAAAACTCTCAAATAGAATTTGACTTTGCCACACAGTTCCTCAACCTTGGGAATGGCGTAAAAGATGAAACATGGTGGACTGCTAATTGGATCACTTATTTTTTGTTGCATGATGAAAAAAGTATCCCGATACTACAGCGGCAAATAAGCGATTACATGAAGACCGTGGCGGTGAAAACAGATGCCGGAGTTAAAGGCAATGATCATCTCGCTTATCACCTGGAGCCTCTTACAAAAGTGCATTTATATTCGAAGCGTGCAGGCTTCGAACCCAATGGCAGCATCACCTACATTTACATGTTTTCAATAATTGCCATTCTTATTTTAATCATCGCCTGTGCCAATTATACTAATCTTTCCACCGCGCAATCTTCGGGGCGTAGTGGCGAAATTGGCATGCGAAAAGTATTGGGCGCATCAAAGCAACAAGTGTTTTCACAATTTATTGGCGAAACTTCTTTTATCACTTTCATAGCAGCGGCACTTGCATTATTGTTAAGTATTTTGTTGATTCCTTATTTCAATAATATTACCGGTAAAGAATTTAACGCGGCTGCATTATTGAAACCTGTTCCAATTATTTCACTAATTGTATTTTCCTTATTAGTAAGTTTTTTTGCGGGCTTATATCCTGCATTGCTGTTATCTGGCACGCAGGTTTTATCTGTGCTTAAAAAAGATTTCACATTTACGGGTGGAAAGAACACGATGCGCAAGACCTTAATCGTCGCACAGTTTGCAATCTCGGTTTTCCTGATTATTTATACCACAATTATTTTGCAGCAAATGCATTTTATGCAAACAAAAAATTTAGGTTACGATAAAGAGCATATAATCTTGCTGCCAATAGGAGGAAACATGTTGAAGGATTTCAAAAATATAAAAGAAGCTATTGCACAAGTACCCGGAGTAGCAAATGTTACCGCCTCTTATGAAACCCCGGAATATGTAGAGTGGGGCGATGGTATTACGGCAATAGATGAAAAAGGAACGCATGACATTTCCTTAAACGCAATGCCCGTTGATCTTGATTTTATCAAAACAATGAAAATGCATTTGGTAGCAGGACGTGATTTTCAGCAATCTGATTTTGCCCTGATGGATACAAATAATAGTAATGCAAATTATCAACAACCCTATATTATTAATGAAACACTTGCGAAAAAAATTGGCTGGCAGCCGGAAAAATCTATTGGCAGAACGATTGAAAATAGGGCTAAAGGCCCAATAGTGGGTGTTGTAAAAGATTTCAATTTCAGCAGCCTTCATGAACCGATTGGACCGCTACTTATTTTTCTTGGGCGCGATTTTTCAAGAACATTTATGGTTCGGATAAGTGGTGATAATATGCAGCATACACTTGGCCGGTTGGAAGCAATGTGGAGACAGCGCATTCCTGGCAGACCATTCAACTATCATTTTCTTGATGAAGATTATAACAGGCTTTATTTATCCGAACAACGCACTTCAACATTGTTTTCCGTTGCGGGTGCATTAGCCATCATTCTTGCCTGTCTTGGCTTGTTTGGGCTTGCTGCTTTTACGACCGTTCAGCGTACCAAAGAAATTGGAATAAGAAGAGTGCTCGGTGCAAACGTCAGCGGCATAACCATTCTTGTAGCAAAAAACTTTTTACAACTTATAGGCATTGCCATTTTAATCGCTGCACCTCTTGCGTGGTGGGCCGGTAATAAATGGCTGCAGGATTTTGCTTTCCGTATTCCCGTTCATTTGTATGTATTTGCAATTACAGCATTGGTAACAATTTTTATTGCTTTGTGCACAGTTGGCTATCATTCTGTACGGGCAGCTTTAATGAACCCGGTGAAGAGTTTGAGAACAGAATGAAATTGTCTGAACCGTGATTAAACTGATTTATAAGATTATCATGATTCAGAAAAATAATTCTAAAAACCAAAGTTCAGACTATGTTTAGAAATTATTTAAAAACTGCTTACAGGCAACTGCTGAAAAATAAACTTTTCAGCATTGTAAATATTGTTGGCTTGTCAACGGGCCTTGCAAGTATTATGGCATTATCTCTTTTGGTATATCAGTATCTCACGACCGATAGTAATCAGAAAGATATTGGCCAGATGTATTACCTTAAAACGGGAACAGCCGATGGCAATCAATATACGTCAACTACCTATCCGTTGCTTGGTGAAATCGTAAAAACCTGCCCGGAAGTGGAAGCTGCTACGCATATTCAGCAATGGTATTTTCCATGGCTGAAGTTTGCTGATAAAGAATTCCAGGAAACCACTGCATTTGTTGATACAGGATATTTTAAAGTATTTCAATTCCCTTTTAAATATGGAAATGCAGCAACGGCATTGAGCGATAAATTTTCTATAGTACTCTCTGAAGAAATCGCCGGTAAATTTTTTGGGGGAAAAGACCCGGTTGGAAAAATTATTAGGGCGGATGACTCGATGCAACTTACGGTTACCGGCGTTCTGAAGCATGTACCTTCAAACTCAACAATACGCCCGACAGTTTTACTTCCTACGGCAATACTTGAATCTAATCCCGATTTTAAAAATGGCGCTGACTGGTATAATACTTTTGCTAATAATTATTTAAGGCTGAAAAAAAATACCGATCCTAAAAAACTGGACGCAAAAATCGCCAATATAGTACAACTTAATTATGCGCCCGATCAAAAAGATAATAGAATATTTGCAGTTCCTTTTAGTAAAATAACCCAGGAGAATTCGTCGCTAACGGGAGTAATTATTAAAGGAGCAGTGGGTGCTGGAGTTCTTATTTTGCTTATTATACTTTTAAATCTCATCAACCTCAATACCGCCTCCATGTATTCCCGTGCAAAAGAAGTGGCAGTGAAGCAAATGATTGGTGGCAGTAAAAAAAATATCATCATGCAGTTTTGCGTGGAGAATGGTTTGGTTGTATTTATTTCCGTATTATTTGCATGGTTATTTTTCTCTTTACTTCTTTTGCCCAATATAAATAATATGGTGAAAGATAAGTTTGGTGAAATAGAAACGGGCATAGCAAAAGATTATCCAATCATTCTTTTTTTTACAGGGATAGGTCTTTTATTTACGGTACTTGCAGCAAGCCTTCCTGCGCTAAAATTAGCTGCGGTAAAAGTTACCGATGCGGTGAAGGGTAAGCTTACCTCCGGCAACTATAAAAGCAGCAGTGTTCGAAATATTTTTATCACCGTTCAATTTGTATTTGCCATAACGCTTATCTGTGTTACTATTATTCTCAACAGCCAGGTCCGCTATATGAAAAGCTCGGCGCTTGGATTTGATAAAGATAATGTTGCTGTAATAAATCTTGACCTTGCTTTCCGGGATCAAAAGACAGCCAATGCAAGATTTGAAAGTATATTAAATGACCTTAAAAATAATCCGCATGTAAAATCAGTATCTGCCAATCGCGTCATTCCCACGGCTTATGCGCAGGACTACAATAACTATTATGATCCGGCCACAAACAAAGAAGCAAGCCTTCGCCAGGCGCCCGCAGATGCCGGTTATCTGCCAACTTATAAAATACCTTTAGTGCAGGGCAAAAATTTTGATGATGCCCTTAGCGCTTCTCAAAAAAATACTGTTCTTATCAACCGGGCCGCAATGGACGCATTCGGCTGGAAGAATGCGGTTGGTAAACAAATTAAATCAAAGGGTAACCCTGACACTTATACGATTATCGGTGTGATGGAAGATTTTCATTATGAAGATTTGCAAAATCGCATCGGGCCTGTTATCCAATGGTATTCCGGTAAGCGATCTCTTCAAAATAGATATTTGAGTGTGCGAACCGATGAAGGATATACAAAAATTGTAGTCTCTCAACTGGAGAAAGTTTTTAAAACCATACCATCACGCCGTACTTTCAGTTATGAATTGATGGCTGATAGGGTGGATAAGCAATACACCTTATTTGACAGCATATTAAAAGTGACCGACTATATTGCCCTGCTTGCAATACTTATCGCGAGTATGGGCATGTTTGGATTAATAGCATTGTTTGCAAAACAACGGGTAAAAGAAATCGGCATTCGAAAAGTGCTTGGAGCAAGTATTGGAGGAATTATTAAGCTATTGTCGAAGGACTTTTTAAAACTTGTGTTTCTCGCGATGGTGATTGCAACGCCTTGCGCATGGTACATTATGGATAAGTGGTTAGAGGACTTTGCATACAGGGTTGGCATTAGCTGGTGGATGTTTTTGTTAGCAGGTCTTGTGGCAATTCTAATAGCACTCTTAACTGTAAGTGTGCAAGCAATAAAAGCAGCGATAGCAAACCCCGTAAAGAGTTTGAGAACAGAGTAAACTCCTAATCCCTAAAGGGGGATAAATCAGGGACTGTGATTAATCTGTAGGAGTTAATTAATCAAGAAAATCTTAGTTCAGATAAAAAATTAATATCAGAAAAATGATAAAAAGCTATTTCAAAATCGCGTGGCGCAACCTAATAAAAAGCAAGGTTCATTCTTTTATCAATATTGCGGGCCTGTCGGTAGGATTGACCTGTAGTCTCCTTATTTTGCTGTGGGTGCAGAATGAATTAAGTGTGGATGCCTTTCATAAAAATGGTTCGCGGTTGTACAAAGTATATGAACGCGAGTATTACAAAGATCATATTGATGGTAATTATGATACTCCGGGATTATTGGCATATGAGTTAAAAAGGGTAATCCCGGAAGTGGAGGACGCGATTATGCTACAGGAAGAAAATGACAATACTGCTTTGCAGGTGGATAATAAAATCCTGAAAGTAGAAGGTACCGGTGCAGGAAAGGGTTTATTCAATATGTTTAGCTATCCACTTTTATATGGCACTCCCCAGACCGCTCTTGCGACTACAACAAGTATAGCCATTTCAAGAAAGACTGCCGATAATTTTTTTGGAAACCCGGAGAAAGCTATGGGAAAGACGATACGTTTTGATAACAGGAAAGACTTTAAAGTTACTGCGGTGTTTAAAGATTTGCCCGAAAATGCTTACCGCAAATTTGACTATCTCATAAACTGGGATGCTTATTTAGAAGACCATCAATGGAGTAAAGATTGGCGAAGCAGCGGACCGTTAACGTATGTCATATTGCGTGCCGATGCCAATCCTTTATTGGTGGACAAAAAGATTGCCCATTTCTGGGATTTATATCGGCAAGATAGCAGCGAAGCCTATCATGTCGAACTTGGTCTTCAAAAGTTTGACGAGGTATACCTGCATTCCCATTTTGAAAATGGAAAAGTATCGGGAGGGCGCATTGAATACGTACATCTTTTTAGCGTTGTCGCCATTTTTATTTTATTAATTGCCTGTATCAATTTTATGAATCTTACCACTGCCCGTTCTGTAAAGAGGGCAAGAGAAGTTGGTGTGCGCAAAGCGGTCGGTGCCGTTCGTTCGGTATTAATAAAGCAGTTTATTGGTGAATCCATAATGCTTACTGCATTAGCCGTAATCATTGCACTTGGCTTAATGCTTTTACTGTTACCCTTGTTCAATAATGTTACGCAAAAACAAATTGTATTTCCTTTTAATAATATTTCATTCTGGATAAACATAACTTTTATCACATTAATAACCGGACTTATTTCGGGAAGTTATCCCGCATTATTTTTATCCTCTTTCAATCCTGTAAAAGTTTTAAAAGGAGCGGCTAAGCTTAGTAGTGGGGCTGTGTGGTTTCGCAAAGGCCTGGTGGTATTTCAGTTCGTACTTTCTATCGTGCTTATCATTGGAACTATCGTTATTTCAAAGCAGGTAAATTTTATACAATCAAGAAACCTTGGCTATGACAGGGATAATTTAATTTATGTTCCGATAGAAGGGGAGCTCATAAAAAAATACGCAACGTGGAAAAATGAAACATTGAAAATGCCAGGTATTCAAAGTATAAGTTGGATGTCTGATAATCCTACCTTTCTTGATCAATGGACTAATAATGTGGATTGGGAAGGCAGAGATGCACGAACACTAATTTCTTTTGAACAGCCAGCCACAGGGTATGATTTTGTAAAAACCATGAAGCTTACCATGATGGAAGGGCGTTATTTTTCAAAAGACTTCGCTACCGATAGTGATGCTTATGTCATTAACGAGACAGCGGCAAAAAAAATGGGCTATGTTAACCCTGTCGGCCGCATGGTAACCATGAATGGCCACAAGGCTAATATAATAGGTGTTCTTAAAGATTTTCATTACCGATCTATGCATGACGAGATTCAGCCAATGATTATACGCTTCAGTAAAGATGCCTATTATGGTAATATTTTAATTCGCACACAGGCTGGCAAAACAAAAGAAGCATTAGTAAGCCTCGAAAGGATTTGCAAACAAATAAACCCTCAATTCCCTTTTACCTATTCTTTTTCCGATGAAGAATATAAAAAATTATATAAAAGCGAACAGGTCGTTAGCAAACTATCAAATGCATTTTCATTTTTAGCGATTTTTATTTCCTGTCTTGGTTTGCTTGGGCTTATGATTTTTACCGCGGAGCAACGTACGAAAGAAATTGGTATCCGAAAAGTGCTTGGCGCTTCTGTAATGGGCATTGTACGATTGATGTCAACGGATATTCTAAAGCTTGTTGTAACTGCAGTTTTTATAGCCTGCCCTATCGGTTGGTGGGCGATGAACAACTGGCTAAAAAATTATGCTTATAAAATCAATGTCAATTGGTGGATATTTCTTTTAGCAGGAGGATTAGCTATTGTAATAGCAATAATTACTGTGAGCTACCAGGCCATAAAAGCTGCGATTGCCAACCCCGTGAAATCATTAAGGACGGAATAAAATAAGAAGTGGATTACCTGCCAAGAGGTAGGGTTGAAAACCATATAGAAATATGAATCGCGAGTGAACAAACAATGGCGTAAGAAAATTTTAGAAGAATAAAATTATCGCAGTGGTTCGTGCGACACAAAACAGGGCAGAGTCCTGGAAGTGCTAAAAAATTTCTAACCGGTAAAAAAATACTTGTTCTTGTATGCGATTCTACTTTAGAGCGGAGTTGTGAAAGTGAATTTGCTTCCAAAAAAAATTGGATAGAATTAAGAGAGCGGACCAGGCTACATACTAAAGATGGGATAGTTATTAGAAAAACTTTTATTTTTTAGCAATAAATAATTCTCGTAAGCATACTAATTATTTTACCGAAGCCTTAATTATACACAAACGAACTTAACGTTATTTGCAACTTGACGATGCTATCTCAGCCGTTGATAATTTTAAGAAACTCTTCCTTCTTTCTTCTCGCTACATCTATGCTTACACCGTTTTGCATTACTACATGCCCGCCTTCGCCGCGAACATATTTTTTTATGTACACAAGATTTATAAGATGGGAATTATGCACCCTGTAAAAGTTATATGCCTTTAGCATCTCTTCAAAGTCTCCCAGAATTTTTGTGACCAGCACGTTTTTGCCATCAATAAAAAATAGTCTTGAATAGTTTGAACTTGATTCTATATGAACAATATTTTTTATCGGGATAAATTCGAGTCCTTCTGATGTAGGAATCGCTATTTTTTCTTCCTGGCTCCTTACCGGCTGCATAGATGCCTTTAAAGATTCCATCCTGTCCTTTGTATTACTGCTTCGGTGCCTGACCAGGCGTTCAACTGTATTTTGTAAATCCTTTATCGCAATGGGCTTTGTTAAGTAATCAAAGGCGCTGATACGAATGGCATCGATGGCATAATGATTATAAGCCGTTGTGAAAACGATGTCAAAATTATACTCACCCATTTCATCCAACATTCGAAATCCGTTCATGCGGGGCATCTCGATATCAAGAAATATCACATCCGGGTTGTGTTGCCGTATCAGCAGGATGGCTTCCTCAGGCTTTTGGGCTATGGCAACCAAATCCACGTCCGGGCAAAATTCGATTAACTTTCGCTGAAGGTTTTGTAAGCTGCTTAGCTCATCATCTACAAGTATCGCTCTTAGTTGTTTCATCTTTCAAATTGTTTTAAGCGTAATTTCTACTTTCGTTCCATCAGCATTGTTGTCTTCATCATACAGGTCAATAATGTTGATTTGACCCTGGGCTTGTCGTCCGTTAAAATTATGTATTCGCTCTTTAGTGATTTTTATGCCAACACTATTGTGATAGGGCTTATTTTTTATCTTATACTCATCGGCCTTTTTTCTACCTATCCCATTATCCTGTATTGTATATTTTATGGTATCATCTTCCAGCATCGCTGTTACATTGAGGCTTAAGTCGTCGTCTTCACTATTGGCAAGGCCATGCACAATAGCATTTTCCACAAAAGGCTGAATCAACAGGGATGGCACCCTGTAATCACCTCCCGTTAATGCGGGATCCACATAAAAGCTATAACTAAATTTGTTGCTGAAACGTAATTGCTCCAATTCTACATAAAGCTTCAATGCATCCATATCTTTTGAAATAGGAACCACTTCATTTCTGCTGCTGTCAAGTATATTCCTTATAAGCAGTGAAAATTTATTCAGATAATCTGATGCCTGTCTCTTATCGTTTTGCATGATAAAATTTTCAATGCTGTTGAGGCAATTAAAAATAAAATGCGGGTTCATTTGCGAACGAAGTATCTGGGTTTGCAGTTCCGCCCTCATTTTTTCAGTTTGTATTTTTTGCCTTCGGTTGCGCTGAAAGAAAATGATTACCGCGATAAGTAATAACATTAAAAAAGCGCCAGTGTAAAAAAATCCTGACTGGCGGTTGTTTTTTAATTGCAGTGTTTTGATATCGTTTTCCTGCTGAAGTAATTTTATAGTTTGCTCCTTGCCGTTAGTTTCATAGCTAACTTCGAGATCTGCCAGCTCCGATTTTGTTTTTTCACTGGTTAGTGAGTCTTTTCTTTTGATCAATTGATTTTGATAATCAAAAGCATCCTTGTAATTATTGAGACGTGCACTTACCCAAGCAAGATTTTGTAATGCTATTACCACCAGTACTTCTTGTTTATCTTGTGTTGCTATATGTAAAGCCCTTAGCAAATTTTCCCTGGCACCGGTATAGTTGCGCATGGTTGAATCAAGACTAGCCAGGTTTATATAAGTTTTAGCAAGATTCCATCGATCACCGTTTTCCTGTAAAGGCAAGATGCAATTTTCAAGCAGCGCCCTTGCAGAAGCATATTTTTTTTGCCCTAAATAAATGTTGCCAAGTATGGAACGTAGAACTATAAGCTGGTGATCGTCGTTCACCCCTCTGGCTACCGAGTCGGCTTTTTTAAAATAAATAAAAGCAGAATCAAATTCCGAGAGATTGCCATAGTAGGTTGCAATATTGGATGCTGTAAGCATATAAGGCATATTGATATTAGCCAGGTATCCTAAACCTTCTTTGGAATACTGAATAGCTTTAGTATCGTCTTCGGCTTCATCATATAATTCTCCCAAGTTGGCAAGTGCCATACCAAGGGAAGGATAATGAGTTTTATCATTTTTCCTGTTTCCGTTTATTGCCACATTGTAATAGTGTATGGCCGTTTTGAACATTCCAAACCATTGATATACCGTGGCGATATTTTGCGAAAGAGAGCTTCTTTTCGGTGACGTTACCGGCATGGTGTCGATGAATGCATTTAAAGAATCAAGATAAACAAATGAAGAATCTTTATTACCCAATTCGGAATATCGTTCCATTATTTCACGAATTGAGAAAACGCTGTATTTACTTGTTCTGCCGGGAAAAAATGGCAATACTTTTTTATAGTAAATGATGGCGCTGTCTGGCTTTCCATATTTATAGGTGAATGCTTTTGCAATAAAATAGTTGAAAATGCCCTTCATGGTATCGTTGTGATTTCGCTCCGCTATCATTAGTCCCTTTTTTGACCATTCGTAAACGGCAGAAAGCCTTGCGTTGTCTAACGAATCGCTGATAGCTTTCAAAAGAAAATGAAGCCTCGCTGTATCAGAAGTGAGCGTTAGATACGGCGCAGGAAAGGGTGCTGGCTCATTAGGTTCTCCGCTACCCTGTGCTATCAAATAAGAGCCGGGGTTAATAATCAGGCATGCTGCCAAAAAGGATATTGTTCGAAATAGTTTAATCATTTTTTTCAGCATGATTCTGCTCTCCTAATTTACTAAATAAAGGCAATGCCTTCCAAACTTAGAAGTATTCCTGTTACTTAAAAAGAACAATTCAATAAAACGTTTAATTGATTGTGTAAACGGAGTGCAATTTCAAATAACCGGCCCACAGGTATTTTCACCCGCTTGTTTTTTATTTCCAGCCATTTACAAAGCAATAGCCGCCGGGTATTTATCCGGGATAGGAAATGGGAAGCACCCGCTATAGTTTTATTTCACCATAAATTATTATATGAAAAAGGTTATACTCTTATCAGCTATCAGCGTTTTATTTTTTGCATTTTGCGTTGCACAAAATGTGGGAATTGGTACCACCACACCAACTGCTTCGGCCTTGTTAGACGTCAGCAGTACTAACAAAGGGCTGCTGCCACCAAGAATGAGTACAACACAAATGAATGCAATTGCTTCACCTGCCTCAGGGCTTATTATTTACAACACAGATGACTCAAGTTTTTATACCAGACGACCCACCACTTGGCAGAAAATATCTTACGGAGGCGATAATTTATGGAACCAGTTTAATAACCATATTTATGCCAGGACAAATAATTATGTGGGCATCAATTACAGCGACCTGGCCGCACAAAATCTTGTTGGCAGTTATGCGCCGTTACAAACAAGAGGCATGATCGGGAATACCGTTGCTGAATTTGGTGAAGACCTGCAGGGGGTAAGCTTAGTAGCTAATTATCCCGGCATTTTTTTTAATAGCTATTTTAATGGTGGAGTTAAAGCCATATCTCCCGGCGGCACTGGCAACATTACACTAAACCAGGTCAACCCGCATTATTATGAATTCGGTTTTGGTGAATACGCAACGGCAAACGACCAAAGCCTTACCAATACGGTAAGGATGGCGCTGCGAAACGATGGCCATTTTTATATCGGTAACAGCTCAATTAATTTTTCCCGTGCTGCGCTCGAGCAACAGGGAAGCGCAGGGGCTACGTCTGCAATATTTGGTGGCGACGGAACCGGAATATCTCTTCAAAAAAACTGGCCCGCTATCGGCTTCAATTCTTACCTTGACGTGTCAAGCCATAGGTCAATTGCTCAAGGCTATGGGGCGCAGTTAGGCTTAGACCAATCAACAGGCAGCCTGTATTTAGTGAGTTTTGCGTTTGCAGCTGTGCCCAATGCTATTTTGGCATCACCTGTGCAAAGATTTTTTGTAAGCCGGTTTGGTCAAATCGGGTTAGGCACAAACAATCCCGGCAGTGACCTCCATATTGTGCAGAGTGGATCAGGGCCGGGCAACGGGTTACTCATTCAAAACGGATTTGATCAATGGACTATTAATACATCTGATGTAACAATAGGGTCAAATAATCTCGCGGGTCCGGTTGTATTTTATCATAACGGGCAGGTACGTTCCGGTATAGGCGCAAATACCGGAGATTTCTACAGCGTTTCCGACCGAAGTATGAAAAAAGAAATAAAAACGCTTGATGATGAAAAGCTTCTTGATAAAATCTTGTTATTAAAACCATCTTCTTACTTAATGAAAGGTGAAGCCGAAAATAATGCCATGCATTATGGATTTATTTCTCAGGAAGTTGAAAAGATTTTCCCCCAATTTGTTATGATGACAAGTGATAGTATTAAAATGTTGTCTTATTCAAGCTTCATCCCCATTCTCACCAAGGGTATCCAGGAGCAGCAAGAAGAAATAGTGACACTTAAAAAAGAAAATGCAGATTTAAAAGCAAGAATGGAAAGACTTGAAGAAATGGTGTCAAAAAAATAGAATAATCACTTCCTTGCAAATTATTTCATGGTTGAATTAAAGTTGACTGCTGTCCACTGTAATCCGCGATGATGCAGAAGAAACTTTTTCTGCACCTCTTGTAATTCCCTTTTTAGCCAGTTCTTCAGGGCTTTCTCTTACTACAAGTTGGCCTGGTTGTTTTTTCAGATACACCTTTACCATTACGGTAATTGTACAACCTTTTCAGGAGGTGGTTTTCTTTACCATAAATTAAGTTTAACGGTTAAAGATTTTCGTATTATAAGTTTCCGGCACTGGCTTTATTACCTGCATAGGCAATTGCTCCTAATGGTGATAGGAACTGTGAAACAATTGGCCCCTGCTAAGTCTCAGACATTGTAAATTTAGGATAGCACAGTCACAAATTCTTGCCTGAAATTTTTTTTTGCATAGGCCATTACTTTTTTATTCCGCCCCTCAAAAATCAAAATCCTGGCAGGATATATCTTATTGCTGTGGTTCGCGAGACACGAAACAGGGCAGAGTTCCTGGAGGTGCTAAAACAAATTTCTAACCGGTAAAAAAATATTTGTTCTTGTAAACAATTCCTCTCCTTCGTTTGTATAATGATGCTGATGCAGTAACTCTAATGGCTGCAAATCAACCTGCATGAATTCTGTTAATTTTATATTTCCCCACCAGTTATTTGAAGACAGCCCCTTGCACGAAAACGGCTTCCCAGTCTATCTCGTGGAAGAGTTTTTATTTTTTGGGCAATACAAATTTCACAAACAAAAAATTGCTTTTCACCGGGCATCTATGAAATGCTATGAAAGTTATCTTCATTCAAAGGGTATAGCTGTTTATTATATAGAAGCGAAGGAAGCCAATGCCGACATTCGAAATCTTATTGCTTATTTGGGTAATCAAAATGTGGATATTATCTATTTTATTGACCCCGCCGATAACTGGTTACAAAAACGAATTGTTTCTTCTGCCGCAAAAGCAGCCATCAAGCTTATTCAATATGAAACCAAATTATTTATCAATAGCAAAAAAGAATTGGCCGCATATTTCAATCTTTCCAAAGAGAAATTTTTCCAAACAGATTTTTATATTTCACAAAGGAAGAAACGAAAAATTCTTGTTGATAAAAATGATAAACCTGTTGGGGGTAAATGGAGCTTTGATGCTGAAAACCGAAAAAAATATCCTGCAAAAAAACAAGCGCCTAATGTATCGTATCCGGAGATAAATCATTTTTACGAAGAAGCAAAAATTTATGCAGAAAGCAATTATAATAACAACCCAGGAAATGTTACAGCGTATCCGTTACAACCTTTTGATTTCGCTTCAACCCGCAAATGGTTCCGTGATTTTCTTGCTTACCGCTTTGCTGACTTTGGGCCTTATGAAGATGCAATTGTAAAAAATGAAAACATATTGCATCATAGTAAGCTTACGCCAATGTTGAACGCGGGACTTATAAGTCCGCAGGAAATTATTGATGAAACAATGCTGTATGCAACCGAACAAAAAATTCCGCTTAACTCTGCAGAAGGATTTTTGCGGCAGGTAATCGGGTGGCGTGAATTTATACATGGCGTTTATGAAGCCAAAGGCACAGAGCAACGAAATAAAAACTATTGGGGCTTTTCAAGAAAAATTCCTGCCTCTTTTTATGAGGCGACTACGGGTATTGAGCCGGTAGATGCAACCATAAAGAAAGTATTGCATGCAGGTTGGTGCCATCATATCGAGCGGCTGATGGTGTTGGGGAATTTTATGCTGCTATGCGAGTTTGATCCTGACGAAGTTTACAAATGGTTTATGGAATTATTTATAGATGCTTATGATTGGGTAATGGTTCCCAACGTTTATGGTATGAGCCAGTTTGCCGATGGAGGCTTAATGTCAACCAAACCTTACATAAGTGGGAGCAATTACATCATGAAAATGAGCGACTATAAAAAAGGGCCATGGCAAAAAACATGGGATGCATTGTTCTGGAGGTTCATGCATGTGCACCGCGATTTTTTTGAGCAAAACCCACGCATAGGAATGCTGGTAAAGAGTTTCGATAAAATGCCTGCAGAGAAACAAAAGGAGTTGATAGAGGTTGCAAATAATTTTCTCAATAAATTAGAGTAAGACATTATTATGTTACTCTATAAATCCTGGCAGGGGGCTTAATAAGATGATTTATTCTATCGCCCAGATTCTTGTCTCATGAATCGAAAAAGAAGAAATGGAACGTGGGACACGAACCAAGGCAGAGGCGCCTATGCATGGTGTGAATTAATATTTATCTGCTATGTCTCTGCTGGGTTTCCCACAGAGGAGTTTCCAGACAGTAAGAGGGCTATTGAATTTTCTGAAACAACAAACTATTTCTTGACAAACTTTTTAATATGAAAAAAGAGCCTGCCGTGGGATGTAATATCAAAAATTGTAATTTCAAAGAAAATCTTAATTGAATCCGGCTTTCGGTTTGTAGTTATATTCTTTTTGTAGATCTTCAATTTAAAAAAGAATCATGAAACATCTTATTGCTTCAGGCATATTTATTTTATTTCTTTATTCGCCAATTTATGCACAAACTGTTGGGGAGAGTATTCCCAAAACTATAAGTAAAAATGAAAACTATTTATTTTACCTGCATGGTGCAATAGTTACAAGCCTTGGGAACAACGCAATTCAAAAAGATTTCCAGGAGTGGGGCCCTTATGAATATCTTAATATTTTAGATTCACTTAAAAAAAGAGGTTTCAATGTAATAAGCGAAAGACGAATGCCGGGAGTTGACAATTCAATTTATGAAGAGAAAATTTATAGCCAGGTTGATAGCTTATTGAAAGCCGGCGCAGTACCACGAAATATTATTATTGTTGGCGCCTCTGCCGGCTCGGAGATAGCGGTCAATGTTTCCTCAAAGCTAAAAAACCCCGGAATAAAATATGTAATAATGGGTGCATGCTGGCCGGATACATACAAGGATTATTTAGGCACTGAGCTTTACGGGCATTTCCTTTCCATCATCGAAACAACAGATCCGCATGGCTCTTGCTTTAAGATATTTGAAAACAGGGTTTATGTGAAAAGCTATAAAGAAATCAAATTAAATACCGGGCTGAGCCATGGCTTTTTATATAAAGGATATAGATCGTGGATTGATCCAATAGTAACCTGGTTTGAAAATGCGGAGGATGTGAAAAATTGATAAATAGGATTATCAACCCATATAGGATATTAAAACCCCAGGGGTTGATATTATTATAGCGTAAGAGTAAATTTAAACACCCAGCCCACCTGTGGCGGGATGGTAAGCAGGTTGCTTTTCCTGAAGTAAGAGAGAACATGATATGCAATTCGGGCTTTCGAAGATAACATCTCTCTTGACGTTCGTATTAAACACATAGTGGACAAAAACGAAAGTGATAACTCAAAGGCATACGCACCTAAAATATCAAATTTCTCTTCCTTGCAAATAAAAAGTTCTGTTGCATGCAATTTCCCGGGAATCATGGGTGTACGATTTCATACACCTGCTGTCCATTACCGTACACCCTCCCGCATAAAGTTATCTTTAAACGCTAATTGCCAGCGTAATCCGTCATTGGCATGATGGTTGAAAATTGGACTATGTATCAGGAAAAGCCAGGTTCCGGAAATACGGCCGGTTAATCATATAGCAATGAACCGGGAATAGGTGGGACCTGGCTGCTGATGCCAAACGAAAGATCATGATAAAAAATTATTTCAAAGTAGCCTGGGTAAATCTTGCTAGAAACAAGACGGTCTCCTTTATTAATATTTTTGGGCTGGCGCTGGGTATGTCATTATGCCTTTTGATCATTACGATTGTTAAAGATCAATTCAGCTTCGACAAATTCCACCCGGATGCCGACAGAATTTACCGGATAAACACTGAGGCAATCCGGAAAAATGGCAGTACCGAAAATTACGCTTCCTCGCCTTATGCCTTAGCGACTTTTCTCAAACAAAATAATTTTTACGCGGAAAAGATAGTTCCCCTGGCAAATACTTTAAATGGCGATGCCGTTGCCAATGGAAAGCAATTAGCTGTTTCGGGGCTAATGACTAATAAATCATTTTTAGACGTGTTTGGCTTCACCTTATTGTATGGCGACAAAAATACAGCGCTAAACGAACCGAACACTATTGTGCTTACAGAAAAAACTGCCGCAAAGTTTTTTGGAAACAATCTCCGTAAATATCAGAATGCGATTGGAAAAGTAATTTCGTTCAACGGATTGACGGATTTTAAGATTACTGGCATATTGAGGACACCGCCAGGGAAAACGCATTTGGAATTTGATGCACTGGGTTCTGAGAGTACTTTGTCTTCATTAGAGAAACAGGACAAGATACTGCTGAAGACAGGTGACTGGAAGAACTATTACATGAATTACACTTATGTGAAATTGAGCAGTGGTAGTAAAAGGGCAGCGCTTGAAAACGAACTGGCTATTCTAAGTAAAGAGCATTATAAAAGCGATGATCTTGAAAGCCGCGACAAAGGATATCGTTTTTATCTTCAGCCAATCACTAAAATTGTGCCCGGCCCAATGCTCAGCAATAATATGGGCAGAGGCTTACCAATGCCTTTGCTTTGGTTTCTTATCACATTTGCCGGTATTATCATTATATCTGCCGGATTCAATTATAATAGTATTTCGCTGGCAAGATCCCTGAGCCGTGCAAAAGAAATAGGTATCCGCAAAGCAACGGGAGCAAAGCGTAAACAATTGATTATTCAATTCCTGGTTGAGTCGGTTTTAACGGCATTAATTTCTCTGGGAGTCGCTATTCTGTTTTATGAAGTTTTCCTGAAGCCAGGTTTTCAAAACCTTACAATTATCCAGGACATGGATATTTCATTAAATAATGATGTGATATTGGTTTCAATATTTTTTTTATTCAGCATAGGAGTAGGATTGTTATCAGGAATATTTCCCGCTTTATACCTTTCTGCGATCAATCCGGTAAATGCATTAAAAGATATCGCATCAAAATCTCTTCTCCCAAAATTAGGTTTCCGGAAAGTATTGCTGGTGATTCAATTTTCTGTAGCAATGATTTTTGTAATCACCCTTATCAATCTATACAGGCAAACCAATTTTGTAATTCATGCTGATTATGGATTTCAGAAGGAAAATATTGTAAACATTGATTTGCAGGGTAATGATTATACAAAGGTGAAGCACGCAATAGAGGGTAACAGCGGCGTAAAAAAAGTATCCGGAGTTTCTCATATTATGGGAACCTGGAGGGATCGTTCTGTTGATGTGCGAGTCCATCCGGCCGATGATAAAGTTACTGTACGTGATTACGGGATAGATGCTAATTATATCAGCAACCTGAAATTAAAATTGATTGCCGGGAAAGGCTTTTCCCCCGATCTTCCTGCAGACAGGGAATTGCTTGCAATTGTAAATGAAAATTTTTTGAAAAAATTTCATTTGGGAAATGCCGTCGATGCGATCGGAAAAACAATCCTCGTAGCTGACAGTACTCAACTGACTATTTCGGGTGTATTAAAAGATTTTCATTTCAAGCCGTTTGTTTATAATCTTGAGCCTTTGCTGCTAAGGTATGAACCTGGCGATGTGGCATACCTAAATGTGCTTGTAAATCCAAAAGACAAAGCCAATGTAATTGCCTCACTGGGAGAAACCTGGAAGACGATAGATAGCAAGCATGATTTTAAATACAGTTTTTTTGAAGACGATATAAAAAATACCTACAACCAATTTGTAGATATTGGTAAAATGATAAGAGTGATAGCATTAATGGCAGTGGTTATAGCCTGCCTGGGATTACTTGGACTTGTGATTTTTGCTATCCGGTGCCAGGTAAAAGAAATAGGAATAAGAAAAGTATTGGGTGCGACTGTTTCTCAGATCACATTTTATCTTTCAAAAAATTTTATTAAGCTGCTTGTTATTGCAACGCTTATAGGAATACCGGTTAGTATAATTTTGAATAGCTTTTTGCTGAATAATTTTGCTAAAAGAATTAATCCTTTGGCAGGATATATAACGGGATTCATTTCTTTGTTCCTTATTGCATCTATTACTATAGGGTTTAAAATTATACATGCAGCAATGGCTAACCCGGTAACGTCATTGCGAACGGAGTGAAGCAATTAAGAACAGAATAATTTAAATGATAACTGGAGATTCAAAATGATTAAGAATTATTTAAAAATCGCTTTTAGGAATTTAATAAGGCATAAGGCTTTTTCCGTAATAAATGTTACAGGGCTGGCGATTGGCATTGCTTCCTGCCTGCTGCTTTTTACGGTTGTGAAATATGAGTTGAGCTACGATAAATTTCAGCCAAATTATAACCAGATTTATCATGTGATAACACAGGATAAAACATCGGACGGGCTTTCTTATACCCCAGGTGTTCCCTTCCCAACACTTGAAGCGCTCAGGTTAGATTTCCCTCAAATAACATCTGGAGCTTTACTGGCAAATTACGGAAGCCAGGTGACGGTGCTCGGAAAAAATGCTTCCAATGCAACACCGGATAAGAAATTTATTGAAGAGACTGGATTCTTTTTTTGTGACCCGCAATTTTTTAAAGTTTTCAGCTATGAATGGATGGCAGGCACTCCATCTGTTTTGAGCGAACCGAATGTAACGGTGCTTACACAGAAGATCGCAGACAAATATTTTGGAAACTGGAAATATGCAATAGGGCAGTATTTGAAATTAGACAATGCAGTTACTGTAAAAGTATCGGGTATTCTAAAAGATATTCCGGCTAACACTGATTTTCCATTAGCTGTTGTAACGTCTTATGAAACTGCAAAAGCTAATAACAACGTTTATTTTTATTCTGAATTTTGGGGAGCCATCACCAGTAACTTCCAGGTATTTATGTTACTGCCAAAAAATATTTCTGCAGATAAAATAAATACACAACTCCTTGCCTTTAGCGAAAAACATTTTGGCGATCGTAAAAGAGGTGAGCGTATTAATTTCCTCCAGCCTTTAAGCAATATACATTTTGACCAGCGCTTTGAAAATTTTGGCGATCATGTAACGGCCAAGTCTACCTTATGGACATTGTCTCTTATTGCCATTTTCATTATCATAATGGCATGTATCAATTTCATAAATCTATCTACTGCGCAGGCCGTGGGCAGGAGTAAAGAAATAGGGATCAGGAAAGTTTTGGGAGGCTACCGCTGGCAATTATTTTTCCAGGTTATCGGCGAAACAGCAATCATCGTATTTACTTCCGTGTTATTTGCTTTGGCTATTGCGATGCTTGGCCTGCCTTTTATAAAGCATATTGCTTCTATACAGGAACCGCTTGGTTTTTTCAACTTGCAAACTGTAGTGTTTGTTTTTTTACTTATGGTATTTGTTACCATACTTGCGGGCCTTTATCCTGCATTGGTCCTTTCAGGTTTCAAGCCCGCATTGGCGCTCAAAAATAAAATTACTTCGGCTACTGTTGGCGGTATTTCTTTGAGAAGGGGATTGGTGATTACGCAATTTGCTATTTCTCAAATATTGATCATAGGAACCATTGTTGCTATAGCTCAAATGAATTATGTAAGAAATGCTGATCTTGGTTTTAATAAAGAAGCGGTTCTTATAATTAACGCCAATGCTGACAGCGTGGTACACTCCCGGCAACTTTCCTATAAACAGATGCTCTTACAAATGCCAGGTGTTAAGTCTGTAAGCTTTAGCAGCGATGTACCTTCATCCAATAGTAATTCGGCGACCAATTTTGGATTCGATCATAAGCCTGATCCTGATTTTGCGCTATATACCAAATATGCTGACGAGGATTATTTTAAAACATTTGGGTTGCAAATGCTTGCAGGCAGACCTTTTGATAAATCGGACACGATACACGAAGTGGTGGTGAATGAAACCCTTATGAAAAAATTAGGTATCAAAAATCCAGGTGAAATGGTAGGTAAAGAAATTATGATAAAAAGTAACAGCAACGTGTGGACGAAAATAACAGGCGTTGTAAAAGATTTTAAAACGAATTCGCTTAAAGAAGACGTTAAGCCGCTTGCCATTTCAGAAATGAGGGAATATTACGGAGTCACCTCTGTGAAATTAATATCATCAAATATTAAAAAGACAAAAACAGATGTAGAAGCTGCATGGAATAAATCTTATCCTGAATATGCCTTTACCAGTTCATACATGGATGATAATATCGCTGATTTTTACAAACAGGATGAGCAGCTTTCTTTATTGTATAAAATTTTTGCAGGTATCGCTATTTTTATTTCGTGCCTCGGGTTGTATGGCCTGGTTTCTTTTATGGCAGTGCAAAGGACCAAAGAAATTGGCATCAGGAAAGTATTGGGTGCTTCTATACAAAATATCATTTATCTTTTCTCCAAAGAATTTACCATTCTTATATTAGCAGGGTCTTTGGTAGCCGTACCCGTTGCGTGGTACATAATGAGTAATTGGTTGCAGAATTTTGTATTTGGAATAAAAATGAATTGGGTTGTATTTGCAATTGCGATCGTTTTTTCAATTGTTGTCGCATGGCTTGCGGTAGGGTATAAGTCAATAAAAGCTGCCATGGCAAATCCTGTTAAAAGTTTACGAAGTGAATGAGGGGAAGGTAGCAAGTATCGAGAATCAAGAATCAAGTATCAAGAATCAAGTATAAAAAGATCATCATTAATAAAACTAAAAGATAAACATGCTCCAGCTAAAGAATATTTACAAATGGGTGAACACAGGAAGTAACCGAACGTTTCTTTTAAAAGACATTAACCTGCTTATAAAACAAGGCGAATTTCTTTCTGTAATGGGGCCGTCAGGGTCTGGAAAATCCACGTTACTTAATGTGCTTGGGATGCTAGACGATGCTAACGAGGGGGAATATATTTTTATGGACCAGGATGTATTAAAACTTAAAGAAAAGCAACGATCTGAGATTTATAAAACCCATATTGGCTTTGTGTTCCAGGCATATCATCTAATTGATGAATTAACAGTTTATGAAAATATTGAGACGCCCCTTATTTACCAGAACATAAAATCTGCTGAGCGAAAAGCAATGGTTGCGGATATACTTGACCGTTTCCAGATCGTAGGTAAAAAGGATCTTTTTCCAACCAATCTTTCCGGTGGCCAGCAACAGCTTGTGGGTATCGCAAGAGCTTTAATTGTAAAACCAAAATTGATCCTCGCCGATGAGCCAACAGGTAATTTGAATTCAAAGCAAGGTGAGGAGATCATGAATATTTTTAAAGAATTAAACAGCGAAGGCGTAACAATAGTGCAGGTTACACACTCGGAAAAAAACGCAGCGTATGGCTCAAGAATTATTCACCTGCTCGATGGAAGAATTGAAAAGGAATCCTGAGGAGGGAAGTATCAAGAATCAAGTTTCGAGAATCAAGAATCAAGAATCAAGAATTAAGTAGTAAGAATTATGAAAAAGTTTTTTTTAAATATTTTTTTTGTAGTGGTTGCGTTCGCAGTGCATGCCCAGGATAAATTAACCTTGAAGCAGGCGATTGAAACCGGCATTGCAAATAATCTCACCGTAAATCAATCGGACCTGCAAATGCAAAGAGAAGATATTACGCTAAAGCAATCGAGATTGAGTATGCTGCCAAACCTGAATGGCTCGGCGAACCATGGTACAAACAATGGAAGAAGTATTGACCCGTTCACTAACGGATTCATCAATCAAAATGTGAACTACGCAAGTTATTCAGCCAGCAGTAATGTTTTATTATTTAATGGTTCGTCTTTGCAAAACAGGATAAAATCAAACCGGCTGGGATACGAAGCATCACAGCAGGAATTGCAGCAGGCAAAAGACAATCTTACTATAAACATTATTCTTGCATATCTAAATGTTCTCAGCGCAGAAGATATACTGGCAACTTCACGCAGCCTTTCAGAAGTTACTCAAAAGCAGGTGGAACGCCTGGGTTTATTAAATGATGCAGGAGCAATTCCGCCGTCGCAATACTATGATCTTAAAGGGCAGTTTGCTAATGACCAGATTGCCATTGTAGATAACCAGGCTTCTGTGGCAACAGCAAAGCTTACCCTTTCGCAGTTACTAAACGTTCCCTACAACAAGAGCATGGAGTTGGAAAGAATGCCTATGGAATCGTTCAACATTGCTTATGATGCTGAGCCTGATAAGATATACCAAACCGCTCTGCAGCAGTTTGCCCAAATAAAAGCGGTGCACCTGCGTACCGAAAGCGCCGACAGAAATATTCGTTCCTTAAAGGGAGAATTGTTTCCAACGCTTTATTTCGGCGGCAATATAAATACAAATTATTCAAGTGTTGCTACGCAATCGACCTTTATAAATAGTACGTTTGTTCCGTCCAATGATTATGTGGTAGTGAGCGGTTCGCAGGTGCCTGTAATTACAAAGCAGGATAATTTTGATACAAAAAAAATAAACTATGGCGACCAGCTTAAGAATAATAAATTCACGTCGTTTAATCTTGGGTTGACCATTCCGATATTCAACGGCAGCCAGGTGAGGAGCCGTGTAAAGCTTGCGAAAATTGAGTTTAAAAATAATGAGCTTATTGAGCAAAATACAAAAACCCAGTTGCAGCAATCTATCGAGCAGGCGTATGTAAATTTCACTTCTACATCAGACAAATATAAAATCCTTCTTGAGCAGGTAAACTCTTTCCAGCAATCTTTCCTGGCGGCGGAAGTACGATTCAATGCAGGCGCTATTACATCGGTGGATTACCTCATCGCTAAAAACAACCTCGATAGAACCAACACCAATCTTATCATTTCAAAATATGATTTTGTGTTGAGGTCAAAGATTTTGGACTATTACGCAGGTAAAGCATTGTGGTGAGAGCGGATGTCTTTAAGATTTCCGCTGCAATTTTTTTCATAACAGTGACGCCATGAAAATTTGCCTTGCGTATATTGGATGAAGGAATGACATTCGTTAATAGACGGGTTAGCAGCAACCATTTGTGACTGTACGTGAATAGAAACAGAATTTTAATATTGACAGCGATTTTTATTCTTGCAATTGCAGGAACGTTTGTATTTGCACAAAAAGAAAAATATAAAGAAGACCGATTTGTTAGCTACATCGTTGACGCAAAAAAGCAAGACATTAAATTCTATTGGAGAGACGACAAACAAGAAAACTTCAAAAGCATTTTGAATTTAAAATCATGGCTTCACAACAAACATCAAAAACTATTATTTGCAATGAATGGCGGAATGTACAAGCAAGACAATTCACCTCAAGGACTTTTCATAGAAAATCAAAGAACTGTAAGACCGTTGGACACAGCAAGTGGAAATGGTAATTTCTATTTAAAACCAAACGGAGTTTTTTACATAACGACTAACAACATTCCTGTTATTTGTCGCACGACAAACTTTATTTACAATGGACAAATAAAATATGCAACTCAATCAGGACCCATGTTGGTTATAGACGGACAAATTCATCCTGCATTTAAAGAAGGTTCAACAAACTTGAATATAAGAAATGGCGCAGGTATTTTGCCAGACAATAAAATCATCTTCGCAATGTCAAAAAAGGAAATCAACTTTTATGACTTCGCCAATTATTTCAAAAGCCTTGGTTGTAAAAACGCATTGTATCTAGACGGACTTGTGTCACGAACATATTTACCAGAAAAAGAGTGGACACAAACCAATGGGAATTTTGGAGTTATCATTGCGGTGACAAAGCGTTCAAACTAAATATGGAATGCTGCTGACATGAACTGTGTAAAATCCGAATAAAATTTTGACTTTTCAGGGTCTTGCGGAACAATAATTTGGTTGATACATTGTGCCGTTTTTCAACATTGCCAAGTTTTTCACCATTGCCAAGGCCCTGTTCATTGATGATGGAATTATGGGAAACAATTAAAACATGGTTGGCGCCAACATAGATTGCGCCAAATAGGTATGGGTTCACGTTATACTTAGTGTGGATTATCGTCTTTGACGTAATCCATGTAATTAATAATCTTAAAACGTGTTTGTTTATTGAACGTTACTTTCGGGGGAACATGTTCATAGGTCAATGGTCCGAAGTTGGTACAAAGCCTACAATTTCCTTCAGGCATAATTAGTGTTTGAATTTACTTGCGGCCAACGTGTTACCCCAGTTCTGCCCAAACGAAAATTGAAAAACAAATACATAAATAAATAATAGTCTTACGAATTTCATGAAGTCTCTGTTTATTGCAGCTTACAGATAACAGCTTGGTGAAGTGGCGGCATTTGAAAATCTTCAGCCCGTAACTGCTGCTAAATTTATAAATATAAATAAAAATTCATTGTTCTTTTATGTAAAAAGAAACGACGCACCACCTGTCCCGTCATTCGGGATGATTGTCTCGACAGGGTTAACATTTGTTACAGGTCGCCAGAAGGGTTAGATGCGAAAACATTAGGAAAGCGCAGTACGTTAAATGCGCATGTCGCGTTTGACGAGGCGGGTGGTGGAAACATGAACAAACAATCTAATGCGCCACTGCTCAACCCTACCTGTGAAGGGCTTGGGCTGAAATGCCCTCGCCTATCTGACCTGCCTGCACGTGCTTCTTCGTTATTTCACTGCCATTACTAAAATGGAAATTGTCAAAATGCCAAGAAGGATAAAAGCAATTGTTCTTATCCAATTGGTTGATAGCAACAATTTAATTTTTGCTTCGTCATATCCTGTACTTGCCATATCCGATTGAAGTTTTCGTTGCCATTTAACTGTTGAAATAAATGCTATGATGTTTAAAGCTAAGGAGGCTATGGCATCATTAATTGTCATAAAAGCGGGACGGATAAACATTAAAACAATACTTAAAATAAGCATTAGCATACCGGGCAAAACTGCGGGAATAAACGCTGCCTTATTATTGGCACTGATATAAGTCTTGAAATTTTCTTTGCCCACAAAAGGATAAATGCCATAATGCTGTATTTGCAAACAAACCATGTTTCCGGCATTGTATGCAGAAAAAAATGTATAAACCCCGTAAATGATTAATTCCATTATAATTTTTTAATACTATGATTTGAAATTCATTTCTATCCAGCTTTTAAGACTTATCAGGTTTGGAAATTCTTTATTTGTTAACTCCAAATCTTCTTTTTGGAAAGAACTTTTTTCATTTATCCATTTAAACATTTTATATAAATTTTTCCCGAGGAATAATCTTGTAATCAGCACAGGTAATTTTTGATATTCTATTTTTTTGTTCAGCACATGAGAAAATATATCCGCTACTTCCCGGGTACTCAATTGTTCGGTTGCCAATGGTATTGTTCTACTTAAATACAAATCGCTATTCTGAAATATTTTTGAAGCGGCTTTTCCAATATCTTCTGATGCTACATATTGTTGAATTGTATCTCTGTTAATTGGTTGTACCAATTTCCCTTTAAATATTCCTTTTCTTACCTGTGGTATTAAAAAGTTTTCATACAGTGACGTGGGTCTGATAATAGTAAATGGCAACCCAATTTGTTTAATGTAGTTTTCAATTTTGAATTTACTTTCAATATGCGGAACGTTTGTATTTAAATCAGCTCCAACTACAGAAGAATATAAAAAATGCTTTACGTCAAGCTCTTTCGCAAATGTTGCTAATTTTATTCCCTGGTTAATTTCTTCTTCAATTCCATTTTCAAAAGTTTGAACGCTGAATACTCCATGTAAATCTTTCAAATGCTCCCGGTAAGAATCAGCGTTATTTAAATCACCTTTTACTAATTCAATGTCTAACGTTTTTAAATTTTGTGCTTTAGTTGAATTTATGTTTCTTGTAAGCACTTTTACCGTAAAGCCTTGCTGCAATAAACTTCTTGCGACCGCACCACCCTGATTACCGGTTCCACCTGTTACAAAAATTGTTTTCTTATCTGTCATGGCGCTTTTTTGTATTTTGATTAATGTTAGTATGTCGTGTGTCACGTCCTGAAATAGGTTGACCATTTTTTGTGATTAAATATAGTTGACTTCTTTTCATTTTTGGCCCGGAACTATCATACTTCCAAGGGTTACCGGTGGCTCTTGTTTTACAGGTGGCTCTTTTTTTTTGTTACACGATACTTGAATCGCCAGCATTATTAATATCGATAACCTCAAAATAATTTTTGGTTTCACGTCTTTATTTTTTTCATGAAAGGATCTTGTAATATTTATACCATTCATTTGTTATAGCCTCGTTCCATTTTCGGGCATGTCAATACTTGCTTCGAATTGTTTCTCTAACATCCGGAACAGACAGATACGCCTAAAAAAAATTTTCTATCACTAACCTCCGATAAGTAACAGGCCGGAGATTGCAGGTTCAAATGGTATGGTAAAAATCACTCTTTTTAAAATTGCGAATCGTTCCGGAGTTATAAGAAATAAAAATATTAATGCACAGCTATCTTTTCTTCAACGACCCTTTTATCATGATCAGCCAGTTTCCTCACACACTCTCTATTTGCGGATGCACCCAAGGCCCCCTGTAAGCACGTTGCAATAAAGCATTCGCTTCGGCGTCATCTTTTATCTGCCTCGTTTTAGGATCATACACCAGCGGCCTCCCCACCTTCATGGAGAGATTCGCAATAATACAACTGGCAGTTGAAATGTGGCCTTGCTCTATGTCGGCAACAGGCAGCGTATTGTTTTCGATGGCATTTAAAAAATTGAGCATGTGCCCGCGGGTAGCAGGTGCTGCATTCAGTTCTATAGCCGGCTCGATAAGGTCTTCAGGATATTTTTCTTTTTCATACGCCACATCCTTATGTATAGCCTTGCCTTCTCCCTGTGGTATAAAATCGTATTGCATGGTGCTGGCTTTTAGGGTGCCTTTATCGCCATACAGGAAAAATGCCCACGGGTAGTCGGGGTCGGCAGGGGTACCCCAACTCCGGTGCTGCCAGATACAATTGAGTTCATCGTATTCAAACCGGGCATTTTGCGTATCTGGTATATTAGACTTGCCTTCCTTATCTACATAGATGCCACCGACAGAGCTTATACGTTTGGGCCAGCCGAGGCCAAGCATCCAGCGTACGGTATCAAACATGTGTATGCACATGTCGCCCATGATGCCATTGCCATACTCTGTAAAGGTGCGCCACCAGCGCACGTGCGGTAATCCATCATAAGGGCGGAGCGGGGCAGGCCCCGTCCAGCGGTCGTAATCAAAAAAATTGGGCACCGGCTCTACGGGCGGGTTGCCATTGTTGCGCATGTGGTAATAGCAGCACATTTCCACATGCGAGACTTTCCCCAACAGCCCCGTGTCTATTATATTTTTTTTGGCATCAATTAAATGCGGCGTGCTCTTGCGCTGTGTGCCCACCTGTACCACTTTATTATATTTACGGGCGGCAGCTACCATCGATTCCCCCTCTATAACGTCGACGCTTATAGGTTTTTGTACATACACATTGGCGCCTGCTTTTACCGCATCAATCATTTGCAGCGCATGCCAGTGGTCAGGCGTACCTATAAGTACAATATCAAGTTTGTTCTCTGCAAGCATCTTCTTATGGTCATTGTAAAGGGCCGGCCTCTTCCCGGACTTCTGTCTCTTGCTCACCATATCGGCTGCTTCGTTTAGCTTGTGCTGGTCCACATCGCAGAGCGCTATTACTTCCACCGGCGATACTTGTATCAGCCGGAAGAGATCGCTTTTGCCGTACCAGCCGGTGCCTATTAATCCCACGCGATATATTTTACCCGGATCAAAAAGCTTTGGCAGGCCTGAAGGATCTAAAGCTGCAAGTGCAAGGGAGGCGCTTGCCCCTTTAAGAAATGTGCGCCTGTGAATGTTGTAAGGAGACATAGTTTCAAGTTGAGGGATTGAAGTTATTAAAATTATACAGGAGAGTTGCAATGAAAATTCGGGGCTGATTGTTTTGTCCGGAGCTTTATACCTGT
This sequence comes from Ginsengibacter sp., assembly GCA_040007435.1. Taxonomy (GTDB): domain Bacteria; phylum Bacteroidota; class Bacteroidia; order Chitinophagales; family Chitinophagaceae; genus Ginsengibacter. The sequence continues at coordinate 16,031 of JBDTUZ010000024.1, read as the reverse complement.
TACAAAAAATATAATAGCGATTATTTCTTCGATTTTTTTCAAAATGAAAAGCCTGCAAAGAATGACCTGGTGATTGTCAGCTATTCTTTGCAGGTAATAGTTTTTATTTATAGAAATTATTTCTGCCTGTCTGCGCCGGTAAACTCAAGCATCCATCCGGGGTATTCCGCGGGGAGCTTACTTACTTCGGCAATTTTCTGTAATTCTTCCTCACTGAAATCTACATCTATTGATTTAAGATTATCATCGAGCTGCTCCATTTTATTGGCGCCAATGATAACGGTGGTTACCGCAGGCTGCTTCAGCAGCCATGCCAATGCGAGTTGAGCAACGCTTGCGCCTTTTGCTTCTGCCATTGGTTGCAGTATATCTACAATATCGAAGGCACGATCTTTATTAATAGGTGGAAAATCAAAATTGACTCTTCTGCCGCCTTCTTTATTTTCTTCATTGCGATTGTATTTGCCACTTAATAATCCGCCTGCCAAAGGAGACCATACCATCAATCCAACTTTTTGATCGTTGAGCAATGGAATTATTTCACGCTCCAGGTCTCTTCCTGCGATGGTATAATAAGCCTGCAATGAAACGAATTTCGCTACGCGATTGTAAGTGCTGTAGTCAAGCGCTTTCATCAATTGCCATGCAGCCATATTGCTGGCGCCAATGTAGCGCACCTTACCGGATTTTATGAGATCATCCAATGCCCGCAATGTTTCCTCAAACGGCGTAAGAGGGTCGTAGCTATGAACCTGGTAAAGATCAATATAATCAGTCCTCAGCCGCTTAAGGCTCGCCTCCACCTGCTGAATAATATGCTTGCGGGTAAGGCCGCTGTCATTGGGGCCTTCACCCATTTTGCCACGCACCTTGGTCGCGAGTACGAGGCTGTCTCGATCAAGGCCGAGGTTATAAATAGACTGCCCCGTTAGCTCTTCGCTCCATCCTTCAGAATAAACATTGGCTGTGTCAATAAAATTAATGCCTGCGTCAACTGATCTTTTTACCAGCGCATCTACATCATCCTGTTGCAGGCTGCCTATGGGTTTGAACCGTCCCTTGCCGCCAAAGGTCATCGTACCAAGGCAAAGCTCCGAAACTTTAAGACCGGTATTTCCTAATAAATTGTACTTCATGTGATATTTTATTTTTGAATTGAAAATTGCTCTTTTTAAAAAGATATCATATCCGCCATGATTATTTTTTGCCAACCGGGATTATAATATTGTAATGTAGATACTTAAATCCTCATTCGTTGGCTTATGATTTTTTGAATATTTACATAGCAACAACATTTCAGCCAAATTTTTGATTGGCAGAATTTTTAAAGGATCGTACTTATTAAAATGACCAATAAAATAACTTAAGCCATCATCACCTGGAAGGAAAAATGCCGGTTCAATGGATCCTTTTTTGCATTTCAATAACAGCCTGCATCTCTGAATTGAAGTAACTTAACGGTCAAAACACTGCAACTATGAAACTATTTTTTACAGCAATCATACTTTTTTTATCATCCCATTTAACTGCGCAATATCATTTTTATTCAGAGGACGACAGGGCATACGGAAATGATAGAAACACACTGACCGATATCCCGTTGCTTCCCGACAGCAATAAAAAGGTAGATGTGTTTTTTAATGATGAATCCCCCAAACAAGCTTATTATAAAGTAAGAATTATTGAAGTGAGTACAACTTATGCTGACTACAACAGGCTGCTGTCGCTTTTGAAACAGAAGGCAGCCAATGAGGGGTTTGATGCAATAAAATTACTGGGTAAAAGTCAATCGCTGGTGCAGGACAATAGTTTGGGAACCGCCGTAGTTAGTGGTGTTGTGGGCGGTGTTGTGGAAGGATTTAACGACGGGAACAGAAGGGGAGAAGATGACCACTACCATGCACCGTTAATCAATGTGCAAAGCCTTTCGGCTATTGGTATAAAATACAAATCGCAGGTAAACTATATTGATACAGTGGTAAAGTCAGCCACGATACGTTTCCCTGGAGAAAATATATTTTATAAAGTGGATTTTAGTTTGAGCGGACTTTTTCCTGATGCGGATCATAACGATGCAAAAGATTATTACCTGAAAAACATCTCAGTTTTTAAAAATGCCGATTTACTCTTTAAGGCCTTTAAGCAAAAGAATTTTCAAAAAGTAATCGCTGAACCGGTTACCGGTAAAATGAAAACCGATTCCGGATACATAAAGTACATTGCTTATGCGGAACCACAAGCACTCGTGCGCATCAACGTCCCTACGGACCAATTCCCTTCAATAAAAAAATATTTCGTTAGTTATAAAATGAGAAACAATTACCAGCCTTTAGAGCGCGTAATATCGTATAGAAAAAAACGCCCGTTGTATAAAGATGTGTACCTATATGATGATGGTAACCGTTGTTACGGATTTGTAAGGTACGATGTTAAGAGCGGCAAGGAATTGCTCAACGTTCACTATGACTTTTTTACCGTAGAAGATCTTCCGAAAGCGGAACTTTTTTAAAACAGGATGCGGGTGCCAGGCGATTTGCTTAATCATTATCATCTCCCAGCATGTTATGTGTAAACCTGATAATAATAAACTCAGCAGGTTTTACTACCGCCAGGCCTATTTCCACGATCATTTTTCCTGCGTCAATATCGGCTTGAGTCATTGTACTACCCAAGCCAACTCTTACAAAAAATGTCTCGCTGGCTTTGGCGCCCATCAAAGCGCCGGCCCTCCATTGTTCTATAAGATAATTTTCGATCATTAGCCTTACCTGGCTCCAGGTATTAGAATCGTTGGGCTCAAACACAAAATGCTGCGAAGCATCCTTGCATGATTCTTCCACCATATTAAAATACCTGCGTACTGAAATATATCGCCATTCATTATCATTACCGGCGAGCGTACGTGCGCCCCATATAATTGCAGGCCCTCTTCCGGTGAAGGTCCGGATTACATTTATAAATTTTCCCTGCGAATCTGCATTGTTTAATTCTTCCTGTTCTTGTTGCGTTAATACATATTCAGGGCGAATGGCTGCATCAATGTTCACATTAGCCGGAGCCTTCCATACGCCACGGGTATTATCGGTTTGTGCATACACGCCCGCAACAGCGGGCGAAGCAGGTAACCGCATTTCGATCTTATTCACAGCATCAACTGCGAGGTTGTAATAGTCACTGTTGGTGGATTTTAATTCCGCTAAAGTTTCAGGAAGATTGCCAGCACCATTACTTACAATTTTTACAAGGTCGTCTGTTGTATTGAAAGGAACGCTTGTGTAGAGCCGCGGAAAATAGGCCGCAGCATATTGCAGATAACTTGTATCAACGTTAAGGCTGCTCCTCAACAACGCAGCTTCGTCTCTCCAAACTGCCGTATTGCTACTTTTATGAAAAACAGTTAAAATGGTAAACCTGTCCTGTAGTGTTTTGCACTGTTCCATTGCTTTTTTGTACAGGGAATAATAGTTGGTGTATTTCGCCAGGTTTATAGCATCCGGAAAAAGCAACAAGGTGACTTCATCTGCTTTTCCTGCGATTCGTAACCCCCGTTTAAGATCAGTTATTTTTATTATGTTATTATCCTGGTAGTGACCGATGGATATAATGTAGCACTCATTCCCGCCGTTGAGAAAAAAAAGCCGAAGAGAATAATACAATAAATAATGCGACCTTTTTCTCTCATTCAATGTGCCGATAACCGCAAGGTTATTTCCAATATTTTCAAAGGTGATTTCGAGCCCTTTTTCGTTATCTGCGAAGCCAAAATACTTTTCATATTCAAGGAGTGACGATATTTTAAATGGTTTATTTAGAAGATCGCCGGGTTCTTGCAACGCAGCTTTTTGTGTGTAGCCAATAAAGGCAGGAATTGCTGTGGGTACTGAATCAACCGACAACGGGAGATTCGGAATTTTTTCGATAAAAATTCCGGGTGCTATTTGCTCTGGCATAAAATAATTAAGATTTTATCGCATGTGATTGCTTATGTGCAATGCAGCGAGGCAAAAGTAAAACGGATTGTGTAAAAAAAAGAGGGAGTTGGAAGTCATAATTAATTTATTTTACCGCAAAGAAAAGGGCATGAATGAAAGATGAATACTTTCGCTTATTAATGATGCTTATTTCAATAAGGCGCTGCAATGAGAGAGTAATGGTTTCGAATATTTATTTTTGAAAAGATCGGTTCGGGTCAACAAAAAGGAATGATACTTGCAGCCGGTACATAAAAGTTATCTCTCCGGGATCCTTAAAGTTATTATTGAATTATTAACCATTAAATTTTTAAATATGAATCACAGAACTTTTGGAAGAACAGGATGGCAGGTAAGCGAAGTAGGGTATGGCATGTGGGGAATGGCGGGATGGACAGGATCAGAAAGTGAAGAAGTAAATAAGGCACTAGATCGTGCTGTGGAAATGGGTTGTAATTTTTTTGATACCGCATGGGCTTATGGCGCTGGCCTTAGTGAAGAAATATTAAATGCACTTATAAAGAGACATCCCGAAAAGAAGCTTTATGTGGCTACGAAAATTCCACCCAAAAACCGTAAATGGCCATCAAGGCCGGAGTTTAAATTGCACGATGTCTTTCCGGCATCCTATATTACTGAATACACAGAAAAAAGTTTGAAAAATCTTGGAATAGAAACTATAGACCTGCAACAGTTTCACGTGTGGGAAGACGACTGGGCACAGCAGGATGAATGGAAGGAAGCCATTGCCCAATTAACAGACCAGGGCAAAGTAAAAGCATGGGGGATCAGTGTTAACAGATGGGAGCCGAATAACAGTCTTGAAACGTTACGGACAGGATTGATAGATGCGGTGCAAGTAATCTATAACATTTTCGACCAGGCTCCGGAAGATAAATTATTTCCGCTATGCCGTGAATTGAATCTTGCGGTAATTGCCCGTGTACCATTTGATGAAGGGACGCTTACCGGCACGATGACGAAGGAAACTACTTTCCCCAAAGATGACTGGAGATCCACTTACTTTGTTATGGAAAATTTGAATGCAAGCATAGACCACGCAGATGCATTAAAGCCTTTGATTCCGAAAGGAATGACCATGCCGGAGATGGCGCTTCGTTTCATTCTCAGCAACCCGGACGTATCCACAACGATACCGGGTATGCGAAAAATAAGAAATGTAATTGCTAACATGTCGGCAGGCGACGGTAATGGATTACCTGCATCTTTGATCAAAGAATTGAAGAAGCACCGGTGGGACAGGGAGCCAACGAAGTGGTCACAATAAGATATTACATTTCAGGTAACAGAATCCAGGGATATGAATTATTCTTCTCAAACGCCTGAAATACTTGTCCAGCATTGTTGAAACAAAATTTAAAACAGAGTTGTTTTACCACTACTTATATTTCCTTGCCCGCATCAAAATTAATATTCACATCAAACATTCTTATTTCTAAGGTTTCATATTTAATAAGTTGCTCCATAAACTGATCCATTTCTTCATAATTTTTTAACCGGGCTCTTATTATAAACTCTTTAATTCGCCTTCGTCTTTTTATGTAAAAATAAAATATCATTTTCCCTTTTGGAATTCCATATCTATCCATTTCATCCATACAAAACACTTTTTTAATTTGATCTGTTGCCAAATGATAATTTAGTTTATGACCGATGATCGAAACAGCACCGGGTAAAAAAGTAAACACCGCATTTTTATATTGCCTGAGATACAAATGCAATGGGAGAAGGATTATGAAAGCGATCGCTATATAGAATAAAATATTTTTAAGAAAATCCGGAAAGACAAGGATATACCAGGCAGTTTGAATTTCACCCGAAGTGTTATTGACTGGCAGAAAAAATAAATCGACAATCCAAAATGCGATGAAGCAAATAATTAGCAGGATAAAAATAAAATCATTTATATAAGGAATTTTTTTACGCACACGAACTTCAAAGGAATTGTTCATATTGTTTGGTGTAATTTTTCACATTAAAATACAACAGCCATCAATCCCTTACAATTCAACCTTATCAACCATAACATCCCAATGAGCCAATAATAATTCGAAACGATGCTGTTCATCTTTGGCGAGTTTATCAAGATCGGGATAGAGCTGTTTTTTATAAGGAGTAGTAAGACTTTCATCGAAAGCAAGCTTTGCATTTTTGAATACAAGAGTTACTTTAAAATCCCAGCGTGTGTCCTCACCGCTATGCAGTTTGGGCTTCTCAGCATTTACACTTATAATATCTCCTTTCTCTATTGCTTTTTTTAAAAGAGGGTAGTGGTTCGTCTTCCACAGGTTGATAAATTCATCAGCATAACCCCACTTTACTTTGTAATAATTTTCAACTATAAATGATTCATCGTCGCCTTTAATGGTTTGTGCAATAGTATTATTTGCAATAAAAATAATGACTAACAGGGCGCATAATGTTTTTTTTAAAGAAAATTTCATATTTGTAAAATTGAATTGCCAATGTATATAAATAATTATTCACAATACTATAAAATTTCAATCCCGGCAATTATATTTACGATTCATTATTAATAAACCATAACCTAATCCTATGAGCATCTCCACCAGGCTATCTAATGGATGGCAAATTTCCATGAACAGTTTAAAAGTATTAAAGGCCAACAGGCAGCTAATTATTTTCCCCATATTATCGGGCTCGTCCCTCCTAATGTTACTTGCCTCGTTTGTGCTGGTGATAATGACAGGCGCGGGCTGGGATGTGGAAAATATAAGCCAGCCCAATACTATTGAAAGTTATTCTCTCATATTTCTTTTCTATATCATCAATTATTTCATCCTCGTATATTTTAATACAGCTCTTATTCATTGCACCACCTTGTATTTCCGCGGGGAAAAAGTGAGCATACGTGAAGGACTTGATTTTAGTTTTAGCCGCATTGGAGCTATTTTTTCGTGGGCACTATTTGCAGGTACTATTGGTGCCGTGTTGCAGATCATACAAGAGAATCTTGGATCATTTGGAAAAATCATTACAGGCATTATCGGCCTTGTGTGGAGCGTTGCGACCTTCTTTGTAGTACCTGTGATCGCTTATGAAAACCTTGACCCCATTGATGCATTTAAACGTTCTGCTATCATAATGAAAGAAAAGTGGGGAGAGAAAATAGGGGCAACATTTAGCTTTGGCCTTATTCAAATTATAGGCATCATAATTATTGCAATGCCTGTAATTTTAATAAGCTATTTTATTCACCCGGTTGCAGGGATTATTTTAGGAGCAATAGGGTTATTACTATTATTTGCCATCGTAAGTGCTTCGAAATCCATATTCATTAGTGCCATTTATCATAACATTCAGGGTGATCCTGTTGAACATTTTGAACAACAATTTGTCGATAATCTTTTTAAGCATAAATAAGAGTTGAGTTTTCATGTTTAGCATAGAATGGCCCGGACAATCCGGGCTAATTTATTTGTGCCATACATGCGATGATACTATAAGATGAAATTCCTTACAGACCAGGTAACATGATTATTTTCGGAAAGTCTTCGCAGTTTAATTTTTAGTATAAGGCTGATGCTTAAGCAATTTCCTTCCAACAATTATAATGTATGCACCGGAGACGGATTATTATTGTTTCGCCGGGGCAAAAGAAAATCTTTTTGCAAGCCAACTTTGCCCTGCAGGTATAATCCAGTTATCGAGTAAATCCTTCTTGGTGAGAATGGTATTATTGAAATATAAAGTGTCGGCGTTTATTATTCCTTTATCAATTTCGTAATTCAAAAGTGGGAGCGGAATGCATTGAATGCGCTCATCGAGGGCAAAAGCAAGAGCTTGTCTGTCGAAAAGTTCTACCCGGTAATCTTCCTCTATATTCTTCATGAGTCTTACGGAGCTGTCAGTACTGCAACCGCTTACGCCCGTTGCAGTTTCATCTGCCATTAATATAATAAACTGGCCAAAAAACAAATTTGCGAAACCCTTTACCGGGCTACCGTGGCTGCCCCAGTTCGTCGTAAAATTTTGTAATAGTTCTTCTATCTCAAGGGCTTCGCTTAAAGTAAAACTCCTGTTGCATTGATATACCCAAACTCTCGATTGGTCATCAAAATGTTTTGGAATTAAATCCTGAAAATGAAAATTCATTATGCGAAGTTAATAAGAATCAGGTAGCAGGTATGAAGTATCGAGAATCAAGTATCGAGAATCAAATATCGAGAATCAAGTATCAAGTATCAGGATTGGCCGATCCACTTATCTATAGATATTATCCCTAAGCAGTGCCCAGCCTTCTTAAATAGGCAACATGCGAAATAATTGCATGGCGCATTTTTGGGTACTCAATATAAGTAAGGCCATATTCCTGGCAGGTACGCTTTATTATTTTGCTGATGGCAGGATAATGAACATGTGAAATTTTAGGAAACAGGTGATGTTCTATCTGGAAGTTCAGTCCCCCTACAAGCCATGAAATGAGTTTATTACCCGTGGCGAAATTAGCCGTTGTTGCAACCTGGTGAATCGCCCATTCATTTTCAATTTTGCCTGTTGACTCGCTGGGCAATGGAAAATCAGTATGCTCCACTGTATGGGCAAGCTGAAAGACAATACTTATCACAAAGCCAGTAATCATAGTGATTATAAGGAAGCCGGTAAGCCATGTAAGAAAACCTAACAAATAAATAGGCAGCACAACAACCATAGAAATGTAAATAACCTTTGCAGCCCAAAAAGAGATATGTTCTCTCACTGTCATTTTTCTTATCTCTACCGTACCAATTTTGCGGGAAAAATATTTTTTAAAATCACTCATAAAGATCCATACGAGATGAAGAAGTGTATATAAAAACCAAAAATAATAATGCTGAAATTTATGCAACCGCATTTTCTTTTGCGTTATTGCAAACCTAAGCCAGGGACGGGCTTCAATATCATCATCTACGCCGTCGATATTGGTATAAGTGTGGTGAATGATATTATGTTTCATATTCCACATGATTGCGCTTGCTCCCAGAAAGTTGAGGGAAAATCCTGCCATTTTGTTTAAAAACTTAAACCTACTAAAACTTCCGTGGGCCCCGTCGTGCATTACATTGAAACCTATCGCCGCTGTTAATCCACCAAAAACAACACATTCAGGGATAGCAATCCAAAGTATCGGTGTAAAAAATACGAGGTGAATGTACAATAACACATAACCTATGCAAAACAAAGCCGCTTTAAGGAGCAACGCAGTATTCCCGGTCATGGGTCTTTTGCGTTCAACGAAGTATTCATTTACTCGCTTCTTAAGTTCGATATGAAAGTCGCCTTTGCCTTGTAGGAATTTTGGAGTTGCCATTTCTGATTATTTGTATGATAGTAGGATGTGTATTATTAGTTATATAGTTTTAGTAGTGCTCTGTTGTAACGCTTATTACTTTTTTTAAGTATCTCTTTGAATAAAAGCGTCCAAAGATTTTACGCCAATCATTTTTTTTGAAATAAAACCTTCAGCATATTTTACGCCGATCATCTTTCCGAACATTTTCGCCCTGTTGATCACACTTTCCAAAAATTCCGGCGATGAAATGTATGTCTGTGGCCCACCCTTACCTAATTCTGCATTAAAAAATTGTGTTGCAAAAGCATTGATCGATTCAATTTTTTTATCAAACACTTCTGACACATCTATAACAAAATTTGGCGTAAGATAGCGGTCCTGGATATAATGAAAAATATACTTTGGCCGCCATGCATTCTGCTCTCCATCTTTGTCGCCTTTCGTTTTAATCTTTTGCAAGCCCGACAAAAATACCGCGTCGTTTACAAGTTCCGCGGACCTTCCATGATCAGGATGCCTGTCTTCAGGCGCATTGCACAAAATAACTTCCGGCTTATACTTCCTGATGACACTGATAATTTTCAACTGGTTTTGTTCATCGTTCCTGAAAAACCCGTCAGCCATTTCGAGATTTTCCCTTGTATTTACGCCAAGAATCTTTGCAGAGTTTGCCGCCTCTTCCTTTCTTGTTTCGGCTGTACCACGTGTGCCTAATTCACCTTGTGTGAGATCAATAATTCCCACTTTTTTTCCATTGTTTTTTTCAACGAGCAAAGTTCCAGCGCAACTTAGTTCTATATCATCCGGATGCACACCAAAAGCTATAAGATCCAATTTCATTTAGAATAATATAACAAAAAAATCTTGAAAGTGTTAATAAAAAATCGAAGGCAGCGCAAAGATAAGCTAAAAACTTACTGCATTGGGGGTTTTAGGGAATAAATGTGATATGAAAATCCAATCTTATAATTGGAAAGTAAGATCATCCGGGATAGCCATACATTCGCCTCACCTCTTTTACGATGGCTTCCATTTCAGCATCTTTTCCAAAAGGATCATAAGGTTGTTTAAGGTCACTGCCGAAGAAGAAGGCCACGGTTTGCCAGAAGCGTGCGGTGAAGCCGCCTTTTAATTCTTTAAGAATGTCGTAACAATTAGTGCCGCCGCTCTCCCGGTTAATTAGTTTCATAAGCACCTTTCCCTGGTAAACGGAGAGATTTGTTAAGGGCTCGGTAAATTCCTTTTTTAGTTCCTTCTCACGGCTGTTTATATACGCCGTAATGAATTTCTTATCGGTACTTATTGCGATATGCTTTTCAATATCATTAAAAACTAGGCCGGCACGTTTCGCATAAGGGTAGGTAACATATATCGCATTTCTAAGCCTTGTCCATCGATCCCTGTTACTAAATTTACTTTTGCCCCACACATAAACTCCGGCAAGCGTCTTAGCTTCAATCGTGTCCCCATCATACACTACAGCTACGCTTACAATAGTATCATTAATACTGTAAGTTGATTGGGCCTTTGCATGGTTGCCCGATGAAGTGAGAATCATCAAAAGCAATGGAAGAGCTAAAAGTTTATATGTAAGCCCGGTACGCATTCAATTGTAAATTTAAAAGGAAAATACATGTAAGCAAATATTCTAACGTAAAAGATTGGCAAAATTATTATAGTACGCCGGAGAATGATTCAGATCTTAATTATTTGCAATCAAAAACATATAAAACAGTGCAATAAGAACCATTGATACAGACAGGATGGTTATATAATTAGCTGCTTTAAGCCTTCTTGTAATAGATACTACAAAGCCGCAGGCCATAATCAATAAACCCATCCATACAAGATTTATATACGGAAAAACATAAGCCTTTAGTGTGATAAAATCGGTAAGCTTTTCAGATTCTTTTATTCCAATCTTAAATTTGTTGTTATTCGAGAGGCCGGTTAAATTGATATATAGATTTTGAGAGATTACAGTATCCTCCATAAAGTTGAGTTCCTTGTTGCTTATTGTAAGTGCAGGGTATGCCTTATGTCTGGAACTGTCCTGGCCATACACAGTAATATCTGCGACCAGTGCCGTGTCTGTAGGTTTGAAATGAAATTTTTCGTTATCAGGATTTTTAAGCATTTCATTCAATACTAAAAAACCTTTGGAATAAAACGCAGTGTCATTTATACCCATTTCATGTATGTGGAATGTTGCAGTATCTTTAGATTTATCTGGAATGGAAATAGTAGAAATGTAAGTAAACACATCATGCGTAAGGTAATGCCTTGTGCCGGGGTTAGAACTCAAATTATTATCCTTCATGCGGTAAGCATCTGGCGAGAGAACGAAGTCTTCCTTAACCTTCCCGGTTGAACTGTCAATTTTTTGAAAATGCAGATTATAGAATGTCCTTGTTTTTTCAGCAGCAGCAGAGTCATCTAAATAAGTGACGCTGTATTTCCCCATTTGAGTAGGAACCTCCCTCAATAATGTAAGATTCTCTAGTGGATTTTCTGTAGATCGCCCGGTTGGGTCTTTTTCAAAAGGGACAAATAACCCGGTTTTCCGGTTATCACTTATCACTTGCTTGTTACCGGAAGAGATTAACATACCTGCTATCATTAAAGTAAATCCAAGGTGTGCAATTGCTCCGCCACCGGCTTTAAGGTTTCCCTTTAATACTGTTTTTAAATAAGCTCCGTTAGCAATTACTGCAAAGATTGAGGCAAACAATGCAAGGTAAATGGCTATCAAAAACCCGGGGCCTTTTTTAGAATACTCTATCGGATAAAATATAGCAAGTAAAACAGAAACAATGACTGCAATAGAAAGTGGCCAGCCGATTTTTTTAATTAAATATTTACGATTGGTATTTTTATATTTGAAATATTGCGAGAATGCAGTGAGTAAACCAATTATAAAGGCAACCAGCACAAGGACCTTGTTGTAGGTAAATTCCCTGTCCTGGGGATCGGCGATATTGGTGCCGAACAATTTATTATACACTGGCATTGAAGTTACAGCGATTATAAAAAGTGCGGAAAGAAAAAAGATAAGTGAGCCAATGAACATCCAGAATTCCCGGGATGAAATATTTTCTTCCTTTTGCACCGACGGAATTTTCTTATAATTAATAACAAATAAGATTAACATTGGAACCGTTAGCGCAACCACATAAAGCCCGATCAACACATTCATAGCCATGCCTGCCTCAGTAAACGAATGCACAGAGGTGTCTCCAAGAATACCCGTCCTTGTTAGAAAGGTTGAATACAATACAAAAAAGTAACTTAGAATAATGAACAGGTAAGATGCCCTGAGGGCATTTCCGGTAGAATTATAGATGGCCATGCAATGCAGCCCGGAGATCATGATCATCCAGGGAACCAGTGCCGCATTTTCCACAGGGTCCCATGCCCAATAGCCACCAAATGAAAGTGATTCATAAGCCCATTTTCCCCCCATCATAATTCCTACTCCAAGCACACAGCCGCTAAATAACGTCCAGGGCAGCGCTGGCTTTACCCAATCGCCAAAATTTTTTGTATTCAAAGATGAATAAGCGAAAGCGAGTGGAACGATTGTACTTGCAAATCCTAAAAACAAAACCGGGGGGTGAATAACCATCCAATAGTTTCTAAGTAACACATTCAGGCCAATACCGTCTTTTATGAAATTCATATAATCGGGACGGCTGAAAATAGGCCCATTAATTTCATTACGGGTAAGTGAAAAAGCACTGCTTCCGATACGCACATCAAATACGTATATGCCAACAATCATAATTAATAAAACAAACTGTGCGATACTTATGATAGCTAGTACAGGTGCTTCTCTTTTTTTAGAAGTAAAAATGAGAATAGTTCCAAGAACGCCATGCCATAAAGACCAAAGTAAAAAACTTCCTTCCTGGCCTTCCCAAATGCAGGCGAGTAAATATTTTGGTTCTAGCTCTCTTGCTGCGTGTTTATAGGCGTATAAGTATTCAAAATAATGATGAGAGCAGATATAATAAATAGTAAAGAAAACAGTAAGCAGTGAGATAAATTGGATCAAAAAAGCACCTCTTGCAAAAAGTATCCAACGGCGCTTTTCATCTTCTGCAATGGTCTTCGATGCTGTGAAATAAGAGATCGCAGCCACCAGGGAAGAAACGAAAGCAAGCAATACAAAAAAATGGCCTACCTGGCCGGGTAATAAATGTTCACCTTCAAACTTCATGGAGCGATCTTAATATTGTGTAACTGTCTTTTCCAGTTGTTTTTTATCATCCTTATATTTTGAAGGGCATTTTAATAGTATGTTATCACATTCAAAAATATTACCCTGCATTTTTCCCTTCAGTACAACACGGTCGCTTTGCTCAAGTTCAGCGGGTTTTGTATTGTGGTAAACCACTTGTGTGCTTCCGCCGAGACTGTCCACCGCGAAGAATGACACATAGTTTGGATCTTTAATCGCATCATATTGCACAGGTTTCGACTTATCAAGCCTGGCAATCAGGTGAACATATTTACCTTGCTTCAATTTGGCAGATTCAATAGTGTCATAAGTAGAGAAATCTACCGAATACATTAACAGAGTGCCTATTGCCGCAGCGATGATAACTAAAATAATAATACTTGATGTTTTCATTCTTCTTTTTTGCAATGCAAATTTACTTCAAAAAGAGTTAGAAATTTCAGGTAGCAAGTGGTAGGTATCCAGTATCCAGCATCCAGTATCCAGTACATGAACTATCATTTCAACTTTCAACTATCTTTGCACTCCAAAAATTTTTTTTGACAAAATCATGGCAGACCTATCAAATTTTGACCCCAACTCTGTGGGCAATCCCAATAACAATATTTTCGGACTACCATTTACTGAAGACGACGCTGCACTCATACTCCTACCCGTGCCATGGGAAGTTACTGTAAGCTATAAAGCCGGTACTGCGAGGGCTGCCGAAAAAATTTGTAAGGCAAGCCTCCAGGTGGACCTTATTGATGTTGATATTAAAAATGGATGGAAGCAGGGTTTCTATATGCGGGATATAGATAAAAAAATATTGATGAAAAGTGATTACCTGCGTAAGGAAGCCGAGTTGTATATAAATTATATCTCACAGGGTGAGCTTGTAGAGGATAACAAATTCATGTGTAAAACGCTCAAGGAAGTAAACGAAGGAAGTAGATTTCTTAACAACTGGGTTTACGAGCAAACCAAAGAACTATTAGATAAAGATAAGCTAGTCGGTCTTGTAGGCGGTGATCACAGCACTCCTTTAGGTTTTTTTAAAGCGATTGCAGAAAAGCACGATGACTTTGGTATTTTACAAATTGATGCTCACTGCGATTTAAGAGAAGCTTACGAAGATTTTGATTATTCGCATGCTTCAATTATGTATAATGCACTCAAAGAAATTCCTGAGCTTTCTAAACTCGTACAAGTTGGCATAAGGGATTATTCTCCCGGTGAATATGATTACATTAAAAACAATAACGAAAGAGTTGTTACTTATTTTGATAAAGATATTAAAGAACGGGTTTTCGAAGGAGACTCATGGAGTACGATCGTAAATGAAATCGTTGAGCAGCTGCCGCCAAAGGTTTACATAAGCTTCGATATAGACGGGCTTGATCCCAAATTATGCCCCCATACAGGAACGCCTGTCCAGGGTGGTTTTGAGACAGAACAAATTTTCTATCTCTTTAAAAAAGTTTTGCAAAGCGGAAGAAAATTAATTGGCTTTGATCTCAACGAAGTTGGTATAAGCCACAACGAATGGGATGAGAATGTGGGTGCCAGGGTGCTTTTTAAATTGTGTAATCTTATGGTTGCAGAAAAAAATGGCATAGATGCAGCAGTTTGAAATCATTTTGAAAAATGACAAGATAAAAGCCTATCGTTTCTTTGCACTCCTGCTTGTTCTGCTGAATATAGCCATATTCATTTTTTTACTGGCTTATGATATTAAAAGATATGAAGCGGCCGCAGCTTTAATGCTTACCGGCATCTATATTTTTATAAGAATTTATATAGCCAGGAAAAATAATCATACAAATTATATTGATGAATTAATATTCTTTGTTCTTGCGGGTAGTTGGGTCGGGCTTCAAAATTATTTTATGGTTATTGCATGTGTTTTGGTTGGCGTATTATACCATCTTTCCATGCAAAAATTAAAATTTGTTTTCAATGATAATGTTGTGCAAAAATTGAATTTCCCTAAAGCTGAATATCCGTGGAATTCATTTACAAATGTGATGATAAAAGATAAAATACTTACGCTCGACCTTGTAAGTAATAAACTCGTGCAACTGGAAATTGAAAATGAAGAATCAATAGATGAATTGCGTTTCAATGAATTTGCAAGCCACCAGATCAATTTGAAAAAAGAAGAAGTTTAACATGAATCATTCCCCCTATATATTATTTTCCGATGGTGAAGGGAATATTTTTGAAGATACCTCTCTCTATGCTTGCGGAAGAAGTGGCTGGGATGCATTACCTGTTTCTAAAGACGAATGGATAGAATTGCCACAAGGCGGGCAACTATATGAATTACCAGGTAGGAGAGGAATAGGCCTTGATGTAAGAACGGGGGAAATGCGTCTCTGCGAGAAGGGTTGGGCAGTCGCCGCGTTTATTCCGCCTGCTTATACCGGAACATACCTTGCCGCTTACGAAACCCAACCTGGTGCAGAAACGCTTCCGCTTTTTTGCTACACTGCGGCGGGCTGGTTCAACAATACATTTTTTGTTC
>JBDTUZ010000023.1:0-89800 GCA_040007435.1 Ginsengibacter sp. | reverse complement strand
CAACCCTGAATTAGATTTACAGGAGATAGCGATATATATTTTCTTTACCATTCCTTTTACCATTCCTATTTTGTATTTGCATACAACGGCTCCAATTCAATTTGGTTTATGATCGTCGAAGGGTTCATGTATTTTTCTCTCAGCATAGGGCCCTTATTTATATTAACAGAGCCTGTCCAGTTTTCACGATGCATAGTGGTTCTTATAAAACTGCTCCACGCCAGCAATTGGTAGCCGAGCCCGTGAGCAATGCAAAGGCTATCTGTTTTACGCTCAAGCCTGTCTAAATATTTATTGGAAAGATTACCAAAAGCAACCTGCAATAAACCGAAAGTTTTTTTATTGGTAAAATCTGCCGCGTGAGTTAGTTCGTGTCCCATTACTCCAATTTGTGCATTGTAGTCTAAATTGTTGAGTTGAAGAGGAACAAGTATTTGTTTAGAACTATCGCTTATGGTAACGATATACTTTCTTCGGGAGCTTTTTCTAAACACACTTAAGATCGTTGGCCGTGTTGAAAATGATGTATTGGTATGTTTAAAGCGGAACACGATTTGGATATCCGTTAGTTTGGGAAAATAGCTTAGGGCTATGAGAATTTGTTTTTCATATTCGGCAGGTATTTTCTTATTCTTTCCAATAATTTTTCTAAGGGCTGCATACTCATCCGGTGTGTACATACCGGGTGCAAAAGACTTTACGGGTTCCTGGCAAAAACTAACGGCTGTATTTAGCATACAAAGTAAGAAGCAACAAACTAATTTTCCTGTTAGTTTTTTTATATTCATTAGGCGGTTAATTTAGATTTAGCGGCCTGCCATTCATTTTTCGTTTCAGCCATAATTCATTTACAGCTTCACCAATATCTTTTGCCACTTCGTCTTTACTCTTCAAAGCAAATTCTTTTTGCGAAAAATCGCTCCTGATAATTGTAATCTTATTGGTATCGTGACCAAATGTTGCATTATTGTCATTCATTGAATTTAATGTATATAAAGAGCGCCGATGCAAATGCAATAAAGTATAGGAGTAAAAAAAGTAAGAAATAAGTTTTGGTTGCACGATCCTTTGCTATAGGCTTATGAGAAATTATGTAGTGAAAACTTATGCATTATTGTAAACTTTCAGCACAGGTTCCCGCAGCGCAGAAGATTCACTTGTACAATGCCAGTAGATAACATCCGCAATGGCTTCAGGCTTTACCCAGTTATCAAAGTTGGCGTCAGGCATGGATTTTCGGTTTGGCGCTGTATCAATAGTACTCGGCACTACTACACTTGTGACAACATTTTTTCCTTTGGCCTCATCATTCATTAGTTCTGCCAAACGGAAGACAAGAGATTTGGCAAGGCCATAAGCAACCATTCCCTTTCCATTCTTCGCATCTAAGCCGGGCTTTGATCCAATGATAAAAATTCTCCCGGTGTTCTGTTTCATCATCTGCACAAACACAGGCCTTGCCACATTATAAGCAGTTTCGAAATTCAATTTATATTGTTTAGCTATGTCTGAGGTTTTTGTTTCAGTAATCTTTCCCATCGCAAAACCGCCAACTGTTAAAACTGCAGCGTCAATACTTTCGTGTTTTTTTAAAATTGTATCAACAAATTTTTGCGAATCATCTTCGTTCATGAGATCTACAACTACTTTTTCAAATTTATCTGGAGAAAAATCCATTGACGCAGGATCATTAGGTATTACCGTTCCAATCACATAATATCCTTCATCTATAAATTTTCTTACAACTGCCTGTCCCATATTTCCGGAGGCGCCTGTTACTATCGCTGCTTTCATTATTGATTTTGTTTTAAATTATAAATATTTAATAGTACAATAAATTTCCAATATTTTAAGCAACTATACAATCATGCAGTGATCTAAATTTGAAGAATTAATATTATCCCACGAAGGCATAAAGGGCACGAAGCTTTTCTTTGTGTTGTTAGACATTTCCGATTGTATTTCTGTGAATGTACATTGAGAGGAGTAAACATGTAAAGCAATACTTTCTCATTTTCAACAATTCTTTCAATTACGACTTCATTGTTATTGCTTTTATTTTCTTTTTTTTACAGCAAAGAAATAGACAGATAAAAAAATATGATGTCGGTTATTTTACAAAAAAGAAAGAATTATTAAAAAAAATTTTTAAACATTTTTATTCCCGTGAATAATATCTTTTAGCAAAGGCACCAGCGATTTTGTTTTTTCTTTTATTAAAGTTGCCGCCATTCTAATGGATTCTTCTTCGCTCATTAATGCCTCTTTAATTTCGACGGCAATACTCAGGCCTGATTGCCGGCATTCTATTTCTGTTAATTCAAGCTGTCCGCATATTGCTGCGACGGGAATATTTTTTTCTTGCGCAATTGATGTAATAGCACTTATAGTTTTCCCTCCAAAACTTTGGTGATCTAATTTCCCTTCGCCGGTTATTACGAAATCTGCTTCATCAAGGAAAGTCTTAATGCAACTTGCGTTAATAATTAATTCGGTTCCCTCAATGAGGCTTACATTAAGGAAGGCTATTAAACCTGCAGCAATTCCTCCGGCGGCTCCTGTGCCGGGAATAATCGAAAGATTTTTACCAGTTTCGTTTTCTATAATTTTTGAAAAGTGTTTTAATCCATCATCAAGTTTCTTTACCTGTTCTGGTGTGGCTCCTTTTTGTGGAGAAAAAATATAAGCTGCACCTTCGGGGCCGTAAAGCGTATTGGTAACATCACAGGCAATTTCGACCTTTACCTTGGGTAAAATGTTAGGCGGAATAATTTTTTCTATTCGACATAGATTTTCGCCTGACGCGGGTATCATATTATTTTCTCCATCTAAGAATATGAATCCCATAGCCGCAAGTATGCCAATGCCTGCATCGTTTGTTGCGCTGCCTCCTATGCCAAGTATAATTTTATTTGCGCCTCTTTTTATAGCATCCATTATTAAGAGGCCTGTTCCAAAAGTAGAAGTGATCATAGGATTTCGCTCTTCCTTTTTTAAGATCACGAGGCCACTGGCAGCAGCCAATTCAATGATTGCCACAAGGTCTTTTTTACTCCATTCGTAAGAAGCCGAAATATCTCTTCCGAGCGGATCGACGGTTTTTACAAATTGTGTTTCTGTGTGCAGGTAATATTTCAACACTTCAGCAAATCCATCACCTCCGTCGGCCATAGGGAATATTAATGTTTCAATAGTATTATCTGCTTCGAGAATTCCCTTTTTAATTGCTTGGCATACCTCAATACTTTTAATGCTTCCTTTAAATTTATCCGGTGCAACTATGATCTTCATTAGTGTAATGTAGGAAAAATGTATAAACCATTGAGCCCGTAAGTCACAAAGAAGAATAATTGACGCTGGTAAGCACATAGGATTAGATGCAAGCGCTTATTAAGTATGTACTTCATCTTTAATGAAGGGAGTTTTTGTTTTAATTGTTGGTGTATTTTGAATAATAATGGAATAAGGTTTCTCATCTAATAAATCGGTACTCTGCGAAAGTTGAAACTCAATTAAAAAATTCTTTTTTAGACAGCTTCTTATTAATTTAATAGATCGTTCGCAAAATTGAATGGTAATTTGATTTGGAAAAGACAAGGGTGAGCAGGAGAGTTGCAGAGTGCACAAGTGATTGGCAGTGTTAAACGAGAGAGCAAAGTTTGATATCATATATTCACAAATAACACACAAATGAAAACAGATTCATTTAAAGTGACAATACACATGGTTTCAAATGTTGACGGCTTTATTGCCAAACTAACAATTAGTGATAGTGGTAAAATTGGTTTAATAAGATCGAAGTGAAGGTGAGTACATGAATAACATCATTGGACAATGATATAAGTGCCCTTAGAAAGAGGCCACCTGATTTTTTTGTTTATTAACACACAAGCCGATTTAACTTTATGAGCGAATGGAATTTCATTAAGCAAAAGCAGAAAGAACTTTGCGAGAAATTAAATATTGACTGGACGCCCGTTGATAAAAATTCTTTAATTGCCATTAACGACTCGCTCTTTTCAAAATCAAAACCTATAAACGGGCTAAGACATCCCAGGCATGGTGATATAGATGGTTGGTATTTGTGGAGCGGTAATAATATTCGCGAAGATGATATTGAATTTTTCCAGCCCTTGCATGTTGAACATTTAATTGAAAATCGTCCCATTCTATTAAAATATTTAGGATTGCCACCTGGCTGGAGATTCCAAATTGATGATAATGGATATGAAGATATTTGGTTCGATGGATCACTCTTAAATATATAAGATCAAATTTCGGTGAGAAATTGAGATGTTGATTCCATAAGTTAAATATCAATGCAGAAGTTAAAAAGTATATGAAACTTGCCTGTGAAATTGGAAACAGGAAACATGCGGAAGAAAAAAAGGAAAGTTTTGCCTGTCAATGAAGATTAAACTGGATGGAAGTTTGGAAATCCTAACACTCGCAGTCTTTCACAAATCAACAAGTGCATGGTCTTGCAAATATTTCCTGCTGTGCCATCAGAATGGAAAGATAATAGTTTCAATAATTTTCGTACCGAAGGAGTCTTTATGACTAGTGTGAAAAAAAGCAATGGTCGTGCAGAAGAAATTAAGATTATATCAGAACAGGGCGGACAACTACGGTTGAAGTTTTCCGTCAAAACATTTTACCTTTCTGATATGAAGTATGCTTATCATCACAAAAATGGTGTGATATTGATTGATTTGAAAAAGGAAAAATGCTCTGTAAAAAATGGATTTGAATGATATGATGCTTCACATAAGTTGAATAAGATCGCTATTCACGATTTCATAATTATAAAATTAATGTGCAAATGAGATTGGCAATTTTATCATGGTTGTCCTTGCTCTTTGCATTTAGCTGCGTGGCGCAGCAGCCTAACGATTGGGAAAACCCTCAACTCGTTTCGCAAAATGCAATGCAATCACATGCACATTTTATTCCGTATGGGAATGAGAAGGATGCATTGCAAAAAAAATCTTCGCCATTTATATTATCATTAGATGGGTTATGGAAATTCCAGCTTGCAAACAATCCATCTGAACGACCGGAAGATTTTTATAAAAATACTTTTGATGTAAGCAAATGGAAAAATATAAAAGTGCCCGCCAACTGGCAGGTGGAAGGTTATGATAAATTTATTTTCACTGATGTGGAGTACCCGATTCCACCGAACCCTCCTTTCGTTCCTAAAGATTATAATCCTGTTGGTTCATATAAAAGAAACTTCACTGTTCCGGGTGACTGGACGGGTAAAAATGTATTCATTCATCTCGGAGCAGTTAACTCTTTTTTTTATTTATGGATAAACGGGCAATATGTTGGCTTAAGCAAAGACAGTAAAACGCCTGCAGAATTTGATATTAGCAAATTTCTGCAAAAGGGCGTAAATACTGTATCTGCCCAGGTGTTTCGGTTTAGTGATGGCACCTATCTTGAAGGGCAGGATATGTGGAAGCTGAGCGGTATTGAAAGAAGTGTTTATTTAATTGCAAGGCCAAAACTTTCGGTGTATGATTTTTTTGTAAAAGCAGGCTTAGACAAAGATTACAAAAACGGATTGTTTGACTTAAAAGTCTCACTAAACAATTTGCCGGCTAAAAACCAAAGCTCCCAATCGCTACAGGTAAAAATATTAAATGACGAAGGCCAGGTTATCTATCAGCAACAATCAAAATTATCTTCAACAAAAGAATTTAATTTTTCTCAAACGCTGAATAATATAAAAAGCTGGAATGCAGAACATCCAAATCTGTATAAACTTATCATCAATCATCTTGATGAAAAAGGTAATGTAATTGAATCCATTTCTCAAAATATAGGATTTAGAAACGTGGAAATAAAGCATGGCTTATTGCTGGTAAATGGAGTTGCCATAAAAATAAAAGGCGTAAACCGGCATGAACATGATATGTACAATGGCAAAGTTATTACCGTAGAAAGCATGATCAATGATATCCGGTTATTTAAGCAATATAATATCAACGCCATGCGCTGTAGCCATTATCCCAACCGAGGGGAGTGGTATGAGCTCTGCGATAAATACGGCATTTATTTAATAGACGAAGCAAACATTGAATGTGACGGCATGAGCCTCTCTCCTATTTATACTTTAACAGATAAACCCGACTGGAAAGCAGCATATTTAGATCGCACACAACGCATGTTTGAGCGGGACAAAAATCATTGCAGCATCATCACCTGGTCGCTCGGAAACGAAAGCCGGTGGGGAGATAATTTTGTTGCTACTTATAATTATCTCAAAGCAAGTGATAACACGAGGCCCGTTCAGTACGAAGAAGCAAGAGACAATCCTTATACCGATATTATTTGCCCGATGTATAAATCACTTAACGTAATGCAGGAGTATGTAAAGGAATGGCACGAGCGCCCTTTTATACAGGTAGAGTATGCACACATGATGGGCAACAGCGGCGGTAATCTTAAAGATGATTGGGACATGATTTATAAATATCCGCAACTGCAGGGTGGCTTTATCTGGGATTTTTGTGACCAGGCTTTTAAAAGAAAAGATAAAAATGGAAGGGATATCTGGGCTTATGGCCGCGATATGGGCGTGGTGGGAAACACAAGCGACACAAGCTTTTGCGCTGATGGCTTGTTTGCTGCAGACCGCACGCCACACCCACAGGCTTATGAAGTAAAAAAAGTATATCAGAATATTTCTTTTGAACCTGTTAGTTTAACTAATAATACTTTCCGTATTAGCAATCGTTTTGATTTTACAAACCTGAATCAATACAATTTTCATTGGTATATAAAAGCGGATGGAAAAATTATAAAACAGGGAGATACCGGGGATATTGATATTGCACCACATCAATCAAAAGTAATTGTGCTGAATATTAGCGGCGTTAATATAAAACCTTTAACCGAATATTTTTTACTTATAGAAGCGAAAACAAAACAGGGCACTGAACTTATACCAAAAGATTACCTCTTTGCATGGGAACAATTTGAATTGCCCTGGCATCAGGTTGCAATGACTAAGGCTGCAACAAATTATCCTGGCTTGCAACAGTCAGACAATACGCAGGAAATAAAAATTTTTAATGACAAATTTTCTGTCTCTTTTAATAAACAAACAGGATGGCTGCAATCTTACACGCACCAAAACAATTCTTTTATAAAAGAAGCATTGAAGCCGTATTTCTGGCGTGCGGCAACAGATAATGATATAGGGAACAGCCAACAAATTCGCTGTGCCGTTTGGCAGCACGCCGGCGCTGATGCAAGGCTTGATAGCTTTATCATAAATACAATTAATGAACAACAAACAGAAGTAAGAGCAGCATATTATTTTCCAAGAGTAGATGCAAAATATTTTATACAATATTCTATATCTGCAAACGGCGATGTGCGTGTACATATAAATATGAAAGCCGGCGATAAAAATTTTCCGGAAATGCCACGCTTCGGAATGCGGGTAATACTAAACCCAACTTTTGAAAATGTTACCTGGCTCGGCCGAGGCCCTTTTGATAATTATTGCGACAGGAATGATGCGGCGGCAGTTGATATTTATAATATGCCTGCCGATAGTCTTTTTCATCCCTATGCAAGGGCACAGGAAAGTGGCTACAGGACTGATGTGCGCTGGATGGCACTACAGGATAAAAATGGTAATGGCTTAATGACTGTGGGAGCGCCGACTTTCAGCACGGGTGTTGTACATTTTGATATGAACAAACTTAATTTCAACAGGGATAGCAGCGGCAATAATCATGGTGGTTCTATGCTCAACGATGATTTAATTTGGTGGAATATTGATTACAAGCAAATGGGAGTTGGTGGTGATAATGCCTGGGGCGCTAAAACACATTCTGAATACATGTTGCCTTATGTTGACTATGAATATTCATTTTTATTGCGCCCGGTTTCGGCGAACGATAATTTAATTGACAAGGCAAAATAAGCATGGAGTCGCCGCATCTCGTATGCTTTTATAAAATAAAAATCAATTGATAATGAATTTTACAGAACAGTTTATCCGGGAATTTGCTCTTCATTATTACAAACTTGATGTTGACGCTAAGGCCCTCAATGGTTACGATGAATTGAACTTTTCATTGGAAGATAAAGAGCGGCAACAATATATTTTGAAAGTAGCTACAGACGAACATGGTGTGAGTTTTTTGGATGCACAGGTGCAAATTGTAAATCATTTATCAAAGAGCCAGGTATCGGATAAATTTCAGTATTACCTCTTAAATACCGATAGTAGCGAGCTAACAACATTACTTATTGATGGAAGGAATTACTACTTCAGGATTCTATCTTTTCTCGACGGGATATTTTGGGTCGATGCAAAAAATCACAGTGACGAATTGTTGATGACCCTGGGAAGTTTTTTAGGCGAAATGGACAGGTCATTAAAAGATTTTAGCCATCCTGCTATGCATAGACAATATGTATGGGATATCGCAAATTCATTAGATGCAGAAGTGAATCTGTCCTATATAAAAGACCATGAAAAAAGAAGGATAGCAGCTTATTTTTTAATGCAGTTCCGCACGGAAGTACAACCACTCCAACATATTTTGCGCAAGGCTTATATACACAACGACGCCAACGATTATAATGTATTGGTAAGGAATAATGAAGTGATGGGACTAATTGATTTTGGCGACATGGTTTTTACAAACCTTGTAAATAATGTTGCTGTAGCCTGTACCTATGCCATGTTTCAGCAGAAGGATGTGCTCCATGCTGCGGCCATAGTAGTTAAAGGGTATCATGAAAAATATCCGCTGGCGGATCAAGAGGTTTCGATACTATATTATCTTATTGCCGGGCGGCTCTGCATAAGCGTTACCCGTTCAGCTTATAACGCATCATTAGATAGTGAAAATGAGCATCACTTTATCACCGAAAAAAATGCATGGGAATTATTATTTAAGCTTATAGAAATAAATCCCTTAAAAGCGGAAGACTGTTTCAGATTGGCCTGTGGTTTTTCGTCAATCATAAACGCTGCAAATGATTATACAGAACTGGAACAAAAAAGGAACTTGCATGTCGGGCGAAACCTTAGCATCAGTTACAACAAACATTTAAAAATTGTAAAAGGAGCCTTGCAATATTTATACGACGACAAGGGAAATACTTTCGTTGATTGTGTAAACAACGTGAGCCATGTAGGGCATTGTCATCCAACAGTTGTAAAAGCGATGCAAAAGCAGTTAGCGACATTAAATACCAATACCCGTTACCTGCATGATAACCTCGCGGAGTATGCTGAAAAACTGACTGCAACATTACCATCCAAACTCAGCGTGTGTTACTTTACAAATAGCGGCAGCGAAGCCAACGACCTTGCCATTCGTATGAGTCGCCATTTTACAAAACAACAGGATGTAATTGTACTGGACCATGCTTATCATGGCACATCAACAACAGCCATTGAATTGAGTCCATATAAATTTGACAGTAAAGGCGGTTTTGGAAAAAAGCCTTACATACACAAGGCCATAAACCCGGATTTATACCGCGGTATCTATGGATATGAAGATGCGGATGCAGGAAAAAAATATGCAGCCGATGTCCATCGGATCATTGCCACTTTAAAAAATGAAAACAAATCTCCTGCTGCATTTATTTGCGAAACATTGCTCGGTGTAGGAGGACAAATTCCTTTGCCTGAAAATTATTTAAAAGAGGTTTATGAATACGTAAGAGCCAGTGGCGCCGTGTGTATTGCAGATGAAGTGCAGGTAGGTTTTGGAAGAGTAGGCGAGGCTTTTTGGGGTTTCGAATTGCAGGGTGTGGTACCGGATATTGTAGTGATGGGTAAACCAATTGGCAATGGGCATCCACTGGCAGCCGTAGTGGTTACGGAAGAAATTGCGGCTGCGTTTAATAACGGTATGGAATACTTCAACACATTTGGAGGTAACCCGGTTTCAATGGCAACCGGGCTGGCGGTTTTAGAAGTGATAAAAGATGAAGCCTTGCAACAAAATGCGTTGGAAGTTGGCAACCATTTATTAGCTGGTTTGAAAAAATTGATGAAAAAACATTCATTGATAGGAGATGTGAGAGGGCATGGATTATTTGTGGGGGCCGAGCTGGTAACCGATAGAATAACGAAAGAGCCTGCAGTTCCGGCAATCGATATAGTTGTAGAAAAGATGAAGGACCGGGGCTTTCTGCTAAGCACGGATGGCCCCTTACACAATGTGCTTAAAATAAAGCCACCTATTGTTTTTTCAAAAAAGAATGCTGAAGATATGATTAATACGCTTGATGAAGTACTAAGTGAATTTTGAATTTCGTGAATGAAATACGAAGATTACATTACGGGAAGATATGTTAAGTGGTTTAATGCAGCGGCACAAAAAATGAATTGTCTTTTGCTGTTGCATTGAATTATATCATTTTGTTTATTGATACGTAATTTTAAAAAATAGTTATCAATGCCGGCAAAAGTTAAGTTAACTGTGAAGGAACAGGTAACCGCGCACATCAAAAAGCTTGATCCTGTATTTGGTAAAATCATTGAAACCATAAGGCAAATTATTTTAAGTACCGATAAGGAAATAGGGGAGCGGATAAAATGGAACAACCCGGCTTTTTATTATACAGGCGAAATGAAGCCTTTTGATCCGAAAGAATATAAAAGAGAGATAATAGTTTTTAATCTTTTTAAAAACAGGATCATGCTTGTGTTCCCAGGCGGAGCTAAAGTGAATGATACGACAGGGTTTCTTGAAGGCGACTATAAAGACGGAAGAAGGATTGTAATTTTTAAAGATATGGAAGATGTAAAATCTAAAGAGAAGGCTTTGCGGAAGGTAATAAAGGCGTGGCTTAAATTAGTTGATAAATGATGCATGTTACAAGGTAATAAAAAGAGATTTCCGTTTCCTGTTCTCAATATTTTTACTCCTGTGGCCTTTACCGGTTGTGTCTTCTGCCAGTAAAACTTCGCCCGTTTTAAAAATTCTTTTTTCACCCAAAGAAGTTTCTATTTCTATTCCTCCATCAAGAAGTACAATATATTGTCTTTGGGGTGCATTGTGAAAATTGTAATCGTAAGCCGGAATTACTTCACGAAAAATAATCCCCGAAGTCTTACTTGTCTCTGAGAGAAATCCAATATCACCTGCGTCCCTCAAAGGAATTTTAATGTCTTCAAAGTGGCTATCGCCATTAGCATCACTATAAATTCTGGTTATCGTAAACATAGTAGTAGTTACCGATTAAATACGATTTCGTTTGCATTATCTATTTCGTCCTGGTTGATTGTATGACCCATGTTATCATAAATTTTTTGGGTGACATTTGCGCCCATACTTTGCAGTATATTTGTTGTTGCATATACTCTCTCAACAGGTATGTGAAAATCAGGATTACTGCTCCCGATAAAAACAGGTGTTTGATTAAAATTGCCTTTATACTTTTCCGGGTAAATTTTATCGCCTATCAATCCTCCTGTGAATGCAACTACTCCTCCGTACCTTACCGCATTTCTTGTAATAAATTCAAGGGTTAAACACGCGCCTTGTGAAAAGCCCAACAGGTAAATATTTTCTTCGCTTATATTTTTTTTCGCAATGTCTTTTATTAAGTTTTCAATCAGTGCCAAAGCATCGGAAAGCCAAGGTTCATTTTGTGCCGGTGGCGCAAGAAAAGATTGTGGGTACCAGCTATTATTTTTCGCCTGTGGGGCGAATATGGCAAAATCTTCTATTTTAAGATGATCGCTTAATGAAAGAATATCTGCAGCATTGGCCCCACGGCCGTGAAGCATTATCAGCGCTTTCGATGCGTTCTCTATCTTCTTTCCAGCGATAACTATTTTTTCACTAAACATAGGTCTGATTTTGAAACGCCTAATATTGCAATACCGGCAAAGATTTTTCAATGTCTTTTCTCACGCTTTCATATTGTGCGGGAAGTTTAAGATGTCGCCCCAAATCGGCGAGAGGTTCGTCAACGGTGAAGCCGGGATTTTCTGTGGCGATTTCAAACAGCACTCCGCCCGGCTCACGGAAGTAAATAGAATAAAAATAATCCCGGTTTATCTTAGGTGTTACTTGTAAATAATCTCTTACAAGTATTTCACGAAAAGCCATTTGTGTTGCTTCATCCTTAACTCTGAAAGCCACGTGATGATTCGTTCCACCCGCATTAATTCCGCGCTTGCCTTCCGGCGATTCTATAATGTCAATTATCGAAGCATTCTCAACAGTATCTGTTATATAGCGGTATCTGTTATCATCCCGGGATAAAAAACGATACCCGAAAATATCAATCAATACTTTTTCTGTATCGTCTTTTTTGTTGAGCATTAATGTTACATTATGAAAACCTTTTGTGGCTGTTTCCTTTTTTATTTCCGCCGTTTCCCATGGTTTTCTTTTGTCAGAGTTTTTGGGGATAATAAGATTAATATTGAGGCCGTCAGGATCTCTGAATGGCAAAAATATTTCACCAAACCTTTCTCCCCGCGTACTGTAGGAAACGTTATGCTGTTTGAAACGATCTTCCCAAAAATCAAGGCTGCCCTCCGGAACAGAATAGCCGATTTCAGTTGCCATACCCGTGCCAACATGGCCCCGCCCTATGTTTCCCCACGGGAAAAAAGTAAGAATGGTGCCGGGTTCACCCGTTTCATTTCCATAATAAAAATGATACGTTCCCGGATCATCGAAATTAACGGTCTTCTTTACAAACCTTAGTCCCAATACTTTGGTATAAAATTCATAGTTGCGTTGTGCATTGCCCGCAATTGCGGTAATATGATGCAGGCCTAAAATTTTTTCTTCCATGACCTATCGTTTAAGGATACATGTGTAATTTTTTTTGCGCATTATTATTTCAATTCCGGTTATCCCAGGTGAGACCTTAACATCCAGGCCATCTTTTCATGAGTTTCCATAAGCCCGGTAATATAATCGCTGGTTCCCGCATCTTTTAAAGCATCTGCATAATCGTCAATATTTTCTCTAAGATGGATGAGGATGCTTTCATGATCGCTCAGTAATTCTTTTATGAAACCGGCGCTATCATTTTTACCACTGTATTTTTCGGAAAGATGGGTAAGCTCAAGAAATTCTTTTAAAGAAGCCGGCGGAAAATGACCCAAAGTTCTAATACGTTCTGCTACCTCATCAACTATCTCCTCAAGCTCTCCATACTGTTTTTCAAAAAAGGTGTGCTTGGCATAGAAGTCTATACCTACTACGTTCCAATGGGCTTTGCGTGTATTAGTGTATAGCACGAATTCGTCTGCAAGTATTTTGCCGAGTGAATGAGCGACTGCTTCAAGATTGTCTTGTTTTATTCCAATTTTTGCTTTCATTGTTTTTATTTTTTTATTTGAGATTAAGATTATTCTGTAGTAAATACTGTTTAAATGTTTTGAAAGAGTTTGCCTTCTAAAAATGATGTTCTCTTTTCATCAGCAACTGGGTAACATATCAAAGGAGCATAAAGTTGAGATTTTTTTTGTAAAACGAAATATACAATTCAATGTAATGGTTGTATAAATCAATTGTCGCTGTTATGGGCAAATGATAAACTGGCAGGCAAGAAGGCAATTTACAATCGGAACTGCAAAAATTTACGCCGGCTAATATTTATTATTGGTAAGAGTTAGCGATATTTACTTTTAGAAAAATTAAAAAAGCGTGACGCTTAATAATGATGAAAATGCTATCTAAACAAACCGTTTTTATTCTTATTGCCATTTTTTTTGTTTTCTCATATCCCTGGCCTCTCGCGTTAAATTTGAATACTACCATTGGCTGGCATACCACCATTGGAAGGCCATGGCTTACTTACCTGCTACCTGCCTGGTTTCTGCTTATTTCGCAAATTTACCAAACGCTTAAAAAGAGAGGAAAATTCATAAGTAATTATTTCTTTTGGACGCATGCCTTACTATCAATCATTCCACCGTTTATTTTTAACTATCCTTTTGTGCTGTTTTTTTTGAATGCTGCAAAATCAGACATGGGGGACATTTTAACTAAGTATAATATTGTGATATGGACAACCGATTTATATGTAATCAGCCAAATCATATTTATGCTTATAATTTTATTTAAGCTGTTTGGAAATTCCCGGGTAAAGATGCAGGCTAATTTATCTCAACAGCCCGTTGCTGATCTTTAAAGAAGGTCGCTTGAAATTCATTTACAAAATGCACTTTCTTAATTTACACAGTAATTATTTTATTGCATCGTGTCTGTTTTTTTTCAAAAAAATACTGTTATAAAAAAATAAGTATATAAATTGAAAAAAATAATCAGTTACAAACTCCGCGATGATTATAAATTCTTCATTAAATCCATCAGATCTCGATTCAAAACTTAAAAGATTTTGGCAGCTTTCCGAAAAAAAAATTGACCTGCTCGAAAAAAAATATGATGATAAAAAAGGTTCGCCCGTTTTTACGGTTGAAGGTAAATACATAACAAGAGGCTGGACGGAATGGACGCAGGGATTTTTATATGGCTCTATGATATTGCAGTTTGATGCAACAGGCGACAGAGCAGTGCTAGAAGCAGGTCGAAAGAAAACTGTGGAATTAATGGCGCCTCACATCAGTCATACAGGCGTGCACGATCATGGCTTTAATAATGTAAGCACTTACGGAAATCTGCTTCGATTAATGAAGGAAGGAAAAATTGATTTTAATGAATGGGAAAGAAATTTTTATTCTTTAGCATTAAAAATCTCAGGAGCGATACAGTCAAGTAGGTGGACATCAATCAAAGATGGCGGTTTCATTCACTCTTTCAATGGGGCACATTCTCTTTTTGTCGATACGATTCGTTCATGTCGCTCTCTTGTTCTCAGTCATGCTTTAGGACATGTCCTTCAGTCCGAAGGTGACATTCAAATTAGTTTGCTTCAACGCACTATTGACCACATGAAGGCGACCGCGAACTATTCTGTTTTTTATGGTGAAGGGCGTGACATGTATGATGTGTGGGGAAGAACGGCACACGAAAGTGTGTTCAATGTAAAAGACGGAAATTTCCGTTGCCCAAATTCCCAACAGGGATACTCAGGTTTTACCACGTGGACACGCGGTCTTGCATGGGCAATATGCGGATTTGCCGAGCAACTTGAATGGTTTGACAGCATTGATGAAAAGGAGTTACGTTCATTTTCAGGAAAAGAAAGCACTATAGCATGGATGCTGAGGGCCGCGAAGGCTACCTGCGATTTTTATATAGCGAACACCCCTTCAGACGGGATTCCATACTGGGATACAGGCGCACCTGGTCTCAAAAGTTTACAGGATTACTTAAGTAAACCTGCCGACCCATATAATGACTATGAACCTGTTGATAGTTCCGCAGCAGCGATCGCAGCACAAGGATTATTAAGACTGGGTAAATATCTGCACGAACATGGTGATAGCAAAGCCGGAGATCATTATGGGAAGGCCGGACTAACGGTATTGAATAGTCTTTTTGATGATCCTTATCTTAGTACGGATGACAATCACCAGGGCTTAATTTTACACT
Organism: Ginsengibacter sp.; assembly: GCA_040007435.1. Classification (GTDB taxonomy): domain Bacteria; phylum Bacteroidota; class Bacteroidia; order Chitinophagales; family Chitinophagaceae; genus Ginsengibacter. The sequence continues at coordinate 74,285 of JBDTUZ010000023.1, read as the reverse complement.
CTGTTTATCATCGCCCGAATGGATGGGATTATATACCGCCCGGAAGCAAAATTCCAAATGGTGAATCAAGTATGTGGGGAGATTATCATGCCCGTGAAGTTGCCCTTTACCTGCAGAGAATTATTAATAACGAAACGTATTATACCTTTTTTAATATTCAATGAGCATCCGGCCCCATACAGATATTTCTAAATTGTGTATTCATACTATCACCACCAAACCGTGGAAAATAGAAGAAGCTGCAAAGAATTTTTCGGCAGCAGGAGTAAAAGCGATCACCGTTTGGCGAGATACGCTGGAGGGAAGAAATATAAAGCAAACCGGCGTGATGCTTCGGGATCATGATTTAACGATTGTGTCACTTTGCCGCGGTGGATTTTTCCCTTCCAAAGACTTAAATAAAAGAAAACAGGCGATTGAAGATAACCTGAAAGCCATTGAGGAAGCTGCAGCACTTGGGACTGACATGATCGTTCTTGTATGTGGTGCTGATCCATCGCAAAGTTTGGAAGAATCAAGAAAGCAGATTAGGGATGGCATAGCGGAAATAATTCCGGAAGCAAAGGCGGCGGGAGTGAAACTCGCAATAGAACCTTTGCATCCGATGTATGCCGATACCCGTTCGGCAATTAATACATTGGCGCAGGCAAACGATATGGCTGAAGAATTGAACTCACCGTGGGTTGGTGTTGCGGCAGATGTTTATCACCTTTGGTGGGATTCGCTTTTAGAAAACGAAATAAGGCGTTGCGGCAAAAATGAAAATCTTTTTGCATTTCATATCTGTGACTGGAAAGTACCTACAACAGATTTTTTACTCGATCGCGGATTAATGGGAGAAGGTTGCATTCCTATAAAAAAAATAAGATCGTGGGTGGAAGCCGCGGGTTTCAATGGTTTTAATGAAGTAGAAATTTTTTCAACAAGTTATTGGAAAGAAGACCAGGCGGAATTTCTTAAAAAAATTATCACCGCATATAAAGAACATTCATAAATATTTTAAAGAAGAAATAAATGGCAGAGCATAAAATTGGCATCATCATGAATGGAGTAACAGGGCGCATGGGAACCAACCAACACTTGTTACGTTCAATTGCTGAAATCATAAAACAGGGAGGAGTAAAAATAAGCCCGGGTGAAACGATTATGCCTGATCCCATACTTGTTGGCCGTGATGAAAATAAATTAAAAAAACTTTGCCAACTTTCCGGCGTAACAAAAATGACCATAAATTTGGATGAGGCACTTGCTGATCCTTATAATAGTATTTATTTCGATGCGCAAATAACAGGCAAAAGGATAGAAGGAGTAAGCAAAGCGATAAAAGCAGGAAAGCATATTTATTGTGAAAAACCTATTGCTGCAAATACGCAGCAAGCCATGGAATTGTACCAGCTATGCAAAGAGCATAAGGTAAAAAATGGAGTAGTGCAGGATAAACTTTGGCTTCCCGGAATTTTAAAGATTAAGCGACTTATTCAGCAAGGTTTTTTTGGCGAGATACTTTCTGTGCGGGGAGAGTTTGGCTATTGGGTTTTTGAAGGAGATTCGATTCCTGCTCAAAGGCCATCATGGAATTACCGCAGTGAAGATGATGGTGGAATTATTGTGGATATGCTTTGCCACTGGCGCTATCTGCTCGATAATGTTTTTGGAAAAGTGAAAGCTGTTTCCTGTTTGGGCGCAACACATATTCCGCAAAGGATCGATGAGCAGGGTAAGCCTTATAAATGTACTGCGGATGATTCGGCGTATGCAACTTTCGAATTGGAGGGCGGTGTTATTGCTCAATTTAATTCGTCATGGACAGTGAGAGTACGGCGCGATGATTTGCTAACGCTCCAGGTTGATGGGACAAAAGGATCTGCTGTAGCAGGTTTGCGTGAATGTTACATTCAACATTATGGGAATACTCCCAAGCCGGTTTGGAATCCGGATATTGCTCAACCTATTAATTTCTTTGAAGGCTGGGCTAAAGTGCCTGAACAGGAGACTTATGAAAATGCTTTCAAAGTTCAATGGGAATTATTTTTAAAACACGTTTTGAAGGACGATCCCTTTCCGTGGGATATGCGTGAGGGTGTGAAAGGAGTTCAGCTTGCCGAAAAAGGAATTGAAAGCTGGAAAAAAAAGTGTTGGGTTGATATTCCTGATCTATAAATTTTTATTAAGAAAATGAAAAGAGTCGCTTTAATAACAGGAGGCAGCCGCGGTATTGGTTTTGGAATTGCAAAGGAACTTGCACAAAATAATTTTGACCTCGTCATCAACGGAACCCGTTCATCAAATCTTGTTGAGCAACCATTAAAAGAACTAAAGAATTATGGTGCTGATGTTATTTATTGCCAGGGAAATGTTGCTTCTCCAGGCGATAGGAATAAAATAATGCAGGAAATAAAAGACTATTATGGCAAACTGAATATACTGATAAATAATGCAGGCATTGCCCCAAGGGAGCGCAAAGATATTCTTAATGCAACCGAAGAAAGTTTTGACGACGTTATGGACATTAATTTAAAAGGGCCTTATTTTCTTACTCAACAAGTAGCAAACTGGATGATTCAGCAACGAAGTACTGATATAGATTTCAAAGGTTGCATCATCAATATTTCTTCCATGTCTGCAACCGTGGTTTCTGTAAACAGAGGTGAATATTGTGTTTCAAAGGCTGGTGTAAGTATGGCTACGCAATTGTTTGCCGTGAGACTTGGCGAATATAATATTCCTGTTTATGAAGTGCGGCCGGGAATTATTAATACAGATATGACGTCAGGTGTTAAAGAAAAATACGACAAACTAATTGCTGATGGATTATGCGTTCAAAGCAGGTGGGGGGAGCCAGAAGATATTGGAAAAGTTGTGGCATCACTTGCTAAAGGCGATTTCGCTTATTCCACCGGCCAGGTGATTATGGTAGATGGCGGATTAACTATTCCGAGATTATAAAAACATTTATACAAAACACAATGAAAAAATATCTTCTGATCATTGCAACTGCTGCACTTCTCCAGCTATATTTCTTTAGCTCCTGTAATTCCGGCGAGTCTTCTAACGACAATTCAATCACTACAGATCCTGCGACGATCGCAAAAGGAGAAAAATCTTTTGCCGAAAAATGCAGCAGTTGCCACAATTTTTCTCAGGATGGTATTGGTCCAGAATTAGGCGGCATCACAAAAGATCAGCCTGTCGAATGGATCAGAAGTTTTATAAGTAATTCTAAAAAAGCAATTGACAGCGGCGATACGACGGCTCAAAAATTATTTAAAAGATATAAGGCTCTTATGCCATCGTTTGATTATTTATCTCCTTCTGAAATGGATGCACTTCTTGCCTTTATTAATACAAAACCAAAGCATGTAAGAATGGCCGTAAAAGAAGACACCAATAATATAAAAAACCCCATACCTTATTCAATAAAGACTTCCGGTCTTGTTGTTGATATTGATTCTGTAACTCAAATCCCAGCTTCATCCGATCAAATGCCGCTTACAAGAATTACGAAACTGGACTATCAACCTAACACCGGCGATTTGTATGTTCTTGACCTGCGCGGTAAACTATATAAGTTGCAAAATGGCAAGCCTGAAGTCTATATGGATATGTCGAAGCTGGAACCTAAATTTATTAACCAACCCGGCCTCGCTACTGGCTTTGGAAGCTTTGCCTTTCACCCGAACTTTTCAAAAAATGGTCTCATTTATACAACGCACACGGAACCTACTGCATCAGCAAAAGCGGATTTTAACTATCCCGATTCTATCCCTGTTGTAATGCAATGGGTGCTCACAGAATGGAAAACTGATCCGGAAACTTTTCCTTTTTCGGGGAAGGGAAGAGAATTGTTTCGGATTGATGTGCCTAGCGGCATTCATGGAATGCAAGAGATTACTTTTAACCGGCGGTCGAAGCCGGGTGACGAAGATTATGGCCTTCTTTACATCGGCATTGGAGATGGTGGAAGCGCTGAAATTGGGCATGCCCTGGTATCACCAACTCCGGATAGAATATGGGGAAGTATTATTCGCATAGATCCATCGGGAAATAATAGTTCAAATGGAAAATATGGCATTCCTCCCGGCAATCCTTTTGTTAAAAAAACTGCAGAGAATGTGGCTCCTGAAATTTATGCTTATGGCTTTAGAAACCCTCATCGCATTAGCTGGAGTAAATCGGGGCAGATGCTTGCAGTTAATATCGGGCAGAGTAATATTGAATCGGTAAACCTCGTATTACCTGGACATTTTTATGGATGGCCCATCAGGGAAGGAACTTTCGAAGAACGGTTTTTTAATGAAACAGGTAAGATATATCCACTTCCGCCAAATGATTCAATATTTCATGTAACCTATCCCGTTGCTCAACTTGATCACGATGAGTCCACGGCAATCACGGGCGGATTTGAATATCGCGGCAATGCAATACCGCTTTTAAAAGAAAAATATTTATTCGGTGATATTGGGTCGGGTAAATTATTTTATGTGAATATGACAGATATTATTTTAGGAAAACAGGCAATTATTCAAAAATGGAATATCGCAATGAATGGTTTGCCCACGAGCATAGCGAAGCTTTGCCACAACGATCGCGTTGACCTCAGATTTGGTATGGATAGTAAAGGAGAATTGTATTTGACAACCAAAGAAGATGGAAAGGTGTATAAATTAGTCAGCGCTCATTTAAAGAATTAGTTAATGATAAATATTCCCGATGAGAGTTGTGGTTTCGAACAAATGGAATAGAAATGTTTTGATTCAATATATAAATCAAAGAAGACTGAATGATAAATTCATTGAAAGATACGCCCGGTAATTATTCTTCCAAATCCATTACCAGCGAGCTCTTGAGGATACCAGTATTAGTTGCGGCCCTGGGATACATGGTTGACATGTATGACCTGTTTCTCTTCAGTATAGTACGTGTGCCCAGTTTGAAATCACTAAATATTTCGGGTGATAGCATTATGCAAAATGGTATTATGTTGCTCAATTTACAAATGGCGGGATTACTTATTGGCGGAATCGTATGGGGTATTATCGGTGATAAAAAAGGACGCCTCTCTGTTTTGTTCGGTTCGATACTTATTTATTCTTTGGCAAATATTGGGAACGGATTTGTTACCTCTATAGGAGCGTATGCTGTATTGCGTTTCGTGGCAGGCTTCGGGCTTGCAGGTGAATTGGGCGCCGGTATTACACTGGTTACCGAAATTCTTCCAAATAAAATCCGTGGATATGGAACAACACTTGTTGCGACAATGGGTGTGTTTGGCGCATTGCTTGCTTATTTAATCTCATGGCTGTTTGATTGGCGTGCATCCTATTTTATCGGTGGGGGTCTTGGGCTATTGCTGATGGTTATGCGTATCAGAGTTTTTGAATCGGGTATCTTCATTAAAATAAAAGAGACGAATGTTAAGCGCGGTGATATTTGGATGCTCTTTAATAATAGAACACGTTTATTAAAATATATTACCAGTATTGTAATAGGAATGCCGATTTGGTTTGTGGTTGGTGTATTGATTACATTCTCGCCAGAGTTTGGAAAAGCATTGGGCATCGATCAGCCGATTGATGCAGGCAAAGCTGTCTTATTTGCTTTCGCCGGGCAGGTTGCAGGGAACATTATCAGTGGTGCTCTTAGTCAATACCTGCAAAGCAGGAAAAAAGTAATTCTTTTATTTATGCTGGGCTCCTTAGTATTTGTATTAATCTATTTGCTGGTGCCAATGAAGAGCCCTGCATTGTTATATGTGTTATCAGCATGCCTTGGTTTTTGCAGCGGTTACTGGACGCTTTTCATAACGGTTGCAGCAGAACTTTTCGGCTCTAATCTCAGGGCAACGGTTGCTACAACCGTACCCAATTTTGTAAGAGGAACTATTATTCCTATGACAGCGCTTTTTTTATTGATGAAGACAAATATGGGCGTAATTAAAAGTGCACTGGTGGTCGCATTCATTACTTATGTTATTGCCGTTATTGCCCTTATTTTTTTAGAAGAAACTTTCAAGAAGGACATTAATTATGTCGAAGAAGATTAGTGAGCCGATAGGCGAGGTTGTCTAAAGATGATAATACTCCTTATATAATTTTTTTATATCCTCTCCACTAATTTCCCTGTTATGAATAATCACCCGGTAAGAAAGATGCAAGCCTTGCCTGGATAATTCCACGGGCGTTCTACCAGGATAAGGAATATTTTGCATGCTCGTAACACTTCGTAAAATCCATGGATATTTGGCATTGGCATTAGGCGGATATCCAAATACAATAACACCGCTCTTCGGCATATTTTCTCCCTCGAATGAACCGGTAAAATCCATCCATGGGCCAGCCAGCACAGCAGTTTCTTGCGGCAGTACTTTTTTGTTTTCAGAAATAAATGAAATATCTGGGGGAAGCTTTAATCGCAAACAAAATCCGCCATAACCTTTTGCATCATCTGATCCGCCAATTTTTAAGTGGTCAACAAGAGCGAATAAATTAATGTCAAAATCCAATATACGGTATTGAGCAGTCGCTTTAAAAACAGTGATCGTTGTTTCCTCTTTCACGATTGGTGTGAGAACTTCAGGAGATAGTTCGGCATTCCATATTAGTTGCGAGTGCAGTGTAATTTTGTTTCTCTCCTTTTTTGTTTTTACTCTTATTGGCTTCCAACTTATATGTTCCGACATCCAACCATCTGCAATGTTTTTACCATTTAATATTACCTGGTGCCACGCCCAAAAAATGCCTCTGTGATAAGGATGATCCGGGGGCGAATCATCCGTCAAAATATTTTCATTCAAACTGTAAAGCGGATGCACGTAACCGGCTCTTTCATATTTCCCTTCAACTGCTTTTGGCTGTACCTGGTAAAACAAAACTTTTTTTCCATTCTCAATTATCTCTATACCTTCTGCCGTTTTTTTTGTTCTGAAATGTTGTGCAACAACCATAGTATTAATAAATAAGAAACAGAATGCGAGTAAGAAATACTTCTCCCGAAAAGCTTTGCTTTGCATGTATGTTAATGTTTAAAACAAACTGCCGTCAATTGTATAAATTAATCGAAGATAATTTATGCTCTTTTGTGCACTTTGGGAGTGTTATAATAAAAATAGATAAATAATAATTAAATGTACACACACTTTCATTTTATAATTTTAGCAGGTATATTTTGAAGAATAAGTTATTTAAACAAATAATGTAATGATTGTATTCCGCTTAATGAGCAATAATGATATCGCAGCCGGCCTGGCATTGTGCCGCGCCTCCAAATGGAATCAACTTACGCGGGATTGGGAAATATTTTTACATCTGAGTCCGCATGATTGCCTTGTAGCTACTTGCGACGAAAATGTTGTTGGAACAGTTACAACAATCCGCTATCAAAATTTTTTCAGTTGGAGTGGAATGGTATTGGTAGATCCTGGCAGTCGTGGGCATGGCATAGGAATGCAACTTCTGCATGAAGCGTTACATATTTTGAAAAACGAAGAAACTATAAAACTAGATGCTACACCAGCTGGCCGCGAGATATATTTAAAATTGAATTTTGTTGATGAATACCGCATTATCAGGATGAGTACAAAAGTGGTTGCAAAAGACCTTACAACTTCCTTAGCGCGACCTCTTGAGAAAAAAGATCTAAAAGCAATTGCAAATTTTGACCGGGAAATTTTTGGAGCAGATCGTCAAACGTTATTGGAATGGATGCTGGAAGGTGCTCCTGAGTTTGCATATTTGATTGAAGACAATGGTGAAATCCTGGGCTACTGCTTAGGACGCCATGGGCATGACTTCACACACATCGGCCCCGTTGTTGCCAAAGATGCAACTATGGCAAAAGATCTTTTTACTGCTGCATTATCAAATTGTATCGGCCTACCTGTGATGGTGGATGCAATGCATTTTAATGATGTGTGGATCGCCTGGTTATCTTCAATTGGTTTTACAGAACAGCGTTCCTTTACTCGGATGTATCGTGGCACAAATAAGTTTCCCGGCGTGCCGGAAAGTCAATTTGCGATTTTGGGGCCGGAGTTTGGATGAAGGGGCAAAATATCTGGACCCCTCGATTAAAATAATTAAATGATTTTCTATGATTGATGAAAAAGATAAATAAAAATCCGGATGTTGCCACCTCTCTAGGTAAAGAATAATTTAAAATAAAATGAAGGCTTTACCAGTTCTTTTTTCATGTCAAAGTTGTTTAGCATCGCGCTTAACATCAATTGTACGGACTTATTTTTATTCGCTTTTTTTACTACAAAATTAATGATGCGGGGATAACGGAATAGCTTTTGCATCGAATGTCCAAATCTGAATTCAGTCCACATTTTATAATAGATTTCTTTATCGTATTGCAGGTTAAAGTCCGCGTCAAACCTGTTTTGTTCAAAAGCTTTTAGCACATGATTCGCAGCCACCCGGCCACTTCGAATTGCGTTGGCAATTCCTTCCCCGGTAAAAGGATCAATAAGGCCGGCAGCATCGCCTAACAACAAAAAGCGTTTGCCTGAAATTGACCTTTTTACGGAACCAAGCGGAAGCCCATAGCCTTGAATGTTTTCTAAAGGTGTGGCATCTTTGAAACGCTCTTTAAGGTTAGGATGGTTTTTAATCAGCTCGTTTAGCCTTTCCTTCAGGTTTATTTTTTTTCTACTTACCTCGCTTGAAAGCATCCCTAATCCTACGTTTGCGTTATTGCCAGGTAATGGAAATATCCAAAAATATCCTGGCAACAATTCTTTGTAAAAGTGCAGCTCGATATGGTTTTGAGGATGAAATCCTTTCACGTTTGCATAGTATTGTCTTAGCCCTGCACAATAATGCTTTTTTTCTACTTTATTTTCTGTGAGCTTCCTGTTGAGTACTGAGTGTGCCCCGTCTGCACCGAGCGCCATCTTAGCCTCAAAAGATGAAGTGTAAGTCTTTAATAAAATTTTATCATGGGAACTTACTACTTCCGTTACCTGTTGATTTTGAAAAATTTCCACGTCGGATAATGTACTGACTTCGGAGAAATAGAAGTTATCAAAATCCAAACGGTTGGCTACAAAACCGCCTCCGAATTTATCTTTCGGAACGGTAAAATCAATATCCATTAACTTGTGGTTGGGAGAAAAAAAGCGAACACCGTTTGAAGGAACCTTTTTTGTGAATTGCTGTAATTTTTTGGTGAGCCCCTCATTAATTAAATGAAATTGTTTAGTCACATCAGCGCCAAAGGCATCTCCGCAAATTTTATCCCGAGGAAATATATCTTTATCTAGCAGCGCTATCTTCAAGCCTTTTCCAGAAAGCATGAATGCCGCCGTACAACCGGCAGGGCCTGCTCCCACAATCACCACATCAAACTTTAATGGTTCCATATTCTAAAAATGGAAGCTACAACATTATTATGTGGCTACACTTTGTGGATCTTAAAAAGCATTGAAAGTTTAGAATTCATACCATTGAAAGAAGATTTCATCAACAAAATTTTTATGAAACCTGCGAGCATGAATTTTTAATACTCGCTTACTACTTTTTCTTTATTCGTTTTATTTCGTAATACTGTTCGCAGAACTTTTATTTTTGTGTTGATAATACCTCGCCTTTTTTTGTCGAAGGAAATGTGAGATATTTACTACTCCGCCCTCCTGATTTCAAATTTTAGTACACAATTTTACCTGGTAAGTTGAATTAAAACATTACAAAATGAAAAAACTGATCCTGTTTTTTGCTTTGGTCGTGAGCTTCATCCCGTTGGTTTTATTGGCACAAATCAAAAGCGATTCCAAGCCATGCATCCCTTGCGAACAGCTTAAAGATTTACGCCTGCCAGATGTAACAATCCTGGAAGCGAAATCATTTCAAAATGACACTATCGAAGGCCAGGTAATTACCGTTCCATTCTGCCGGGTGCTAGGAAAAATAAGTAAGGAAATCAATTTTGAATTGCTTTTACCATCGCAGTGGAATGAAAGATTTCTGATGTCAGGTGGTGGAGGTTTCGTTGGAAGCATTCAAAATAATTTCCGTTCGACAGTGAGTTCCGGCTATGCTACTGTTGGCACTGACGCGGGACACAAAGGTTCGGGAATAGAAGCAGATTGGGCTCTCAACAATATGGAACGACAACTTGATTTCGGCAAGTTGGCGATTCACCTTACTGCGGCTGTCTCCAAATTTGTTATCCATACGTATTACTGCGCCGACCCTGCCTATTCTTATTTTATGGGCTGCTCAAGAGGCGGCGGCCAGGCAATGGTAGAGGCACAGCAGTATCCGGAAGATTTTGATGGAATCGTTGCAGGTGCACCGGCTTTCAGTTGGCCTGCCATTGGCGCGAAATTTATACAGAACACCCAGAAAAATTATCCGGATCCCAAAGACCCGGGTAAACGTGTAATTACAGTGGATAATTTACGCTTACTGCAGGAATTGATACTGAAACAATGTGATGCTCTTGATGGGGTCACCGATCATATCATTAATGATCCAAGAGATTGTAAATTTGATTTTTCGGCGCTGCCTCTTTGTCCCGGTGATCATGCCGGTGCCGGTTGTTTTACTTCGCAGCAATTAGATGCAATTAAAACAGTCTATGCGACACTCACTAATAAACAAGACACTATTTATCCCGGTTTTCCTTACGGTGCAGAAAATGAAGAAGGCAGTTGGAACGACTGGATTGCCGGAACAGATCCCAATCTCCATGGTCCAAGCTTACACTACATGTTTGGCACTAATATGTTTAAATACCTGGTTTTTAATAACCCGGAATGGGACTACACTAAATATGATTTCTCCAATTTTTTTGATGAAACACGTTATGCTTCGGCCTACCTCGATGCTACACAAACGGACTACACTGAATTCAAAAAATTAAAAAGAAAAATGATTATGTATCATGGATGGAATGATCCGGCGCTTTCTGCTTTTGAAACGATCAAACATTATGAAGAAGCAGAACAAAAAGACAAGAACATTCAATCCGCTATTCGCCTTTTCTTGTTGCCGGGTGTTTTACACTGCGGGGATGGTCCCGGACCTGATCAGGTTAATTGGCTTGGGTTGATACGTGATTGGGTAGAAAATGATAAAGCACCAGAGCGATTGGTGGTGTCAAAAATGGAAAAAGATAAAGTTGTAATGACGCGGCCGGTTTACCCCTATCCTAAGGTGGCGGTGTATATTGGAAAGGGTGACACAAACCTTGAGAAAAACTTTATTGAGAAAAAAAAGTAAGGATGTCTGACCATATTTTTTTGTTATCCCGCATCATTTCCCCCGGTATTTTAAAAGTAAATTCATTTAGTTTTTTTGTAAATAGAACCAGTAAAACCTTGCTATATTTAAGATACATTGAACTTCTTTTGCCGGGAACTTTTATTTTCAATAATGGGAAAAATTAAAACCAACAACGAATTCGAAGAAATTGCAATCCTCATTGAAGAATCCCGGAACAGGGCTTTTCAGAAGGTAAATGAAGAATTGGTGCTTTTATATTTTAACGTTGGAAATATTGTTTCTGCTAAGGTAGCAGAAGGAGTGTGGGGTGAAAATACAGTTGGTGAATTAGCAACCTTCGTTCAGAATAAATTCACGGGCTTTAGTGGCTTTACCCGCAGGGGATTGTACCGGATGAAACAATTTTATGAGGTATATTCATCCGCTGAATTTGTGTCGACAATAGCGACACAATTAGAGGTCTATTTTGCTGGAAATAAGGAAAAGGTAAAAGTGTCGGCAGTGCCGACACAAATGCTTAAAACGATACCAAAAAATATCCTGGCAAATAAACCACATCAGTTGGTGGAACAATTATCTAAAGAAGAAAACTGACATGAACAACACCGAAGAAATCTACGACCAACTCTTACAGCCATCACCCGCATTAGTTGCTGATATTGCTTTGCTAAAAGGAGATATCATCATTTTAGGAGCGGGAGGTAAAATGGGCCCGGCACTTGCTAGACTTGCGAAGCAAGCAACAGAACTTGCAGGTGTAAAAAAGCGCGTCATCGCTGTTTCCCGTTTTTCTGAAAAAGGTTTAAAGGATGAACTAAATAGTTTTGGAATTGAAACTCATGAAGCAGATCTTTTGCAGGATGACCAACTGAATGCATTGCCGGAAGCGGATAATATTTTATATCTCGCAGGAACTAAATTTGGCACTACAGGAAATGAACCATTTACATGGGCTATGAATGCTTACCTCCCGGGCCGTGTTGCGCAGAAATATAAAAATTCGCGGATCGTTGTTTTTTCCACGGGGAATGTTTATCCCTTAACAACAGTTTCATCAGGTGGAGCAGATGAGACAAGAACCCCGCAACCTATTGGCGAATATGCGCAGTCATGCCTTGGAAGAGAACGTTTATTTCAATATTATTCCGAAAAAAATAATACGCCGATTCTTATTTACCGCCTCAATTATGCGAATGATGTAACGTATGGTGTATTGCTGGAAATAGCAAAGTCTGTAAGAGAAAAAAAACCAATAGACCTTCGCATGGGGTGTGTAAATGTAATATGGCAAGGTGATGCAAATGAAATTGCATTGCGGGCTTTGCATCATTGTGCTATTCCGCCAAAGATCCTGAATGTCACCGGTGCTGAATGTGTTTCGGTGCGTTGGCTGGCAAACGAGTTTGGAAAGTTGCTGGGTCAAACGCCCGAATTTATAAACAGCGAAGAGGACACAGCGTTGTTAAGTAACGCCTCGGAATACTGCCGCTTATTCGGGCATCCAAAAGTTTCTTTGCAAAAAATGATTGAAATAATTGTTGCATGGCTAAATGAAGGTGGCAAAACAATTAATAAACCAACCCATTTCCAGGAACGAAGCGGACAGTTTTGAATTAACTAAAATACTAATTGCAATTTGGATCTGCTATAAGAAAAGCAAATAGATAATTTGCAAAAATTATTACCAATAAGTATTCACCAGTTTTTATCCTGTCAAATTTAAAATCTTGCTATTCAGCGGAAAGTTTGGTGGCGAGAGCCGGACAAACACGCATAGCGATTGGGTTATCCTTGATTTTTTGTTTCTTTTGCATCAAGGCAAAAGAAAAAGAAAAAAAGAAAAAAGTTCTTAAGCCGAATTGTCAATGATCATTGTTAATTTTCATCATGGATAAGACGCTATTAAATCCAGCAATTAAAAATTTACTACATAAAGGCACTGTCATCCCCGCCCACCCGTTGGCGTTAGGTGGAAATCGCAAATTAGATGAAGAGCGGCAAAGACGGCTTACCCGTTATTACATGGGTGCAGGTGCAGGAGGCGTGGCTGTTGGTGTTCATACAACGCAGTTTGAAATCAGGAAACCGGAAGTGAATCTTTTGGGCACTGTTTTACGTTTAGCGGCTGAAGAAATAGAACGTGCAAATTTAGATCGGCCATTCATAAAAATTGCAGGGATTATTGGAGCTAAAACTAATGCGATTGAGGAGGCAAAACTGGCTGTGAAATATGGTTATCATCTTGGTCTTGTAAGTTTAGGTGGCCTTAACAATTATACAGATGCTGAACTTGTTGAGCATGTTCGTGCGGTGTCTGAAATTATCCCGGTCTTCGGTTTCTATCTTCAACCTGCCGTGGGTGGCCGTTTATTAAGTTATGATTTCTGGCGGGCTTTTGCGGAAATTCCAAATGTGCATGCTATCAAGATTGCCGCGTTCAACAGGTATCAAACATTGGATGTTGTTAGAGCAGTTTGCAATTCCGGGAGAAACGATGACATTGCATTGTACACCGGTAATGATGATAATATAGTTGCCGATTTGCTAACGCCTTATCGCTTCACAATAAATGGAAAAGTTATTGAAAAAAGATTTGTTGGAGGTTTGCTTGGCCATTGGGCTGTATGGACAAATAAGGCCGTCGGGCTTTTCAACGAGATTCAACAATGCATTTCCAACAATTACAAAGGAGCTGAAAAGCTATTATCAAAAGGAATTGAGATAACCGATATGAATGCTGTTATTTTTGATGCTGCGAATTCTTTTCATGGTTGTATCCCCGGCATCCACGAAGTGTTGAGAAGACAAGGTTTGTTAGAAGGCACATCGTGCCTGAATCCAAATGAAAAACTTTCGAGTGGCCAGTTGGAAGAAATTGATCGCATTTATGAAATGTATCCACTTAATACTGACGATGATTTGGTAAAGGATTTTCTTGAAAAGGATAGAAAAAAGTACACAACTTCGGTTTTATAAATTATGCAAATAATTGCTATGACCTTTAGGTCGTGGATTAATAAACAGGCGGTCGGCTTTAGCCAAAAAACATTTCAGTGTTTTTGTTTAAATGATATTATTTTTTTTACAAGTAACAATAAAAGCGAATGTGGCATAAAAGAAGTTGTTTGGCTAAAGCCAATATACATTAACTCCTAAACCACGGCCTAAAAGCCGTGGCAACTTCTTATAAAAGCTTAAATTGACATTTGAATTATGCTAATAGATGAAATAAAACAACAGGCCAAAAAAATAATTGATACCGTTCTTAATAACCGCAGGCATCTTCATGCACATCCTGAATTATCTTTTCATGAATATGAAACATCGGCTTTCATAAAAGCACGGCTTGATGAAATGAGAATTAAATGGCAAGCAATGGCAGTAAATGGCGTTGTTGCTTTGATCAAAGGAGACCAGCCATCAGAGAGGGTGATTGCCCTGCGGGCAGATATGGATGCACTTCCTATTACTGAAACGAATGAAGTGGATTACAAATCAAAAAATGAAGGTGTAATGCATGCTTGTGGGCATGATGTTCATACTTCATCACTGCTTGGAGTCACTGCTATTCTTCAATCAATAAAATCTCAGTTTGGTGGAACTGTAAAATTGATTTTTCAGCCTGCTGAAGAGCGCCTTCCGGGAGGTGCTAATCTTATGATTAAAGAAGGCGTATTAAAAGACCCGGTGCCGGAAGTAGTGATAGGGCAACATGTTTCGCCCGCAATTGGAGCGGGCAAGATTGGCATACGGAAAGGAAAATTCATGGCATCAACGGATGAGATATTTGTAACCGTTTATGGGAAGGGTGGGCATGCGGCACAACCTCATCAAAACATAGACCCGGTAATGATTACCGCCCAGATACTTGTGGCTTTACAACAGGTGGTAAGCCGGATTGCCAACCCAACAATTCCCTCTGTTTTATCGTTTGGAAAAGTAATTGCAAATGGGGCTATGAATGTAATCCCAGATGAAGTACATCTCGAGGGAACATTCAGAACTCTCGATGAAGACTGGCGTAAAGAAGCACACACCCGTATGAAAAAAATGGCGGAAGGTATTGCAGAAAGTATGGGAGGAAGTTGTGAGTTTACAATAAATAAAGGATATCCTTTTTTGATTAATGAAGAAAAACTTACGCAGCAAGTTTCAACTTTTGTAAGGGAATATCTTGGGAAAGAAAATGTGCAGGATATAGATATTTGGATGGCCGCCGAAGATTTTGCTTATTATTCGCAAGCAATAGATTCCTGTTTTTATCTTTTGGGAATCAGGAACGAAGAAAAAGGAATTATATCTTCTCTTCATACTTCCACATTTAGTGTGGATGAAGATGCCTTAATTACGAGCGTAGGTTTGATGGCATATATCGCAATTAAACAATTGGGAAATTGATCTGGCGTGCTGTATAAAACGACCGTTAGTTCTCGTTTAGTAAATTGATCTTGTCCTTGTCAAGTTTTAGTATTGTCTTTGAAAACTTCGATATTTCAATATCTAACTTATCGCCAACATGAATACTGTCAAAGATTTCCTTTGTATATAAAATGAATTTTTTTAATTCAGGTAAGTCTGTAAAAACTATTTTTTCGCCCTTCCCTTTTGATTTTCCAATAATTGTTATTTCACCTTTATATTTCTGTCGCGTTGTTTTGTCCCGATAGTAAAGAAAATAATCTTTAATAATAACAAACATTAGTAAAAGCGTAAAAACTGCCAATAGACTGATTGTTGTCACCCAGTAACCATGTCCTTTTTTGGTTAATCCTAAGAGACCAAAAAGAAACGAAAACGGAACGCAAAGCAGTAAAAATATTAGTAACGTCACTTTAATTGACCTGGGAATAGTCTTTATCTTTTGAAGATCTGCTTGATCAAAGGTTTCAATTGTCAGCATTTGTATGTGATGGTAAATAAACTGTGAAATGAATCCTTTTTTCTAAAGCAATCCGCAAATCGTTGAGTAGAAATTATAGATTCAAACGAGACTTTATCAAATGCATTGAAGCGACTTTCTTCCACCTCCAAAATCTATTTCATCAATATTTTTCTGCTATTGCCATTATATATTTTTCTAAGCGTGCCATCCGTGAGAGCCAATCCATATAATGGCCAGTGATAACCAAACCGGTCAAATTCATAAAAGTGTTCGTCTGCTGATTCCAATATTCTGAAGGTCGTTTCGTACATGTCTTTTGTAGGTCCCATGTCAGTTCCATAAACTATTCGATCACTATATTTTTCTATGAATGCATGAGCAAATCGGGGTATAGGTGCTATCTCACCATACCGTGCTGCAATATCTGCATAGAGATTAGGATATTTGTCAAATAATCTTCCCAGCATATTTAAATCAGAACAACAGTTGGCAAGATGGCAAGCAATGAAAGTCGTATTTGGATTGTTGTTTACTGCTTTTTCAAGAGTATTGACTAACTGATCGTGAGAAAGTAATCCCTTTTTAGTTTGATCCACATGCCATTTCGCGGCATTCATTAATCCGTCATTTGTGGAATCGGGATTTTCATACATCCATGCATCTTCCGCCACATGTATACTAACAGGCATGTATAGGTCAGCACATTTTCTAAGCAAAGGTTGCATTAGTGGGTTATCAATGTGGATGCCATAGCCTGATGTAGGTAAGGAGTAAAATTCACCCAAACCCTTATCACCAAGTTCACCAACCCCCCTTGCTCCTTTTTTATAACACCTTTCCAGTTCCGTCACACCACGTTGTTCCCATCCCGGCTGATCGTAACCGGTATAATCAAATCCACACCAGACTTCAAACCTGTCTTTATAAGGCGCATATCTTTCAACAACCGAATCAAAACCTTTTCCGGTGGAATAAGAAAGAATAATTGATTTTGCTATACCTGCCGCATCCATTGTTTTTACCCATTCTTTTACTTCAGCGTCAGACTTTGGATAATCATGTGAATGAAAATCAACAACCGGGTATTTTGCTTTTTCAATTTTTGACTGAGGTATTTTATAAATAGAAACGGGCCTATAATTTTTAAGCTTTAGTTCTTTTACATCCTGGCCAAAAACAATTCCACTTAAGCATAAAAGAAAAGACGGTAAAATGAACCTGCGACATCGCCCGGTTAGAAAATTGTGACAAGAATACATTTTGAACATACATGTTTTTTTAAATGTACATCATAATAGAATTAATCCTGTAACGGATTTTATTAATATGCTTTGAATTTGTTGATAAGAAGGTGTGGTGGAGATGTATTAGTGAAATAACAGCAGTAAAATAAAAAAAAAGTGTTTGGCATTCTTTCTTATTAGCAACAAAATAAAAAAAAATTGCCACCTGTCCTTTACATTTTTGTAATGTACTTTTACTAAAAGCAGGTTCTTGTATATTCATAGCAAACATTATCGAATACACATAAAAGATCTTTTCTATTTTGCAAATGCTAGAATATTTGTTAACCACAATTCCTATGTTCGATTAAATAAGTAAAATGAATACTGAAGGTCATATAGATAAAAAAATCCTGGAAAAGGTATTAGAGAAGTTTAAAGAGTTGTATGGTGGCAAACCGATTGTTGTGCGATCGCCAGGCCGTATAAATATTATTGGTGAACATACTGATTACAATGAAGGTTTTGTACTTCCTGCCGCAATTGATAAAGCAGCATACCTCGCCATTTCGCTAAGGGATGATGATGAAATACACCTGTACGCCCAGGATCTTGACGAAACATTTTCGATCAATATTAATGATCTGAAGCCGGTTGGTGATATTAGCTGGCCAAATTATATATTGGGTGCAGTCGCCCAGTTTCAGAAAAAAAGAGTTGAGCTTAGAGGGTTTAATGCGGTGCTGGCAAGCGATGTACCTATTGGCGCAGGGCTTTCCTCGTCTGCAGCCGTAGAATGCGCTACTACATTTGCCTTAAATGAACTTTTGCAAACTGATTTTCAAAGAATCGAAATGGTAAAAATGGCTCAAAAAGCCGAGCACGAATATGCAGGCGTTATGTGCGGTATTATGGACCAATTTGCTTCAATGATGGGGAAAATGAATCATGTTATAAAACTTGACTGTCGCACACTAGATTATGATTACGTTCCTTTCAGCCTTGATGGGATAAAAATATTGTTACTTGATACAAATGTGAAACATTCACTCGCCTCATCAGAATATAACACGCGCCGTAAAGAATGTACACAGGCGGTTGATTGGATAAAAGAGCATGAGCCAAATGTGAATTCACTGCGAGATGTTACAGAAGCTATGCTTGATAAATATGTTTTGCCAAAAGACGACTTGATCGACATGCGCAGCCGTTTCATCGTACAGGAAATTGATCGCTTGTTGGACGGCTGTAAAGACTTGCAGAAAGGAGATATAAAATCACTCGGTAAAAAAATGTTTGCAACACATAACGGCTTAAGTAAAATGTATGGAGTGAGTTGCGATGAACTTGATTATTTGGTTGACTTTGTAAAAGAAAATGATGCAGTGATTGGCGCAAGAATGATGGGCGGCGGCTTTGGAGGTTGTACTATCAACCTGGTGAGAGAAGACGAAATACCCGACTTGGTAAAAGAAATATCTGCAAAATATCTTGAGCATACAGGAAAAAAATTGAGCAGTTATGTTGTGTCCATAAGTGATGGCACCTCTAAGGCTTTTTAAATGTCTATTCTTAATAATTGAAATATGAAGCGCATAAAATTTTGTTTGCTGTCCTGTTTTTTGTACTGTGCACCCTGCCTGGTAGCACAGCCTCTTAAAGCAAAAATTAAAATTGATATTGAACGAACGACGGGCGAAATTGATTCAATGATTTACGGAAATTTTACAGAGCACCTGGGAAGGTGTATCTATGGAGGTATATACGAGCCAGGCTCAAAGGAAGCAGACGAATTTAGCTTCAGAAAAGATGTATTAGAAGCAACTAAAGATTTGCATGTATCGCAGGTGCGCTGGCCGGGTGGAAATTTTGTTAGCGGCTATCATTGGATGGATGGTATTGGTCCAAAAGATAAAAGGCCGAGGAAAAAAGACCTGGCCTGGGGCGATATTGAGACCAACCAGGTAGGTACCGATGAGTTTTTGCAATGGGCAAAGGAAGCAAATGTGCAGCCGTATGTATGTGTGAATATGGGCACGGGAACTATCGAAGAAGCACGAAACTGGGTAGAATATTGCAACGCGCCTGCTGGGTTTTATTATAGTGATCTCAGAGGCACTAATGGACATCCTCAGCCGTATAATGTTAAGATATGGGGACTTGGAAACGAAATGGATGGTCCCTGGCAAATGGGGCATTTGAATGCCGAAGATTATACAAAGAAAGCCCTGGAAGCAGCGAAGCTTATGAAATGGTCCGATAATAAAATCCGGCTTATCGCCTCGGGCAGCAGTAATTATGGCGCCGACTGGCAGAATTGGAACAGCACTGTTTTAAATGTCCTTTTTGATTACGTGGATTATATTTCACTGCATCACTATGCAGGTAACCGCGACAAAGATCATTATAAGTTTATGGCGTCTACACAAATGGTAAATAATGTAATAGACATTACCCGGGGGCTTATAAAGGAGGTGCAACAAAAACATAAGTCACATAAACCCGTGTATATCGCCTTTGATGAATACAATGTGTGGTACCGTGCCGGTGGTGAGCAGAAACTGGAGGAACATTATAATATGCAGGATGTACTTGTAGTTGCATCTTACCTGAATACTTTCATAAGAAATGCCGATGTGGTGAAAATTGCTAACATGGCTCAACTCGTAAATGTGATAGCACCGATGATGGTTACCAACGATACGCTATGGAAGCAGACTATATATTATCCATTACAGCTTTTTTCAAAATTCTGTTATGGCCAGTCCATTGATGCCTTTGTGGAAAGTGATACTTATGATGCAGGCGATTATAAAAGTGTTCCATACCTCGATGTCTCTACAGTTTATAACAAAAGCACGGGTGAACTCATAATAAGCGCTGTGAATCGTCATCTCGATAAATCAATTGAAACTTCTGTCGTTAACCAGTTTGGTAAGTTTGCGGGCAAAGCCACGGTATATGATGTCAATGCAGAAAAAATCACCGATGAAAATACTGTCAGAGACCAAAACGTAAAGACGAAACAGAAGGAAATTACGGTGAAAGAAAATGGATTTGTATACTCATTCCCACCTCATTCTTTTACTATGATAAAAGTAAAATTGAATAATTGAGTTTGTGAAACCTTTAGTTATTTATGTTCATTTTTGAAAAGAGACCTGCAAAACTCTAATATAATTTAGTTGCCCCTGTCACGTCCATTTTAACGACGCATGTCTCTTCAAGATTAGAACAAATTGACCTTGGCTTTGGTTCGCCAGTGAGCATGAACAATTTTTCGTTACTTTTTTCTAAAAAATGTATAAAAAATAATACCGATCAATCAATCTTTATTTCTACCCGTTTCGCCTGGATATAAACTTTGGACACGATCACTTTGCCAGAAGACTTTGGTGTCAACATCCATAATGCTAAGCTTTCCTGCAAAAGCCGCACCGGTGTCTATGTTCCAAACATTGCAGCCTTGCATAGGCACTTCTACATTATAATAGAGTGTAGGGGTATGACCGATAAAAATTTCATTAAAAAGTTTCAGCCGTTTTGGAAAGATTAAAGAATTTTTTTTGATCCTCTTATCCATGGTTAGCGCCATTTCCCACAAAGTTCTGTCCCAGCTAAAATTAGATAAGTGAAATTCTGCCTGCGGTCCATGCATAGAAGTAAAGCCGGCATGAACGAACAAACGGTTTTGTGCGTCTATTTCATAAAATTTCATTTGTTCTAAAAAATTCAGGTGCTGTAATTTGGCAGTCTCACTTACTCCTGAATAACTATCAATAGTGGCCTGTCCTCCATGGAAGAGCCAGGTTTTATCCGCGTCGTTTGAACGTAGCCATTCTTCACACCATGTATCATGATTTCCCTTTATAAAAATACAGGACTGTTGGGTAGAGAGGTTGATAACAAAGTCAATTACCTGTGACGATTCACTCCAGCCATCAACATAGTCTCCTACAAAAATCAGCGTATCATTTTTGGATATACTTGCTCTGTCAAGCACTTGTTTCAATGCTTTTAAACCGCCATGAATATCTCCGATCACCAATGTTCTTTTCATCGTGATATATATAAGACAGGTACAGTCTCTGTTAACCAAACAGCATTTTCTGACAAATAAAATATAAAGCCTGCCTCTTGCATTTTCTTCGCATCAACACTTAATACAATAGGCCTGCCGTGCCTGCTACCGACTGCTTTAGCAGTTTCAATAGTATTGCTTAAATGCACGTGTTGACGATTTTGTTTTTGCAAACCGATTTTCAAAATACTTTCTAAAAATTTGTCGGCTGTACCGTGATACAAAATATCCGGTGCAACTGCCTGTCGCAAGTTTAGTTCTACCTCAATGCTGTGCCCCTGGTTGGCTCTTATCAAAGTTTTATCTTCATTAAAAGTAAATCGTTTCTTATCATTGTTCTCAACAACTGTATTAAGGATATCGACACTTATGGCCATGCCACTCGCATTCATTTTATCTATTAATTTCTGCACATTGGCCCAACCATGTTCGTATAGCGTCAAACCAATTTCCTGCGGTTTGTGACGTAGAACAAGGCTCATCATTTTGCTTATTTGTTTTAGCTGATTACTCATGCTTCTTAAGATTTATGTTCATATTTTTCTCCATAAAAAGAGTCGGTTACTCTAATCTCGCCGACAATATTATTATTGAATTCTTCCAGATCTTCAGCGGGTACCCAAAGCTCATTATGAATTTCGCCACCGACATTTTGGACTGGAAATCTTTTCAGATATTCTGCGGGTAAATCAAAAGCTGTGATGTAACCTGCATACCCCGAGAATTGATCTTTCGTATTCCACTCCAGAGCAATTTGGGTTGCATAAGCTTGGTTTGTTACAGGATAAAAAATTGGCTGCCATTCTAATCGGGGTGGAAATTTTTTGTAATTAGCTTCCCTGATTAAATCAAATTCTTTTTGGCCAACGGGGCGGTATAATGTTATTAATTTCAAATTGGTATTTTTGAGATGTAACCATTCCAGGACGCTTTTCTATTGCCCAATCATTAAGGACGAACACTTCTTCAAATGGCATCCTCAAATTATCAACTATTTAATACTTTTATGTTCTTGTTTCACAAATCCTGTGATTTCCTCAATCTTTCTCTTACCTCCTGCAATGAAACATTCCGGATTAGTTTCCCATCTTTAAAAACAGTTTTTAATTCACTATCTTTTTCTTCAACCCAGCCAACCTTATCGTATAGCACGTACCTGTTGTTTTCTTTCTTTACCTGCAATAAACCTGTTGCAGATCTTTTGGTACCATCGTCGGTAACAGGATTTTTAAATATCTCCCGGCCTTCACCTTCCACTTCTACATACGTAGCCTTCATAGCCATTCCAAATGTATCGCGTGTATTGTATTGATAGGTAAAACTTCCAATTCCAAAAACTGCCTGGCTTGCAAATCCTTTTTGTTTGAGGCCTTCACAAATAGCTTCAGCCCGCTGGAGATTAATACTATCGCCATATATTGCGCCGATATGTACATCTAATAATTTATACCCTTTATCAGTGATAGTTCCTCCAAATACATCCCACAATAATTCAACCACTCCTTTACATTCAGCAATCGTTTTACCATCAATATCTCCACAAATAATTTTAACCGGGTCGCCGCTATCAGGGCGAATAACTACTTTGCCATCCCTTTTTAAAATAACTTCTTTTAATGCAGGAAGGTATTCAGTGCATACTTTCCATAGATCCCATGTATCACTTACGATGCTTATAATTCCACTAGGATATACTTCAGTGATCAACCGTTTGAATGTTTCCAATTCGCCATCTTTGCTTCCACTGCACATTACGCTATGCTCCGTTGCTGCAACGCTGCCTCCAATTAATTCAGTTTCTGCATTGGCATTATAATATTCTTCAAGTGCGTCAATTGCAGGAATTGTATCAGTTCCCGTAAAAGATAGCAAATGTGCCATTCCACTTGTGATAGCACTTTCAAGGCTACTCATGCCACGGAAACTAAAATCATGCCCCTGCCATTGTACAAACTCAGTTGGCATACCAGTATCGATAGCATGACTGTTTAAGAGTTTCTTATATTCATGTGCTATCGTTGCGCTGGTACACGGTTGCCAGATAATAGCTGATAAAATACTCTCCAAAAAATTAGTAAGCCAATAGAACTCTGGTAATGTATTTACAAGTGTGATGCAAGGCACCTTCATAGGCACCATACTGCCCTCCGGCAAAGCTTTTATTTCTATGGGTAAATAACCCAGATCATGTAATCTTTCTAAATGTTTATAAGTAGGCAAAGGAACTCCTAAGGAAGAAACAATTCTTCTCTTATAATTGTCTACAACTTTTTCTTTTGGCTGATCGAAAAAATTTTCTGTAAAATAGTTCATCAAATATTCTTTAATAAAATACTGCAGGCCAAAGAATACCATCTCATTTACACCATCAAGCCTGCTGCTTCGTGGAGTAAGGTTGCTGTAAACGAGCGTTGTGTTTTTTGGATACTGAAACACATGTCCTACTTTATAATAGTCTGTTAACAGAAAAGGATTTGTTTTCATATTTATTTTTGATGGCTGAATTGTTAAGCTATTACAGCGGTTATTTTCTTTACAATTTTAGATTCGTAATCTTTACAATAACTATCGCTAACGATTATCTCATTAAATTTTTTCTCCAGTAAGGCAAAGCCTTTGGAAAAAATTCCATGCGTAACGATCAAGGTTAAATGTGCGGGTTTTATTTTTTCTGCGATAGCAAGAAACGTGGCTCCCCCATCGCATATATCGTCAATGATTACACAATTCCTATCGGTACATTCTTCAGGTTCTAGTACTTCCAGTGTAAGGTTACCTGTTGAAACATCCCTGTTTTTACTACAATAAACGAGGTCTTTCAGGTTTTTGTTCCAGTCAAAATATTTGCCCATTTTTTTTGCGGCGCCTGCGTCAGGGCAAATCAATACCGCATTTGGTTTGGTATATTCTTCTACCATTTGTTTGTTAGTGATGCTAACTGTATGATCGATCAGCATTGTTGCCACATCTGAGTGCACGTCAAACAGGTAAACTTTTTCAAAACCACAAGTATTAATAAGATTTGCCACTACTTTAAGATCAATGCTATCGCCGTGTTGCATTAGCCTGTCAAAACGTGCGCCCATTAAATATGGAATTGCTAATATTTTCTTTTTGGCAAAAAGGTTATCCAAAGCGTTAGCTGTTTGTAATAATTGAATCATTTTTACACTGCTGGTTATTGAGCAAATTACCTTTACTTCTTCGGCATCTTTAATGTCCTGGATATTTACATGAGGCTGGTTGTCCGGAAAAAGTATTATTTGTATGCCCTTGCCGGTGTTTAGATTAATTGTCTTCATATTAATTAATTTGCTTTAATAATAAGCAAATATAATCAGCGATTTTGAAAAAACAAAATTTTGCGTCATAATAAAGCAAAATAAATATCCTGTAAGAAACTATTCTAATTTTTATGGCAACCTTTCAAAAAGTTCAATTATGTATTTTGCCCGGCTTTCTGGATTGCTCTTAATTATTTAGATCTCAAAATGAAAGCCTTCCTTCAATAGTTCACTGTAGCGTTTTTTATTAAACTTATACATTTTACTGGGACGACCCTTGCCAGCGGGCCTGGACAATTCTCCTGTTTCTTCCAGGAAGCCAAATGATAATATCTTTTTACTGAAGTTTCTCCGGTTGATTTGTTTATCAAGTAAAGCGGTATACAATTTCTCCAAATCCGGGAAAGGAAATTTTTTATCCAACAATTCGAAGCCGATAGGTTGGTAGCGTACTTTTGCTCTAAGCCTTTCTATTGCAACGGACAATATAAGGCTATGATCGAAGGCCAGTTTAGGTATCTTTTTTATATTGAACCATTTTGCATTTTCAGCGTCTGTGCTTGCCTTTAAAAGCTGATACTGGCTGGACTTTACAAGGCCAAAATAAGCGATGGCAATTATCCGCTGCCGGGGATCACGTTTGGGCTCGCCGAAGCTATATAACTGTTCGAGATAATTTAAATGAATGCCCGTTTCTTCCAACAATTCTCTCTTAACTGCTTCTTCAAGGGATTCCTCCTCCAGTACAAATCCTCCCGGTATAGCCCAGCACATTTTATACGGTTCGTATTTACGCTGAATCAATAAAATAGAAACACCGTCATTTTTTGAATATCCAAATATTATAGCATCCACTGCTACTTTTATATTTGCTGATTGATCTTGCATGCAATTCTGTTAGTTTGTAACCGATTCAATAAGTAAGCGATAAAAGAAGATCACTGCGAATAAAATTCTTCGCTTTTGAAATTGAAAAGTTTTGAACCCGGAACTAAGATATTCATCATGAACCGGATTTATTGACCGTACCTTAGAGTCGTGTATTTTAATAATTTTTATCAACCGGAAGATCATCAATTTTTTGCACTTCTTCTATTGTTCAATTTAATCTTAAAAAAAATTATTCCTTCTCCAACTGCTCCATTCTAAAAGCATCAACATCCGGGGTATGATGTTCTCTCTTCATGATATCCTCCACCTGCTTTACTACTTCAGGATATTTTGCTGCGACATCATGCTGTTCCTGTATATCGTTTTCCAGGTCGAAGAGTTGAATTTTCATATTCCCTTTCAGAATATTTATGCGGATCCCCTTCCACTTACCAATGCGAACCGCTTGCTGGCCTGCATTTTGCGGGAACTCCCAATAAAGAGACGTATGCTGTACCTGCTTCTTTTCTTCGCTTAATAGAGTAGGAAGATAACTGATTCCATCAATGTTCTTTGGAGGATTTATTTTAGCTATTTCGCAGGCAGTCGGCATGAAATCCCAATTGGCTGTGATCAAATCACTTTTACTGTCGGCTTTTATTTTGCCAGGCCACACGACTATGAGTGGCTCACGGATGCCGCCTTCATACAAAAATCCTTTGCCCCACCCAAATTCATTTTTAAAAGGTTTGTTGCTGTCAAAATATTCACAATCTGCGCCGCCTTCATTTGAGGCTCCATTGTCGCTCGAAAACATAATAATTGTGTTATCGTAAACATCTAAGTCTTTCAATTTTTTTACGAGTGCACCTACCTGTTGGTCTAACAAAGTAATCATAGCGGCACGTGTCGCCCGGGGATAACGGCATGGCACATAGCTTCCGCCAGCGAATGGTTTTTCTTCTCCAAATTTTTTATGATAATAGGCCACCAGTTTTTCAGGCGCTTGCATCGATGCATGCGGCAGCGGACTTGGATAATAAAGAAAAAATGATTGATTCTTACTTGAATCTAAAAACCGTAAAGCGGCATTCAACATCAAATCAGGTGAATAATCTTTCTGACTGTAAGGCTTGTAATTTTCAGGATCCAGAGCATCGAGATCTCCAGGGAATTTTATATTGGGATCCTGAACTTTATTATTTAAAGGCACACGAAAAGTATTTTCCCATAAATGTGCGGGGTAATATTGATGATCCTGCCGCTGGCACAAAGAACCATAAAAATAATCGAAGCCCTGGTTATTGGGCTCGCCCGCAGTCATTGGTGCGCCAAGGCCCCATTTACCAACCAATGCAGTTTTATAGCCTCGCCTCTTAAGTAATTTAGCAATCGTAATGGTTGAGTCGGGTATTGGTAACTGGCCTTCCAGGTAAGGATTTTCTTCCATTGCTTTAAAACTCCATACATCACCCCTTTCGTTCCATTCATTGTTACCGCGGATAAAAGCTTTGCCGGAATTGATGCCAGTCATTAAGCAATATCTTGATGGTGCACAAACCGGCATGACATAATGTTGGTTAAAAAGCATTCCCTTTTTTGCCAGTGCATCAATATTAGGTGTCTCAATTTTCTCTTGTCCATAACAACCCAGTTCGCCATATCCCAGGTCATCAGCGAAGATGTAAACGATGTTGGGTTTTTGAATATTTCCTTTTTTAGTTTGGGCAAAAGAAAAGCAGGCAGTTGTTATGAAAAGAAAAGTGAAAAGAATTTTTACTTTCATGGTTATATTTTTAATCTTGGTTCTTGCCCTTGCTATTAAAAAATTTGACTTTAATGAAAACTCTCCTCCGTTTTTTTCAAAAGATTTTTCAGATCTAATACTTTCTCAGGATATTTTGATGCAAGATTGTGTAATTCGCGTGGATCGTCTTTTAAATTGTACAACTGATCTTCTTTGCTATATCCGCTTTGAATGTTTACTGCTTTCATAAGCGCTGGTCCATTGCTGGGAGTAATGTATTTCCATCCATCTTTTACAAGCGCAAGAGCCATATTTATTGGTTGTTCAATGATAAAATCCCGGCTTGTATTTTCTGTTCCTATTAATGTGTTGAAGTAATTACGGCTATCAGTAAATTCATTCTCCGGTAATTTTTCATCCAGCATTTTTGCAAAAGAAGCCATCAAATCTATTTGGGTAAACAAAGCGTTTGATGCAGTACCTGGTTTTATTTTGTCAGCCCAATAAACTATCATCGGGACACGGGTGCCACCTTCAAGAGCGCTGTATTTTCCGCCACGATAAATACCTGCAGGCTTGTAATGCTCCGCCAGTGAAGTTTCTATGGATTGGTCGAAATAGCCGTAGTTTAATACCGGGCCGTTATCACTACTGAAAACGATCAGCGTATTATCTAAAATGCCCCGCTCTTTTAATGCGCTTAAAATTACACCAACCGTATGGTCCATTTCGAGGATAGCATCTCCCCGATAACCCAGCTTGCTTTTGCCTTTGAACATACTCCCCGGCATACGGGGAACGTGTATATCATGAATGGCATAATATAGAAAAAAGGGTTTCTCCTCTTTCAGACTTTTATCAATGAATTCTATGGCTTTAGTATTAAATGTAAATCCGAGTTCTTCATCTGTCCATTCAGCACGCTTACCTCCTTTCATATAACCAATACGGCCGATACCATTTACGATATGTTGGTCGTGTCCCTGCGTTGGATCATTTTTCATTTTCAACATTTCAGGATGCTCTTTGCCTAATAGTTCACCCACGAACGGATGTTGGTAACTTACTTCAATCGGGTCGGAACGATCTGCCCCTATTACAACCTGGTTCTCCATGAAGACCGTTGGTGTGCGATCTGCGGTTGCCGGAAAAATAAATGAATAATCAAATCCAATTTCCCGTGGGCCCGGTGCAACCTCTTTGTTCCAGTCGATGGGAAAGGTACTGCCCAAACCTAAATGCCATTTGCCAACAACTCCTGTTAAATAACCAGCGCTTTGAAAAACTTTAGGTAAAGTAGTGATGTCAGTGGGGATGGTTAGATTCGCATTTCCGGGTAGAATATTGGTTCCTTTTTTTCGCCACGCATACCTGCCGGAAAGAATAGAGAATCTTGATGGAGTACAGGTGGACGCGGTGCAATGCGCATCGGTAAACCTTAATCCATTTTGCGCCAGCCAGTCAATATGTGGTGTAGAAATAGCAGTGGCTCCATAACAGCTTAAATCGCCATATCCCAAATCATCAGTATAAAGAATTAAGACATTGGGTTTCTGCTGGGCTTTTAATTGAGCAAATGATAAACTGCATAGCAGAAAGCAAAACTGAAATAATTTCATCATTTCATTCTATTTGAAAAGTACTAACTGGCGGATTTGTCAATTATCGCATCATACTTTTTTTGATAAATATCAACTTGGGTTACTGTTCTTTTTAAAGTTATCTTTTTTCAGCAATACAAAGCAGCATCAATTGTTTTACAGGCTTTTTATTTTCGGCTAATCGTTATAGTTAATTTTTGCCGCAATCATTATTGAAGTATTGCTGGGGGTCTTACCTCGGAACCAACTTGACTGGTAAGGCCATCTCCCAATTCATTTCGGTACCTATCCGCGATAGAAGTCAATTCTTTTACAATCTCAGGATATTGATCTTTTACATCTCTGTCTTCTCCCGGATCGGTCAATAAATTATACAATCCCAAATGAACGGAGTCTGAACCATACTTTCCCGGATAGCCATCTCTTCCTATAGTTGCGGGAGGGCCATACGTTTGTGAGATGCATGGAAAAACCAATTTCCATTCCTGATTTCTGATAGCTTTTAAATTATTTATATCGTAATAATATACGAAGATGTCTCTCGGATTAGTGGCGTTGTCACCCAACAACACTTTGCTAATATCAACACCATCAATTTTTTTTACCGGCATTTTAGCTTTGCAGAAATCAACAAGTGTCGGTAAAATATCCATAGTGATTAGTAGCTTATTGCATACCGTACCCGGCTTTATTTTACCGGGCCACACCATAATTCCCGGAACCTTTAAACCGCCATCCCAGGCAGTGCCTTTGCCTTCACGAAGACCACCGGTATTGCCTGCATGGTTACCAAATGTAAGCCAGGGGCCATTGTCACTTGTAAATATTATGAGGGTGTTGTCGGCTATGCCATCTTTCTTTAATTCTTTCATCACCTCGCCCACAGACCAATCCACCTCTTCCATCACATCTCCAAACAAACCTGCGCCACTTTTTCCTCTGAATTTTGCAGACACTGCAATGGGTACATGTACCATTGACTGGGCCAGGTATAAAAAGAACGGCCTGTTCTTATTCTCGCTTATAAATTTCACGGCTCTTCGCGTGTACATCGTTGTAAGTTGAGACTGGTCATCCAGGGTCTTAATAATTTTGATCACATTGTTTCCATCATATAGGGGCAGCGGTGCGTATTTAGCTCTCCAGAAAGAGGTATCCTTCCAGGGTTTACCACTATAATCCATGGGCCACATATCATTGGAATAAGGCAAGCCGAAGTATTCGTCAAAGCCATTTTGAAGTGGCATATATGGCGGCTTGCTGCCTAAGTGCCATTTGCCCACAATCGCCGTTCTGTAACCGGCTGGTTTCAATATTTCAGCGATCGTTTGCTCATCAGGATTGATAGCAATTTTGCTCTTGTCGTCTATCGCGCCATGCATGCCAATCCTTGTAGGATAACATCCTGTAAGCAACGCCGATCTTGATGCCGTGCAAACTGCCTGCGCTGCATAAAAATTTGTAAACCTCATTCCACGCATCGCCAGGGCATCAATATTAGGAGTTTGATATGGGCCACCTCCATAACAAACAGGATCGCCATAGCCCATGTCGTCCATGAATATGATGACTACATTGGGAGGTGACTGGGACTTTGCTGAGTTTTTTGGTTGGGCGATTAATAAATTCGATAATAAAGCGATTAAGATAAAACTCAATAATAAAGTTTTGCTTTGTGGTTTAATATTATAGAGCATGTCCTGGTGCTATTTTGGACTAATGATAGAATGTCTAATCAATGTCGATGTTGAAAACTAAAATAAGAATGAATTCATTCTGCTTGAAAAGCCATAACGCGGCTATTGCAATAAAGGTAAAAGAAAATTAAAAAAATTATTTATTTCGGCGGGAGTTTATTCGGGAATCTACACTTCTTAAATGCTAAACAATTTCATGCATTTGTATTCAAATAAAAATTACAATGATTAAGAAAATTCTTCTGATACTATTTGCAGTTTATAGTTATTGCTTTTCAATGTCGCAGACTAAGGTACCGGTTTTTGTGTCAGGTACTGATGGCCATAAAAGCTATCGTATCCCTGCAATTATACATTTGCCCAACAACTATCTACTGGCATTTTGCGAGGGGCGTGTAAATGGTGGTGGTGATTTTGGTGATATTAATATTGTTTTGAAAAGAAGCATTGACGAAGGAAAGACCTGGCTGGCATTACAAACCATCGTGGATGCCGATAGCTTACAGGCAGGAAACCCGGCGCCAGTAGTGGATTTAGCCGATCCGGAATTTCCAAATGGAAGAATATTTCTTTTTTATAACACCGGTAATAATCACGAAGGTGAAGTAAGAAAAGGCAAAGGGTTGCGGGAAGTATGGTACAAAACATCTGTTGATAATGGTGTAACATGGAGTGAAGCAGTGAATATTACGACCCAAGTTCATCGCCCTAAGCAGCCACTAACAAACCCAGCATACAATTTTCGGGAAGATTGGAGAAGCTATGCAAATACGCCCGGACATGCTCTGCAGTTTACGACAGGAAAATACAAAGGGAGAATTTATATTGCGGCCAATCATTCATTGGGAGAACCGAAAAAAATGTCTGAAGATTATCATGGACATGGATATTATACTGATGACCACGGCAAAACATTTCACCTGAGTAAAACAATAGATTTGCCCGGAGGCAACGAGGCAACTTCTGCAGAAATTTCAAATAATGGATTATTGTTTAATGCAAGAAATCAAAAAGGAGATATTAGGGCAAGAATTGTGGCCAGAAGTGATGATGGTGGCGAGACCTGGAAGAGTATTTCATTTGATAAAAATTTACCAGACCCGATTTGTGAAGGTAGTCTCTTAAACATCGGAATTAAAAAAGGAAAATACATTCTTGCATTTTGCAACGCTGCTGATACGGCAAGGCGGAATAATCTTACGCTTCGTATTAGTTTTGATGAGGGACTAACCTGGAAGAAAAATATCCTGATTGATAAATCACCGGGTGATGAGCAAAAGGATTTTACTGCATATTCAGATATTGTAAATCTCGACAAAAATAAAATTGGGGTTTTATATGAAAGAGACGATTATACACAAATTGTTTTCACTGTTATCAATTGGAAAAATGATAAATAAAAAGGCCTTATGATGAAAAAGCTTTTCCTTATTTTACTGTTAGCCATTTCCCTCCCTGCATTTTGCCAAGAAAAACACCAGTTTACTTTGGGCAAAAATGATTTCTTATTAAGTAGGCCGCTGTAAACTGTTAAGTAATAAAAGGAAAATTATCCCGTTATCACTACGGTACTTTCCATCATTAACTATAGATTCATATTAATTACGCAGTATTTTTTAGAAACTGCGTTTTAATTTTTTTCTTTTTTAATGGTACACATTGAATCACCCTAATGAAAACCGAAAGTTTTACAATCAACACAACCGGCACCGGCCTGCGCGGAAGTCACATAATTCTCGAAGGCAAACTTTTGATAAGGAATGCTGCCGCCATTAAAAAAGAGCTTATGTCAGCTCTGTCTAATTCCCAAAATTTAGAAATTATACTTAAAAATGTCGCACGGACAGATATGGCCTTTTTACAATTGCTTGTTGCGCTGAAAAAAGCTGCTTTGACTGCTCACAAGAAAATATCAATAATTGAGGAACCTGCCGGCTATGTGACAGCAACCTTGGACAACTGCGGGTTACTATTTCTTTTAAACAATTTTGAACAATAACCTGATGGAGCCAGCAAATACAGTTTTAATCGTGGACGATTCGCCAATGGTGCTAAAAACATTAAGCTTTATTGTAAAAAAGGCAGGATATAATGTGCTCTCTGCACCCGATGGAGCAAGTGCATTGCAACTACTAGATGGCAGGGAAATTGATTTGGTACTTACAGATTTCCACATGCCAGGCGTGAATGGTATAGAACTTATTAATGGAATGAGATCGAGGGAGTATTACAGTTATACACCGGCCATATTGTTTGTACCAGACAACGAAATTGGGCGCAGCGGGATGATAGAAAAATCAGGAGCAACCGCGCTTTTTGATAAAAGTAATATCCAGGCAAAAATAGTTCCAACCATAAAAAAACTACTCGGTTAAATGGAAGTTATTGACGTAAAATATAAAGAGGAAGCGACTGAACTTATAGAGGGAATGGAGAAGTCATTGCTGGCAATGGAGGATAATCTCAACAACCCGGACCTCATTGAAGACGTGTTCCGCAATATGCATACGCTGAAGGGGAATAGCTCCATGTTTGGATTTAAATTAGTTGCAGACTTTACCCACCATTTTGAATCTATTTATGATTTAATCCGCAGTGGAGAAATGAAAATATCAAAGGAAATTTTGAATGTGAGTTTTGCTGCGCTAGACCATTTATCGTCATTGGTAAATAATGGGCAAACTTTAAATGAGAAAGAAAAACAGTCACATTCGAATTTATCCAAAAAAGTAATTGAAATAATTAGTCAATCTGGCAAGAAACAAGCAGATATAGATACAGGAGGTAACCTGCAAGAGAAAATAATTTCTCATGAAACAGGACTCAATACCTGGCAAATATTTTTTCAGCCGGCAGAAAACTTTTTCCTGAACGGTAGTAATCCTCTTACTATAATTAATGAGCTGCATCAATTGGGTGAATGTAAAGTGATAGCAAAAACTGATGAGATTCCATCACTTGAAAAGTGTGACTTTGATAAATGTTACATGTCATGGGAGATTTTGTTAACAACCACTAAAGATTTACAGTCAATACGCGACTTGTTTAAATTTGTACAACATAAAAGCAAACTGGAGATTCATGAGGTTTCCCCGGGAAACTCAAGTGCAGATTCTGAGGTGCCGTATAGTGAGATTACTGTAACCGGAGATGCGCACGCTTTTAATAGCGTTGAATTACCACTTTCACACGGCACGGAAAACCACAATGCAGTTAATAAAAAGAATGTGATTTCCAGCATTAGGGTTCCTTCACTTAGGTTGGATAACCTTATGAATCTTGTAAGTGAATTAATGACTTTGCAGGCTAAGTTGGGAACACTTGCTGAATACAGCCCGAATGCAGAACTGCTATCAGTGTCCGAGAACCTGGAAAAAATTTCCACACGGTTAAGAGATAACGCTTTCAGCATGTGCCTTCTTCCCATTGAAAATATGGTAACCCCTTTACAGCGCCTGGTTCGGGATCTTGCTTTAGGATTGAATAAGGAAATACAATTTATTACGGATGGAACTGAAACAGAGCTTGATAAAAATATTATGGAAGGGCTGTCCGACCCATTAATGCACATAATAAGAAACAGTATAGATCATGGAATTGAAGAACCTGAAGCCAGGTTAAAACTAGGCAAACCCAGGCATGGTAAGATTTTACTAAACGCCTATTGCGCGGGCACGAATGTTTATATAGAAATACAGGATGATGGCAAAGGAATCGACCCGGAAAAAATTAAGAAAAAAGCGATTGCGAAAGGAATTATAGGGCCGGAAGAAAATTTGAGCAATAAGGAAATTCTGAGCCTCGTATTCTTACCAGGCTTTTCTACTGCAGAACAGGTAAGCGAAATATCTGGAAGAGGTGTTGGAATGGACGTTGTAAAACGCAGGATCTCGGATATTCGCGGCCAAATAAAAATTCATTCGGAAGTAAACGTTGGTACTACAATCTCTATAAAGCTTCCGATTACAGTTTCTGTTATTGATGGACTGCTCGTAAAAATTAACGATGCGGATTTTGTTATTCCTCTGTCAGCAGTGGAAAGATGCCATGAAATACCCGTCGGACATCAGTTAAACAGGTTCACTAATATCATTGTACTGGATGGAGAACAAATACCTTTTATAAGTTTAACTGAAGAATTTGACGACATCGAAAATTTTGCGTCTTCAAAGGAAATTGTGGTTATTTATTATGATGAAAGAAAAGTGGGCCTGATTGTGGACCAGGTGGTTGGAAAATTCCAGGCAGTCTTAAAACCACTGGGAAAGTATTTTCTAAAAATGGATAATATTTCGGGCGCAACAATATTAGGCAATGGGAAAATAGCGCTCGTACTCGATACTAATAATCTTACCGAACAATTTTTAAACAAAAAAAGTGTTTATTCATTCAAATGACACACGCAACAGAATCATACTTAACCTTCAAACTGGAAAGTGAACTTTTTGCAATTAATGTAAGCAAGGTTCTTGAAATTTTAGAAGTAAAGCCAATAACTAAAATTCCAAAATCCCCTCCGTTTATGAAAGGAGTAATTAACCTTCGGGGAAATATACTGCCCGTAATTGATACACGCAATAAATTTTGCATGCCCCAGGCAGACTTTACTATCGATACATGTATTGTTGTTTTGAACATTAATGCCGGCAACGAATCACTATTGGTGGGTGCCATCGTTGATTCTGTGCAAAAAGTAATTGATATACCCGAAGATTTGATTCAGCCTTCATTAAGTATAGGGGCTATTTACAGGGAAGATTTTATTAACGGCATTGGCAAAATTGATGAAAATTTTATTATGATTTTAAATATTGATAAAGTATTCTCTGCTGAGGAAATTGCAATAATGGAAGTAAACAATTGAACTTATAATCCAAAAATATCCGGATATCCTGAAAACACGAATCTAATTCCTGCCTCGTAATGAAAAACCTAAAAGTATCAACCAAGCTCATTATTCTTGTAATTATTATGTCTGTAATTATAGGCACGATAGGAATATATGGCGAACGGAATCTAAATAACGTAAATAATTCAGTAGAGACTGTTTATAAAGAAAGTGTAATTCCCCTAACGGAACTAAAGATAATTTCAGACATGTATGCGATAGACATTGTAGATGCCACGCATAAAATGAGAAATGGAAACATAAGCCTTGAAGCCGGTAAAAAAAGCATAAGCAGGGCTAAAGAAGCTATTGACCTAAATTGGAAAGCCTATACCACAACTTATTGGCAGGCGGAGGAGAAAGACCTTGTAATTGAGGTGAAGCAATTGATGGATATTGCCAATGAATCTATTGAATCCCTTGAACAAATGATAGGGAAGGGGGATACAACTGGCCTTGCAAATTATACCAGGTACGAATTATATTCCAAAATAGATCCCATCACTGTAAAATTCAAAGAGCTCAGTGACATTCAATTGAAAGTAGCAGAGGATGAGCACGCGCAATCAAATAAAGTCTATACCGAAGCACTTAACAATTCGGTCATTCTTATTATATCGGGAATACTTACCGGTCTCTTGATATCATTTTTTATCATAAGGAATATAACCAACCTTGTTACCAAACTTAAAGAGTTAATCTCGTTCGTGCAGGGAGCATCGGATAATATTTCTGCGGCAAGTACGCAAATGAGTTCTTCGTCTCAACAGATGTCAGAAGGCGCGACGGAGCAAGCTGCGTCTGCAGAAGAGGTTTCTTCATCCATGGAAGAAATTGCTTCTATTATCCAACAAAATACTGATAATGCTTTGCAAACAGAAAAGATTGCCACTAAAGTAGCAGAAGATATTGTGGAAGGAAATAAGGCAGTAAATCATACGGTGCAATCCATGAAGGAAATTGCAGATCGCATATCAGTGATTGGCGATATTGCCCGCCAAACAAATTTGTTAGCGTTAAACGCAGCGGTTGAAGCTGCACGTGCAGGCGACTATGGTAAGGGCTTTGCAGTGGTGGCTTCCGAAGTGCGAAAGCTTGCCGAGCGCTCTCAGGCAGCTGCTTTGGAAATCAATAATCTTTCCAAAGTGGGAGTAATGGT
The DNA here is from genome assembly GCA_040007435.1 of Ginsengibacter sp. Classification (GTDB taxonomy): domain Bacteria; phylum Bacteroidota; class Bacteroidia; order Chitinophagales; family Chitinophagaceae; genus Ginsengibacter. The sequence goes on along the minus strand of JBDTUZ010000023.1, from coordinate 37,628 downwards.
TGCGGAAAAATCAGGTAAGCTATTAGAGGAAATAGTTCCTGAAATTCAAAAAACTTCCAAACTCGTGCAGGAAATAAGTCTTTCAAGTATTGAGCAAAACACAGGAGCTAACGAAGTTAATAAAGCAATTCAACAGTTAAATCAGGTAATACAACAAAACGCGGCAACTTCTGAAGAGATGGCTGCGAGCTCCGAGGAATTAGCGAGCCAGGCGGAACAACTTAAAGAAGTTATAAGCTTTGATATTGGCAGCGATATTAAATCCAAAATAAAAACCAGGGAAATGCCGCTTAGCATGAGCCGGCATAATAACATTCCCAAAAGTAAACCATCGGTTAAGAAAGCCAAATCATCATCTTATACTAACGGAAACGGGTACGGAGGTATTCATTTAAACATGAATGGTAAAGACATTCTTGACGATAGCTATGAAAGATTTTAATCTCATTTCAACACTAAGGCAACCAATATACACATGATCAAAGACATGAAAATCTCAACCAAACTCTACATACTCGTATTTCTAACGTCATTCATAATTCTCGCAATAGGTATATACGGGTTGAGTAATCTTAATACGGTAAACAATTCCCTGGAGAGCGTGTATAAAGACCGGGTAATTCCCCTAAAGCAATTAAAAGTCATCTCCGACATGTATTCAATGGATATTGTAGACGCGACCCACAAAATAAGAAATGGCAACATTGATTTTAAAGAAGGTAAAAGAAATATTAAAAAAGCTAAATCTGAAATTGAGAGTAATTGGAAAGTTTACCTGGCAAGTGACATTGATCCGGAAGAAAAGAAAGTGGCAGATGAGATACAGGAATTAATGAAAAATTCTGATGAGGCAGTTGCTGTACTTGAATCAATTGTCGAAAAAGAAGATACTGAAGCTTTGCGAAAATTTGCAGTAGAAGAATTATATCCGCAAATTGATCCTATTATCAGCAAGATAAACGAACTGATAGATATTCAACTCCTGGTCGCAGATCGCGAGTATAATAAAGGTGATATGATTTATAGCGATGCAAAATTACATTGCTATATACTGATTTTTATAGGAGTTTTTGCTTCATTGGTTATATCAATTGTGATTGTGAGAGGCATTCATAAAGTAATAGGCAATGCATCTTCAGTGATGTCTAAGCTTTCTGAAGGTGACCTTACCGTTGAAATTGACGCTACAGGTAAAGATGAAATAGGAGAGTTACTTGGCGACTTGAAAAAAATGATCACAAAATTTAAAAACGTAATCTCGTATGTAAACTCTGCTTCAGAAAACATTGTAGCTGCCAGCCAGCAATTAAGTTCCTCCTCACAACAAATGAGCGAAGGAGCAACCGAGCAGGCCGCAGCAACTGAGGAAGTTTCATCTTCAATGGAGGAGATGGTTGCTAACGTACAGCATAACACGGAGAATGCGCAGCAAACTGAAAAAATTGCTTTAAAAGCTTCTGAAGATGCAATGGAAGGAAGTGTGGCGGTAAACCACGCTGGTAACTCCATGAAATCAATCGCATCTAAAATTACGATCATAAGCGACATTGCCCGCCAAACAAACATTCTGGCACTAAACGCCGCAGTAGAGGCTGCCCGTGCAGGAGAGCAGGGTAAAGGGTTTGCGGTAGTTGCAGCAGAAGTAAGAAAGCTTGCGGAAAAATCGCAGCAGTCTGCTGTTGAAATCAATGAGCTTTCGCAATCCAGCCTTAGTATCGCCGAAAAATCAGGAAAACTTTTGGAACAAATGGTTCCGAATATTCAGCATACTGCAAAGCTTGTAGAGGAAATAAGCGCTTCAAGTATGGAACAAAATTTAGGCGCCGGCCAAATAAATAATGCATTGCAACAGTTAAACCAGGTTACTCAACAGAATGCAGCAACTTCAGAAGAAATGGCCGCCAGTGCTGAAGAACTCTCATCGCAGGCCGACCAGTTAAAAGAAATTATTTCGTTTTTTAAATTTAATGAGGAGGGGGTGTATAAATCAGTAAATCTTAAAAAGCATAGCTATAACGGCCATAAAAATGGATCAGAAAAGAAAACAAAACCTAACGGGAAACTTAAAGTTAATGGTAATGGACTATTGAATGGTGTCAATTTAGATATGGATGTATTGGATGAAGAATACGAAAAATTTTAGGAGTATCACGGGTTAAAAAATTCTTCTGAAATGACCAACCTTGAATTCAACAGGCTTAGCGGCTTTATATTAACTAACTATGGAATAAAACTGCCAATTGCAAAAAAGACTATGCTCGAGGGCAGGCTGCAAAAAAGACTAAGGGCATTGAATCTTTCTTCTTTCAGAGAGTATTGCGATTATGTTTTTAGCACCGAAGGACAGCAACTGGAATTGGTACCCATGATAGACTTAGTCACCACAAACAAAACCGATTTTTTTCGTGAAGCCGTCCATTTCGATTTTCTTTCAAACACCGTTTTGCCAAAATATTGTAATAATGATTCTTCCGTAAAACAGTTTAAGGTATGGAGTGCAGGATGCTCTACCGGCGAAGAACCGTATACCCTGGCAATGGTCATCACTGAATTTTCAGAGAAATATCCAGGCTTTGATTTTGACATTCTTGCCACAGATATTTCCACAAGAGCATTGAACATCGCCACTACTGCTGTTTACACTGCAGAGAAGGCAACTCCAATTCCATTTCAATTGAAGAAAAAATATTTGATGAAAAGTAAGGACGAGCAAAAGAAAACGGTACGCATTATTCCGGCGCTCAGGGCGAAAGTAAATTTCAAAAGATTTAATTTTTTAGAAGACAAATTCGCAATTAACCAAAACTTTCACGCCGTTTTTTGCAGAAACGTTTTGATTTATTTCGACAGGCCTACACAAGAGAAAGTAATTCTGAAATTGTGTTCAAAAATAGAAACAGGTGGATACTTGTTTCTTGGCCATTCCGAATCTATTTCAAATATGGCTCTGCCGTTGATTCAAATACAACCAACCACCTTTAAAAAAATTTAATTGAACCGGGATGCAGAAAGCTAATGTAATATTGGACAGGCACTATCTGTATCCCGGCAAAGTGTTCTCTAGCAGAAAGCCATATATAATTGACACGATTCTCGGTTCATGTGTAGCCGTTTTTTTGTGGGACTCTGTGCTGCAGTTTGGAAGTGTTAATCACTTTATGCTGCCATTTGGGAGTAAAGAAAATATATCTTTTAAATATGGTGATATAGCCACAACCGAGATCATTTCCCGGATGATTATCCTGGGAAGTGATAAGAAGAATATAAAAGCGAAAATCTTCGGTGGCAGTGATATCACGCATACAAATGGCGTTTTCAGTATTGGAAAGCGAAACGTTGCTCTTGCCAGGGATATACTTAAGGCTGAGGGAATACCCATAATAAGTTACAGTATTGGCGGGTCTCTTGGACGTAAGGTGATTTTTAATACGGCTTCCGGAGTTGTTTTAATCAGTTTCACCGGACGTGATGCGATTTCAGTTGATCAGCAAATCAGCAGTAATAATATTAATCTTCACGAAGATGAGTGAAAAAATAAAGGTGCTCATTGTTGACAATTCTGCAATCTTCAGGCAGGCATTAACAATGGTATTAATCGCAGATCCTGGTATAGAAGTTATCGCAACCGCTTCCGACCCTTTCATCGCTGCCCGTAAGATGACCTCACAGGTGCCGGACGTGATTACCCTTGATATTGAAATGCCGCGTATGGACGGGTTGACGTTTCTCAAAAAGATAATGTCTCAGCATCCTATTCCTGTTATTATCATTTCAAATCTTATTGAAAATAATTCCGAATTAGCTTTGAAGGCTATGGGATGTGGCGCCCTGGAGGTAATGACAAAAAAAGTATTTGAAACAAATAATATTGATGAAGAAAATAGAATTAAAATTTGTGCGATCATTAAAAAAGTTGCCAGGGCGAAACTTAGGAAGAAGTCAATTTCTTTGCCTTCGATAATTCCCCCAAAATTCTCTGCGGATGCAATCTTAAATTATACTAAACCTAAAAACCTGGTACCTACAAGTGATACCATTATTGCTATAGGCGCTTCAACGGGAGGTATAAAAGCGATCAGCGTTTTTTTAGAAGCTTTGCCAGCTAATGCCCCAGGGATATTGATAGTGCAACACATGCCGGAAAATTTCACGAAGTCGTTTGCAGAAAGGTTGAACGGTATTTGCAAAATTTCGGTAAAGGAAGCTGAAAACGGCGATATCGTAAAGCGAGGCAGGGCACTGATAGCTCCGGGTAATTATCATTTACTGTTGAAAAAAAGAGGAACACAATATTACGTAGAAGTAAAGGATGGTCCATTAGTTAACCGGCATCGCCCTTCTGTTGATGTGCTTTTTCGCTCAGCATCGATATACGCCGGTAAGAATAGTATTGGTATATTGCTCACAGGTATGGGAGATGATGGTGCAAAAGGACTGCTTGAAATGAAACAGGCGGGTGCACAAACAATTGCGCAGGATGAGAAGTCGTCAGTGGTCTTTGGAATGCCGAAGGAAGCAATATTATTAAACGCCGCAAATAAAATTATACCGATAGACGATATAGCAGCTTATGTGATGCAAAACATTTAGCACCAATTTTTTTATTATGTTTTGAATTGGTTTGAATGCATAAATTCAGCGGATGTCATACTGAATTGCTTCTCAAAATTTTTTGTGAAATTATATCAGCCTCAGGTGCTAATGTGTCGGGAGCTTTTAAAGCCGAAAAAATTATTACTGATCCCGCTATGGAAGGATATCGAAAATAAAACCCAGTTTGTTTTAGGAGGGAGATTAGATTGCGGTAGCCGATATGGACGGGGCCAGCATTACAGAAATAATCAAACGGGAATTGCCGCAGAATAATTTTCCGTTTACGCAGGATAAGGTACCAATTGAAATAAAGGCAAAAGGGAAAATTATTCTTGAATGGCAACTCGATAAATACGGCTTGTGAGATGTACTGCCGCAAAGCCCCGTGACTGTTGATACGAAAGAAAAGACAATCGAACTGATACCCATGGGTGCTGCAAGATTGCGCATATCATCATTTCCGGTAGTGGAATAATTGAGGATAAACAGATGGGAAGTATGGAAGATAAACAGAAAAATAAGCTATTAGAATTTACTGCAAGTTTTCTGCGGGCACACCTTCAAAAGTGATTTTTACCGGTTTGATCATTCCGTTAGAATCAAAATACATCCGGTCAATGCAAGTCACCCTATGGTTTGCTTCGGTTTCGCCAAGCGGCCTCCGGTGATACACAATAAACCAGCTATCATTTTTTGTATTATGAATTATTGAATGGTGGCCTGCTCCTGTTGCCACTGCTGTATCCTGTTGTAAAATTTTGCCTGCCCTTGTAAAAGGCCCGAATGGAGAATCTGCTATCGCATAAGCTACGGAATAGTTGGGGCCACCCCATCCGCCTTCGCTCCACATCAAATAATACTTATTATTTCGTATAAACATCATAGGGCCTTCCACATAATTCTCTGGCGTTATTTCTTTGAAATCACTTCCATCTTCAAAAGGAATAAAACCCGTGAAATCATCTTTCAGCCTTGCAATATTGCAATGTTTCCAGCCGCCATAAATAATATAATATTTGCCATCTTCATCTTTGAACACAAACTGATCTATAGGCTGCGCCCCGTTATGAAATTTATCTATCAATGGCTTACCTAAATAATCTTTGAAAGGCCCTGCAGGATTATCGGCAACCGCGACTCCAATTCCTCCGTACTGTTGATCATTTTGAATATCGTTTGCTCCAAAAAATAGAAAATACTTTTTGTTCTTCTCTATAATGGCAGGCGCCCACACGGCACGTTTTGCCCATTTTACATTTAAAGTATCCAGTATCTTATTGTGCTTTGTCCAGTGAACTAAATCCGGCGAAGAAAATGCATCAAAGAAAACCTGCTCCTCATATTTTGCTGAGTAGGTTGGGTATATCCAATATTGATTACCAAATACAGCCGCTTCAGGATCTGCGTACCATCCGGGAAAGACTGGATTGCCTGATGTTGCAGCGTTTTTGTTTTGTCCGGTTGAATTGAATGTTATGGATAAAATTGAAATGATTATTAGTAGTTGCTTCATTGATAATTATTAGTTTTTTTCAACCTTCAATTGATGTGTAAGAAGATATTTTGTTAGTGAAATTTAAAGACTGGGTTTCATAAAAAAATGTATGAACTCATAAACATACGAATGAAATTCATCGCACCGATGCACATTATTATTTCAAGTGATTTAATTCATCCATTGTAAAACTTTTCTGCTGGTCTTTATATTTATTTCTGGCCTCTCTTATATCTGAGTCAGAAATTTTTTCCGCTTTGTTGTTCCAGGAATTGCGAATGAAACTTAATACCTGTGCAATATCTTCATCAGTATATTCCTTATTGGACCCAATGCCGGGCATATCACCGTTTATCTCCGGCCGTTCATAAATTTTATCTGCGACTTTTACCGGACCTGTTAATCCAAATAAAACGATAGGAAGTAACTTATTTTTATCCCCTTGTACCCAGGAGGAATTATTTAACGGCGGCGCCAGGCCGTTTATACCATTTCCATCAGCGCCATGACAGGTTTGGCAAACGGATTGAAACAATGCAATACCCTTGGGAAATTCTTTGGCAAGCTTCTTTGCATCGCTATTCAATTTTGCTTTAGCGATATCATCAATCACTTTTTCTATTTGTCTATTAATGACAAGGTTTGTGTCCGGATTGATGTTTAAAGATTCTTTGAGATACGAGGTTTCCTCGTTTTTAAGATTGCTTATAATGGCATCTGCAACATAAATATTATTCGGATATTTTTCAGTAAGCACTTTAAGCAATTCATGCGAAAGTATTTTATTGAATGGCTGAATGTAATGAACTAAAAATGCAATATACGGGGCAGCAAGCGTGTCATTTTCATTGATCATTCTTTGAAAGGAAGGGACAAACCTACTATAATTTTTTTTCGTTAAGATGGATGGCAGCACACTTAGCCCTTGCATGCGTAGTGGCCAATTAATCTGCTTAAGTAATGGAAATGCATCATCTTGTTGCAATTCGCCCAGGCCTTCTAAAACCCAAAGTGCATGAATCGCTGCTAAAGGATTTCCTTCATTTCGCAAGAGTTCCCGCAATGCAGGAGCTACCTTCTTATCTTTAGCATCTACTAATAATTGTTGCGCTTTACTGCGCACCCATCCGTTTTCATTTTGCAATAAACGCACAAGATCCGCAGGCTCACCGGTGAACTTTATATTTTGTGCAGCCTTAGTTTTAGGAACGATCTTGTAAATACGTCCGCAGTTAAGCGGCCTCGTTAAGTTTCTCTCTTTAATTTCATTTTTAAGGTAAGGGGTCAAATATGTTTTGTGTTGAATAATGCCACGATACATATCTACAATGTATAATGCACCGTCAGGGCCATTATATAAATTTACCGGGCGAAATCTTTCATCTTCGCTTGCAAGAAATTCTTTTTTTTGATACGCTTCTTTTCCCGTGATTATATAACCATGCTCATCTAAAATATCTCTCTTAATCAAGTTAGCCGACGGCTCTGCTACAAAAGCATTGCCTTTATATTCTTCACTAAAGAGACCACCCCGGTAAATAACCGGCCCGCATGCTGCTGTAAAATCTACCAGCCGGAGACTATCATCAAGCACATCTTCCATGTAACCACGATTAACACCGGGAGTTGGCCTTACCGGGTACACCCTGTTGTCAGGCACAATATTTTTCACATAGCCGGCCACGGTATGTTGGTTGTTATTCTCTGCGCCCAGTCCTGGGCTAAAATAATCTCCTATTAAATTTTCTGAATTTGCGTTGTAAAACAAACGGCCATAGTCATCCTGGGAAATACCCCACTGGCCACGAAAATGTGTTCTTTCCACAAGCCATTTATTTCCCAATTTCCTGTAGCGCTTATCCGATTTAGCGCTGTATATCCAATTGTCTAACGCTCTTAATAATCCGTTAGGCTGGTGCTCTGCATTACCGCCTGTCGCATAAGATGAATCTATAAGTGTTTTATTTTTTGGTGTATCGTTTACAATATCGTAATACCAAAGATTTGGTGGTTCGGCGACGAGAAGCCCATTTTCAATAAGGCATATAGCACGCGGCATCACTAAAGAATCCAGGAAAACCTTTCTTTCATCCATCACGCCATCGCCGTTTGTATCCGTAAGAATTACAACTTTGCCGCCCGGCATATCTTCTCCGGTGCCCAAGGTATCTGGCATGTAATCTTGCATCTCTACCTCCCAAATGCGTCCCGTTTTGTCAAACGTCATTGCTACCGGTGCAACTACGAGGGGCTCGGCTGCTACAATCCTAATCTCAAAACCATCTTCAAGATGTATTTTTTTTAAAGATTCTTTAGGAGATAGAACAGGGGATTCTGGTACACTTTGCCTTATTGCAAGGGAATCCGGATGGCCATTTTGTTTTTTATTATTTGTGCAGCTTTGAAGATTTACTGAAAACACAAAGCAAATTAAAGCTGCCGGTATTGTAAAACAAGCAATGCTTTTCATAGGGAGCTTTATATTAATATTGTTCAATTTTAATAGTAGTAATTTTTTGCAATTAGCAGGCACCTTGTATTACGCCTTTGAAAAAACCCACAGATTCTGCGATGCCGGGTAAAGGATCGGTCATATCTTTTTCATACTCGATACTGCAGACTCCCTTGTAATCAATTTTATTTAATGCTTTTATTAACGCTTTAAAATCAATAATTCCACGGCCGGTTTCAATGGCTTTACCATCCTTGTAGGCGCCGGTTACATCTTTAATATGCATATCAAAAAGCCTTGCTTTATAATTTAATACTACTTTTTCCAGGTCTGCGCCTGCTCTTGTAGCATGGCCAATGTCAAGGCAAAGCCCCATTCTGCTATCCCTGTTTTTGATGTGTTCATATACATTTTCCGGGGCGGGGTATAAGGCATCTTCAGGGCCATGATTGTGTATCGCTATTTTTATGTTCGAAGTTTTTACTTTCTCTTCGGTATAATCCAGCAGGTCATAAGTAGGCACACCCACTATCATATCTACACCTGTTTTTTTTGCATAGTTAAATGCATCGTCAACGGCCTGTTTTGTTTTCATGTAAATAACTCCAACGGCATACACTTTAATATTTGCATTTTCAAACTGGCCCATCACACTTTTTATTTTTGTATCATCACTGTCTATAGGTAAATGAAAGTCTTTTAAAGAAATATAATGGAGATCCAGCCGCTTCATCATATCAATAGATTTTTCCACATCAAAATGTAAGAATGTGTAGCCTGCGATTCCCACTTTTAATTTTGATTCATTTTTTGCAGATGATGCACCCGTTGAAGCCTTTGTAATTAGAGGAATACTTAATGAGCCTGTTAAGGCTAAAGTTGTTTGCTGTATAAATTTTTTTCTGTTGATCATGCTTCGAATTTATGATAAAAAAAATAAGCGCTTCACTGGATAACTATTACAACCGTGGTTCGTAAAAAGGTAAATGCTGATCGGGTTCGGTCTGCCGAAGTTATACATTTGTCGCCACTGCCATTACCGGCTATTTCATAAGTAGCTGGGATGAAAAGACTGGAGTAGAGCATATCGTTTGTTTATTGAAATACATCATCTTCTAATGACACAAATTGACTGAATATTGAAACAAATATTAATGATGTTTCTTTAAATTATGTTCTACTTTGTAAGAATTGGTTGATTTATCGGTTTTATAACCGTTTAGTAAGGAATGGGTACCATCCCGGCGAAGCAGACTACAGGTTAGATAAACCGATTAAATAAAAGATTGCCTGTAAGTAATTAGATTAGTTTTTAATCAGTAGCACATGAGCTGATATTAAATATTAAAGATGCCGTTTTTTTGTTAGATAGATGCGAAATAAATTGCACGCGAAAAATAATAAAATAGAATCAAATTAATAGCTTAACAAACAATACATATATTATGAAAAGAATTTTCTTTCAAATACAAATTTGCCTGGCAATAACGATATTGATCAGTTGCAATAATGATAATAAGAGTAGTGAAAATAAAAAAGCAGGTGACGTAAAAACAGAAGTTGAAAGGGAAGTTTGGAGCAAAGAAAAAGCAAATGCATGGTATGCTGGTCAAGTCTGGCCCGTAGGTGCGGATTACATTAGCAGTAATGCCATTAACCAATTAGAAATGTGGCAGGAAGCAACTTTTGATTCTGCATTAATAGATAAAGAATTAGGTTATGGCGAGGGAATCGGGATGAATACCATGCGTGTTTACCTTCATCATCTTGCTTGGCAGGTGGATAAAGAAGGATTTAAAAACCGGATGAATACTTTTTTAACGATTGCGGACAAGCATCATATAAAACCGGTTTTTGTTTTTTTTGATGATGTATGGAATGATAACTATAAAGAAGGTATGCAACCCGATCCAAAACCCGGTACGCACAATTCAGGTTGGGTACAAGACCCCGGAAAACTAATTTATACAGATTCAACTTCGATGGTTATGCTGGAAGAATATGTAAAAGATGTTCTCACCGCTTTTAAAAATGACAAGCGAATTTTATTATGGGACCTTTACAACGAACCGGGTAATTCCGGCTATGAAAATAAAAGTATGCCTTTGTTGAAAAAAGTGTTTTCATGGGCAAGGCAGATAAACCCCGACCAACCTCTGTCAGCGGGTGTGTGGGCTTTAAATTTAAAAGACCTCAATGCCTATCAGCTTGAGAATTCAGATGTAATAACCTATCATAATTACAGCGATGAAACGGAACACCAAAAGTGGATTGATTCTTTTTTACTGAAAACCGGGCGTCCACTCATTTGCACAGAGTATATGGCGCGAACAAGAAACAGTCGTTTTCAAAACATTCTTCCAATCTTAAAAGCACACAAAATCGGGGCGATTAACTGGGGCCTTGTATCAGGAAAAACAAATACAATTTATGCGTGGGATACTCCCGTAGCCGACGGAAGTGAACCTAAGGTATGGTTTCACGATATTTTTAGAAAAGATGGTACTCCTTTTAAACAGGAAGAAGTTGAGTTTATAAGGAAGATGACTGAAAAGTAGACTTGAAAAAGGGTATGCACGCTCAATAAATTGATATCCTTTTACTCCGACGAAATCGGTTGATTTTTTATTTGTCCGATGCCTGTGAATGATGCTTATACAGTCAGGTATTACAACTTCCAGCCGTTTTTTTAGATATTTTCGGTTGAATATCTTCCGCTTCAAAAAAAATGGGATCTAAGAGTACTGAATGAGGAATTCAGCCCTGCAATATTTTATTCTTTACGTATTGAATTTCGTCGTCGCCAAAAGTTTAAGCGCAATTCAATTGTCCGGTAAACTATTGGATGTTTTTCTTATGCCGGTGTTTAAAAGCAATAACCCAAAAAACATTACAACCGCTACAGCCAGCAACATTTCATTTATATAAAGTATAGTAATATAATTCATGTAGGAGAGGCCCTGTATCATGAGCAGCATTTCATTCAGAATAATACCTGCTATAAAAATTGTGATACCGGTATTTCCTTTTTTACTTGTAACAATAAATTCACTCATCTTGCAAAAGCCTAATATAAAAAGCGTGATAACACCGAGGAACATCAAATGCAAATAGCCGATAACAACAGGACGGAAGCCGAATGCCAGTTTGCTTAATGCAGGAATAACCGATCCTAATTGCAATAATAATTTTATAGATAATGCTACTGCCGATAAAATAAAAAGCCATTTTGTTTGTATAGAAATGTGTTTAAGTAATTCTTTCTTCTTTAAAATAATACTTCGTAATAAAAATATCCAGCCAAGCAATTCTGCGGCCGCCGCCATTACCACAACTATATAAATCCATGTGGGGATAGGAAGCCATAAAGCCGATAGAAAATATGCAGGAACACAAGCCAGTGCAAAGAGCCAAAAAATTTGTTTTTGTACTGAAAAAGACACTGCTGATTTAATATGCTCATTCAACAGCCCCATACAGGCAAAGAAAAACCATCCGTTGTATTGAAAATGAAGAAAATAATAAGTGCTTGCCAGGAACCAATCGGGGTGTTGAATATTATTAGCCATAATATACGAAAGAGAATAAACACCAAATGAAGAGAGCACGCTGAAGATTAGGGCAGCCTTAAACCAATACTTGCTTATTATTTTTACCTTTATTTTATCCAGGTCTTTCCAAAAATTTATTGCAAATACATAGGAGACAACTATGGATAAACTTGAAAAAATTATGGAAACGATTCCGTAGCCTTCCCAGGGAAAGGAGAGCAGCATTCCGTAAGCTGCCACCAAGTTAGCTATTACAAGCCATTTGTATTTTCCTAATAAATGTGCAGGCAGATATTTATATAAATAACCCCACATCAATACCATTAATATATGGGTTACCCACCCTGAAAAGGCAAAATGTGAGTGAGCATGAAGCAAAAAGCTTTGGTCAATAAGTGGTAAAGAATAAAGAATTTTATAACGTAATATGCATCCTAAGGTTGCTGCCAGCAATAAATTGAAGAATCCGACTGATACCCATTTATATAATGAACTACCCATTTTTGTTCCAAAGTAACATTAGAATAAAATGTGAGTGTATGATTACAATCATAATAGCGTTAGTAATAAACTTTACCTTTTTCTATTTGTAATCTCCCAATTTCCTTTAAATGGCGGATGCTCCTGATTACTGTTTCAACACGTAAGCCGGTCATGTCAGCAATCTGTTGCCGGGTGAGTTGCACTAAGTTGCATTTAGGGCAGAAATATTTTTTATGATTTTTAAAATAAGTAAGTAAACTGCAGATTTTATCTTCCGGTTTGTTACCAGCCACGTCTTTCATTAATAGAAATCTGAAACGCAAACGCTCAACTAATAACTTACTGAAAGCAAAATGTATTAAAGGATTATCTTTTAGAAATTGATTAAAGCTTTCTTTATGTAAACGCAGAACTTCCGAATCATTATTTGCAATGGCAGATGCGGCATAAGGAGCATCATCAAATAAAGGAAATTCGCCAAAACATTCCCCCGGTTCAATCATATCCTGCACAAATTCTTTACCCTCGTTGCTAATATTTACCCAGCGCACGGAGCCGGAAGTCAATTGATAGTAGTAATGACATTCAGTGGCTTCTGAAAAAATAATTTCATTGGCCATTATTTTTTTATAAGTAGCACCTAAAGTTAGTAATGTCTCAATGTGTATCATCTCAATTTTTTTTTAAAATGTAATTAACGATATTATTTGCTTTTGCTCATGAAGGCTCTCTATGATTGTAAGCAGTTACGCGTATGATTTTAGTCATGTTTATAAAATGATTAAGAATCGGATAAGCATGAAACACCCTGCCAGTAAGGATTTTGCAATATTTTTAAACCTTATGGATTTGTGCCGGATGAGTTTCGGATGTAAATTATGATTACACGCATAAAATTCTATAGGTGGGCATAGTAATATTGTGTCGATAAAATTTACGAGAATAAAAAAAAATTAATAGTATGAAGAAGCTGATGTATTTAGGTGTTTTAATCCTGTTTATTAGTGCTTGTAATAATTCAGATGAAAATAAAAGCACAAGTGAAGAGCCAGCGGCTGTAAGTCAGTCCGACGAAACAGATGTTTCATCCTACGACGCCAAGCGTGGCGAAGGAAAATTTACTCATGTTGATGTTAGTCCGAAGTTGGACGAAGCAAAAGCGGAGGCAGGAAGCAAGGTATATAGTGTTAAGTGCAGTGCGTGTCACAAATTAACTGATGAAAAATTGGTGGGCCCGGGTTGGAAAGATGTTACTAAACGCCATACCTCTGAATGGATTATGAATTTTGCAACCAATCCGGATGAAATGATTAATAAAGACCCTAAAGCACAGGCTATGTTGGAAATATGTCTGGTACGTATGCCTAATCAAAATATTAGTGATGACGATGCGCGAAATGTTTATGAATTTATGCGTAAAAATGACGGAGTACAATAAAAACTAACACTTAATGAAATATAATTCAATCAAAATGAGAAAGAATACTTACGCACTTTTTGCTATGATAGCTACTTTACTGTTAAGTGGTTTTTATTCTTGCAAACCTAAGAATGCGGGGGATGCTATTAGCGGGGACGCTTCGCAAAGAGTATACGTGGCTCCGGGTAAATACGACGAGTTTTACAATTTTGTTTCCGGGGGATTTAATGGGCAAATGGCCGTTTACGGACTACCTTCGGGAAGATTATTAAAAATTGTTCCCATCTTCGGCGTTTTTCCAGAAAACGGTTATGGGTATAGCGAAGAAACCAAACCGATGTTGAATACATCACATGGCTTTATTCCCTGGGATGATCAACACCACCTGGAACTTTCACAAACCAATGGAGAAATTGATGGGCGCTGGATCTTTGCCAATGCCAACAATACGCCCCGCGTAGCCCGTGTTGACCTAACTACTTTTAAAACTGCGGAGATATTGGAATTACCCAATAGTGCCGGAAACCACTCCTCACCATTCATTACGGAAAATACTGAATATGTTATAGCAGGAACACGCTTTGCTGTTCCGATGGATAATAGTGATGGTGATGTACCAATTAACACCTACCGCAAGAACTTTAATGCATCAATCAGCTTTATCAGTGTAAATAAGGATTCCGGTACCATGAAACTTGCCTTTCAGTTGAGGGTGCCTCCAGTGGATTTTGATTTAAGCCATTCAGGCAAAGGTCCTTCACACGACTGGTTTTTCTTTTCCTGTTATAATACGGAGCAGGCCAATACCTTGCTGGAAGTAAATGCTTCGCAGCGTGATAAGGATTTTATTCTCGCTGTAAACTGGAAAAAACTGGAAGAACTTGCAAAACAAGGAAAGGGCAAAACTGAGGCAGTATCGTATGCGCATAACGTATATAATGAAACTACCCATAATGCTACCTCTACTATTGAAAAACAAGTACTTGTTTTAGATGCTAAAGAACTCCCTGGGGTTTGTTATTTCATCCCTTGCCCTAAATCACCTCACGGATGCGATGTGGATCCAACAGGAGAATACATTGTAGGTAGTGGAAAATTAGCGGCTTTAATTCCTGTATTCAGTTTTGATAAAATTCAAAAGGCTATTGCGGACAAAAAGTTTATTGGTGACTATAACGGCATACCGGTAATCGAATATGAAGCTGCCCTATATGGTGAAGTAAAAAAGCCGGGATTAGGCCCGTTACATACTGAATTTGATGGACGGGGCAATGCCATTACCACAATGTTTGTTTCATCAGAGATTGTAAGGTGGAACATAAAAGATCTGAAGGTAATTGACAGGCAGCCTACCTATTATTCACCGGGTCACTTGTGCATCCCCGGTGGGGATACCAAAAAGCCTAACGGTAAGTATGTGATTGTATATAATAAAATCACGAAAGACAGGTATCTTCCAACAGGACCTGAATTAGCACAAGCAGCGCAATTATTTGATATCAGTGGTGATAAAATGAAATTATTACTCGATTTTCCAACCGTTGGAGAACCGCATTATGCCCAGGCGGTAGAGGCTTCCCTAATCAAAGATAAATCAGTGAAATTTTTCAATTTAGATGAAAACAAAAATCCTTATGTAACCAAAGGAGAAGCCGAAGCAAAAGTAGTACGCAACGGAAAAAGAGTTGATGTTTATATGACCATGATACGCTCTCACCTAGTACCGGATAATATTGAAGGCATAAAAATGGGCGACCAGGTTTATTGGCACCTTACTAACCAGGAACAGGATTGGGATGTACCACATGGCTTTGCAATAAAGGCTGCGGCAAACACGGCAGAACTGCTGGTAATGCCGGGAGAAACACAAACGCTGGCATGGAATCCTGAAAAACCGGGTATCTATCCGTTCTATTGCACAGATTTCTGCAGCGCCCTTCACCAGGAAATGCAGGGCTATGTAAGGGTTTCTCCTGCCAACAGTACTGTGGCCCTCACTTTCAATACGGGAAAGAATATGCCGGATAGTTCCACTAATCCTCCATTGCTAGATAAATAAAATTTTAGCTGTTAAGGAAAACCACATGATTCTTCTTAACAGCTTTTTATAAAAAAGTGCGAATGGGCATAATCATGAATAGGTTTATTAACCTGGCCGCCCTATGATATTGGTTGAAGCATTAATGCTTGTTAATTATTAAAATATTAAAAATTCTTATTTATGAAAAGGATGATCAGTTTGCTATCAGTTGCAGTTTTGATAGCCATTTTTTCATGTAGCCAGGGTACAGGAGATAAAACGGAAAATGCATCCGCCAGTGGTTCAACATCAGTTGCAGGAGGTGGGCAGGAAAATGTGAATGACAATGAATCACAAAAAGATGTTGTAAAGGTTGCGGCATCCTCAAAAGATTTTACAACCCTGGTGGCTGCATTAAAGCAAGCTGGCCTTGTCACTTCTCTGTCCAACGCCGGGCCGTTCACGGTTTTTGCACCGACGAATGCCGCTTTTGATAAGCTTCCGGCAGGTACTGTTGATGGATTAATGAAGGATGATAAAAAGGATGACCTCGCGAACATCTTACAATATCATGTTGCCCTCGGGGGGTTAAAATCTGCAGATTTTAAGGATGGCCAGGTTCTGGGTATGGCTAATGGTGATAATGTAATCATCAATGTAAAAGATGGAAAAATTACTTTAAATAATTTAATACAAATCACCGCCACTATCCAGGCATCTAACGGAATAATTTATGCAATTGATGGGGTGTTGCTGCCTACTCCGGCAAAATAATAACAGCATGCATGAATGAGAAATGCTGTAGTTTTTTTATGCTGCAATTCCCTCACTTAAAAGTATGGTTATGAAAAGTAATAAATTAACGGGATACGCAAGATGGCTGATAGTGTTGTGCAGTGCAGCTCTTTTTGCGGTATTATTTTTCCCTATGTGGCAAATACAACTGACTGCACCGCAGTATCCTGAAGGCCTTGTGTTATTGATTTACACAAATAAGCTGGGAGGGAATATAGATATTATTAATGGGCTAAACCATTATATCGGAATGAAGATGCTTCATACCGCAGATTTTTATGAATTTACTATCCTGCCATATATTATAGGAGCCTTTGCAGTGGCGCTTTTAATTACGGCTGCTGTTGGCAAAAGGTGGTTGCTCAATTTGGTTTTCATTCTCTTTGTTTGTTTTGGCATAATTGCCATGATTGATTTCTGGAGATGGGATTACAATTATGGACACAATCTTAATCCGGATGCAGCTATTATCGTTCCGGGCATGGCTTATCAGCCACCATTGATTGGCTATAAACAATTACTCAATTTTGGCGCTTATTCCATTCCACATATTGGCGGGTGGTTGTTTATTGGTGTGGGTGGTATTTTATTGGCACTGGTAGCATTGGGATGGAAAGATCATCGCAAATGGATAAAAAAAATTAAACCTGTAAGCAGCGCTTTACCAATCTTACTTTTATTCTCACTAAGCTCCTGCAATACAGGTCCGCAACCGATCATAACAGGAAAGGATATGTGTGATTATTGCAAAATGCCCATAAGTGATAATCGGTTCGGTGCAGAAATTGTAACCCAAAAGGGCAAGGTGTATAAATTCGACGATGCACATTGCATAAAGTCTTTCATGCAGTCGCCCGGCTTTAAAAACGAAAAAGGATATGCTGTCTATTTTGTAGATTTCTCAGGTAGGCATTCATTAATTCCCGTAGATAAAGCATTCTATTTAAAAAGCAGCGTCTTAAAAAGCCCCATGAATGGTAACATTGCTGCCTTCAGTAATTCAGATAGCTTAAAATTTGTAATGAATACTTACCCCGGTACTATGCTCACGTGGGATCAAGTGAATACGCCGTGATAAAATATTTGGTTTTTATATTGTCATTTTTATTATTCTCCGGCGTAGCTGCCTTAGCCAATGTTCTGAAGGTTGGAACCAGTCAGTCCTATCATTCTATTCAGCAGGCGATAAATGCTTCGCAAAATGGTGATACCGTTTTGGTAGATCCAGGCATCTATAAAGAGAAGAATATTACCGTAAACAAATCGATCGTATTAATTGGTAATAACTATCCTGTATTGGATGGTGAGCATAAATATGAAATCATTTCAGTAAAAGCAAACAATGTTACTATTAAGGGGTTTAAACTGATGCACTCAGGTGTTTCCAGCATTACAGATATTGCCGGAATAAAAATTTATGAAAATAAAAATGTTACCATATCGGGGAATATTTTAGAAGATACTTTTTTTGGAATCTATTTGCAAAAAGCTACTGATTGCTTAGTTGAGAATAACAAACTTACCGCTTATGCCACTACCGACCAGGCAAGCGGAAATGGCATACATTGCTGGCAATGCGATAGCCTTCGGATTATTGGCAATACTGTCACCGGGCATCGTGATGGTATTTATTTTGAGTTTGTAACTAATTCGGTAATCTGGCGTAATATTTCAAGAGATAACTCACGGTATGGTCTACACTTTATGTTCTCTCACAATGATGCATATATTTCTAATATCTTTCAAAACAATAGCGCAGGAGTATCGGTAATGTTTACCCATGGGGTAAAAATGTTTAATAATGTATTTGAAGACAATTGGGGAGATGGCTGTTATGGCATTTTCCTAAAAGAAATTACTGACAGTTATATATTAGGGAATAAATTTTTGCGCAATACCACCGGAATTTCAATGGAAGGCGCTAACAGGGTTTTGGTTGAAAAAAATGAATTTATTAATAATGGCTGGGCATTCAAAATACAAGCGAGCTGTATGGATGATACCCTTACGCATAATAATTTTATAGGCAACTCTTTTGATATTGCTACTAATGGAACCCTGGTATTGAATAACTTCAATAATAATTACTGGGATAAATACGAAGGATATGATTTAAACAAAGATAATCTGGGAGACGTGCCCTATCATCCCGTTAGTATGTTCTCCATGATTGTTGCAGAAAATCCTACTGCCATGATTTTATTCAGAAGCATTATGGCTAGCTTATTTGACAAGATAGAAAAGATTATACCAAGCCTTACGCCCGAAAATTTAGTTGATAAATCCCCATTCATGAAACCGTTGCCGTTATGATAATAGCTAACAATGTTACTAAGAAATTTGGCAGGCTCGTTGCTTTGAATAATGTTTCAGCCACCTGCAACAAAGGCGAGTGCATTGCTTTGATTGGGCCAAATGGCAGCGGGAAAACCACCTTGGTAAAAAGTATTCTTGGCATGGTCGTGCCGGATAGCGGATTTATCACCTTTAATTCCAAAAACATTTTGCACGATTGGCTTTACAGGGATCACATTGGGTATATGCCGCAGATAGGACGTTACCCTGAAAACATGACGATCGGTCAAGTGTTGAATATGATGAAGGATATAAGGAGTAATAGCAATAATTATAAGCTGGATGAAGATTTGGTTAATGCATTCAAACTATCCGATTTATTAAAGAAACGAATGCGGACTTTATCTGGTGGCACGATGCAAAAAGTGAGCGCTTCGCTGGCATTTCTTTTTAACCCGGACGTATTAATACTGGATGAACCCACCGCAGGTTTGGATCCGTTAGCATCAGAAATATTAAAAGACAAAATTATTGCTGAGAAACAAAAGGGAAAATTAGTTCTTATAACATCGCATATACTGAGTGAATTGGATGACCTGGTAACACAGGTAATTTATATGCAGGATGGAAATTTAATATTTCATAAAAGTATTGAACTGTTGCGTGAGGATACCGGAGAAGAAAAACTATCCAAAGCCATTGCTTCTGTTATGAAAAAAAATAAATAGTATGCAAAAAATCATCAAATATGTAATTACAGATATTCTCCGCAACAAAATTGTTATTGCCTACACCTTGCTGTTGTTAATAATTTCGTTCAGCGTTTTTACTTTGCAGGACAATACCTCTAAAGGCATGTTAAGTTTAATGAACATTGTTTTAATAATAGTCCCTTTAATATGTATCATTTTTTCAACGATCTATGTTTATAACAGTTCCGAATTTATTGAACTGCTGGTGAGCCAACCACTACAGCGAAAGCATATATGGATAAGCCTTTTTGCAGGCATGTCTATTGCCCTGACTTTTTCTTTTTTTATTGGTGTCGGAATTGCTGTGTTTATATATTCTTTTACTCCTACGGGAATCATATTGGTAGGAGTGGGTTTACTGCTAACTCTCATTTTTGTGGCGATTGCGTTACTGGCAGCGGTTTATACAAGAGATAAAGCCAAGGGCATTGGCATTGCCGTTTTATTGTGGTTGTATTTTTCTTTGATTTTCGATGGCTTGGTTTTATTTATTCTTTTTCAATTCGCAGATTACCCTTTGGAAAAACCAATGCTCGTATTGAGTGGTTTAAATCCTATTGATATGGGGCGTATTTTAATATTATTGAAAATGGATGTATCTGCGTTGATGGGGTATACCGGCGCAGTTTTTCAAAGTTTTTTCGGAACAACTTTCGGATTTATCATTACGATTCTGGTCATGTTGCTTTGGATGGTGGTTCCTGTTAGTTTATCACTGCGCAAATTCAAAAGAAAGGACTTATAGGTCAGTAAAAGTTGGATTGAACAACATCAACAGATAAATACTCTGCTTGCTCAATTATCAAATAATAAAGAAAGCAATTCATTTGAACTATTAGAAAAACTCGCCAACCTGGTATATGATCATCTACGATATGAAGAACGCCAATTGTTTCCTTTTATGGAAAAGGTATTAACTAATGATCAACTTCAGACGATCGGGAAACAATTGAGTAATGATCATTCATTACCGTTAAAAGATGAATACAAAGATGAATTCTGGGTCAACCATAAATGATTTCTTGTGTGATCATTGCAGGTTAGTATGCCAGATTATTGTTGATTAACAATTGTAAAATATTACGTTCCGGATTTGTTATGATTATTGATATGATGTTTTATTTTCGGGAGTTTCATCCAGGAATATTTGTGACGCTTTCTAAACGGTATTATGAATAATCTCTTGCAGATCGTGTGAAAAGCGAATATGAAAAGAATGTTTTCTTCCTGCAAAAACGTAACAATTTTATGAACGCTACTGGCGCAAAATATATGTGCAGGTTTCTTGCAGAATAATCATAGTTTAAAAGAATTGAATTGAAAGATGCTGGTACACTAAACATTGTCTTAAAGAAGCTAAAACTACGATTACGTAATCCTTATACCATTGTAGATTAATTTTGCGAGTGGCTTCCCGGCGTTTTATAAAAAGGATTCCGCTATCATAACATTTTATGATAAATTGACAAACTTTGTATTAAAACTTTACCAGGGATATTTTTGATAGTATGTTTGGTAGCATCGTTTTTTTTTACATAAGTACTGGTTAATATAAATCGTCGTTCTGCCGGTACCGCTATGAGATATTTTATTTGTTGTTTTATGATAATAAAAATTTTAAAACTGCCTCTTATATAATTAGATTAGTGATGAAATTAAAAACCCTGATGCTATTTGCCATAGCCATTGCAATCTCCACTCTTGTATGCGCACAAAAGGAAAGCGCCTTTTTAAATGTAAAAGATTTTGGTGCAAAAGGTGACGGGATCAGCACAGACGGAACGGCAATCAATAAAGCGATTGATGATGCCGCGGCCGCAGGCGGCGGTACAATTTATTTTCCTGCGGGCAATTATCTCTGCGGCCCTTTACGTCTTAAGAACAATATTTGTTTGTTCATTAGCCAGGGAGCAACGCTGATAGCTTCTGAAGACTCGAGTGAATTTGATGCGCCGGAGAAAAGTGTAAATGATATTTACCAGGATTATGGGCACAGCCACTGGCACAACAGCTTTATCTGGGGAGAAAACCTGCACGATATTTCTATCCTTGGTACAGGAAAAATTTGGGGTAAAGGATTAGTAAGAAGTGGAAGAAAAGGAGATGTAAGACCGAATAAAGCGATTAGTCTTTTATTATGTCGGAATGTGATTATTAAAGATGTTTCCATTTTGCATGGCGGATGGTTTGCGATTCTTGCAACGGGCGTAGATAATCTTACTATCGATAATTTAAAAGTAGATACCAACAGGGATGGCTTTGATATTGATTGCTGCAAAAATGTACGCGTTTCAAATTGCACCGTTAATTCACCGCATGATGATGGCATTTGCCTGAAAAGTTCTTTTGGTTTGGGCTATGTAAAGGCAACAGAAAATGTTACCATCACCAATTGCCAGGTGAGCGGTTATGATGAAGGAAGTTTGCTGGATGGCACATTCAAAAGAGAAGATATAAAAAACGATGCGCCTGTGGGCAGAATTAAATTCGGTACTGAATCAAACGGTGGCTTCAAAAATATAACTATTACAAATTGCGTGTTTGAATATTGCAGCGGCCTTGCACTCGAAACAGTTGATGGAGCCCTGCTGGAAGATGTAACGATTTCAAATATTACCATGCGCGACATCGGCAATTCGCCCATCTTTGTTCGTATTGGTGCAAGAATGAGAGTCCCTGATACAATACCTGTTGGGAGTTGCAAGAGGATTATTATAAGTAATATTGTTGCTTATAATGTTGATTATGCCCAGGGGGCTTTAATTGTAGGGCTTCCCGGTCACGAAATAGAGGATCTGCAATTGAGCAACATAAGAATTTATTATAAGGGTGGCGGTTTAAAAGACTCGGTAAATCGCGATGTTCCTGACAATGAGAAAATTTATCCCGAGCCGGAACGCTGGAAAGTGTTACCATCTTATGGCTTTTATATTCGTCATGTAAAAAACCTAAAGATGCATGATGTACAAGTTAGTTATATGAACGATGATTATAGACCGCCTTTTATATTGGATGATGTGAAAGGAGCAATTATTTACAACGTGCAGGCGGAGAAAGCAGCAGGAGCATCCTTGTTCATGTTGAAAAATGTGCAGGACATTGACATCGCAAAAACGGCGGGAGTAAAAGATGTCTTCATTAGGAATTCTGTGAGAAAAGATTTATGATGACAAAGGCTATCCGCCTTAGTTGGGCAATAATGAGATCTTTAAGAAATATGTCATCCATTTATTCATAATTCATAAAAAAACAGTGGTGGTAAAAAAACGATTTCTTCTCCTGGTTTTCCTCTTTATTAATATCTCCATTTTCGCCCAGGTTAATTTGCCTCGTCAAGTTGACCGATGGACTATTGAACCCGATGGATCAATAGAATGGAATATTGACGGACGCCTGCCACATAGCGATCATATTGAAATGAGTGGTCAAAAAATTTCTCTCTGGATGCAATATGCTGTTGATAGTAATGCCAGGCCATCCTTTGTAAGAACAATGGTGTTTCCTACTTTCAGGTTGCTGCCTGTGAGTACAACTGCGGCTATGATGTACAACATTAATGATGATGAATTACCAAGGATTTTAATAAATGACAAGTTGATGAAAGCCGGCATTTATGATGCAAACATTTCGCAGGATATGCCTGAAAGAGTTATCCGTATCCGGCATAAAGGCATCACGAGAGTGTATAGCAAGATTGGGAGTAACGGGGATTTGAAGTTGGAACGTACTTTTTTTCCATCGCCTGAAAAGCCTATGGCAATTGAAAAAATGATTTTTACTAATGCGGGCAAAAAGCCCGTGACTGTAGAAATGGAATATATGTACAGGGAAGTACGCATCGCACCGGAACGCAGCAGTGGTGAGGTTCATAGCTTTGTTATTTCTACGGTGAATGATGGGTTAAAGACAATCATTCCCGGTGATTCGGCAATGTTTGCAATCACTTACCAGGCAGCTAATGCTTCTACAGATGTCGTGAAAGCAGACGTAGAAGCAGAAGAAAATGCAAGGGCGAATCGTGTTACACAAATACAATCGTTCCTGCAATTGGAAACGCCTGACACACTTTTAAATACCATGTTTGCCTTTGCCAAAATAAGAGGCACAGAAAGTATTTACAATACGAAAGGCGGCTTGATGCACGGCCCGGGCGGCTTGCGGTATTATGCTGCTATTTGGGCAAACGACCAGGCAGAATACATAAATCCCTTTTTTGCATTTCTTGGAGATACCATTGCTAATAGATCTGCAATGAATGCTTATCGGTTATTTGCCCGTTACATGAATCCTGCTTACGATCCTATACCGAGTTCTATAGTTGCTGAGGGTGATGATACATGGCATGGTGCAGGCGATAGGGGTGATATGGCCATGATTGCCTATGGCGCGGGAAGATTTTCGCTGGCCTATGGCAATGTTGATTCTGCCAAAGTTTTATGGCCTTTAATACAATGGTGTTTGGAATATTGTAAAAGAAAATTAAATGACGAAGGTGTAGTATGGAGTGATAAAGACGAACTCGAAGGAAGATTTCCTTCCGGCAACGCTAACCTTAATACAAGCTCTTTATATTATGATGCTTTGAGGTCAGCCTCTCTTCTTGGGAAACAATTAGGCGAACCAGATAGTTTGGTATATGAATATGAATTGGAGGCGAGGCAACTACGTGCCAATATTGAAAAGTATTTCGGCGCAACCGTTGAAGGTTTTAAAACGTACCGCTATTATAAAGGCAACGATACTTTGCGTGCGTGGATAACAACACCCCTGGTCATGGATATTTTTGACAGAAAAGAAGGAACGATTGAAGCATTGTTTTCCCCGCGCTTATGGACTGAAGATGGCCTTGCTTCTCTTGCCGGTGATAAAACCTTTTGGGATCGTTCTACACTCTACGGCTTGCGTGGTGTTTTCGCCGCAGGTGAATCTGAAAAAGCCTTACGATTTTTAAAATATTATTCTGAACGAAGATTGCTCGGTGAGCATGTTCCTTATGCAGTGGAAGCATACCCGGAAGGTAACCAACGCCACCTTTCCGCTGAAAGCGGCCTCTATTGCCGTATATATACAGAAGGAATTTTTGGTATGCGTCCAATAGGCTTTCGTGCTTTCGATATTACGCCCCGGTTGCCAAAGGAATGGGACTATATGGCTCTTAGAAACATTCATGCCTTTCAGAGCCAGTTCGATCTTGTGATAACACGATTGCCAAAAAATAAATTATTGGTTACAGTAAATAAAGATGGCCAGGAAAAATTGTACAGGATTTCGAACGGCGCGACACAGAGAATTCAACTGTAGTTTTCATTGCTTTTAAACATTATTATTATAAATAATTACGTCATGCATAGGATAAGCATGTACAATTACTCCTAAAATCAAATGCCCATAAAATGAAATTAAGAAACCTGCTTCTCCTCATTTTTCTTGCTATAAATAATGAATCTACTCTTGCACAAGCCATTTCCTGGTCAGAAGTGTCACCGGGAATTTGGAAAGGCATTGTCGGTGTACCGGAAGATTATGATCTTTTAAAAGCTGCCGGTGCGCAGCCAAATAATCCTGCTCTTGCGGGCATGGCCAAAGTAGTTTTTCCGTTAACTAAAGATGAAATATCCGGGAAGATATCTGACGGCAAAACTTACCTGAGTTTTCCTCTTGATAAGGAGGAACAGCTATTTGGATTCGGATTAAATTTTCAAACTGTGTATCAGCGTGGTCGCATTTTACGATTACATGCCGATCACTTTTCCGGAAGTGATGATGGCCGTACCCATGCCCCGACGCCTTTCTATGTTTCTTCAAATGGGTATGGGGTTTTTATAAATGCTGCAAGATACATAACGGTATATGCCGGAAGCGCTGTAAAAAAAGACAGCAATCATCCGCCGGAGGTACAGGACAGGAATCTTGATAAAAACTGGACAGCGCGCCCATACTCTGACGCAGTTGAAATCTTAGTGCCCGCAAAAGGTGTGGAAGTCTATGTATTTGCCGGGCCAACTATGCTGGACGCTGTCCGGCGTTATAACTTATTTAATGGTGGCGGGCCTTTACCGCCACGGTGGGGATTGGGCTTTACGCAGCGTGTGGAGCGTTTATCCAACGCCGGTATGGTGAAGAAAGAAGCTGATGAATTTGAAGAAAAGGGTTACCCGCTGGATTTTATAGGGCTTGAGCCGGGATGGCAAAGTAAATCATATCCTTGTACGTTTGAATGGGATAGTTCCCGCTTTCCTCAACCTGGAGAATTTGTACGGCAAATGTTGCAACAACACATAAGGTTAAACCTTTGGACGAATCCTTATGTGTCTCCCGAATCATCAATTTATAAAAGTATAAAGCCTTTTACAGGTTCTCATACAGTATGGAATGGGGTTGTGCCTGATCTCACCATGCCGGAGGCAAGAAATATTTTTTTTGGACAACTGAAAAAAAGCCAGCTAGACATTGGCGTTAGCGGATATAAGTTTGACGAAGTAGATGGAGGAGATGAATACCTTTGGCCGGATGTTGCCACTTTTCCTTCAGGGCATTCCGCGGAGCAAATGCGGCAGACCTATGGTTTACTTATCATGCGTTATTCAACGCAGATGTTTCATCAGCTTAACAAAAGAACCTTTGGCCTGGTGAGAGCCAATAATGGTGGGGGTTCATCATTTCCTTACGTGATATACAACGACTATTATAATCACAAAGACTTTATTACGGCTTTGATCAATAGTGGATTTGCAGCCGTACTCTGGACACCGGAAGTGCGTGCTTCAGAAACGGCGGAGGAATGGTTGAGACGTTTTCAATCCAATGTGTTTTCGCCTTTGGCAATGATCAATGCATGGTCAAGCGGCACAAAGCCATGGACTTTCCCTGAAGTAGCAGAACAGGTAAAACAGTATGCTTTATTGCGCATGCAAATGATGCCTTATTGGTACAGCGAATTTGCAAAATATCATTTTTATGGAACCCCGCCTTTCCGCGCAATGAACCTTGAAGAGGGTTTTAATATGGAAATAAAAAAAGAAGCTGCTGAACAAAACCTTGAAAACAATCCATACCTGGAAGCGTCTTTAAAAGAAATAAAAGACCAGTATATGGCTGGTGAATATTTGCTGGTGGCTCCCATGTTTACGGGACAAATTTCCAGAAATGTTATTCTTCCAAAGGGTAGATGGTACGATTTTTACACTGGTGAATTTGCCGGCGACGGAATGGTTATTACAGTGACTCCGGGGATTGATAAAATTCCGGTTTATGTAAAAGACGGAGGTATTATTCCAATGATGCCGCCATTGTTACATGCGCCAGAAGCTGGCGAAAAAGTAGATATTGAAATTCGTTATTATGGAGAGAAGCCGGGTAAATATTTATTGTATGATGATGATGGCGAGACCTTTAATTACGAAAAAGGAGCCTATAGCTGGCGCGAAATAAAAGTTGAAAATAAAAAGGGAATAATCTCTGAACCTGCACCAGGTAAACCTAATACGATCAAAAACGTTAGCTGGAAATTTATGACGAGATAGAAAAGGAATTTGATTGGAGAGCCCCTCGTGTTAAAAAAACATGCAAATAATTGTTCGATCAAAAAGTAGCACTCGTAGATAAATTCTCATCACCACAAGCATTAAATAAATATTGAAGTAACTTCATCACGTGTATCTTTAATTTATTAAACTACTAAACAATACTTTTATGATTAAGACCCCTGCTTCAATTTTTTGTCTTCTTACCTGCATATTATTTGCATGCTCATCTGTGAAAATAAATGCCCAAAATAATACCCTGACTATAAAAGAAAAGAACAACGGCTGGAAATTATTATTTGACGGGAAATCAACTAACGGCTGGCATACTTATAATAAAAATTCAGTTGCCAAAAACTGGCAGGTAACTGATGGCGCATTAGTTATGAATCCCATTCCGGATGATAAAGAAAATCGTGGTGACCTGATAACTGATGATTCTTTTGAAAACTATGAGTTTTCTGCCGAATGGAGAATTTCCGAAGGCGGCAACAGTGGTATTATTTTCGATGTAAAAGAAGATCCCCAGTTCCGTAACACCTATAACACAGGTGCAGAAATGCAGGTACTCGACAACGTGAAAGCTGACGATAATAAAAAGGGAAATCATCTTGCCGGTTTGTTATACGATTTAAGTGGAACGCCCGAATTGTCAAAGCCAAAGCCAGTTGGTGACTGGAACGAGGCACGCATAATTCAAAAGGATGGACACCTTACTTTTTATTTTAATGGAGTAGAAACGTTGGATGTACAACAAGGCAGCGATAAATGGAAAAAAATGGTTGCCGAGAGTAAGTTTAAAACCTGGCCAAATTTTATGCTTTCCCCAACTGGTAAAATAGCTTTCCAGGATCATGGCCACGAAGTTGCTTTTCGTAATGTTAAGATCAGGATGCTATAAATACTCATAATTTTTATAAAAAGTAAAACATGAAAAGAATACTTTATTTATGCTTCTCTCTTATTCTCTTAAACAGTGGCGCAGCCAATGGACAGAAAAAAACAAATAACGGATGGCAATCTTTGTTTGATGGAAAAACTTTAAACGGGTGGAAGAGTGTGAGGGGCGATACACTGCCGGAAAAATCGTGGAATGTTGAAGATGGCAATATAGTATTTGATCCATCTAAGGGGCATGGGAGCGATATTGTCACTACGCGTTCTTTTAAAAGCTTTGAACTTTCTGTTCAATTTAAAATTTCTGAAGGTGGCAATAGTGGTATTAAATATTTCCTGCTGCCCAACACTTCTCTGGGCTGTGAATTCCAGATCATAGACGATACAAAACATCCGGATGCAAAGCTTGGTATTGACGGGGATCGTAAGACAGGCGCACTTTATGATTTGATTCCGGCTGATCCAAACAAACCCTTTAAGTCGGCAGGCGAATGGAACACCGCGAGGATTGTTGCCAGGGGAAATCATGTTGAACATTGGTTAAATGATAAAAAAATACTTGAATATGACAGGGGCAGCAATGCTTTTAAAGAAGCGATTGCCAGAAGCAAATTCAATGATACCAAAGGATTTTCCCAGGTAACTTCTTCCCCGATTTTATTACAGGCGCATGGTGATAAGGTTGCCTTCCGGAATATAAAGATCAAAGAGCTCTAAAATAAAAATTGAACAATAACTGACGCCATCATCACGTAATGTGTTACAGAAGGCCCATACTTTTGAAACTATAGATGAGGTATTGGGGGAATTGTTATTGTTGGCTATTTGCCTGTTTGTCTGAACTATGATTAAATTGATTTATTGATGGACTATAATTTCTTTGCCGGTTTCATTACTCTTTTAAATTCCAGGCTCTTTGCGCTGAAGTTAACTAACAATCCAACTGCAAGACCGTATACCTCAAGATAATTAATTGCCTATGTAAGGTGCACCTTTTCTAAAAGAGTTATTGCTTTTAACTCAAGCATTATCTTTCCTTCCACAAAAAAATTAACTCTCATTGTACCAATACTTTCTCCTTTATAAAAAATTTCCATTTCATGCTCTCTGGTGAAAGAAAGTTTCTGAAGGTCCATTAGGATTTGTCTCTTCGGCGCTTTAATCCATTTCCTTATCCTGTAGAATGGAATACATTCTTTGTATTGTAGAAATGTATACCTGGTTATCCGGAGGAATGAAACTACTTTTTAATCTTGTAACCCCAAATAACTCGGTAAACTTCCTGTTATCATCATTCGGCACGTAAGTCACAAATTCCTGCCCGGCCTGCTTGCCTAAATTTTTTGTATCCCCTAAAAATAAAATACGCTTTGCCTTTGCATATTTTAATAAGCGGGAAATAAATGTAATGGCCGTTTAAGTTGTACCGGAACCGGTAGCCATTTGAATTAATGTCCTTGGACGGCATCTTTAAAAGATTTTCGAGATTATTAATGGCAACAAGCTGGCAATCTTCCATGTAATTTGTATTCAACATGGGGTTACTAACGGAGTCTATTGTACGCGATTTGTTTAATAGGACCAAGTTTGTATCAAGGCAAAAGAAGCTTTTGGAGTAATAGCTTATATATAATAGCCCGGTGGTATCTTTCATCAGAGTGCAACAACCCATCGGTTGAGATTCCTGCATCCTCCTGTTGGCCGGGAAGAAGTTTTTCAGCGTTCAGTCATCAAATTTTCACACGGGTTAATGATTTCCTAAAGTAAACGTGTTGCATGTTGCAAATGTATGCAACTGATTTGTCGCAATCAAGGGGTAAGGTTGTCGTATTTGCCACGCACTATTCTCAGTTATGATTGTAATTTTGCATTGAAAAATGAATGTAAACAATCAAAAAAGTTAATAAAATGAAATCAGTAGAGATAATCATGACACCTGTAAAGGATAGACAAAAAGCTAAGGAATTTTATATAAAGCTCGGTTTTCAAGTTATTATTGAAGCCACTAATCCACATGGTGAAGCATGGATACAAATGGGTTTGCCAAATGATGGCGCGACTATTTCTCTTGCAGGTTTTCAAGGCATCATTTTTGAAACCGACAACATTGAAACCGAAATTAAAGAATTGAAATCAAAAGGTATTGAGGTCGGAAAAATTGACAACACCCCTTGGGGCAAATTTGCCTGGTTGAAAGATTTGGATGGAAATAGTTTGTGTCTTCATCAAAAATAATCTCTCAAATGATCGCCATTTTAAAGGTCGCACCATCACCTTAGCATTGCCTATAACAAAAGCATTAAACAAATATCAAATTCAATTTGTTTCCTCGAATTCAATCTTTGCAAGCTAAAAGACGGTAGCGCGGTGCGTATTGACATTTCTTTTAACCTGGTTGGATTAATAATATACAAGGTATTGCGCTTATTAATATTGCAGAGGGCGTGGCAGAATTATTTGATATACACGCAAGGCATTAACTATATAGATTTTCGCCAGTTTATTACTATTGGGCATTTATAGGTGAATATAAAATATAAACATTAGTTTGCCATCCAAGTATGCTTTCTGGATATGAAATTGGAAATAATGATACTCAAGATCAGATCGATGCATTTCTATAGAAGATGTCGTCACATGTGGGAAGAAAATTCCAATTGTTAGAACTACAAGAAATCAGTAATTGCTGTTTTGTAAGAAGATCAAACTTAATAAAATTTAGTATGCATTCTTTTACACCTTTCGATGCAGATTGCTTTCCGTATACATTAACCAGCTATTCATAGAAAACAGGATCATGTCTTTTATTATATACTATACCTTCGAAATGCTATAATAAAAATCGATGAGGAAGGTATGTAGGTATTTTCAAACTGCGTTCTTCGTTTCCTATATCCCTTCCCATTATTTTGTAGTTGATTTCGCCAACGTAATGAGTAAGGATATAGCCATGGTATACGACCGTCAAGAAATGCCAGGCCATTCTATTTAAAGCAATTAGTACATCTCATATATAAAGCCCTAAGAATGCTAAATGTAATTATTATCGAGAATGACACGCCAGCCGTTGAAATGCTTGAGCGCTCACTCGTTTTTGAAAAAGCCAAAGAATTACAAGCGATCCCTTACGATATACCCGGCGCAGAATATTACCACGAAAATGAATATTACACGTTCGATTATATTGTTAAGAAACATAACATTACTGATCCGGCTATACAGCAATTAGCCCGTATAGTTCGTGCCGCGGATACAAATCGTTTTGAATTAGCGCAGCAGGCAGCGGGGTTGTGGGCAATTTCGGCAGGGCTATCCTATAATTATAAAAGTGACCAGGAGCAATTGGAAATAGGAATGAAAATATATGATGCTTTATACAGTTGGGTGAAATATGTGCAGGATGAAAAGCACAACTGGCAACCGGTTTTGTAAATACGAGGAAACAATATGGAAACGGAAACTTTACATCCAGGTTATACTCTTAAGCAACTGATATTTTATTTTTTGAAATTACGATATGCAGGGTTTGGCGGACCTGTTAGAACAAAAAAAATGGATCTCAGATGAAGAATACAAAGATGGATTAGCACTTGCACAATTGGCCCCCGGCCCTTTAGCAGCACAGTTAGCCATTTATTTAGGTTATTTACACTATAGAATATTGGGAGCAACCTTATGCGGTCTTGCTTTTGTACTTCCATCATTCTGTATGGTGGTTATCATTGGTATTACATATAAAATGTTTGGTGGATTACCGTGGATGCATGCAATATTTATGGAGTTGGTGCAGCCGTTGTAGGTATCATTGCTATCAGCAGTTATAAGCTCACAGAAAAATCTATCAGTAAGTTCAACATCAAATCAATCATTCAAAAGTGGATGCTTTGGGTATTCTTTATAATAGCAGTGATAATAACAATTGTAACGCAGCAGGAAGAAATTCTATTATTTATTGCGTCAGGTTTGCTTTATATGTTTGTAAAGGCCCCACCAAAATGGATTAAAAAGTCATCGGTTGTAAATTCAATATTTCTGTTTGAAACCGGTTTCTGGCAATTTGATTATGTCACATTGGGCAAGATTGCATTATTCTTCACAAAAACGGGTGCATTTGTTTTTGGAAGTGGCCTGGCTATCGTTCCATTTTTGCACGGCAGTGTCGTTAATGAATATCATTGGCTAAACGAGACGGAATTTATAGACGCCGTAGCAGTAGCCATGATAACACCCGGGCCTGTTGTAATCACCGTAGGCTTTATTGGATATCTGATTGCAGGTTTTCCGGGAGCCTGCGTTGCTTCATTAGCAACATTTCTGCCTTGTTATTTATTTACAATTATTCCAGCACCATATTTCAAAAAATACGGTAAACATAAAAGTATTAAGGCATTTGTAGACGGCATAACAGCAGTAGTAGTAGGCGCTTTAGCAGGTTCAGTAATTGTAATAGCAATTCGCACCATCAAAGACATTCCTACAGCATTAATAGCAAGAGCTACAATCATAATTCTGATAAAAACAAAAAAGGTTAAAGAACCACATATAATTTTAATTGCGGCAATAATAGGGATGATAATTAGCTTGTTCAGATAAACGCAGGATTTTTTATAGTTGATAACATATCTTCGCCGTTCCATTGGCAAAAAAGCGCTTCATATCGTCCATTCTGCTTTGTGCATTTTCAGTAATATTTGCACATAGCATTATTCCCCATCACCATCATGAAGAGGAAAGTACAGCGCAGCACCAGGGTTCACACGATGACGACCACGAAGACATAGACCATGATTTTTTAGGTGAGGCGTTTTCACATTTTCAACATGAAGCTGGCAGTAATATTGTTTATGAAACCGCATCACCTGTCTACCAATTTTCAAAAGTCAATTTAGAAAAAGGCTCTTTCTTTTTGGTTGCATACATTGTTGAGGCACTTCACAAACCACCTTTAAAACATCGGGAGCTTTATACGATTAATTTTTCATCCTCTTCGTATTCTGGCACCAGCCTTCTAAGAGGTCCGCCGGTGTCATTGGCATAACTGTGCCCATCCGCTAACATCTGCACACATTTTCATTTTATTTTTTTGATAAGACAATTGTTTTTCACAACTGATATTTTATGCTAAATAAAATAATTCACTTTTCGATACATAATAAATTAATCATTGGGCTTTTTACATTAGCCCTTATTGCATGGGGAACGTACTCATTAACCAAACTGCCTATTGATGCAGTGCCTGACATAACCGATAACCAGGTAATGGTGATGACCGTAACACCAACCCTTGCAGCGCAGGAAGTAGAACGCCTTATTACATTTCCTGTTGAGCAGACAATGGCAAGCATTCCGAAGATTGAAGAGATCCGTTCTTTTTCACGATTTGGTTTGTCATTGGTAACGATAGTATTTAAAGAACATGTAGATATTTATTGGGCAAGGCAGCAGATAAGCGAACGACTCGCTGATGCAGCTAAGCAAATTCCTGAAGGTATTGGTACGCCGGAAATGGCTCCTCTAACAACAGGATTAGGGGAAATATATCAATACGTTGTTCACGCAAAACCCGGGTATGAAAAGAAGTATGATGCAATGGAACTGCGTACTATCCAAGACTGGATTATTAAAAGGCAATTGTTAGGCACTCCAGGTGTGGCTGAGGTAAGTGGCTTTGGTGGTTATGTAAAGCAATATGAAATTGCTGTTAATCCCGACAGGCTGCACAGCATGAACGTGAGCATTGATGAAATATTTACAGCGCTCGAAAAGAACAATCAAAATACGGGTGGTGCCTATATCAATAAATCTCCCAACGCCTATTTTATAAGAAGCGAAGGGCTTGTAAATAAAGTCGAAGACATTGAAAAAATTGTTATTAAAACAACTAATAAGACACCCATCCTGGTAAGAGATGTTGCTACAGTTCAATTCGGAAACAGTGTACGTTATGGTGCAGCCACACGGAACGGGCAGGGTGAAATAGTAACAGGCATTGTTATGATGCTGAAAGGTGCTAACACTTCTGAAGTGATCAATAATGTAAAGGCAAGAATAGAACAAATAAAAAAAACACTTCCTGAAGGTGTGGATATAGAGCCATTTTTAGACAGGAAAAAGTTAGTGGACAATGCCATCAGCACGGTTTCAACAAACTTGATTGAAGGTGCATTAATAGTGATCTTTATCCTGATTTTATTTCTCGGAAATCTTCGTGCAGGTTTGGTGGTAGCCTCCGTTAT
The DNA here is from genome assembly GCA_040007435.1 of Ginsengibacter sp. Classification (GTDB taxonomy): domain Bacteria; phylum Bacteroidota; class Bacteroidia; order Chitinophagales; family Chitinophagaceae; genus Ginsengibacter. The sequence goes on along the minus strand of JBDTUZ010000023.1, from coordinate 3,116 downwards.
TCCATTGTCTATGTTGTTTGCAATTTCTATGATGAACCTGTTTGGAGTGTCGGGCAACCTGATGAGTTTGGGTGCAATTGATTTTGGATTAATAGTGGATGGAGCAGTCATTATTGTAGAAAGTGTATTGCACCGGATAACAGGTAAACGAATACAAAAGGAAGGGGTTCAAAAGTTAGATCAAGCGCAAATGGATGACCAGGTAAAAGAAAGTGCAAGCAGGATGATGAACTCCGCCGCATTTGGACAGATCATAATTTTTATTGTGTACCTGCCAATACTTGCACTGGTTGGGATTGAAGGAAAAATGTTTGGACCAATGGCACAAACAGTAATGTTTGCCATACTCGGTGCATTCCTGTTATCACTTACCTATGTGCCAATGATGTCGGCTTTGTTTTTAAGTAAGAAGACAACATATAGAAGAAACTTTTCTGACAGGATGATGGATTTTTTCCAGCGTGTTTATAAACCTTTGATAAATTCAGCAATGCATCACAGGGCAATTGTTATCGGCATTGCAGTTGCATTGCTTGTGGTAACCATATTTGTTTTCAGAAGTTTGGGCGGAGAGTTTATTCCGCAATTAGATGAAGGGGATTTTGCAGTAGAAACAAGAGTATTAACGGGAAGTTCGATTGACCAGATTATTGAGGCTTCAACGAAGGCACAGAAAATTATTTTACAAAAATTTCCTGAAGTAAAACAGGTGGTAAATAAGATAGGTTCAGGCGAAATACCAACAGACCCGATGCCTATTGAAGCAGGTGATATGATGGTAATATTAAAGCCTAAAAAAGATTGGGTGACGGCAAGCACAAGAGAGGGGTTAATGGACACAATGCAAAAAGCATTGTCTGTAATACCGGGTGTAACTTTTGGTTTTCAGCAACCGATACAAATGCGTTTCAATGAATTAATCACCGGAGCTAAGCAGGATGTTGTTATAAAGTTATACGGTGAAGACCTTGATGTATTAACAGAATATGCCGGTGAAATTGGCAAACAGATAAAACACATTGAAGGCGTAGAGGACTTTTATATAGAAGAAGTAACGGGCTTGCCACAAATTCAAATACAGTTCAACAGGGATAAGATTGCGCAATATGGTTTAAACATTACCGATATAAACAGGGTGATTAAAACCGCATTCGCCGGAGAATCGGCAGGGCTTGTTTATGAAGGTGAAAAACGTTTTGACCTGGTTGTTCGATTAACAAAAGAAGACCGAAAAGATTTATCAGATGTTCGCGGTTTATATATCAACACACCAACAGGTGAGCAAATACCATTGGAAGAAGTAGCCACAGTAGAATTTAAAAATGGCCCTAATCAGATTCAAAGAGATGATACCAAGCGGAGAATAACCGTAGGCTTCAATGTTCGTAACCGTGATGTACAAAGCATCGTAAAAGAGATACAGCAAAAGTTAGATGCAAACTTAAAATTGCCACCCGGTTACTATACAACTTATGGAGGTCAGTTTGAACATTTGGTAGCTGCCAATAAAAGATTATCCATAGCAGTACCGGTATCATTATTATTAATCTTACTGCTGCTTTATTTCACATTCAATTCAATCAAAGAAAGCCTGTTAATTTTCACAGCTATTCCTTTAGCAGCAATTGGTGGTGTGTTTGCATTATTAATAAGAGGGATGCCATTTAGTATTTCAGCGGGTGTTGGTTTTATTGCATTGTTTGGTGTGGCTGTATTGAATGGTATTGTATTAATTGCAGAATTTAATCGCTTAAAAAAAGAAGGCATCACAGATATTTATGAACGGGTACGAAAAGGCACAAGCGTAAGATTACGCCCTGTACTAATGACAGCAGCCGTGGCTTCACTGGGCTTTTTGCCAATGGCATTATCCAATTCATCCGGTGCAGAAGTACAACGTCCTTTAGCAACAGTGGTTATTGGTGGATTGATTACAGCAACCTTTCTCACATTGGTGGTTCTTCCGGTCTTGTATATACTCTTTGAAAAGAAAAGTAAAAACAAAATGTTGAATGTTGAATGATTAATGCTTAATAACAAAATATCATGAAAGAAAATATAATTAAAACGAAAACTTTTGATTTTGCACTAAGTATAATTAGTTTATACAAGCAAATGCAGGAAAAGAAAGAGTACGTTATTTCCAAACAATTACTTCGTTCATCAACATCAATTGGAGCGAATGTGGAAGAAGCAGATGCAGGACAAACTAAAAAAGATTTTATTTCCAAAATGAGCATTTCAGCAAAAGAAGCAAGAGAAACGCATTATTGGTTAAGATTGTTACAACGAAGCCAATTGGTACAAATTGACTATGCGTCGTACATAGCAGCCATTGAAGAAATCATCAGAATACTTACATCAATTATAAAGACAGCTCAAAATAATATCAATGGAAACAAGTAAATATAAATGCTCAATGGGCAATGTTCAATTTTTAATGAAAGGTAGAAACATTAGAAAATCATTCAACATCAAACATTCAACATTCAACATTATTCTTTTGTTCATCATAGGTCTGTTGTTAAATACCAGATTGAATGCTCAACAGCGTATTCTAACCTTAAAGCAGGCCATTAATGAAGCATTAAAGAATAATGGAATCATTAAGTCAGCTAATTATACCATTGATTTACAAAGAGCATTAAGAAGAAGTGCAGTTAATATTGATAAAACCAATATAATACTTTCACAGGGGCAAGTTAATAGCATCAACTACGACAATCATCTTAATATCACGCAGCGATTTGAATACCCGACAGTTTACAAAAATCAGTTGCGTTTGGCAGATGAACGAATTAAGGGAAGTCAATACCAGCTTGCAGTAAACCAATTGGATTTAGCTAATAGCGTGAAAACTGCTTACTATGAATTTGTTTACTACATCAACAAAAGACAGTTATTATATGCACAGGATACATTGTACAGCAACCTGGTAAAAGCAAGCACTGTAAGGTACAGAACAGGAGAAAGTACATTATTGGAAAAGGCAACGTCTGAAACAGCTTCATTTGAAATAAAAAACCAAATCCAGCAAAACGAAATAGATATAACCATAGCGCAACAGCAGTTGCAGGTACTGCTAAATACTAAAGATGCTGTGATGGTTGCTGACA
>JBDTUZ010000022.1:0-91427 GCA_040007435.1 Ginsengibacter sp. | reverse complement strand
TTTATGAAAAACTGGAACTGGGAGATTTCGAACATTGCAAAGATGCAATGAACAGATATGAGTACGGACAAAAAAATTACAGAACTCTTGAACATTCACTCAATAACTATGAGCTAAACACAATACACGATCAATTGGACCAGCACATAAAAAATTGGAAAGAAATAAAACAGCGCACATTATATGAGACTACCAATTGGTAGTATTTTTTTCATTATTCTTGCAGTGTTTTAAAGCGACACTATCATAGCGCTTCCTCAAAAGTTATTCATAATTTTTCTTCGAGCCTCTCCTTCACTTCACCAAACCATTCATCTTTTAGAATACTTAATACAATACTATCTCTTCTTTTTCCTGGTTCACGTGTAGGCATGTTGTTTCGCAAAATGCCATCTACTTTGCAACCCAAAGATTTCATCGCTGCGATGCTTCTTTCATTATTGTTATCGGCTCTTAATTCAAATCTTTCAAAACCTATTTGTTCAAACGCAAAAGTCAAAAGAAGAAACTTACAGTGTTTGTTCAATCCGGTTCCCTGGAATTTTTTCCCATACCATGTATAGCCAAGCTGCACGGTTTGCAAATCATTCTGAATGTCATAAAATCTTGTGCTGCCGGCATATTCATTTGCCTTCTTATCAAATACTATAAAAGGATATTCTTTCCCTGCATCTCTTGCCGTAAGAGCTATATTCATATAGTTTCGAAGCCCCTCTTCACCTTCTGCGCCAACCAATGAATACTGCCATAGGGTTTGTTCATTTATTGAAAAAGGAAGTAAATTATTAAAGTCCTCCCATTGCAGAGATCGAAGTAATACGCGATCATCTTCCAGGATATAATTTTTACTGCAATCAAATTTTTCAAACATAGCAATTTGTAGTAAACGATTTAAAAATTTTGTTTGGGAATGACTAAAGATAAAGCATACGTGAAAAAAATTTTAATTTTGATTTCTTTTTCAAGCAATTTTTTCCCTTAAAATATTTTTATGGACAAACCATCTTCTTACTGCGATGCTGTTAGCACAATGGACAAAAATAACATACACCGTATCTACCACGATACTGCTTATGGCTTTCCTATCGATAATGATGACGAGCTTTTTGAGCGGCTTGTGCTCGAAATAAACCAGGCAGGATTAAGCTGGTCAACCATTCTTAATAAACAGGAAAATTTTAAGAAGGCTTACAAGAATTTTAATATTAAAAAGATAGCGGCATTTAAAGAAAAAGATTTTGAAAGGCTTCTGAACGATCCCGGAATTATAAGAAACCGGTTAAAAATAAATGCGGCGATCGAAAACGCTAAGACACTTTTAGAGATACAAAAAGAACACAGTTCATTTAAAAAATGGATAGATCACCATCATCCAAAAACAAAAGAAGAATGGGTGAAGCTTTTTAAAAATACCTTTCGCTTTACCGGCGGTGAAATTGTAAATGAATTTTTAATGAGCACAGGTTATTTGCCAGGGGCGCATATTGAAAGCTGCCCGATTTATAAAAAGATGGTGAAAGCGAAACCGGCGTTTTTACGAAAATGATTGTGGAGGCCAAGATGGCCAATTAAAAATGTGCTGTTGAGAATGTTATCGACTGGAAACCAGTAATGCTCAGTACATTTTAATATTCTTTTTTTATACGTTATTCATTCAGTTTTATACAAGCCTGATTAAAGTTATTGAACGCAACACTTGCATATGGAGAAAAAAAGTTTTACATTTGCTTCAGCTTACACACAGAACTTCCTTCGCCATCTCCTTTGATTTACCTCCCGATTTATTTAATTGTATTTGTTAAATCCCATCCTTTGAATTTCTCGTTTAGTATATCCACCTAATGATATATTGGATTTCCTTTATTCATGTAAAACTGTTATTAAGGTTTCACCTCTAAAAACATTTTGACATGGAAAATTTTTACTCAGCGTATGTAAGAACAGTTAACGGCGACACATTTTATTTTGTAAAAAAATACCAGGTGTTCCCTGAATACAAAGAAGTCCCTCCCATTCTTGACCGCTATGCGATGCACACCGATTTTGAGAAAGCTTGTAAAATTGCCATGATCTCCGATAAGGCAGCACGGCAACAACTGATAAATGACCTGAAAATTAGCACACACTCAGGCATACTGAAAACGCAACCAGGCAAAGCCAGGATTTATAAATTAAGGCCGCGCCAAATAAGTTTGCCCTCTATCTTTAAATTGGGCTGGCTGACCAAAGTTTCATAGTATTAATTCAAATATTATTGATGGAGTTAATTGACCGGAATAGCTCGTTCTAAAATTTGACTATTTTTTCTAAGCTTATTATTTCATCTCTTCCAACTCCTTTTGGATCCTAAACATTTCATCACGTAATCTCGCGGCCTCCATGAAATCAAGATCACGGGCCGCTTTTTCCATATTTCGTTTTATGGTACTGATTGTCTTTTCCATTTGAGGAATCGTTTTCTTAGCAGTTAAATATTCACCTTGCTCTTCCGCAGCAATGGTAACAAGGTCATCTGCTTCGTAAGGCGATGCTGTGGTTCCCTTAATATCGAGGACCGAGGTTTGTCCCATTATTTGATCAATAGATTTTTTTATTGTCTTCGGCGTAATATTATTTTCGATATTATATGCAACCTGTTTTTCCCGCCGCCGTGTGGTTTCATCCATTGCTTTTTGCATACTTTCAGTAGTAGTATCCGCATAAAAAATCACAAGGCCCTCCACATTACGGGCAGCCCTACCCGCAGTTTGGGTAAGAGATCTCTCATTTCGTAAAAAGCCTTCTTTGTCTGCATCTAAAATAGCAACCAATGAAACTTCCGGAAGATCGAGACCTTCGCGTAAAAGGTTTACACCCACCAATACATCTATTTCCCCGAGACGAAGTTCCCGCAGAATTTCTATCCTGTCCAGCGTATGAACTTCGCTGTGTATATATTTCGATTTGATGTTGATGCGATGCAGGTATTTATCCATTTCCTCAGCCATCCTTTTGGTAAGAGTTGTTACTAATACACGATCTCCTTTAGTAACCCTCTTATCAATTTCGTCAAGCAGGTCATCAATTTGATTTACGGAGGGGCGAATTTCAATTGGCGGATCCAATAATCCTGTTGGTCTTACAACCTGCTCCACCACTATGCCTCCTGTTTTTTCCAATTCGAAATCGCCGGGAGTAGCACTTACATAAATGGTTTGATTAAGCATACTTTCAAACTCATTAAAATTTAAAGGACGGTTGTCTAACGCTGAGGGTAAACGAAAACCATAGTCAACCAAAATTAATTTTCTTGACCTGTCACCTCCATACATTCCACTTACCTGCGGGATGGTTTGATGGCTTTCATCTATTACACATAAAAAATCAGGAGGAAAATAATCCAGTAAACAGAAAGGTCTTGTGCCAGGCTCGCGTCGATCAAAAAACCTTGAATAGTTTTCTACTCCGTTGCAATATCCAAGTTCACGTATCATTTCAACATCATAATTCACCCTTTCCGAAATTCTTTGAGCCTCAATATATTTGCCAATACTTTTAAAGTATTCTGTTTGTTTTGCTGCCTCATCCTGAATCTCGTAAAGTATTTGCTGTAATTTATCTTTCGGAGCTATGTATAAATTTGCAGGAAAAATTGCAGCATCATAAACCTTACTAATCCGTTTTCCGGTCTTTAACTCCAGCGTTTCTATACTTTCTATTTCATCACCAAAGAAAGTAATCCGGTACCCGTTGTCCATGTAAGGAAGATTAATATCAACCGTATCTCCCTTAACCCTGAATGTCCCTCTTGCAAAGTCGCCCTGGGTGCGAGAATACAAACCATTAACCAGGGAATGAAGAAATCCTTGCCTGCTTATTGTTTGCCCTTCTTTTATTCTTACAACGCCTTCCGCAAAATCTTTGGGATTACCGATACCGTAAATGCAGCTTACACTTGCAACTACTATTATGTCTCTTCTTCCTGTTAAGAGTTGCGACGTTGCAGCAAGTCTTAATTTATCCAATTCCTCATTTATACTAAGGTCTTTTTCAATGTAGACATCGCTCACAGGCATGTATGCCTCAGGTTGGTAATAGTCATAATAGGAAACAAAATAGCCTACAGAATTATCAGGAAAAAACTGGCGGAACTCTCCGTATAATTGAGCTACCAGTGTTTTGTTGTGCGTAAGCACAAGGGTGGGCCGCTGTACGTTTTGAATAACATTAGCCATGGTAAAAGTTTTACCGCTACCCGTTACTCCCAATAACGTTTGGTATTTTTCACCCTCTAAAATTCCCCTGGTCAATTGTTCAATTGCCTGGGGCTGGTCTCCTGCCGGCTCGTATGTTGAATTAAGTTGGAATGGCATAGGGATATGCAATTTACAACTGAAAGAGTAAATTAAAAGTTATGAAAACAACCAGTCTGAATATTTTTATAAACTACAATTATCTCAGGTTCTCCGGAAATTATCTGAAATTATTTTTCATTTAATACTCCATTAAAATAATCGTCAAGTTTATTAATAGCCTTTGCATCAACTTCTATTTGTTCCTGGGCTTCGTTCCATTTTCTCTGCTCAATAGCTTCACGAATGCCGGGCATTGTCTTTACACCATAACCCGTGTAAAAACCTGGTGCATACAGGGTGTGCTTATACCAGCCTCTTCGTGGCAAACCGGATTCGGTAAGTAATTGCTGCTCCGCTTTGTAAAGAGATTGATTAAATGCATCGCCTATATTGTTACTTTTCATTTTGTCATCGTATACCGTTTTCAAACTATCCGTACTTTTCTTCAGCGCTTCCAGCGAATTTTGTAACGGCGAAAAATCAAGATATGGAACAACAGATTTAACCGCGGGATTCACCAGGTTTTTTGTTGGATCTTCACCGAGTTTATAACCTCCAGAATTTATAATTTGATTTTCTACGTCCGTAGTTTCTCTTGTTTTTTGCAAAAGCAAAATCAGGTCTTTTGAATAATCATCAATGGTTTTATACAAGTGTGTGAAGTCGAATGGCAATGCATCTGCATTGGCCATTCTTAAAACTGCATGGCCGACAGTTTCTGCAAGAGTAACTCCGTACCGAAAGCCGGGATCTTTAAATTTGGCATATAGATCATAAGAATCATAAATGGAATGGTATTCGCCCCCGTCGTCTTCGCCGCCATAGCCAATATTTAAAGCAGGTACGCCTGCATGTTGGATAAAAGCAGAATAATCAGAGCCCGAACCCATGGCGTCGAGTTTCAAATTCTTTTCCTCCAGCTTTTTTTTCTTTGCTTCCGTGGTTTTTGCTGAAATGGCATCGTACGCTTGCTTACGTTGAAAAACACTAACATTGGTTTGCGGATCGATTACCTCTTTTGAAATCTCATCCATTAAGGGCTCAAGTGCGTGTGAACCTTCGGCACTTAAAAAGCCTCTCCCATTTCCATCAGAATTAATATAAACAATCGCTTTTTGCTGCAATTCTTTTTCATGTTCTTCCACCCATTCAGTAGAGCCGAGCAAACCGGGCTCTTCACCATCCCACGCACAATAAACTATGGTGCGATCAGGTTTCCACCCGGCGCTTAACATATTGCCAATTGATTTAGCTTCTTCCAAAATAGCAGCCTGGCCACTAATCGGATCATTGGCACCATTTACCCAGGCATCATGATGATTACCACGAATAATCCATTCATCGGGATATTTTGAGCCTTGAATTTTAGCAATCACATCATAACAGGGAACGATATCCCAATTGAATGCAACTTTCAAATGTATTTTCGTTTTGCCGGGACCGATATGATATGCGAAAGGCAACCCCCCGTGCCAATCATTTGGTACAACCTGACCATCCAGCGCTTCGAGCAATGGAGTGGCATCATGATAGCTTATGGGCAGCACAGGAATTTTCAGAAGGTTAGGCGCTTTGAGCTTGTCCAATCTTTGTGCATCTTCCATAGCGCCAACCCCGGGTGTTAGTGGATCACCGGGATAAATGACCATATCCATAATTGAACCCCTCTGCACACCATACTCATTTTTAAATGCTCCTTTAGGATACACATCTCCTTCAAAATAACCATCATCCATAGGATCACTGTAAATAATGCACCCTATGGCCCCATGTTCCTGGGCAACTTTGGGTTTAATACCACGCCAGCTATGGCCGTATTTTGCGATAACAATTTTCCCTTTCACATCTACGCCCATTTTATCCAAAACCTCATAATCCTGCGGGAGGCCATAGTTTACAAACACAAGTTCAGCCGTAACATCACCATCTGCACTCCATGCATTATATGTTTGTAATTGATCCTTTTGGCCGCTGGTTGCATCTTCCTTTAAAGCGGGTTCCTTTAATAATGCCTTATAAGATGTGGGGGAAGTCATCTCCAGTAATCTTGTATTTGGCGTAGGAAACAATACCTGAAAGGTTTCTATTTTTGCGTCCCATCCCCATTTTTTATAAAGACTTAAAATGTATTCTGCAATTTCCTTACTTGCAGGAGAGCCCACTGCATGTGGCTTTGAAGAAAGACTTTTAATAGTTTCGCCAATATTTTCTTTGCTTAAATTTCTGTCGAACGTAGACTCGATATTCAGTTGCTTCGCAATATTTTTTTCATAGAAGCCTGTAATATTTTTTGTTTGGGCAAATGAAAATTGAAAAATTATTAACGTGACAAAGGAAAAAAATAACTTGCTCATTTATTTTATTTTTAAATTTCAACTTATACTTTGACAAATTGTGAAAAGGAAATAATCTTTTCGCATAAGTTTTCCACCCTAAGTAATATTGTATTTTATTTTTTTTGAAACCCTTTCTGAAAACTCCTCAACGACCTTATAGAAAATCCATGTCACTATTAAAGTAATAATCAAGGTAAGAAAAAAAAGTATCCAATTGTATGAAGGACTCACCTTGCCTTTAGTGAAATTTATGATCTTTGTTCCTACTGGAAAATGAATTAAGTAAAGGGAGTAGGAAATTGTTCCGGCAAATTTTAAAACGGGGGGCAACGATTTCCGGAATAAAAGAATGAATGTAATCGCAACAAATGCGGCTATAAAAGCGGGAAGCGTGTATAAAAAAACTATGAATAACAAGAGTCCTGCCAGTACTATGTAGTTCATTGTTTTGTTTCCATTGCCAGAGTAGATCATGTAGCCAACATTACCTACAAAGAAAAAAACAAAATAATAGAATAATAAAAAAACATCATGATTCAACACCTGTCCAGCTATTAATAATATTGGCATTACAATAAAATATGCAATCCAGCTACGTTTCATTATCAATACAAAAAAAAAGCCTATAAAAATATAATATTGAGCTTCTACAAAGAGAGTCCAAAAAACAGGATTATCATTCGGTGCATGCAAATAGAAAATGCTTTTTAAAATTGAAAGCATGTTTTCAGGAAAATGAAGATGCCTTGTTCTGTAAGAAAAGTACATTATTACTAATGTGAGTGCTAAAGCAGCCAGATATGGAGGGTGAAGTCTTAAAAATCTTTTATACAAAAACCGATAGTAATTATTGATTTTATATTTTCCCTTATGTAAGCTTAAAGGAATAACAAAGCCGGAAATAACAAAAAAGATATGCACACCATAAATTCCATATGTATGAAAAAGTATAAATATATCCGAAGAAGTTTGTGCTTTGGGCAATGCATTTCCGAAATGCCCGAAACATACCATTAATACTGCTATTCCTCTTAATAATACTAAGCTATCAAGCTGATTTTTTGTATTAGTTAAAAGAGTGTTGTTATCCATTAGATTATTACATTTCAAATTATTCTACTTTATGACTTTGTATAAATTGAGTAAAGCATATTAATTTAGGGAAACCCTAAGTAGCTCCGATAATATTAGTTGAAAAGCCTTAGTAGTATTTTAGGGTAATGTTAAACAAAACGCAACTTCACAAATACGAGCAACATTAATGAATAACTCAAAAAGGAAAAACATTGTCACTTAAATAAGATTGGATGCATTTTGTTCCATTGGGTTGCATCCTGGTAAACTTTTGCAATAGCAAGCAAGGTTGCTTCATCGTATAGTTTTCCTACCAGTGTAATGCTTGTTGGTGAATGGTTCTTATCAAAGCCGGTCGGCATACTTATCGCGGGATGACCCGTTAAATTGGTTATCGCCGCCTGGTTGCCCACCCATGTAGGGCAAATTATAACATCATATTTTTCTATCACTTCATTTACTTTTTGGATCAATTGGTAGCGGTGCCTGTTAGCATTTATATATTCAACAGCAGGAATAAACCTTGCTGCACGAAAATAGTTTGGCCACTCACCTTTCCCCTGCCGGGTCATTTTATCATCAAGTCCTGTCCGTGTAAAACCATCAAACGCAGCAGCACTTTCTGCGCCAATAACAATACCGATGATGTCAAAATTATACATGCCAGAATCAGGAAAATTAACAGGTATTAATTGCGCTCCCGCTTTTCTATAAACATCAAGTACTGCATCTTCATTTCCTAAGGTATCCTTTTTGCCAAAATAATTCTTTGCATACGCAATTCTCATTTTCGAAAGATCTGCTTTGCCGGTATAATTAAAAGGCATGTTTACGGCGGCGGCATCCAGGCCATCTGTTCCATGCAAATAACTAAACACAATCGCTGCATCTTCAGCGCTCCTGCAAATAGGGCCAGCTTTATCGAGGCTCCAGCAAAGGGTCATACCGCCACTACGGCTTACTGAACCAAATGTGGGACGCAGGCCTGTTGCACCGCAAACTGTCGATGGAGAAATGATGGAACCATAAGTTTCAGTGCCTATAGCAAAAGGTACAAGTCCTGCAACTGCTGCTGCTGCTGAACCAGCCGAAGATCCGCTTGAGCCTTCGAGCATGTTCCATGGATTCTTCGTACGGCCTCCAAACCAATAATCGTCCATTGCCAGTGCGCCCAAAGTTAATTTAGCAATCAAGACTGCGCCAGCTTCTTTAAGCTTTGTATAAACATAACTATCGTTATCTATCATTTGATCTTTATATGGCTCAGCACCCCAGGTTGTTTTTGTTCCCTTCACCGCAAAAAGATCTTTTATTCCGTAAGGAATTCCATGAAGTAGGCCGCGATAGTTCCCAGCGGAAATCTCTTTATCAGCTTCAGCAGCCTGTTGTATAGCCATATCTTCAGTTAACGAGATTACACATTGAAGCGTGTCGCCATATTTTTTCAAACGATCAATAAAAAACTTAGTAAGATCGACAGAAGATATTTTTTTGCTTTTAATTAAAGAAGCCAACTGCGGAATAGAATAAAATGCAAGATCATTCTTATCAGCAGGCAAATTTATCCCGGCGGGGATGTTAAAATTCACCGGTACTTGTTTCTTATTAAACTTCATATAAGGCAGCAAAGGACTTTCTGCCATCGTCATAGGCACCGAATTATCGAGCGAATACCGGTGCATTTTATCATACTCTTTTGCACGGTCTCTTACAGTACCAGACAACGAATCTATTTTGGCTTCTGTAAATTGAACACTTATAACTTTTTCAGTGGAAGTAATGTCTTGAAGAGTAATGCTATCCTGTGCCAGGCAACAATTGGAAACAAAACCCAATAGGAATAAATATCTTTTCATGCAATAAATTTAGTGTTTCTAAAACTACTTGTTTTTATTGCAGATAAACACAAGAGAGGAATAATTGTTTTATTTGGCTGATGACAGCATGAGTTTTTCTATTTCATTTTTTCTTATAAACCACGCTATTGTAAAAGTGGGTATAAAATCTACACCTGGCAGCAATTCCTCTATGAAAGAAAATATACCACCCATAAATCCAAACTTCTTTCCAAACATAAAATAAAATATTACTCCGGAAAGGAATGCCCAAATGGGGCCCAATGGAAGTAAGATATAATTCAGGCAGCCAATAACATCCAAAATGATACAAGTTTTAAGAGAAGGCAGTTTTCTTTTCATGGCAAAGTTTTAACGCATAGATATTATCAAATTAAATTCCACAATTTACTCCAGCAATTTTGACATAGCTAAAACGTTTAAATTTTGTGTTAACTATTGTTTAAAGCTTGTTACAAGGCTGAATTAACGTACCTTCGCACACTTAAAAAATTCAGGGCTTACCATTTTTGATTTTTTTGAAAAAGTAAAATTATGGAAATTAGAAACATAGCTATTATAGCACACGTTGATCACGGCAAAACTACGCTGGTAGATAAGATATTACATAGCACGAATATTTTTCGTGACAACCAGGAGACAGGTGAACTCATTATGGATAGCAATGATCTCGAAAGGGAACGTGGTATTACCATATTTAGCAAGAACGTATCAGTAACCTATAAAGGCGTAAAAATAAATGTAATTGACACACCAGGCCACAGTGATTTTGGAGGAGAAGTAGAGCGGGTTTTGAAAATGGCTGATGGGGTTCTTCTACTTGTTGATGCTTTCGAGGGACCTATGCCTCAAACCCGTTTTGTTCTGCAAAAGGCTCTGCAACTAAATTTGCACCCGATTGTGGTTATTAATAAAGTTGATAAGCCGAATTGCCGTCCTGATGAGGTGCACGACGCAGTTTTTGAATTGTTTTTTAACCTTGATGCCACGGAAGAACAATTAGATTTCCCAACGATATATGGTTCTAGTAAAAATGGCTGGATGAATACCTCACTTGAGGAGACTGATAATATATTCCCGCTTCTTGATACTATTTTGGAAAAAGTTCCGCCTCCGTCAACTGCTGAGGGAACATTGCAAATGCAGATTACTTCCCTCGATTATTCTTCATTTTTGGGAAGAATTGCCGTGGGTAAAGTTGCGAGAGGAACTATAAAAGAAAATCAACCACTTTCACTAATGAAACTGGATGGAACTGCCCAAAGAAGCAGGGTTAAAGAACTCTATGTTTTCGAAGGATTAGGTAAAAAGAAAGTAAGTGAGGTCTCGGCGGGCGATATTTGTGCGGTGGTGGGTATTGAAGGTTTTAATATTGGTGAAACACTTGCTGATTTTGAAAATCCTGAAGCATTGCCGGTTATAAGCGTGGACGAACCTACCATGAACATGCAGTTCAGCATTAATAATTCTCCTTTTTATGGCAGAGATGGAAAGTTTGTAACATCACGCCATCTTAAGGACAGGCTTGAAAAAGAATTGGAGAAAAATCTTGCTCTTCGTGTAAGCCCAACAGATACAGCAGAAAGTTTTATGGTTTATGGTCGTGGTATATTACATCTCAGCATCCTTGTAGAAACTATGCGCCGTGAAGGATATGAAATCACTGTTGGTCAGCCACAGGTAATCACTAAAATAATCGATGGTAAAAAATGTGAACCTTACGAAAACCTTGTAGTAGATGTTCCTTCTGAATACAGCGGCAGAGTTATTGACCTCGTAACGCAGCGCAAGGGAGAAATGACTATTATGGAGAGTAAAGGCGATATACAGCATCTTGAATTTGAAATACCGTCACGTGGGCTTATTGGTTTACGTTCAAATATGCTTACCAATACAGCAGGCGAAGCAGTGATGGCACACCGTTTTCTGGAATACAAACCATGGAAAGGATTTATTCCCGGCAGGAGCAATGGGGTTTTGATCTCCAAAAACCAGGAAAAAACAACAGGTTATTCCATCGATAAATTACAGGACCGCGGAACATTTTTTGTTGATCCGGGAGAAGAAGTTTATGTAGGCCAGATAATTGCAGAGCACATTAAACCGGGCGACCTGGTTGTGAATGCGACAGAACCCAAGAAACTTACCAACCACCGCGCAAGTGGCAGTGACGATGCTTCACGCATTGCACCTAAAACACAAATGAGCCTTGAAGAATGTATGGAATACATTCAACAGGACGAGTGCATTGAAGTTACTCCTAAAGTGATTCGCATGCGTAAGGTGATCCTTAATGAAGATGAAAGAAAAAAAACGCAAAAATCGCAGCAGGTAGAAGCGGTTTAATTTTTTTTGATTCCCGTTAAGGACGAACAAAGGAGTTTTGATCTTACCTTTGTATAAGCATATGAAAAAAATATTCTTAATATTATTTTTTGTCTCCAGCCTTGTGTTAGTCAATATAAAAACGACCCTAGCCCAATGTTCCATCTGCGCAAAATCTGTTCAGCAAATGGGAGATAAACCTGCACAAGGCTTTAATACAGGAATTATCTACATGATGTTGGTTCCCTACGTTGCGATAGGCGTAGTGGGTTACAAATGGTGGAAGGGTAATCGTCCATCTTAAATCTTTTTCAAAAATAATTTTTGGCAAATTCGTAGAGATTAAAATTGCTCTTTAAAAGAGCTACAGACAATTCTTTTTCCAATTTTCCCTTATCAATATCTTTCATTTTGTTTGCCTGTATTATTGACCATGCTTTTTCGAAAAGCAATTTGGCTTTTTTGGATTCGGCAGTAACAGGGTCATAATTTGAAATTTTTTTATAAAGTTCATCAATGCCCTTTTTATGTGAGGCAATTGTTTTGAGCACAGGAATTTCCTTTTCCGATTTACTAAAGACCGGCGCCAGCATTTGAGAGAGATTGTTATAAAAAGCATCTGCATCGGGCCTGTCATACTTGTTGATCACAAAAATATCTGCAATTTCCATAAGCCCGGCCTTCATCGTTTGTATTATATCTCCTCCCTCGGGAACAAGCACCACAACTGTTATGTCAGCAAGAGCTGCTATATCAACTTCGCTTTGCCCTACTCCAACCGTTTCAATAATAACATAATCAAAGCCTGCAGCCTTCATTAGATCCGATATCTCAATTATTTTCGGATGAAGTCCACCAAGTGAGCCTTTACTTGCAAGTGAACGAATGAAAACATCGGGATGATTGTACCATTCGCTCATCCGTATCCTGTCGCCGAGCAATGCCCCTTTATTGAATGGTGATGATGGATCGATACAAAGCACACCTACTCTCTTTTTATCGGCTATCATTTCACCAATCAATGCATCTGTAATTGAACTTTTACCAGAACCTGGTGCACCTGTTATTCCAATAATCTTCGACGAAGACGACGGAAGCTGCGCCATAAATTTTTCATATCCATCTGCTTCATTTTCTACAAGAGAAATTATTCTTGCGATAGAACGAAAATCTCCCTGCTTCAAAAGATGTAACTGATCATTCCATATATTCATCCTGCCTGTTTTTTAAAAAAAAATTCCGTTTACAATGTAAGATAGCTAATGCATATTTTTGCGCCGAAGTTTCGAAAAATTGGTAATGTTTTTTAAGTAATCACAATCATCCAAAATGAAAATATTAAATTATTTTAAAGAATCCTTCCGAAGAAAAAAGGCAAGAAGGTTTACCCAGGAATATGTATCTAAAATTGATGTATTTGAATTAAGTGAAGAAGGAAAAATCGATTTTGCAAATTGGGATAATCCCCTTGCCCCACATAGAATTGTTAGCCAGGAGATGGTTGATTTTTTTAAAAAATTTATTAAGAAAGGCGATTTAGTGATTGATATAGGCGCTAACGTAGGGGATACAACCGTTCCAATGGCGTTGGCGGCGGGTAAGTCAGGAGTAACACTCGGCTTTGATCCCAATCCTTATGTTTATAAAATACTTGAAAAAAATGCTTCACTCAATAAGGAAAAACAAAACATTGTTCCACTTCTATATGCCATTTCTGAGAAAGAAGAAGAATTTTATTATATATCATCCGAAGCTTCCTTTGCCAACGGAGGTATATCGCCTACAACAAACAGCATTCATGGAAAATTTGTTTATCCCGATAAAATCAAAGGCGTCAACTTACTTGCATTCCTGGAAAAAAATTATCCTGACAACCTGGAAAAATTTTCTTTCATTAAAATTGATACGGAAGGATATGACAAGGAGATTATAAAATCAATACCGGAATTAATCCAAAAATATAAACCCACCATAGTTGCGGAGAGCTTTGGCAAAAGCGCTCCGGAAGATAAAATCGAATTGTATAATGTAATTGCAAATCACGGGTATGAATTATTTTATTTCGAAGATTTTGATATTAATGCAAAAGTAATAAAGCTGGAGAATAGCAATGATATAACAAAATGGAAAGAGACTATCAATATCTATGCTGTGCCTTTGGATACAAAAAAATTGACGACATAATATCCCTTATTTTTATTTACAGACCTGGCATCGCAATAACTTTTTTTGAACATATCCCTATTAAATAAGTAGGCGGATTGTTACTGAATGCGACTTAATTTTTTGGGCTTTTAATGAGTTGGTAGTTTTTAAAGCCCGCAATTTGTTTACCGCCAAAAAATTTATTTTCTACAAAGCTCAATAAACGATACTTAAGTTTATCATGCTTGTGTTTGGTTATCCAAAGGTCTTTACGCTGAAGTTGATCATGCCAGTTGAATTGATTAATAAAATCTTTCATTACCGCGGGATGTGTTTCTTTAAAAATGCCCAGCTTTCTAAGGTCGCCATAATCAAATACTTCAGGTTTATATTTGAAAAATAAAGATGCTTCTTCTTCACCCCGCATATCCGTTTCAAAAGAAACCCACTTTTTCTTCATTAGTTCGGGCGGCCTTACCCATCCATAATGAAAGACGGTTGCGTTAACCTCGGCCACCTTTAATTTAAACGTATTTTCTTTTTGAAAATAATTTTTATCGTCAAAACCGGGAATGCGCCGGAATGATTGCGCATCCCGCCAGGAATGAATACCAGCGTCATTGCGAATAATTCTTATTTCCTTTGGATACCATTTATGCGAAATCATATAGTGGGAATAATCACCCCAGAAATGCTTGTAGTCGAAGAGCAATCCCTCTACATTTTTGTTGTTCAAAACTTCCCTGCATTTGCTTTTAATTAAAGGCAAATATTTTTCGTGTATTACTTCATCACTTTGTAAGTAGAAGAGCCAGTCTCCCTTGCAGTTTTTTTTTGCTATATCTGTCTGGTGTGCATATTCGCTTCCTCCTGCATATTTTTCAAGATCCCATTCAGTTTGAATGATTTTTATTTTATCTGATTTGATCTTTTGAATTTCTTCCAGGGTGTGGTCATCAGGATCGCTATTGCCTACAGCAATTACAAATTCATCTACAACAGGCAAAATTGATTCAATGGAAGCTCTTACAGGGTAATAAAGTTTAGTGGCATTTCTTACGAAACTGAATCCACTTATAAACATGCGCTGTTAAATTTTAGTTGGTTTCAAATTTAAAATAAAATCCATTGTAAACGGTCTTATTCAACATAGCAATCACCTATAAACATTATATTATTTCAGCGTTAATTTACACATTTGTAAATTTGCAGACTGTAAACACGCGATCTATGACCAACTTTATTCCCATATTTCCTTTGGCAATTGTGGTTTATCCCGGAGAGGATTTGAACCTTCACATTTTTGAACCGAAGTATAAACAATTGGTTCAGGAATGCTATGAACAAAAAAAACCTTTCGGCATTCCCGTAGTTATCGAAAGTAAGATAAACGAGATAGGAAGCCTCGTAGAAATCACTGAAATTTCCAGGACTTATGACAATGGAGAAATGGATATTAAAACGAAAGGAAAAAGCATAATAAGAGTGCTGGAAATAATAAAAGATGTACCTGGGAAACTATATAACGGAGCAATTGTAAGCTACCTGGAAAATGAAGAGCATGGCAAAAGAATATTAATGAATAAAGTAATTGTGGCAATAAAAGAACTTCACAAACTGCTGAATGTGACAAAGCCCTTTCCAAAAAATGAAGAGGACTTATGGAGCTATGATGTAGCACACCATGCAGGCCTTACCCTCGAAGGTGAGTATGAATTATTGTCTATAATGAATGAGTTACAAAGGCAGGAATATTTGAAGAGGCATCTTGCAAAAGTATTGCCGGTGGTCGCCGAAATGGAATCTTTAAAAGAAAAAATTAAACTCAACGGGCACTTCAAAAATTTAAGCTCTTTTAATATCCCATAGTATTTTCATTAACCACGGGTGTATTTTCGCCAAAACTGAAAAATAACATATTGAACGATTCTACACTTTGTTTTGATTTTGGAAATACCCGGCTAAAATGCGGCCACTTCTCCGGCAACCAGCTTATTGAAGTTATCCAAATGGAGGACGGAAGTAAGAAAACCATTAAGTCTTTAATCCAAAAATTTCATCCTTCAAAAACGATTCTCTCATCTGTCATTGATCACGATGCCGGTATCGAAAAAATTTTATCGGAAAAAACCAGGTTTCACAAGCTTGGTTCTACCAGTAAGTTACCTTTTACAACTCCGGTTGGTAAGCCAGAAACCATAGGTGCCGACCGCCTGGCGCTGGCGGCAGCAGCAGTTCATTTTTATAAAGGAAAGAATAACCTGGTTATTGGAATGGGCTCCTGCATCACTTTTAACTTCATTAATAAATACAATAGCTTCGTTGGCGGCAGTATTTCCCCCGGAATGCAAATGCGCTTTAAGTCAATGCATGATTATACAGCTTTGCTTCCTATTATTAAACCAGATTGGAACTTTCCACTTATCGGTTATGATACCCGAACGAATATGTTGAGCGGTGTTTTATGGGGCCTTGCCGTTGAAATCGATGGGATTATCGATAAATACGCTGAAAGATTCAGCAACTTTAACGTGCTTTTAACCGGCGGTGATACCGTCTATTTTGCCCATCTGCTTAAAAATAAGATATTTGCCGACCCCGATCTGATCTTTAAAGGGCTGTATGCAATTAGCGAACAAAATCATGAAACCAAAATATAAACTTACCTGCTTATTGCTGACCGCTTTACCGTTGTTTTGCATTGCCCAGGAGAACTCTCCTTATTCCCGGTACGGTATAGGTAACCTTGTTCCTGCCGGAAATATTCTTAACCGGGGCATGGGTGGTATGTCCGCAGGTTTCGCTGATCCTGTTACCATTAACAGCCTGAATCCTGCATCGTATAGCTACATTGTATATACTACGCTTGATGTGGGCGTTGAGTATGACGGCAGAGTGCTGAAAAGCCAAAATCCCCTGGGATCTTTTAAGTCAAATAACGGCATTATTTCTTACCTGCAGGTCGCATTTCCTTTACTGGGTGATAATAAAAAAGCACAAAAAAATAAAACATCCTGGGGACTATCTTTTGGATTGAGGCCAATAAGTAAGATCAACTATAAAATAAATGCAGTATCCAGAACTTCGATTGACAGCGTTGCAGCAATTTACGAAGGCAGCGGCGGTGTAAACGAAGCTTATATTGGTACCGCGGTCAAGATAAAAAATTTCAGCATAGGTTTTAATACAGGATATTTATTTGGCGAAAAAAATTATGATACCAAGCTGGGGTTTATCAACGACACAGTCTTTTATTATAAAGGTGAATATAATACCAGGACCAGGTTTGGCGGCGTCTTTTTAAATGGAGGGTTTCAATATGGTTTTAAAATAAAAAAAGGCATTTTTAGAATTGGTGCGTATGGAAATCTTTCAGAACAATTCACCGCTTACAAAGATTACCAGGTGCAAACATTCAACTATAACGCAACCTCAGGAAGTGTAGATAAAATTGACAGCGTTTACGAAAAAAACAACCAGAAAGGGAAAGTGCAATTACCCGCAACCATAGGTGCAGGTTTCACCCTGGAAAAAGAACATATATTACTTGGAGCGGACTATGAAACTACCAATTGGGACAACTATCGTTTCTTTGGGCAAAAAGACCTGGTAAAAAATAGCTGGTTGGGAAAATTTGGTATTCAATATTTCCCCTCACCAGATGGTTCTCCTAAATATTTTAATAACGTAAGATACCGGGCAGGTTTTTCTTTCGGTAAAGATTACATCGTTGCAGACAATGATTTACCTGTGTACACTGTGAGCATAGGTGGAACCTTCCCTTTAAAGTTAAGGCACAACTTTTATGATTACCAATATAGCTTCATGAATATTTCACTGGAGTATGGCAATCGTGGCAACAATAGCAATAGCATTAAGGAAAACACTTTTAAGGTGGGCGTGGGCTTTTCTCTAAGCGACAGGAATTGGTTCGTAAGGCGTAAATTCAATTAATTTTACTTTAAATGATAAATGACTTATAACAATTTTCATAGATATTTTTTCAGAGCAGCTCTTATTACAGGCTGCTTTTTTGTTTCTGCCTGTGAAAATTCTCTGGATGACATTAAAAAAGTTACCTCTAAAGGAATTGGAATAGAAGTTGCAAAAGAAGTAGATATCGTATATAGCCTCGGAGATAAAACAAAGGCAAGGTTGACTGCGCCTTTAATGCTCCGCCACCAGGACACAGTACCGTACATTGAGTTTACAAAAACGATTCATGCCGATTTTTATAATGATTCATTACAAATTGATAGCAAGATGGATGCACATTATGGAAAATATATAGAAACACAGAGTAAGTTTTTCTTAAGGGATAGCGTGGTAGTTTTTAATACAAAGGGTGATACACTTTATTGTGATGAATTATACTGGGACAGGGCAAGAGTTGGCCAGGAATTTTATACTGACAAGCCGGTGCGAATAAGAACAAAAACTCATATACTTGATGGAGATGGCCTTGATGCCCCGCAAGATTTTAAAACATGGCATTTAATAAATGGCAGGGGAATTGTGAGGGTACCATCGTCAGAGTTTCCGGAGTAGAACCCCTATCAACCCCTATTCCCTAAAGAGGAATGAGACTGATCGAAAAACTGATTGAAAGATGAGAAGGAGAATCAACTATTTAAACGAATAAACTTATAAACCATTTAACTATTTAACTAATAAACCAATAAACATTAAAAGTCATGACAAGAAATGCAACAGCCGTATGGCAGGGATCTGGTAAGGAAGGTAAAGGCACACTAAGCACGCAAAGCACTGTGCTCGATAAAACACAATATTCTTACAAATCAAGATTCGAAGAGGGTCCGGGAACGAATCCTGAAGAACTTATTGCTGCAGCGCATGCGGGCTGCTTCACCATGAAGCTGAGCTTTGTATTGCAGGAAGGAGGATTCACCGCAGATGAAATTGAAACAAAATGCGACATTACATTGGCAGACGGTGCTATCACCAAATCCCACCTTACCGTAACGGCAAAAATTCCGAATATTACCAAAGAACAATTTGAGGAAAGTGCTAAAAATGCAAAGGAAAATTGTCCTGTTTCGAAATTATTAAACACCGACATTTCCATGGAAGCAACGTTGGGCTAACCACACTGAATTGACGCAACAAAACATGCCTTCGGCAAAATACCGAAGGCACATTTTGTTTTATACTACTTTAGACTTTGCGTTATTATTTATATCATTTACGCCGGAACAGTCTCTTCATTTGATTTTAATAATTGTACTTCGCAATTGATTTTCACATCATCGCTTACTAATACGCCGCCTGTTTCTAATGCCGCATTCCAGGTAAGCCCCCAGTCTTTACGATTTATTTTCCCATTGATGCTGAATCCTGCTTTTTCATTCCCCCACGGATCTTTCATCACGCCACCAAATTCTACATCTAATTTTATTCTTTTAGTAATTCCTTTAATGGTTAGATCGCCATACAATTCGTAGCTGCCATCATCATCAACTTTTTCATAAGTATTAGCAACGAATGTTATTTCTTTATGATTTTCCACGTCAAAAAAATCAGCGCCTTTAAGATGTGCATCCCTATCCGGGCTGCCAGTATCTACTGAAGCCGGGTTCATCCAAAAATCAATTTCAGCGGACATAAAATCATCGCCGGTTGTATAAATACTTGCTTCAAACTCTTTGAACGTACCCTTTACATTTGTGATCATAAGATGCCTTATTTTAAATCCAATTTCTGAATGCGAGGGATCTATTACCCATTTTGTTTTTTCCATTGTTTTATTTTTTAAGATTAAGAATTAATTAATATCGAAATTATTTTTATCCAATTTTTACTGAGGTCATTGTTAACGAACCGGCAATCGCTTTATCATTAAAAAATGAAATGGCATCTTTACTTCCTTTCAACCCCAAGATGTACAAAAGGGGCAGGTAGTGTTCCGGTGTAGGTATAGCCAGCTTTGCTTCAATACCCAAACTTTCATAATTGATCAACGGCTTGAAATTTCCATCCGAGATTAAATGTTTAAAACTGTCATTCATTTTTAATGCCCAGTCAAATCCATATTCCTTTTCGTTCATTTTATCCCACGCCACCATTCTAAGATTGTGAACCATATTCCCGCTTCCAATTATCAACACACCTTTCTTTCTCAACGTGTACAACTCTTTAGCTAAATCAAAATGATATTGCGGGCCTTTAGTATAATCAATACTCAACTGTAGTACCGGAATTTTTGCTTCGGGGTACATGTGCCTTACAACCGTCCACGTGCCATGATCTAAACCCCAATCGTGATCAAGTTCTACATTAGCAGAGTGAAGTAAATCCGCGGTTTCTTTTGCAATGACAGGACTGCCGGGCGCATTATACCGCACGTCAAATAACTCTTGTGGAAAGCCGCCAAAATCATGGATGGTATTTGGAAAATCCATTGCCGTAATTTTTGTTCCCTTAGTAAACCAATGCGCTGAAACAACCATTACGGCCGCCGGTGTAGGAATTTCTTTTGCCATCGCCTTCCATCTTTCACTGAACCCATTATCTTCAATACCGTTCATAGGTGAACCATGCCCAATAAACAGAACCGGCATTAAATGTTCCTGTTCAACTAAATCATCCGTAAAATTTTTAAATGCTGATAATGTCGTCATGCTTAGGCCTCCTGTTACAACAGTTTGTAAAAATTGTTTTTTTCAAACAAAGTTTTTCAATTTGTTATTTGCTTAGTTTATTCCTGGTTATTGCTGCATCCACACTTGCTTTGCCACCCCCTGCGATCAATGAAATAAATGCCAGCCCAAACAATAAAATGAAGTATTCAAGTCCTTCACCTTTGTTTGGCTGCATCTGCCAGTTCATAAAAAACCCGTTATGAATATGTGTTGAAAAAAGTATTCCGAGGAAATTTACAATTATCCCAAAAGCTGCGATCCTTGTTGCAAATCCAAAAATTAAAAATAGCGCCGCAAAGAATTCTATTATAATTACCAGAAAAGCCACAATCCATGGCAACCCTGCTCCACCAGTCAGGAAACCCATTGTTCCCTCATATCCAAAACCGCCAAACCATCCTAATAATTTTTGAGCGCCATGTGGAAATATCACCACGCCTAAAAATACTCTTGCGATTAAGGCATAAATGTTTGACGGGTTTGTTGCTAATAATTTTTTCATTGTTTGTTTTTTTAGATTAATTGTGTAAAATTTTCCAGCCTGCTAATTCATTATAATTGTATTTCTTATTTAATTGAACTAGTAAAAGCTGCATGTTTTCTAATGTTCTGCTTACAGACAAATCACCGGCTATAACAGGATTAAAGCCCGCTGTATGTATTATCTCTGCTACGTTGTTCAAAGCATCTTCATCATTACCTGCAATAAAAGCATCTGTTCGCTGGCCATTAATTACAGGTGTTGAAAAGTCAGCGGCGAATGTGGTATTAAAAGCCTTTATAACTTTTGAATTAGGTAATTCTTTTTGCAACTCTTCTGCAGCGCTTGTATCCGCCGCGGTTAATAGTCCATTATAATTTTTATTCAAAGGATTGGCTATGCTGATGACAATTTTTTGATTAGCCACTTCTTTAATCCTTTCTGCCATTTCTTTTTCTGCCAAATAAGGAACTGCTGAAATAATAATATCTGCTTCCCAGCACCCATCAAAGGAACAATCAATACCCTCAACATCTGCTAAAGGATTAGTCAAATCAATTTCATTGATAAGGTCATTTATTTTATCATGATTCTTTCCATTGAGGAGTAACCTGTAATTTCCACCTGAAAGACTTTTCGAAATGGCGGAGCCCATTCTGCCGGAGGCTCCAATTATCATGATGGTTTGTTTTGTTCGCATATTCCAAATCTTTTTGACAATACAAAACTAACACAAACCAATACCCCGTTCCATTGCGCACAAGCAAGAAAAACCATTGATTCAGATCAATGCCTTTTTTAATTCACCATTAGGAATATATTATTTGCTAACAGATATTTTACGCCTTATCCGGCTAAGTGTTTCCGGCTGAAGCCCCATGTAAGAGGCTATCATGTGCTGGGGCACACGTTGCGTAATGTTAGGATAAATTGTGGTAAAATCAAGATAACGTTCCTCTATCGTTAAAGTATTTATGGAGTTCAATCTCTTTTGCATCGCCAGGTAAGCACCCGTTATCTGGAGCCGTGTGTATGTTTCATATTTATGAAATCGCTGCAATAATTCTTCGTTGGCAGATTTACTTATCAGCACCAGTTCTGAGTCTTCCAACGCATCTATATTATAGGTAGCAGCCTCACCGGTAAGAAAACTAAACAAGTCAGAAATGGTCCAGCCTTCTATTGCAAATTGAATAATATGTTCTGCTCCGTTTTCATCAATAGAATATTCTCTTAATGCGCCTTTTTCAACAAAGGCAATCGTTTTACAAATATCTCCCTCCTGCAACAGGTATTGCTTTTTTCGCAGTTTTTTTGGCGTGAGGTACTTCCTAATCATTTCCTTTTCTTCCAGAGTAAGAATAATTTTTTTATCGGCAAAGCTTTGAAAGAATAATTCGTACATGCAACAAACGTTAATCTACAATATGAATTTACACAAAGATGGGGTAATTATCATTTGCCGAGCCGCCGGAATTATTAGGGATGTAGCAGAAATATTCTGTTGAAAAAATATTCAATTCGATTTATCGGTAATGTTGCATAAACCACAGTAAGGGCGAACCAGGAATTATAATTACTGAAATGAATATATTAACTGTAATAACACTCCTCATAATCGTAAGCGCAACTTTCTCTTACCTCAATCAACGAATTATAAAACTGCCGGGAACAATAGGTGTTATGACTATATCGGTGGTAGTCTCATTAGTATTACTAGTCATCGGGAAAATAAGCGATCAAAAGTCCGGTTTAATTGTTTCGCTTGCAAACAGTATTGACTTTTCAAAGTTATTGCTTGATGTAATGCTTGGGTTCCTGCTCTTTGCCACCGCACTTCATTTCGACTATAAGAAATTAAAAGAACTTAAACTCGCTATCATTACACTAAGCACAGCCGGAGTAATTCTTTCGACAATAATTTTTGGATTCTTGTTTTTTTGGATATGCCTTCTTTTAAAAATTGACATGCCGTTAATTTATTGTTTCCTGTTTGGCGCCATCATTTCTCCCACTGATCCTATCGCAGTTGCCGCTATTCTCAAAAAGTCAAAAATTCCACCACGCCTTGAAACAATTATCGCAGGTGAATCTATGTTCAATGATGCAGTAGGATTGATTCTTTTTGTTGTTTTATTGGGCGTAATCGACGAGGTTACTCCTCACTTATCCACCTCATTTATTGTTGGCTTGTTTGCACGTGAAGTTATTGGCGGGGTTATTATCGGGTTTGTAACCGGATATATCGGGTTCAGGCTTATAAGGTCTATCAATGATTTTCAAACTATATTGTTAATTTCTGTAGGCCTTGTTTTAGGCATCTCACTCATTGCCGATAAGTTTCATGCTTCTGTTCCTCTTGCGGCCATTACTTCGGGGCTCGTTATTGGCAATAAGAATTTTAGGGGAAATACGGCATCGAAAAAATTTTTAGAGCAGATATGGCAGTTAATGGATGAGGTGTTAAATACCGTATTGTTTGTAATGATCGGGCTCCAATTAATATTGCTGCCATTTATTGAAAATTACTGGCTCATCGGAATACTTTCAATACTTATCATTTTGGTTGCAAGGTTTATAAGTGTTGCACTTCCGGCTCTGTTTCTACTCGGAAAAAAGACCAGCCCGTGGAATTTATTTATTCTCACCTGGGCAGGCTTGCGCGGCGGTATTTCGATTGCGATGGTCTTATCGCTTCCCTCATCAAATTATAAGGAGATCATATTGTCTGTTTGTTATCTTATTGTAATCTTTTCTGTAATTGTGCAAGGGCTTACCCTGAATAAAGCAGTAGAGCATCTCGCAAAAAAAAGCCCTATTAATTAATATCGGGGCGTATTCTGTCTGCTCCATGTCATTTTATTTCACACCTTCCTGCATATTCATCTTACGATTCTTGGAGCTTAAATCCCAGTAAAGAAAAAAAAATTAATTAAACGTTTGTTTAATTTCAAACAAGTGTTTAACTTCGCGCCTCAATTTTAAAATGGACCCACGGGAAACGATATTATCAACAGCTATGAAACTCTTCGGTGAAAAAGGTTTTGAGGGAACTTCGGTACGGGATATTGCAAAAGCG
Organism: Ginsengibacter sp.; assembly: GCA_040007435.1. Lineage (GTDB taxonomy): Bacteria > Bacteroidota > Bacteroidia > Chitinophagales > Chitinophagaceae > Ginsengibacter. Next base: position 67,138 of record JBDTUZ010000022.1, on the reverse strand, counting down.
GCCGACGTAAACCTGGCCATGATAAGCTACTACTTCGGTTCAAAAGAAAAATTATTTGAGCATGTGGTGGACTATAAATCGTCCAGTATAAGAGTAGTATTTGAAGAACTGGCAAAGTCTTCCATACCGCAGATCGAAAAGGTTGATAAAATAATTGATAGTTATGTGGTGAGAATGTTTACTAACCCGCAGTTTCATCATTTGTTGCACCGGGAGCTTTCTCTTCATCAGCGTCCACAAATGCACGACGCTATTACAGAAATACTTCTCAGGAATGTAGTTACAATAAAAGGTATTCTTCAAAGCGGTATTGACTCCGGCGAATTTAAAGCAGTAGATACCGATTTGACTATTGCTACAATGTTAGGGACCATTAATCATTTGTTGATCTCTGAATCTATGTGCCGCAAACTGCTGCATAAGAATAAGGGCTTCAATCCATTTACAAGTAAAAAATTAAAAGAAAGAGTGAGCGAACATTTAAAGCAATTAATGCGTTCTCACTTGTTGATAAATAATAAATCTGATAAAAGATGAACAGGAATTGGATAAGTTTTGAAGGGAAGTTGATAAAATTAGTTGTGATACTGCTGGTTTTTTTTATGAGCATTTTGTTTCCACCATTATTACACGCACAGGAAGCAAGAACGATTACTTTACAGGAATCAATCGACCTTAGTATAAAAAACAGCAAGCAGCTGCAGGCTTCTAGTGCAAGAAATGAAAGAGCTGCGGGAGCTTTAAAAGAGGCCCAGGATAACATGTTGCCGGATTTCACAATAAGTGGTTCTTATTTACGGTTGACCAACCCTAATATTGCCGTTAAGACAAAGGCATTCGGAGGAAGCGCCGACAGTACAGGAAGTAATTCGCCTGCATCAGTAAACCAGGCAATGTACGGTATCGCCAGTGTTTCTCTTCCCATTTATGCGGGAGGAAGAATTCGCTACGGAATCGAATCTGCTAGATATCTTCAGCAGGCAACCATGCTTGATGCGGAAAATGATAAAGAGGCTGTGATATTAAATACTATTAATGCTTACATCAATTTATACAAAGCAGGCGCTACCGTAAATGTGGTAAGAGAAAATCTTCAGCAATCTGCTCACCAGGATTCCGTTTTTTCCCGCCTGGAGCAAAATGGATTGCTGGCACGAAATGATCTTTTAAAATCTCAATTGCAAACTTCTAACATAGAGCTTTCACTTTTGGATGCTGAGAACAACCGAAAGATCGCCAATGTAAATATGAACCTGATGCTTGGCTTACCTGAAACCACAACCTTAATTCCTGATTCATCAAAATTCGAAGAAGCGCTAAGTGTAAAGAATCTTACAGAGTATGAAACGCTTGCTATGCAAAACAGGAAAGATGTGCTTGCACTTAAGTTCAGGCAGAAGGCCGCCACCACAGGCATTGCGGCAACGAAGGCGGAGATGTATCCTTCGGTTGCATTGACAGGTGGCTACATTGCTGCTGATATTCCGCATGTGTTAAGTATCTACAATGCAGTAACGGTAGGTGTTGGCTTGAAATACAACCTGGGTTCTCTTTGGAAAACAAAAGCAAAAGTGGACCAGGCACAGGCAAGAGTGAAAGAAATTATTGCCAACAAAGCTCAACTTGATGATGCAGTACGGTTGAAGATCAACCAGGATTATGAAAATTTTTTGCTAAGCCAAAAGAAAATAGATGTATATCAAAAAGCAGTGGCGCAGTCAACAGAAAACTATCGTATCACAAAAAATAAATATGATGTGAGCCTGGTAAATACCACCGATTTGCTGGATGCAAATGTTTCATTATTACAATCAAAAATAAATCTTGCAGTGGCGAAGGCAGATGTTGTGCTGGCCTATAACAGGCTATTGGCAGCATCAGGTTTACTATCGGCACAACAAAATAATTAAAGCGAATAAATCAATTTTATGGAATCAAAAGACAAAGAAGTAATCGTTCCCCCGGGTTCAAAAGTAGTTGAAGAAACTAATGGCAACCCACCTGCTGAACCAAAAAAACGCAGTAAGGTTTTTATCATCATTTTAGTTGTGATGGTAATAGCCGGAGGATGGTTTGGTATTTCAAAATATACATACGCACAGCACAATGAAGACACGGATGATGCGCAGATAGAAGCAGACATAAGCCCTTTAATACCAAGGGTTTCAGGCTATGTGAGAGAAGTGCGGGTGAAAGACAACCAGCTTGTACAGAAAGGAGATACGCTGCTCGTGCTTGACGATCGTGACCTCAAATTAAATGTAGAGCAGGCAGAAGCTGCCTTAGCTACCGCAAAAAGTAATGTTAGCGCTGCACGTGCCAATACAAATGCGGCCCGATCAGGGATTGCAAGTTCAAGGGCTGGCGTGGGTACAGTGGATGCACAAATTGCAGCGGCACAAGTAAATGTTACAAGAACTTCACAGGATTATGACAGGTACGCCAACCTGATAAAAGATCATTCTATCACCCAACAACAATTTGAACAGGCGCAGGCAGCAAAAGATTTAGCGGAAAGGCAATTGCAAATATTACAGCAACAAAGAAAACAGGTTTCAACACAAACTGGAGTCGTGTCTTCTCAAAGCAATGCCACCGCGCAATCTATTGATGTAGCTGAAGCAATGGTGAAGCAACGTGAAGTGGATGTAGAAAACGCAAAGCTCAATTTATCATATACTGTGATAACCGCTCCTGAAGCCGGAAAAGTTTCAAGAGTGAATTTGCAGGAAGGACAATTGTTGCAGGCCGGTCAATCTACCTTTCGCATTGTTCATAATAGTGATCTTTGGGTTGTTGCCAATTTTAAAGAAACGCAATTAAAGAAGATGAGCGTTGGACAAAAAGTAACTGTTCATGCAGATGCTTTTCCTAAACATGATTTTGAAGCCACACTTACTTCATTCTCTCCCGCTACAGGTGCTGCATTTGCCTTACTTCCTCCTGACAATGCAAGTGGAAACTTTGTAAAAGTTGTACAGCGTGTGCCGGTAAAAATTGAATTTGTAAATCACCAGGATTCGTTATTGAACAGGCTTAGACCGGGTATGAATGTAAATGTAGATGTACATCTTAATTAAGACCTCACTACCTCATCCCCCAACCCCCTTCTCCTAAAGGAGAAGGGGACGTGACTTGACCAAAACACACAACACTATTATCAAGGCAAAGTATTAGTTGAATCACTGAAAAACAGACCCAGTAAAAAACACTGTTTTAAAGAATAAATTTTTATGCAACAGGCAAATTCTTTAGTGGAATATGGATCAAGAAGAGTGATAATAACCGTCACGGCTATCTTATGCGCATTACTTGAAATTGTAGATACCACCATTGTAAATGTGGCGATCAATGATATGCGTGGTAATCTTGGCGCAACACTCACTGAAATTGCCTGGGTTATTACGGCTTATGCAATTGGTAACGTAATCATTGTTCCAATGACGAGCTGGCTTTCGCAACAATTTGGCCGACGTAATTATTTTGCTGCTTCCATCATGATCTTTACCGTGTTTTCTTTTTTATGCGGAAACGCAACAGGCATTTGGGAGCTGGTGATCTTTCGTTTTTGCCAGGGGCTTGGCGGAGGTGCATTGCTGGTAACTTCACAAACGATCATCACTGAAAGCTACCCTATTGAAAAGCGGGGAATGGCACAGGCTATTTACGGATTAGGCGTAATAATCGGGCCGACACTTGGGCCACCGCTTGGTGGTTACATCATTGATCATTATAGCTGGCCTTATATTTTTTATATCAACATTCCTATCGGAATTGCGGCTACACTGCTCACCTTGCAGTTTATAAAAAGCCCCAAATTTTCTGAAAAAACCTTGACTAAGCATATTGATTTTATTGGTATTGCTTTGCTTGCAATAGCGGTGGGCTCGCTTCAATTCGTTCTGGAAAAAGGTCATGAAGATGACTGGTTTAACAGCACCACAATAATTATAATGGCTGTAGTAGCAGTGCTTGGCATATTCTTTTTTATATGGAGAGAACTTACTTATGACACGCCGATAGTAGAACTCAGGGTACTAAAAAACGGGAACCTGCGAGTGGGAACCATCATGTCATTTCTTTTAGGATTTGGTTTGTACGGTTCTACATTTATCATTCCACTATACACGCAATCAACGCTTGGCTGGACGGCCCAGCAGGCGGGTATGTTGTTGATTCCTTCGGGTATCGCTACGGCGTTTATGATGCCTATAATAGGAAGGCTTTTGCAAAAAGGCGTAAAGCAACAATTCCTGGTAGCCGGAGGCCTCATTACTTTTTTTATTTATAGTTTCTGGGGTTATAAAATACTTACACCGGATACTGGTGCAGATAATTTTTGGTGGCTGTTGATCGTAAGGGGAGCAGGACTTGGGCTTTTATTTATACCCATTACTACGTTGGCGCTCTCTTCATTACATGGCAAGGAAATAGGACAGGGCGCAGCTTTCACGGGCATGATGCGGCAACTTGGTGGCTCATTCGGCATAGCCATTATTACTACTTTTCTTTCAACCCAAAACATGGTGCACAGGGTAGATCTTGTAAGCAAGTTGGATGCAGACGATCCGTTGGTACAGCAAAGGATCGCAGGAATGCAGCATAGTTTTATGAGCAAAGGAATGACGCCCGATATTGCTTTACAAAGTGCATACAAGGCATTGGATTATTCTGTTTTTAAACAGGCCTCCGTGTTATCTTATATGGATGTTTTTCTTTACCTCGGTGTATTATTTTTAATTTGTGTGCCATTTGTATTATTGGTAAAAGGCAGCGACAGGAAAAAGAAAGTTGACATGGCAGAAGCAATGCATTAAAACACCGGAACCTAGTTCATCTTAAAAAGAGAAGAAACGATATTTATTAAAATAGCGTATGTTACAACTCAGGTTTAGGAACGGATACCTGATGCCTTATACCTCAATCCTGCCTATATTTGCAAATTCATAATTGAAAACAGAACTCTTGAGCAGTAAGACTTCAGAAAGAAAAGCATTTTTTAAAAAGATCAGGGGCCAGGAAACGGCTGAAACCGAAATGAGTTTTATAGACCACCTGGAGGTTCTGCGCTGGCATATTGTAAGATCCGCAGCCGTTCTCGTTGTTGTAGCCATATTCATTTTTATCTATGTTGACTGGATATTTGATCATGTAATTTTTGCCCCTGCACGTAAGGATTTTGTAACCTATTCCGGGCTCTGCAATTTGAGTCATAATTTACACCTGGGCGATGCCTTATGTATGCCGCCTATAGACATTCAATTGCTGGGAAGTACAGTGAGCGGGCCATTTATGTCAGCGATTTCTATTTCATTTATGGGGGCTCTTATTGTTGCCTTCCCCTATTTGTTCTGGGAGGTTTGGCGTTTTGTAAAGCCTGCACTCACTTCCAAAGAGGTTTCTTATGCTAAGGGAAGTATCTGGTGGGTCTCATTGTGTTTTTTCACGGGTGCTGCTTTCGGATATTACCTGCTTGCCCCTTTTACTTTCAATTTTCTTGCAAATTTTCAATTGGGGACTACTGGTGTATATAAATATTTACCCACACTTGATGACTACATTGACACACTTACGTCCCTCATATTAGGATGTGGAATTGCTTTTGAACTTCCCGTGCTTGCTTTTGTACTTTCCAAGCTTGGTATAATTACTCCTGTATTTTTGAAGACCTATCGCAAATACGCTTATGTAGTAATTCTAATAGTTGCGGCTGTTATCACTCCTTCGCCTGACTGGACCAGCCAAACCATCGTTGCTGTACCATTAATTCTTCTTTACGAAATAAGTATTTTCATCAGCAAGAGAGTGGACAAACAAAGAGTAAAAGCCGAAGCTGAGTGGGAGTAGTACGAGTGGGCATTTTGTTGAAAAAAAAGTTAAATGATCCATAATTGGCGGAAATAATTTGCGCTGCAAAACGTTTATTTTAAATTGCATCAAGCTTCCGTAAAATGAATAACCGTAATACCCTTATACTTTTCATATTCCTGTTTTCGGGAATATTTATTTCTTTCATACCAGGAAATACAAGGAATGCACACTTATCTGCCCGGTACAATCCGACACATACTTTTGACAAAAAAAAGGCTGACAATCCTTATTATATCATCATTAGTAAAAAGGATTACGAGCTAAAGGTATATGATGATGAAGGCTGGTATGCTACATATCCCTGTGTGTTTGGCAGTAATGATCTTCGCGATAAATTTATGGAAGGTGACAGAAGAACACCGGATGGCAAGTTTAAAGTGTTGCTTAAAAAAATACATCCAAAGTGGGGATTTGAGCTATTATTAGACTTTCCCACTCCAGAAAGCGTCTCGAAATTTAATGAAAGAAAAGCCGAGGGGCTCATTCCTAAAAATGCCCGGATAGGTAATGGTATTGCCATTCATGCAACACGCCCCCAGGAAGAGTGGACTGTGGACTATTATCAAAACTGGACTGATGGCTGTATCTCTTTAAAATATACTGAAGCAAAAGATCTCTATAGTTACATTCCGGTTGGTACTCCGGTTACTATTGTTGAATAAAACAATTACTTCTGTTTTACTAGAAATTAAGACTGCTTGCGGGGATTTTAAAATCAAATCTTCCTTTGGTGATAAGAATACTGTCTCCAATGTTTCCATCAAACAATCCTGATATTTGATACGTAAGTGAAGCTGCGTTAGAATTATCTCTGCTTATTTGCACAAAATAAATATTTGAAGTGCCGGAAAAAAAACCGGTGCTGCTATTAAAAGAGTTGAGGTTGATGCCGGTTGAATTGGCCGCAAATTTTTTCGCATTCCATTGCAGAAAATCATCTTGGTTAAAAGACCTGGGAACAGGTATTATTAAAGAAATATCCTGGTAAGCTCCATTGTAAGGTAAACTCGGGTCATTATTGAGAACAATTTGCCACGAGAGACTTAAAGTATCATTGGTTCCAGAAGTCGAAATCTTACTAAGGGTTGGTAATGCATTTCCCCGAACACTCCCCCGGAAGGGATTAATAAAAGCGTCACCGTTTATATAGGCCGTGGCAATATTATATCCATAGGCAGTAAACCTGCTCAGCCCCGGGTCATCCGTATCCGGGAAAAAATTTCTTTTTGCACAACCTGTTAGGCAACACATCAGCAAGCAGCACGTCAGTAAGTGTTGGTTATTCTTCATTTGTTTTTATTGTAATAGAAATTATATCCAAAAGTTAATTGAAGCGGGGCAACCGATTTATAAGAAAGTGGGTATCGCCCTAAATCCGCCAATAAGGAAGTTTGTAAATGCAGCCTCAATTGCAGGTCCCTGTTTGCAGTATGAAAATTATATACTGCTGCAAAAGACAGCACAAATCCACCCCAATTGGCTTTCACATCCGGGTTAAGTACTTCATAATTAGTTTTGTCAAAATTTACATAGTCAACCTTAAAATTTTGACTACAAATACCTAATGAGATATTGAGATAAAGTTTATTTTTTTCGTCAACTGAAAATAAAAAAATTCTTACTCCGGCATTCACCGTAAAAATAAAGGATCGAATATTCTCCTGTAAAATAACCTGCTGCGGAAGTGATGGATTCGCTGTATAAGCCTTAGCAGTACTCATTTTTCCAAAGGGAACACCATATTCAACTCCAACAGTAAAAGGGTTTCCTGGGTTTGGGAATGGCTTCCATTGTAACGAAATCGGAATATGATAAAACGGTTTCTTATTATTAAGATCGATGCTTACTCCTGAAGAAAGCGTTATGGAAGATTGCCCCCTACTGCTTAGTGAAATGAATAAAAGCCCAAATAAAGAGGCGGTGCTTGTGAACCGAAATTTCATAAGTATGGTTTAGCAAAAAAAAAGAATATTATACAAGCTATGAAAAAATCGACTGTTTTTATTGCGGCAAAAAGTATTATAGTTCAAGATTTAAGAATCAAGCACCCATCTCCATAGCTTAGAAACCTGAAGTCATTGTTTAATGCGTAATCATAAATCCTTTTCCAATCTTTTCCTACCATAGCTGCAATCAATAATAACAAAGTAGATTTTGGCTGATGAAAATTAGTGACAATTCCCTTCGTAAGCTTGAAAAGATAACCCGGCGCAATTATTATTTGTGTTTGTATAAACAGCCTGTTTGTGTTTTGATTTTTCAAAAATTGTAACAAAGAAATAAGTGATTTTTTGGCAGTGTAAATATTCTTTGCAAGCAAGTCTTCGTAAACCTCCCATTGTGTAATGCGAAGGTCATCCATTGCTATTCCAGGATTGAGCAAAGTCTTCAGGCCCATCCAATAAAGGCTTTCAAGAGTTCTTACGGAAGTAGTTCCTATACAAATAATTTCGCTTTCGATATTATTTAGCAGCAGTTGAATAAAATGAACTGATACATCAATCCATTCGGCATGCATTGTGTGATCTTCCATCGTTACGGATTTTACCGGCTTAAAAGTTCCTGCACCTACATGAAGCGTAACGAATCCTGTTTCAATATTTTTTCCTTTTAAGGAAGAAAATATGCCGGGCGTGAAATGCAAACCGGCAGTTGGCGCTGCTACCGATCCTTCGAATTTTGAATAAATCGTTTGATACCTTGTTGCATCACTTTCTTCTGATTTTCTTTTTATATATGGAGGCAACGGTGTGTCGCCGGCATGTTCCAATATTTCTGCGAATGAATATTCGCCGGGGTTCCAGCTTAGTTCTACCACATAAGCATCACTTAATTTTTTTGTAAGTGATGCTTGCAATTTTATTTCTTTACCATCAATAACAATATTTTTTTCAAGAAAATTTTCCTTCCATTTACTGGCTCCGCCAATCATGCACTTCCATTTTATCTTTTCTTTTTTATGAAGAACAACCGCATAGTCATTTATTGCTTCATAAGGTTCCAGGCAAAAAATTTCAATCACCGCGCCGGAAGGTTTTTGAAAAAGTAACCTTGCTTTTATTACTTTGGTATCGTTAAAAATGAGAAAAGATTTTTTAGGTAAATAGTCAGCGATGTTTTTATAAACATCCTCGCTTATTTTTTCAATTGTATAGATGAGCAGCTTCGCCTCATCTCTTTTTTCTAAAGGATAAGCAGCAATTTTTTCTTCTGGAAGTATGTAGTTGAAATCGTTTATCGAAAGGTTTTTTGGATGCATAATCAATATGGCTTAAAGGCGATATCTAATGATTTTTTGAGACGTCAAAAGTAAACCTTAAGAAAAGCAGGTTTACATTTTTGTGCGCCTGCATGCATATTGGCTATATGGTGCTTCCAAAGGAATCGCTTTGCAAAAGTCCCAAACATACTTTAACAGGTAAGCGTCCTTTCACCGGATATGATGATCAATTCGTCTCAATAATTTATTTATTTCAGTGCATTACTTACTTTAATTACAAATATTCCGGATAACGAAATATCATTAGGCTCTACACGAGATAAATCAATAACCGCATTTTTACCCTGCTGCTTCCATGGCAAGGATTTATCCGTTCCTAATATAGTTGCTTTAGAACCGGCAGCCGCTGTGATATTTTTTAATAAAAGGCTTGAGCGGTAAGAAGGAACAATACAATAAATATCTCTATTTTTTTGCGTAAAGAAGCACTCAATATGCGCCGTATCTTTTCGCGGAGTTACCATTTTTGCAGCACTATAATCGGCCATAAAACTTTTATCACTTTTAGAAATACGTATGCCATCGCTCCATTGTGCAGGATTTTTCCACGCCTCTGTGCCATAGATTGCCTCTCCATTTATCTTCAGCCAATCTCCCATGTCAATAAGGCGTTGCTGCATGATCACAGGGATTCTTCCATCTGCAGCAGGCCCGATATCCAGCAATAAATTTCCACCTCTTGAAACAATGTCACAAAGCATTAAAATAAGATCGTGACTGGTTTTATAATCATCCAGTTTTTCATTGCGGTTATATCCGTAAGAATGGCCAATGCCCTGGCTTTCTTCCCATACCACATTAGCATCCATACCACTACCATACTCTGAGGTGGTGTAAGTGGCGGTATGTTTGCCTCGGGTATTATTGCCCCAGCGATCGTCCACCACCACATCTTTAGCAACAGGTGATTCATTAAAAAGCCATGCAAGCAATTCAGGGCTGCGCCATGCAGTGTCAGATAATTCCCATTCCCCGTCAGAGAAAATGATGGAAGGTTTATATTTTGTCACCAGGTCTTTGAATTGCGGAAACATGTGGTCTGTAACAAACCGTTTTTTATCCGTTTGCCATAAGGGATTAAACCATTCGTACAAAGAATAATAATATCCCATCTTTAACCCTTGTGCACGAACTGCATTAGTAAGATCGCCGAGTAAATCGCGATTAGGCGTTCCGGTTACAGCATTCCAGGGGCCGCCCCAGTCACGGTTTGCCTCTGCACTATTCCAAAGGCAATAGCCTTCGTGATGCTTTGAAGTAAGCACGATATATTTTGCCCCGGATCTTTTAAATACATCCGCCCATTGTGCAGGATCAAACATTTCAGCTTTAAACATAGGCTCAAAACGGGCATAAGAAAAATTACTTCCATAATTTTTATCATGGAATGCGATGAAATCCTTTTGTTTTTCTTTCAACCGATACCAATACCATTCGGCATAACTGTAGCCACTGTTAGGAATTACCGGGGCATAAGACGGTACTGAATAAATACCCCAATGAATAAAAATCCCAAACTTATCATGGTGAAACCAGGCAGGTATTTTTCTTTGATCAAGTGATTGCCAGTTGGGTTCATAATGTTGTTGGGCGTTGGTAAAAAAGTAAAGGAAAGTAAATAATAAAACTGTGGTCATTTTTTTCATATACAAATAATTACAGGTTGAAAATAAGTGACGCAAAAAATTATTCTTTTATTTTTCTCGGATAGGATAGTGAGTTGCTGAAGCCTTAAATGTTTTGATAAATTTCTTTGAGAAAAATACATGGTTCAAATAGTTACTTTTTCAAATAGATACCGCTCATTTAGTTTTGAACCATACCTTAAATTATTTGAATAGTTTTCCTGCATCGGTGTAAATCGTCTAAAAAAAATTCACACCTTATTCTGCTTTATCTCCTCCACAATCCCCGGGTCAAGCAATGTTGTTGTGTCACCTAAATTTTCCGTTTCTCCTTCAGCAATTTTGCGAAGTATGCGCCGCATAATTTTTCCGCTTCTTGTTTTTGGAAGGCCGGTTACAAATTGAATTTTGTCGGGCTTGGCAATTGGGCCTATAATTCGCGAAACGGTTTCAAGAATATCATTCTTTGCACGCTCTTCTTCGTGTGTATGTTTTTCGGTGATTACAAAAGCATAAATACCCTGTCCCTTGATATTATGCGGATAGCCAACCACAGCACTTTCTATCACATTTGTATGCATGTTAATTGCATTCTCTACTTCCGCCGTTCCAATGCGATGTCCGCTTACATTCAGCACATCGTCCACACGTCCGGTGATCCTGTAGTTTCCATCTTTATCTTTTAAAGCGCCATCACCGGTGAAATATAAATTTTCATAAGTGGCGAAATAATTAGTGCGGCATCGTTCATGATCACCCCATGTAGTCCGCAATATACCGGGCCATGGCGCTTTAATACACAAATTACCTTTAAGCAAACCATGCTCATCGGGTTCGGTTATTTCCTTACCACGATCATCTACTAGTACCGGTTGTACGCCGGGCATTGGCAGTGTTGCCCAGCTTGGTTTTGCCGGTGTTAACCCGGCAATATTTGAAATCAAAATGCCGGAGGTTTCTGTTTGCCACCAGGTATCAACGATCGGGCACTTCTTTTTTCCAATATGTTCATCATACCAATGCCATGCTTCTTCATTTATCGGTTCCCCCACCGTCCCCAATACTTTTAATGATGACATGTCTTTTCCTTTCAATGGATCCATGCCATAGCTCATCAAACTGCGAATAGCAGTAGGTGCCGTGTATAAAATATTCACTTTGTGTTTATCAACGATATCCCAAAAACGTCCTGCATCGGGCCAGGTAGGGATGCCTTCAAACATTACGCTTGTAGCGCCTGCAGCAAGGGGGCCATACACAATATAGCTGTGGCCAGTGATCCAGCCAATGTCTGCTGTACAAAAATGCACATCGCCTGGCTGGTATTGAAACACATTTACAAAAGTGTATGTGGTCCACAGCATATAGCCGGCAATGGTATGCACCACACCTTTTGGTTTACCTGTGGATCCGGAAGTATATAAAATAAACAGTGGGTCTTCTGCATCCATTTCTACAGCAGTCATTGTTACGATATTATTCTTTTCTATCTGCGATAACGCATGGTCCATTTCATCTTCCCACCACACATCGCGGCCTTTGATCATTGACACGGGTGTTCTTGTACGTGTATAAACAATTACTCTTTTCACCGTTTTATTTCCAATAAGCGCATCATCAATAATACTTTTTAATGGAATGTCTTTCCCTCCGCGATAAGCACCATCGCAGGTTACAATAAATTCCGCTTTCGCATCTTCCAAACGATCGGCAATACTTTGTGCAGAAAAACCACCGAAAATAACGCTATGAATAGCACCGATCCTGGCACAACCCAACACTGCATACGCCAGTTCAGGAACCATTCCCATATAGATGCAAACACGGTCGCCTTTCTTCACGCCGTTGTTTAAAAGCACCTGGGCAAACTGGCAAACTCTTTTATGTAATCTTGTATAAGTTACCACCCTCGTTCTTTCCTCCGGATTATTAGGTTCCCAAATGATAGCCGGTTTTTCACCCATCGTTTCAAGATGACGGTCAATACAATTTTCAGTGATGTTCAACTTGCCTCCTTTGAACCATTCAACTTTTGGTTCTTTAAAATTCCATTCAAGAACGGTATCCCATTTTTTTCTCCATGAAAAATTATCGGCAACATCGCCCCAGAATTTTTCAGGCTCTTCTACACTTTTTTTATAGTCTTCTTTGTATTGATCTGCCGATGTTATTTGAAAAGGATATTCCATTGTTAAAAATGTTTTATGTATTTGTATAAAATCGTGTAACAAAATTAAAACATTCTGTTACTGTATAAAAGCATTATAAATCGAATCCTGTATTTTTCCTCTTATGTTCATGTGGAGCAATTTTAAATTTGTTCCCCCGTCAGGATTTACGCGGTTGCTTAAAAAAACATATACAATATTTGTTTTAGGGTCTGCCCATACACAGGTTCCTGTATAGCCTGTATGTCCGAAAGTAAGCGGCGATGCCAGCTCAGAAGGGTAAGGTTCTTTTCGCGAAGCATTATCCTTTTCAGGTTTATCAAATCCAAGCCCGCGACGGCTTACAGAACTATTGTATGCAGTGAATAGCTTGATCGTCTTTTCATTTATATAACGCTTACCATTAAATGTACCGCCATTCAGCAACATCTGGAATATGGAAGCAATTCCTTCCACATCACTGAACAAACCTGCATGCCCCGCCACTCCGCTAAACATTGCTGCTCCCGGATCATGTACATCACCATGAAGATGTTGCATTCTGAACTCCATATCATTTTCAGTAGGCACAATTTTGCTGGTATCAAATCTTTCACGTGGTTTGAAACCGGTTGATGTAAGACCCATGGGCTTATAAAAGTTCTTGTCAACATACTTATCCAAAGTGAGCCCTGAAATTGCCTGGACTATTTTTCCAAGGAAAATAAAATCGTTATCACTATATACGTATTTATTTTTAGGACCAAGCTTGCTGGTAAGAATCCTTTTATAAATCGTGTCTTCCCAAGCATTGCGGAGATATAAATTTTGAGCAACTCTTATACTGAACGAATCATTTTCAGAAGAAGAATATAGTGACACCATCGGCTGCTTTGTACTGCTGTCAATTGTCTCTTTATAAAATGGTATAAATGCAATAAGCCCCGCCTGGTGCAAAAGGACATCTCTTATTTGAAGCTTTGCTTTATTTGTGCCCTTTACCCATGGCAGATAATCGCCGAGTGTTTTATTTAATTTAATTTTTCCTTCATCATACAAATGCATCACAGAAATAAGTGTAGCACATATTTTTGTAACAGAAGCCATATCGAATATAGACTCAAGAGTCATTGGATCGGGGTCGTTATAATTGTAAGTTCCATAAGCTTTTTCGAATGCGATCTTGCCATCTTTTGCAGCCAATACAACACAGCCGGGAAAGGCTCCCGCAGCGATGCCATCTGTTGCAATACTATCAATAATATTAAGCTTGTTTGCATCGAGCCCAACATTAGCAGGATCAGTAACCAGCAATAAATGGTTACTTACTATACCGCTGCCATATTTATAAGTATCACAAACTGTGACAGGTAACTTTCCTTTGGCTTTTACCTTTCCTTCTAAAAGATCAACAGCGGTTCGTTGTGTAATGGAATCATCTTCGTAACACGCTACAAGATTTGCAGCATTACAAAAATTTTTGAGCAAATAAGGATTACCAAAATCGAAGATGATGGACTTATTGTTTTCTCTTACCTGGTTTATAAGATCAAATGCATAATCACTGATCCCAAAATTATTTGCAGGATAGCGTGCGTAATTATGAATGCCTATTATCACTGACTTGTAACGCTTTTTAATTAATTCAACTGTTGACAAAACTCTTCCTGAATCCGTCTTGTAATTGAAATAAAAAGCATCGGCATTATAGTCATCAATCATTCTTTGAGCAAAAGCATTAGCGCTGTCAATGCCGATACCCAAATAAGCAATTTGCTTTTCTTTGGCAGGTTTTACAAGCGGAAAAAATTGTTCGTCATTTTTACTCAAAACAGTGATTGCATTTTCTGCAACTAACTTTTTCATCCTGTTGACACCGCTATTCAAATCGCTGGTGAGGTTATAGATTTTCACAGGCTTTGCATTCGCCACTCCGTACATATATTTATACAAAAGCACTTTTTTGCATTTTGCATAAATATCATTCCAGCTTAATTTATTAGAATCTATTGCTTCGCGAATCTTCGCAATTGATGTGGGCACATCAGCCGGAAGGCAAAGCATATCATTGCCGGCAATAAGAGATTGCGCAGCTATTTCCCCGCCGGGAAAAAATTTGGCAACACCCTGCATTCCTAAGGCATCAGTAAAAGTTAAACCGTCATAATGCAGTTGATTGCGCAGCAAACCCGTCACATTTTTCTTTGATAAAGAAGTAGCGGTATTTGCTGTGCTGTCAATTGCCGGTATATACAAATGGGCAATCATTACACTTCCCACGCCCGCTGAGAACATTTGCTCAAATGGATACAACTCCAGGGAATCTAATTGCGCCATACTTTTGTTGATCACCGGAAGATCTTTATGAGAATCTACTGAAACATCGCCATGGCCGGGAAAATGTTTGGCGCAGGCTAATACACCTTCGTCCTGCATTCCTTTCATGTAGGCTACTCCATATCGGGCAACTTTATATTTATCTTCTCCAAAAGAGCGGTCATTTATTACAGGGTTATCAGGATTGTTATTGATATCAACTACCGGGGCAAAATTTACATGGATTCCTTCCCGTTTACATTGTTCTCCTACCAATTTTCCATAAGCAGAAATGATAGAAGCATCCTGCACAGCCCCAAGCATCATCTGGTGATTGAGCGGTATTACACTATCCTGCCGCATGCCCAATCCCCATTCTGCATCTATGCAAACCATCAGGGGTGTTTTCGCAATAGCCTGGAATGAATTTATAAAATTGGCCTGCTTCACAGGGCTGCCCTGGAAGAGAACGATTCCGCCAATATTATAATTTTTTATTGCCGCTGTTATCGCTGAGTCGTAAATGAACACGCCATCCTTTGTAATCTCGCTTTCACGCAATACCATAAGTTGCGTGATTCTTTCATTATCACTTAAAGTATTGAAAACACTATCGGCCCAATGTTCTGCAGCAGGAGTATTTTGAGCTTGAGAGAAAGAAACAAGGTGGGTAGAAACAAGAAATAAAACCGTTAATAAACCTCTGTTCATCTATAAAGTTTGAAATTAAAAGTTTCACAAGTTAAACATTATGTTTTTTCTGCGATCGGACCAATACTCCCATTTTAGTTTTTTAAGCTTCACTATCAATTTTTTAAACCTTAGAAATATTTATTTATACACTGTAAGCCTTAATAAAGAGTACATTCTTTCCTGTGGGTCGAAGTTTCTTAGCCACAGATAATCGTTAATTTTACCATTATTAAAAAAAGGAAAGAATAGTGGTTGATATCATTACATTATTACCGGAAAATATTGCGAACCAGATTGCAGCCGGAGAGGTGATTCAACGACCAGCCAGCGCGGTAAAAGAATTACTGGAAAATGCTGTGGATGCCGGCGCGACTGAGATACAGCTTTTTGTAAATGATGCCGGTAAAGCATTGATACAGGTAATAGACAATGGAAAGGGAATGAGTGAAACAGATGCCAGGATGGCATTTGAGCGTCATGCAACCTCAAAGATAAAAAGCATTGATGACCTCTTTCATATCAAAACAATGGGATTTCGCGGCGAGGCATTGGCAAGCATTGCGGGTGTGGCGCAAGTGGAGTTAAAAACAAAACAAACCGGAGAATCGATAGGCACGAGTATCGAAATAGAAAATAGTTTAGTAGTATCACAGGAACCTGTTGCAACAAATGAAGGAACAAACATCGCCATGAAAAATTTGTTCTTTAATGTGCCTGCCCGAAGAAATTTTTTAAAAAGCAATGCTTCCGAACTACGGCATATTGTTGATGAATTTATTAGGGTTGCTTTGGCATTTCCCGGAATATTTTTTTCGCTCTCTTCGAATGGGCAGGAAATCTTTCATTTGGAAAAGGGCTCATTAAAACAAAGGATATTGCAGATACTGGGGAACAGTTATAATTCAAAACTTGTAAGTGTAAAGGAAGAAACAGATTATCTAACCATCTATGGTTTTGTAGGTAAACCTGATACAGCAAAAAAAACAAGGGGTGATCAGTATTTTTTTGTAAACAATCGTTTCATCAAAAGCGCTTATCTCAATCATGCTGTTATGAATGCATTTAGCGATATGATTGCGAAGGATAGTTTCCCCATGTACACCTTGTTTATAGATATTGATCCTTCAAGGCTGGATATTAATGTACACCCGACAAAGCAGGAAATCAAGTTTGAAGACGAGAAGATTATTTATGCGTTTGTTCAGTCTGCAGTGAAGCATGCGCTTGCGCAATATAGTGTTACACCTACATTAGATTTTGAATTGGATAACACCATTCAACATACTGATGCCGTAAGTAAACCATTCACACAGGATAAACAATTTACCGCAACCGGCTCATCATTATATAAAACTTTTACTCAAAAAAACCAGGCACATTTTATTAATAGTAAAAGTGATCTTGAGCAATGGGATGCACCCTCATTTGATGAAAAGACAAAAGAGAATGCAGGTTCATTTCCAGATCTGAACGGAGTGAAAGAAATAAAAGAAGAAAATAATTTCCCTTCCTTTTTGAAAGATATTCATCAAATAAAAAAAAGTAAAAAACCTTCTTCAGAAGATTTTGTACAGATGCATAAAACTTTCATCATTGTTGAAAATGAAAATGGGTTTATAGCCATTCACCAGCAAAATGCACATGAGCGTGTTTTATATGAGCGATTTACGAATGCAATGAAAGGCAAACCACTTTCGATACAAAGAAGCCTTTTTCCTGTGACCCTTGAACTTGCGCCTGCGGATTCTGTCTTGCTTAAAGAGCTTTTACCCGATCTTTATTTGTTGGGTTACCAGGTTGAACCATTTGGTAATAATACGTTTGTAATACAAGGCTCACCCGCGGATGTAACCGACGGCAACGAAAAAGCAGCTCTTGAAAACATGCTGGAACAGTACAAGCATTTCAGTATGGACGTAACATTTAATAAAAGAGAAAAATTACTACGATCCATGGCCTGGCAACAATCCGTAAAAGCCGGAACTCTTCTTTCGCGTGATGAAGTCAAAAACCTGGTGGAGGATTTATTCAATTGCGAAATTTCTAACACCACCCCCACCGGAAAACCGGTTTTCCTGGAATTTAAAAAAGGCGAGTTGGAAAAAATGTTTGGAAGATGATCTGTCGATTTACGAAGTACGATGTTTGATTTACGATATCTGCTTTATCAGCCTAAGTTTTTTTTATTACTACTCATGATTGCAACAATAATGTCAGGCGTATTCAAGATACGAGCCGCAATGTAAAACGTGCATCTGCATCGTACATCAAGCATAGCACATCAAACATACTATTCATATCTCCCTTTCCTGTGCTCTTAGCCATCGTTCAGGAATTTCATTATTGCTGGCGAATAAATAATCATTATAGCTGCAGGCGATTAGCTTTTTATTGGGCAGTTGCATCCACCATCTCCCGGTTTTTTTACTCTGAAGAAAAACGGTGTCTATTTCTGCAAAAGCAGTATGGTACTCGTTGAAATTATTTTTGTCCTGCAAATCAGCTTCTTGTTTACTCCTGCTTTTACCATCAATAAAATACCAAAGCATTTGTGCAATTTGAATAGCAGTTAGATTTCTCTCATCTTGTTCGGGATTGTAGCCATAGATCCCCACTGAAGAAAGCACGGGGCTTAAGCCCGCATAGCGTAGAAGATTACATGCTTCTTCACCGGTAAATCCGTTGGGGCTGCAACTGCTTGCCGGTGCATCACTATGCTTAATAGCAGCAATGTCGAAACTTAGCATGTGCGAATTTCTCATTACCGGCTCCATTTCTTCAAGGCGTTCTTTTGCAGTGCCCACCCTGTAACAATCGAAACGAAGTTTATCCATTGTTTCAAGCATATATGGATGAACAAAATAACTTTGAAACCCTATATGGTTATAATGCCTGATAACGTTGGGTTCACTTGTGAGCATTTCCAGTAAAAAGTTTTCACTTCTTACCTGCGATTCACTCATAAGATCAATTGTAGCATCAATTACTGTGGCCTCGATAATCCGGTTTAGGTCTTTATAGGCAAAATATTGTCCCAGCGTATTATCATGAGATCCCCCAAGAATAATTACTGTTTTATTTAATTCCAGCAATTCTTTGAGCACAATTTTTATAGCGGCATAGCTATCGGAAATAGAGGAGCCGCATTTTATGTTTCCAATATCTGCGATGGAAACATCCTCGTGCCAGTTATGTAATTTGTACAACTGCTTACGCACAGCATCGGCAGGGCTTGTAAGGGAGTTGATCCCTGCGCCCCGAAATTCATTTATTCCCACAATCACCAATTCAGCTTTGCTTATTTCCGGGATTTGCCCTTCATAAATTTTAATAAAACTGGCAAACTGCTTATCATTATATCCTTTGTCATCATTCAGCACGGCAGTATTTACAGGTACCAGGTATTCATGCAAATCGTTCATTAATTTTTTTGAGCAAACCTAAAAGATTAAAATCATAATTAAAATTTGAAAAATTCCCCGTTATCTTTTATCAGATTTAAATAAGTCCTGTGGCTTATTTTTGCAGGATGGATAACTTGAAGCAGATAATTGAGAATTCAAGAAAAGAAATTGAGAATTTTTCTACAACCGATAACGACCAGGCGGAAGCCTTTCGCATAAAATTTCTTGGCACCAAAGGATTGATAAAATCCTTAATGCCGGAAATGAAAAACGTACCGGCGGAAAGCAAACGTGAAATGGGACAGTTTTTAAATGACCTTAAACTGTTTGCAGAAAACAGGTACGACGAATTAAAAAAGGCAACCAACGGCCAACAACCGGCTCATGAGAGCTCGCTTGATCTTACTTTGCCGGGCGACACCTTGCCGGTAGGGAGCAGGCATCCCATAAGTATTGTAAGAAACAGGATTATTTCAATTTTCCAGCGACTAGGTTTTGCAGTTGCGGAAGGCCCTGAAATTGAAGATGATTGGCACAATTTCACGGCGCTTAACTTACCGGAGAATCATCCTGCAAGAGATATGCAGGACACGTTTTATGTTTCGCAAAACCCCGACTGGATGCTTCGCACTCATACAAGCAATGTGCAGATACGGGAAATGGAAAAAGGTGTATTACCCATAAGAATTATTTGCCCTGGACGAGTGTATCGTAATGAAACTATAAGCGCAAGAGCTCATTGCTTTTTCCACCAGGTAGAAGGATTATATATTGCCGAAGATGTATCATTTGCTGACCTTAAGCAAACACTTTATTTTTTCGTGCAGGAGATGTTTGGCGAAACTGTTAAGATTCGTTTCCGACCCTCCTATTTTCCTTTCACCGAGCCAAGTGCTGAAATGGATATCTCATGCCTGATTTGCGGAGGCACGGGATGCAATGTGTGTAAGCATACAGGCTGGGTTGAGATTTTAGGGTGTGGAATGGTACATCCAAACGTGATGGAAAATTGCGGGATAGATAATAACAAATACACAGGATTTGCCTTTGGTATGGGCATTGAAAGAATCACTATGTTGAAATACCAGATCAAAGACCTGAGACTTTTTAGTGAGAATGACCTGCGGTTTTTGAAACAGTTTACAAGCGCTGTGTGACACTTTTTTGAAAAGAATTTTCCATCTTAACTCACCATGACAATTACTATTTGCATTTGCGGAGCAGGAACCATGGGCAGCGGTATTGCCCAGGTTTCAGCGCAAAGTGGATTCAATACAATTCTATTTGACCTAAACAATGGCGTACTGGAAAATGCAAAAAGAAGCATTCAAAAAAATCTTGATTTTTTATCGACTAAAGACAAAATTTCTACTGAAGAAAAAACCGAAATATTTAAACGCATCCAATTTACCAATGATATCGAAAATTGTTTTGGCCAGATAATCATTGAGGCGATCATAGAAAAAGAAGAAGCCAAAATTTCCCTCTTCAAAGAACTTGCAAAATATAATAACGAAGAGACCATATTTGCAACTAATACTTCTTCGCTCTCTGTTTCTGCTATTCAAAAAGAAATAATTTTCCCGCAAAGAGTTGTCGGCATGCATTTTTTTAATCCTGCTTATATTATGAAATTGGTAGAAGTAGTAAAGGGTGAACAAACGGATGATGAAATTGCAAATACTATTTACAACATTTGTAAGGAAATGGGCAAGACCCCGGTTATGTGCAAAGATTCACCTGGTTTTATTGTGAACCGGATCGCACGACACTACTATCTCGAGTCCTTAAAAATTGTTGAAGAAGGAATTGCATCATTTGAAGATGTTGACAAAATTTTAGAAGCGTCCGGTTTTAAGATGGGGCCATTCAAATTAATGGACCTTATTGGTATGGATATAAATCTTGCTGTTTCCCAAAGCATGTATAATGCATTTGACAAGGCAGAACGTTTTATTCCATCCGCACTACAGGAAGAAAAAGTAAAGAATAGGGAACTGGGGAAAAAAACAGGTAAAGGTTTTTACGATTATAAAAATACAAACACGTGATAAATCGTTTTGTTAGCTTGCAATGAAAATCTCCTGCCATTAAATCATATATCTTTTGACAAGTAATCCAGATAATAAAAATAAAAAAATCCTGGTAACGGGCGCTGCAGGCCTTGTAGGCGGAGAAATACTCAGGCAGTTATTAGATGAAGATTATAAGGTTACAGCAATCTATCATTCAACACCTCTTGCGATAACGCATCCAAATTTAACATGCGAGCAATGTGACATTCTCGACATAACGAGGCTTCATGAAGTTATGCAGGGCGTTACTCATGTCCATCATTGCGCGGCTATTGTTTCTTTTGAAAAAAAAGAAAAATACCGGCTATTAAAAATAAATATTGAGGGAACAGCAAATGTGGTAAATGCCTGCCTTGATGCAGGAGTTGAAAAATTGATTCATGTGAGTTCTGTATCGGCATTAGGCCGCATACGAAACGGCCAGGTTATAACTGAAAAGATGAACTGGACAGAAGAGACCAGCAATAGTATTTACGGAAAATCAAAATATCTTGGAGAGATGGAAGTATGGCGGGGAACGGGCGAAGGCCTCCAGGCTGTAATTGTATGCCCGTCACTTATTCTTGGAGGAAATAACTGGGATAGCGGATCATCGGCCGTTTTCAAATCTGCATGGAATGAATTTAAATGGTATACTGAAGGGGGCGGTGGATTCGTTGATGTAAGAGATGTGGCGAAAATCATGATCTTGTTAATGAACAGCGAAATAACAAATGAACGTTTTATTTTAAGCGGCGAAAATTTATCTTACAGGCACGTGTTTACCTCAATAGCAAAATGTTTTAATAAAAAACCACCTCATAAAAAAGTAACTCCTTTTATGACGGAGATCGTGTGGAGGCTTGAGGCGCTTAAAGCGGCCTTTACAGG
Source organism: Ginsengibacter sp. (assembly GCA_040007435.1). Lineage (GTDB taxonomy): Bacteria > Bacteroidota > Bacteroidia > Chitinophagales > Chitinophagaceae > Ginsengibacter. The sequence goes on along the minus strand of JBDTUZ010000022.1, from coordinate 44,857 downwards.
AAAGAAATCTTTACTTACTAAAGAGACAGCGCAAACCGCTTTGACCACTGTACATTTCGACAATAGTAAAATTTTAAATGCATTACCGGGATTTCATTTCACATCTATTGCTGAGACTATTGAGCACACATGTGAAATACTAAAACAACAATATCATCTTAAATAATTATCCTTTTTGAAATCTTATCTATGAAAAAAAATCAAATTAATTATTCGGCAGTTTCTAAATTTTTTATACATCATAAAAAAATATTTGTTGGCTTAACAGCAGTTTTTATTTTTTGCCTTTTTACTTGCGGAACAGTTCTCTCGCAACAAACTTATTATACGGTGAAGGGCCAGGTAATTGATAAAAATACAAAAGCACCACTGCCGGGAGCTTCGGTATTTGCCCAAAATACTACGTTTGGAGTAGCCACGGATGCTGAAGGTAATTTCACCATTAAACTACCAACAGGAGGCTACCTGCTTGTTGTAACCTTTACAGGATATGAAACCGAATCCATTCGCATAAGCAATAGCGGTACACAAAATGACAATGCGATAATTGAAATGAGTGCTCAGCAAAAATCACTCGAAGAAGTATCCGTTGCGATAAGTAATGAAGTAAAGAACGGCTGGGAGAAATACGGCGTTTTCTTTACACATAATTTTGTGGGCCAAACGAAATTTGCAAAACAGACACTCATCAAAAATCCTGAAGTGTTACATTTTTACTTTAGTAAAAAAAGAAACAGGTTAAAAGTTTTGGCAACAGAACCACTCAGAGTTGAAAATTTTGCTTTAGGATATGTTCTGAAATTTGCGATTGATTCCTTCACGTATGAATATAATACCAACGCAAATTTATTTGTAGGATACCCTCTTTTTGAAGAAATACAAGGAACTCCTGAGCAACATGAAATGTGGGCTAAAAACAGGGCTTTGGCTTACAAAGGATCTATGCTTCAATTTATGAGAAGTCTTTTCAATCGTACTCTTACAGAAAATGGATTTGAACTCCAGTATATCGTAAAAAATAATGAAGAGGAAACAACCATTCCGTTGCAGAACCTATACGGTGCTCTCAATTATGAAAAAGACGATAGTACCAATACGGTTGAATTCAAGCCGAACCAAACAACCGTTGCAGTAATATATAATAAAGTAAAACCGGAGCAGGCATATCTTGATTTTGATCAGACAGCCAACAAAGATTTTCAAATCTCTACTTTCCTTTTTGCTCCCGGCGAATCAATAGTTATAGAACAGAATGGCTACTATTTTGATCAAACAGATATTACGACAAACGGTTATCTTGGCTTTAAGAAGATAGGAGATATGTTGCCTTATGATTATGCAGGGGAGTGATACGGTACGTACGATTTACGATTTGTGATGTACGATGTAATCAGTCAACTTACTCAATCATTTTATTTTCCACAACATCTTTTAAATTGTTTGCCACTTCCACATGGGCAGGGAGCATTGCGTGATTGTAAAAAATTAAGCTTAAGCATTGGCTGAGATTCTTTGTCTAACTTCTTTATATCATCAATATTTTCATTTTTATCGGGTTCAATTCCTACAATAACTTGCCATCCCCTTTGCTCACATAAGGCATATATTTCCATTGCCCGTTCTTCGGTTTGCACTCTTGCTATTGCAGGCTTGTTTTCTGTTCCAAGTTTGCTCATTAAATTATTGGTTTTAATTTTTTGATACAAGAATATTACTGAAAGTAAAATTCAATTGGCCAGAATTTTATATTCTGCGCTGAATTCTGTTAGATAAAAATCGCACATCTCACATCGACATTGCATCACATCATTCCTTTCACCTTCTCCCATATTTCGGGTAATCTCTTGATCAAGACAAGCTCTTTTCTTTTACTATAAAATTCCTGGATGGGGGTTCCCCAGTAAGACTTATTTCCCTCTATACTCGAAGTGATGCCTGCCTGTCCCATTACCACAGCGTTATCACCAATGTTGATTGTTTTATTTACACCTACCTGCCCCCAAAGTATTACACCATCGCCCAACGTGGTTCCACCGGCTATGCCAACCTGTGCCGCTATCAAACAATTTTTTCCCGTGACTACTTCATGGCCCAGATGCACAAGATTGTCAAGCCTGGTTCCTTTTCCTATTATCGTGGCATCGCTTACTCCGCGGTCAATAGTACAATTGGCACCTATTTCAACATCATCTTCTATGATCACTTTTCCGCAACTTTGCATTTTCTTATACCATACTTCCCGGCTTTTTTTTGTATTCATATAAAATGCATCACTCCCTATAACTGTTCCCGAATGTATTTCCACGTTATTGCCAATTACTGTGTGATCATAAATTGAAACATTAGGATGAATGATACAATTATCCCCGATGGTTACATTATTGCCCAAAAAAACATTGGGCATTACTATGGTGTTTTTACCAGTGATTGCCGAATCGCTTATCATTTTCTTTGAAGGAACGAAAGGAAGAAAATGATTAACAATTTTTAAATACGCTTCAAAGGGGTCATCAATAATGAATAATGTTTTCCCTTCAGGAACCTCTGTTTTCTTGTTTATGATAATAAAAGTTGCGGCACTGTTAAGACATGTCTCATAATACTTTGGATGGTCAACAAAAACAATATCTCCATCCGTGACCTTGTGAATTTCATTGACGCCTGTTGCCGATGTATTTTTATTGCCGGCAATTTCGGCATCGATAAATTGTGATATCCATTGTGCTGAAACCGGCGAAGGAAATTTCATAAAATTGATTTGTGCTCAAAGATAAAGATTGCGGTTTGCAAAGATTTTGAAATGGTTTTCAAAAAAAAACATAAAAAAATTTCGACCCGCGGGAAAAGTAATTTTTGATGCAAAGTCATTCGACAACAAAACCGAAAGCAACTAATTATTAGATACACAAAAGAATACTTAAAAAAATATTTCTTTTAAACTCTTATGCAGCGTAGGTTTCAAGAGGTTACTAAAAGGAGTTCATTTATTTTGTGTAAAAAAAGCTTAATAAGAAAGCACGCAACTAAAAAAAATCATGTCAGAAAATCCCGTCCTTATCCACAACTCATTTTAGAATGTTGATAAAATAATGCATAAAAATTTTCTACTTAGAAGAATTTATTTTTAATATTGTGTAGGAAATTTATTTTCCTGTACTTACTAACCCATCAATATAACAAAGCCCGTGCATTTTTAAGACGGGCTTTATTATTTTTATCACTCATCCGGCATATTTACTTTTATTTTTTTTTTGAAAATTATTCTGTTGTATAAATATTTTATCATTCACAAGCCATTCAATGTTCTTTCACAGTTCACTTCGCAGGAAGGAAAAAAAACATTAAAAGACATTTTTGATGTGCCGGCAAATGTTTATCCGATAGGGAGGCTCGACTATGATAGTGAAGGTTTACTCATCCTGAGCGATGACAAAAAATTAAATCATCTTCTCCTTAATCCCTTTCATGAACATGAAAGAGAATACTGGGTACAGGTAGAGAATACGATCACAAATGATGCAATAAAAAAATTAAAGGAAGGTGTCAGCATCAGCGTGAATGGTACTATATATAAAACCAAACCCTGTGATGCAGCGATATTCCCGCAACCTCCTGCAGTGTCGGACCGGGTGCCCTCCATACGTTCAAGAAAAAATATTCCGGCGAGCTGGTTAAAAATAATTTTGCGTGAAGGGAAAAACCGACAGGTACGAAAAATGACAGCTTCGGTAGGATTCCCTACACTTAGGCTTATTCGTTACCGGTTAGAAAAAATTACCATTGATAAATTACACCCAGGTGAAATGAAAATGCTATCTCAAACAGAATTGTATAACTTGCTACAAATAAAAGGTAATTGATCATGTTAAAATCTATGACAGGTTTTGGGAGAGCTGAACAGACCGTAAATGATAAAACATTTCTAGTCGAAATAAAATCACTTAACGGAAAGCAACTCGAAATAAATTTAAAAATTCCCCCTTTGTTAAAACCTTATGAATTTGACATAAGGAATTTGCTCCAGGAAAATTTGCTACGGGGTACTGTGGAGTGTCTTATTATCATAAAGCAAAATGGTTCATCGAAACCTGTAGTAATAAACACCGATCTTATTAAAGCCTACTATAATCAAATAAGCGGGCTCGCAACAGAACTAGATATCGATACTAATTCCGTATTGAGCGCACTGTTAAGATTACCAGAAGTAGTGTCACCTAGCAACGAAATTCTCGGCGAGAGTGATTGGGAAGAACTCAAGAAAGTATTAGATGCCGCAATAAAAGAATTGAACTACCACCGGAGTGAAGAAGGCAAGTCGATTGATAAAGAATTACGCCTTCGTATTAAAAATATAAACGCACAGGAAGAAGAAATATTAAAACTTGAGCCGAAAAGAAAAGAGCGAATGAAGGCAGAATTAATTCAATTGCTTGAAGAAAATGTGGGCAAAGAAAATTATGATCCTAACAGAATGGAGCAGGAACTTATTTATTATATCGAAAAAATTGATATAAGGGAAGAACAAGTTCGTCTCAAAAACCATTGTGAATATTTTATAAATATTATGGATGAGAATGAGGAAGCAAAGGGGAAAAAACTTTCATTCATAATTCAGGAGATAGGAAGGGAAATAAACACTACCGGCTCCAAAGCTTACGATTCTGATATTCAAAAATGCGTTGTTCTTATGAAAGATGATCTTGAGAAAGCAAAAGAACAAATTTTTAATGTATTATGATTATATCCGTCAGGATGCGTGATGGTAGCAAAAGATATTTTTAGTGAGCCTTTTACCCCTGCGGTAATCAAAGAAAACAAATTAATTTTGCGAAAAAATTATTTGAAAAAAATTATTCCTGTATTGCTGCTAACTGTAATCGCGTTATCCTGTATTAAGATTGACCAGTTTGAAAAAACAGTACAAATACCTTCGGGAAAATGGTTCTATAATAATGTTCCGTCTTTTACATTTCATATAGATGATACTTCATCGCTATACAATTTGTACATAGTTTTCCGGCATACCGATGCATATAATTACAATAATATCTGGCTTCGCCTTGGCACAAAATTTCCTGGTGACACCATACGCTACCAAAATATAAATCTTGTACTTGCAAGCGATGCAAAAGGATGGGAGGGTACAGGCGTGGACGATCTGTTTGAAGTGAGAAAAAATATCAGCCGCGGGCCCATGAATTTTAGCAAGGCTGGTGATTATATCTTTTCCGTTTCACAAATAATGCGGGAGAATCCTTTAGCAGATATTCTGAATGTAGGAATTCGTGTGGAAAAAATAAAACCGTAATCATACTTAAGGACGTGGGAAATTTACAGGTTACGTGGTTTATTATTTCCAATTGTAAAGTATATGAAATACTCAAAATCGCTTACAAACAATTTAAAAATAAAACGGGTTCGTACCATTTACATTTTGTATTGGTTTTTACTTACCTATATCATCGCCGCTCTTGTTTTCTGGTTTATCGCCCTTAATCGTCAAAATATAGAAATAAGCCGTTACAGGCTCGACATGATTGATGTAGATGATGAAAATCATGACCTGAAAGAACGTAACATACTGGATTCGCGAAGCAGGAAAACAGCTCAATACCTTGGCGAAGGAATTGCTTTTTTTTTGCTGATCGCTACGGGTGCCATATTTGTTTTTAGAGCCATCAACAGGCAATTATACCAGTCGCAACAACAGCAAAATTTTATGATGGCTATAACCCACGAACTTAAAACACCAATCGCGGTCACAAAACTCAACCTTGAAACTTTACAAAAACGTGCACTAAATCTTGAGCAGCAGCAAAAGCTCATAAGCACGACCATACAGGAAGCAAACAGATTAAATGCACTTTGCAATAATATGCTGCTAACAAGCCAGATTGAAGCAGGTGATTATAAAATCGTAAAGGAAAAAATCGACCTGGCGGAAATAGCAAACACATGTGCCCATGATTTTATCGTTCGATTCCCTCAGAGAAAAATCGAAACGGATTTGGGAGATGAAGCCTTTATAGCGGGAGATAGCATGCTGCTGCAACTCGCAGTTAACAATCTTTTAGATAATGCAATTAAATATTCCGGCAAAGAGGACATAGTTTTACTAAGAATTGAGAAGTCACCAAATTTTGTGAGACTAAAGATCATTGACCAGGGCCCCGGAATCTCACCTTTTGAAAAAAGAAAAATTTTTGAAAAATACTATCGGGGTGCCAGCAGGCAAACCAAGGGCACAGGGTTAGGTCTTTATCTTACAAATAAGATAGTGGAACAACACAAGGGGCACATTAGTATTACAGATAATTTACCCCATGGCAGCGTTTTTGAAATAAACTTTACAGTGCTAAAAAATTAATCAACTATACTTAAATTTTATGCAGCAAAAACAACTCTCGATTCTTCTTGTGGAAGATGAAGAAAATTTACAGGATGCGCTCAGGTTAAATTTTGAGATGGAAGGTTATGAAGTGACATCCGCTTACGACGGAGCTGCAGCACTTAATGCGGTACATAATGAGTATTTCGATCTTATTGTTCTTGACGTAATGTTGCCGGAGATTGATGGACTAAGTGTTTGTGAAAATATACGTCTTTCCAATAGCGAAATCCCTATATTAATATTAAGTGCAAAAAATAATAGCGGAGACCGGGTATTAGGATTGAAAAAGGGTGCAGATGATTATCTTACCAAGCCTTTTGACCTTGAGGAATTGTTGATACGTGTCAATAAACTTATTAATAAAAGCCAACGAATTTCAGCAAAAGAACAAATCACAGAGATATACGTTTTCGGGCAAAACAACATCAATTTTAGAGCGCTTGAATGCACTAATGTGGAAGGCGAAAAAATTGCTCTCACCAAAAAAGAAGCTATGTTGCTCAAGTTGCTTATAGAAAATAAGAATGAAGTAGTAACCCGGGAAAAAATTTTGCAGGCGGTTTGGGGTTACAATGTTTATCCTACTACCAGGACGATTGATAATTTTATTTTGAGCTTCCGTAAGTATTTTGAAGAAGATAGCCGAAACCCAAGGTATTTTCATTCTGTAAGAGGGCTAGGCTATAAATTCACCGACAACTAAATTTCTGCTTTAGTGCATTGCTTATCGAGCAGCGCTACAACTTCCGAAGCTTTTTCATACACCTCTTTTAAATGATTTGAATTAGACGGTGGCGCATACACATTTAATTCTATTTCATCTAATAAAGAAGAAAGTCTCAGACTAGTGCCAAGCCCCACATTGCATTTATCTAATTCTTCTGTGAGTCTTTTTTTAGTAAGTTCTTCCGTTGGTACTTTAAATTTAGCTGCCAAATATTTCTTAAGAGAATTATCAAGAACCTGGTAAAACTCATTCTCTCTACCCTCCATCAATTTGGTATGTGCTTCAGTCAATGGGTTTTCAGGAATTACAAATTCATCTGCTTCGTCTTTTCCATTTTGGGTATTTCCGATTGCCTGTGAAGTTGTTTTTAATAATTCCTTTTTCTTCCTTTCGATCGAGTTTCTGCGAACAGTCAAGAAGATAAATGCTGCAAGCAATCCGAATCCGGCAACAAAGTAAAAATCATATTTTGCCCACAGGTCATCATTAGCATCTCCCACTTTTACATTTTTTACATAAGTACTTTGCGGATTCCCTTTTCCGCGGGTAACGGTTATTGTGAGAGGCTGCGTGTGCAACGTTTTATACTTTTCTGATGAGGGATCAAAAAAAGAAAACGAAACGGTTGGAATGTTGTAAGTCCCGGCTTTTGATACTGTAAACGGATAAGTAAAAGTTTTCCCACCCTTCATTGGAACGGAAAATTTATCAATATCATCGGTTACTTTCGCCTCGTAACTATCAATTCCATCAGGCCAGCTTAGTTTGGGTGCATTTACCAATTGGATATTCCCCTCGCCTTCAATATTTACTTTTACACTTCCTGCATCATCAGTGGTTATATTCTTTTTTTCGAGAGAAGTACTGATGTTGAAATTGCCCACAGCGCCTTTAAAATCTTCGGGCCTATTTTCTTCAGGCAAAGGCTTAACTGTAATTTCAACGGGCTTGCTCTTCAAGGTTACATGCTCTTCAATTACCGAGTTTTGCGGCGAGGTTGAATTAGCGAAATCCTGCAACATATCAAAAAACATATCCCCCTTCTGCGTTCCTGCATAATCAGATTTTATAAAGGTTACCTTATTATCTGCCACTACTGGATCAAGTGTGATAGTGCCTGGCTGTAAAGGATACAACTGAACCTTGCGGAGAGTATACACATTATATTCCCGCCCATTGAACTTTTCAACCTTTACGGAATTATTGTTATTTATCTCAAGCTCACTTACTGAAAAACCATTGAAAGAAGGCGCGTTGGTTACAATGGACTCCGAGCGGAGCCTTGTATATAGTTTATACGAAGCAACAATGGGCTCCCCGGTAAAGCAGCTTGCCTTGCTTACATCAAGCTGTATAAAGAGATTCTTTTGAACCTTATCATTAACGTTCTCGCCCTTTTTAAGAATATAATCATCAAACCGATGTATGGTAGGCTCCGTAGGAAAATCAAAATTCATATTTCCAAATGGCGATAAAGAAGTGCTTCCCGAATTTGATTTGGAAGAATTGGACGACGCATTAGTCACTTCAATACTTACAGGATCGGTATGATATTCTTTCCCATTTATCCGTGCGGTTGCCGGCCCGATCACGTATTTACCTGTGCCCCGGGGCTTTAAATAAAAGCCTATTGAAATGGATTGATCCGTTTTCCCATTTACAATGCTCATACTGCTTTGTTGATTGGGGCCACTTACTACGCTAAAGTTTTTGAATGATGGAGGAATGATGCTTTCTACATCGGGGGCATTCTCAACCTTAAATTGAATTTGGAGATAATCATTCTTGCCAATCGTTTTATCCGCGCAAACAGTGGTAAATTTTATCTGCGAAAAGGAATTTTTACTTGCACAAATCCCGCTAAGAAAAACCAAATAAAATAAAAGTCTGGCAGCACCGGTTTGTAAAAGTTTCATCATTTATTTCATCAATAATATTCAGTTACAAATTTACTCTTAAATGAAAAGGAATTTTGGATGAAAAAATCAACCTGCTGTTAAAAAACTTTTAAAAGCAGCTTAGGTTAAGGCATGTCTCCTGCTTGTGGCCTTATCACAATATCTTCAATGCAGGCCTGTGAAGATAAGCGGGAAGCGGCAAAAATTGTGTCTGCTATATCATTTACTTCTAAAATTCGCGAAGGTTCCACATCAGCACCTTCCCATGAAGATGTATAAACTGCGCCGGGGTAGACAGCCGTTACTTTAATATTATACGGCTTCATTTCCTCCCTGAGGTTTTTGCTGAAACCCATTAAAGCAAATTTACTTATGCTGTAGGAACCGCCATTGTTATATGCCTGCAAAGATGCAATCGAGCAAATATTAAAAATATGACCCGCTTTTCTTTTCATCATGGGCGGAAGTAACATCCTCGTTAAATGGTACGCGCTATATAAATTGACGGCTATCATTTTTTCGAGCACTCCCTCTTCTTCATTATAAACACTACCCGGTAAGAACTGCCCGGCATTATTCACGAGGATATCGATTGAAATGTTTTGGTTGAAAAGCCAATTACCAAATTCAACCACTCCTTTCTTTTGAGAAAGGTCTGCAACGAAATATTTTATAACAACTCCAGGATGTGACCTACTTATTTCATTTACCGCTTTTGAAAGATCTTTTTCATTGCGTGCCCCTATAAATACCTGGTTTCCGGGAAGCGAAAATTTTTCAGCAATTGCTTTTCCAATACCTTTGCTTGCGCCCGTTACTACAATATTCATAGACTGATTTCGTTGAATAAAAAAATGCCGTTAAGCGGCAAATTTAAAATATTAAATCTGAATGGATTGGCCACGAAACTGCTGGCTGGTTCCCACAAAAAAATAAAGAATTGAAATTGCCTTAATGAGAGATTCATCTTCAAAATATAGTCATCTTTTTTTCGACCTTGACCACACCCTGTGGGATTTTGAATCGAATGCAAAGGAATCTCTTGTAGAGCTCTATAAAAATTTTGAGCTTGACCGCAAACTGATCATGCATTTTGAAGAGTTTTACACCACTTACTCAAAGCATAATAACATATTGTGGGACCGCTATCAAAAAGGTTACGTCTCCAGTGAGGATTTAAAATGGAAACGTATGTGGCGTACTTTGCTTGACTTTAAGATTGCCGATGAACCTTTGGCAAAAGAAATGAGTGCGCAGTTTCTTGAAATTCTTCCAACGAAAAAGAAAGTATTCGAATACACTTTTGAGATATTGGAATATTTGACTCAAAAAAATTATTCCATACATATTATCACCAACGGCTTTGAAAAAACTCAATGGAGAAAGCTTAATAACTCCAACCTTTCTAAATATTTTAAGCATGTAATCACTTCAGAAATTTCAAATTCCGTAAAACCAAAGAAAGAGATTTTTGAATACGCATTGAATAAAACGAATGGAATTTTGGAGGAATCTATTATGATTGGCGATAATCCTGATGCAGATATTCAAGGAGCAATCAATGCAGGAATGGACACCATTTTTGTAAATCATATCGGGGCAAATTGCCTCTTGAAGCCCACTTACACCATTCATCATTTAAGGGAGTTGGAATCCATTCTTTAAGAACTTTTGCCATTTAGAGCGCATACAGTAGCGCTGGTGACTATTTCTTTTGAAATCATAATGCACCTTCAGCGAAAGTGTCTCCTTGATTAAGATCACCGGTTTCGTACCCTTTTTTAAACCAATACATCCTTTGAGCGGATGTTCCATGTGTAAAAGCATCCGGTGTTACCCTGCCTTGTGCTTCACGTTGAAGGCGGTCATCACCAATAGCATTTGCTGCATTAAGCGCTTCCGCAATGTCATTTGGATTAATTACATTTTTCATCTTTTGATCGTAATGCGCCCAAACTCCTGCATAAAAATCGGCTTGTAGTTCCAGGCGAACTGAATATTTATTGTATTCTCCTTCGCTTACCTGTTGCCGTATGCGATCCATTTTACGCGTGGTTCCCAGCAAATATTGAACATGATGGCCCACTTCATGGGCGATCACATACGCCATTGCAAAATCTCCGGAAGCATTAAATCTTTCTTTTAACTCCTGTGCAAAAGAGAGGTCAATATAAACATTATGGTCGGCAGGGCAATAAAATGGCCCCGAAGCAGAGCTGGCGCTTCCACATCCTGACGTAGTTCCGTCTCTAAATAAAACGAGTGTAGGATCGCTATAATTTTGGCCCATGTCTCCAAATATTTTGGACCATACATCTTCTGTGTCTGCTAAAACTACTTTTACAAAAGAAGCCTCTTTATCATCTTCGGCTTTTTGCTCAGCGGTCATTTCCTGCTGTTGGCCTTGCGGAAGTGCCTGCTGTAAATCATTTACATCTCCTCCACCCAACAGGAATTTTGCCAGCAAAAAAATAACGCCGATTAATCCACCACCAACTGCTACGTGGCCTCCTGTGATACCTCTGCGATCATCAACATTGGAGCTTTCTCTTCTACCTGACCATTGCATACTTGTGAGTTTTTAAAATTAAAGTGAATATAAAGATTCAGGAAAGAAAATTTGATGCCATTATTTCATATTTCTATAAACTGAAACAATTTTGGGAGTAATTGAAAAGTTATAATACCAGTACCCCTGAAGCCGTAAAAATTATTTCGTTTTTTGGATCAGTTATTTTCGCCACTTCCTCATCCGATTTACCCGCGTCTTTTGCATAATGCCTGAGCATCTCCGCTAAGGTAGTTGTCTTTTTTGCCATCCCACTTAATACGACTTCTTTTCCCGCAATATTTTTAGGAACAAAAAATTTATAATCCTTAAATCGTATCATAATATTTTCTCCATCTTCTTTTGCAAGTTTCATCCAGCATCCTTTTTCCTGGCACACGCTTACAACTTTTCCTTTTACATTTCCGTCAAATTGATTTTCGAATTCAAGTCTTTTCTCAAGTTCGGCTACGCTTATCGCATTCTTGTTACTTACTTCGGCACCATAAATATTTCCTTTTGCAGCCGGTTTTACCTGTGCATAGGTGAATGCTGAAACAAAAACGAAGGACAACAAAATTATTTTTTTCATAAACAGAATATTAAGAAACAAACTTAATAAAAATTACCCCTTTACAAATATGAAATCGTTGAACGGATTATTTTTTACAATGTAAATTGTTCGCATAAAATGCTAAATATATTAGTGTTGATAACTAATAATATCTATCTTTGCGCTTCTCATACCTTTACAGCAATTTATCATTTTTAAATAATAATATGGCAACTACAGAAAAAGCTGCAGATAAAGCAACCGAAAAAAATTCAGAGAAATTAAAGGCCCTTAAGCTGACTATAGACAAGATTGACAAAGATTTTGGAAAGGGAAGTGTGATGATGATGAATGAACGTTCGCAGGAACCCCAGGCTGTAATTTCAACGGGCTCAATCGGGCTTGATGTCGCTTTAGGAATAGGAGGCTTGCCCAAGGGAAGAGTTGTTGAAATTTACGGGCCGGAATCTTCAGGTAAAACTACTTTGGCAATTCACGTGATTGCAGAAGCACAGAAAAAAGGCGGGATGTGTGCGATAATTGATGCGGAGCATGCGTTTGATAGCATGTATGCAAGAAGGCTTGGTGTGGATGTTGACAATCTTTTAATAAGCCAGCCGGATTATGGCGAGCAAGGATTGGAAATTGCCGACCGGTTAATTCTTTCAGGAGCGCTCGATGTGGTTGTGATAGATTCGGTTGCAGCGCTTGTCCCAAAGAGTGAGCTTGAAGGTGAAATGGGAGATAGCAAAATGGGTATGCAGGCCAGGTTGATGAGCCAGGCTTTAAGAAAATTAACCGCTACCATAAGCAAAACAAATTGCTGTTGCATTTTCATCAACCAGTTGAGAGAAAAGATCGGTGTGATGTTTGGAAATCCTGAAACTACTACCGGTGGTAACGCTTTAAAATTTTATGCATCAGTTCGCCTGGATATTCGTCGCATGGCTCAAATAAAGGATGGTGATGAATCAATAGGAAACCGTGTAAAAGTGAAAGTGGTAAAAAATAAAGTGGCTCCGCCATTTCGTATCGCTGAATTTGATATCATTTTTGGAAGCGGTATTTCAAAAACCGGTGAAATAATTGATATGGGTGTGGAAATGGGAATTATACAAAAAAGCGGAAGCTGGTTTAGTTATGATACAACAAAGCTTGGACAAGGCCGGGATGCCGTAAAGCAATTGCTGGTTGATAACCCGGAACTCTCTGCAGAGCTTGAAGGTAAGATAAGAGCAAAGATTGCGGAATTGAATGCCGCTTAATTCGTAACAAGTATTTTATCTAAAAGCCATCTTCGAAAGGGATGGCTTTTTGTTTTGCATTTAATTTTAGATTTGAAAAATTTAATTTACTATCGGCAGGCAACCCTTTTATTACAAGCTGCATTTGTACTTTTATAAACCATTGCAATATTGGAAATCTTTACATGGACACATTAGAACTGATTAATGAAGCGAAACAGGGTAGCGTAGCCGCGCAGAAGTACCTCTTTGATCAGTGGGCAGAAAAAATGATGCTGGTATGCAGGCGCTATGTAAAAAACAGAGAGGACGCAGAAGAATTGATGCTCGACGGCTTTTATAAATTCTTTAAAAAAATTTCTTCTTTTATTTACCAGGGAGACGCGGGGTTATACGCATGGCTTAAAAAAATCATGATTAATGAATGCCTTATGTTTTTGCGCAAGAAGAATGTATTCAATATGGTAACTGAAGCTTCCGTTGAAGAAATACCTCTGCAGGAAGAAGCACTCAATAATTTGTCTGCCGAAGAAATTTTCAACGTGGTAATTCAATTACCTGTTGGCTACCGCACGGTTTTTAACTTGTATGTAATTGAAGGATTGACCCATAAAGAAATAGCAGGCTTGCTGGGCATTTCAGAGGGAACTTCAAAATCGCAATTCAGCAAAGGAAAAATATTGTTACAAAAAATGTTGTTACAAAACGATATAGAATATGCAAAACGAAAATCCCAATAAAGATTTTCACTGGAAAGGCAAATTGGAGCAATTAGAGAATTTGCCAGGTGAAACATTCAATAAAGAGGCATCGTGGGATAAACTTCACAGCCGGTTAAAAAAGAAACCCGTCAGTAGAAAAGTTTTTTGGTATTGGGCAGCGGCGGCTTGCCTTCTGCCGGCGCTTCTTACTCCATGGTTTTTGTCAAATAAAAAGGAACCTTTAATAGTAAAAAATATTCAGGAGCAACAAAAAATTCAATTTACAGCGCCCGTTCTTTTGCCCACATATAAAGATTCAATCTCAGTTACTTCTTCATTACATGTGAAACGGAAATTAGCCTTGGGTTCGATTAAGAGTCGCGAAATAATAAACACTACAGTTGCTAATAAAATGTTGAAGATAGAAAATGCTGAGATCGGGAAGGTTAGCGAAAAAATTGCCAGGCCTGAAATGCTCAACCCTGCTGCAAACCCGGCTGATACAGAATCAGCCATCTCATCTCCTGTGGCGGCTAAGAAAAAATTACGTGTTGTGCATATAAATGAATTGGGTGATCCTATAGAAGAGATAGTAGCGACACACAAAACTGAAAATCATTCTTTCCAATTGAAGTTTGCCAACCAGGAAGTTTATGTAAATCCTGCCGGCGATTCCAGGAATGGGGGTGTTATTCTTCTAAAAACTAAAAATTCTCCAAACTAAAATAGAATGAAAAAAATAATTATTGTATTGATGCTTTTAGTAAGCATCACTCCAGAACTTTGGGCTCAATCGGGTGATAATGCTGATAAGGCTTTCGAAATTCCCGGGGATATTATTGTTCACAGGCGGTTTTATATTGACCTTGGCAAAGGCAACAAACTTGAGATAGAAGTTACTGACATAACTGATCTTGATCGCATAGCCAATATGGATTCGCTGCTGAATATATTTATCACCGACATTACTCCTTTAAAGGACTCGCTTTCCAGCCCGCTCACGGCAAAGCGCATAGATTATGTCACGGATGCGCAGGACAGAAAAAAAATAAGGCTTCAGCAATTCCAGCCAAAAGGAGATAATTACCTGCTGAATAACGGAGAATTGTCATCTTTAAAAATAGCGCAAGACACCATTAATATTATCGGCATTATAGCAAATCCACCAAAGACAAAAGAAAAAATAAGCCTTATACATCCCCGCTATTACCGGCTGCGTTTTTATCTCAACAATATTGGTGAATTAGCCGGCTATTTGAATGGAACAATCGGGGGGAAAATACACACGATCCAAAACAACTTAAAAACGAAATGGCCCACTGTATTAGGCACCGGTTATCATTATCTTAAAAAAGACAAAACCATAACGGCAGACAAGCCTTACGGAGAAACTCCTGGTGGAACGGGTGATTTCATAACCGGCTATATAACTGTGAATGTGCAGAATTATAAAAACTATTTTGTTCCGTCTTTTAGTATTGGTACAAGGTTTACCTTATCAAATCGTGACCGCTCTTATAAATGGGAACCAGGATTACTTTGGGAGCCACATTTTCTTTTCGCCAGGGATACATTCGGGAAACTCAGAACATACCGGAATGACTTTCTTACTCTTACCTATGGGCAGGGCGGCACCATAGATCATAATCCCCAAAAAGATTTTGCATTCAGCGCAGTTTTCTCTTTAGGTTATTTAATCAACAGAAACGGAGATCATTTTGAAAAAAATACTTTTCGCTTTGGGGCAGGTAAATTGAAATTGTTGAAGACAACAATAGAGCCTTCAATGTATTTCGATAATTTTTTTAAAGGTGTAACGCCAGGGATAAGGATAAGCCAGGCGTTTTAGTATGTGTTCGAAAAATTATTTTAACATGTAATGATTTGACAACTTTTCTGAAAATATAAGACTACTGGAAATATTCTTTCACTTTAGCCTTAGCTCCGCCACACACTCAATATGGTGCGTATGCGGAAACATATCAACAGGCTGTAATTTTTCAACAGAATAAACTTCATGTAGTAATTGCAGGTCACGGGCCTGCGATGCCACATTGCAACTCACATACACAATTTTTGGTGAACGAATTTCTAATAGTTTGCTGATAAGTTTAGCATGCAGGCCGGCACGGGGCGGGTCAACAATTACAACATCAGGCCTGCCATTAATATTGAAAAAATCATCGTTGCAAATTTCAATTACATCGCCGCAGAAAAAAGATGTGTGGTCCAAATTATTTAGCCTGGAATTTTCCTTCGCATCATTTATGGCTTCATGAATCACATCCACACCAGTTATTTTTGCAGCATCTTTACTCAGAAAAATTCCAATGCTCCCCGTTCCGCAATACAAGTCGTAAATAATTTCATTTCCTTTTAGCGAGGCAAAATCCCTTACAACATTATAGAGTTTTTCAGCCTGTTTCGTATTGGTTTGAAAAAATGATTTTGGAGAAACCTTGAAATTATAATCACCCAACTTTTCTATTACATATCCTTTTCCGAATACAATTTTTGGATCAAGATCATAAATACTGTCATTCCATTTTGCATTAATGGTATATAACAAAGTAGTAATAGAGGGAACTTGTTCCAACAAAAAATTGCACAACCGCTCTCTTTCTTTCTCATCATCATATCCAAAAACGAGGTTCACCATAAGTTCACCTGATTCACAATTTCTAATAATGATATTTCTTAACCATCCGACATGATCTTTTATATTATAATAGCTGTAATCGTTTGCCATAGCAAAATCACGAATACTGTTCCGGATTTTATTATTTACATCGTCCATCAGCCAGCATTCATAAATGTCAATGATTTTATCCCACAGCCTGGGCACATGATATCCTAATGCTCCACCTGGCCATTCATCCTCTCCAAGATCTTTTAACTGTTGGTCGGGTAAATATTTTCTGTTGCTGAAGGTGAATTCCAGCTTATTTCTGTAATGAATAATCTTATCTGAACCAATTATTGGCAGGACGGGCAACTCCGTAAGATGGCCTATTCGCCTAAACGCCTCTACAGTTTCTTGCTCCTTATATTCGAGTTGTTTTTTATAAGGAAGCATTTGCCATTTGCAGCCTCCACATACACCAAAATGAATGCAAAAGGGGTCAACTCTCTCTTTGCTGAACTCTTTTATTTTAATTGCCTTTCCTTCTCCCCAGTCCTTCTTATTTTTCGTGACCAGGACATCGGCTATATCACCGGGAACTGCACCTTCTACAAAAATCACTTTTCCATCAACTCTTGCAAGGGCCTTACCCTCCGCGGCATAGCCAGATATGGCCAAATCTTCCAATACAAATTTCTTTTTCCTTTTCATTCGCCTTTTATTTACACTTAAGCATCAAAGATTCAGAAGTAAAAATACTTCATGGCAGGTTAATTGAATTTTGGTAAAATGTTAAGTATTTTAACGTTTAAATTTTTTGTGCTCAATTTGAATATTTTTGTTGCCTATTTTTTATTGAATGAAAATATTTTTTAGCATTTTAATTCTCCTGCTTTCTATCACGGGTTTATATGCCCAGGGTTATAAGGTATCATTACATACGCCCAATTACACAGAAGGAATTGCATATCTCACTTACTATTACGGTAAGAGCATGAATGTAGAAGATTCTGCGGCGATAAGTAGTAAGGGCGTAGCTGTATTTCAAAAAAAAGAAACCTTGTTACCAGGTGTGTACTCAATTGTTTTCCCCGGGAAAAATAAATTATTCGATTTTTTAGTTGATAAAGAACAGGCAATATCAATAGATGCAGATACCAGCGATCTTGTAAATAATACGGCAGTAAAAGGATCTTCAGAGAATAATCTTTTTCAGCAATACCAAAAATTCATCGCATCGAAAAGCGGCAGCTTGCAACAGGAACTGGCGGCTTTTAAAAATTCAAAAACAAAAGCCGACAGCGCTTTGCATGAAAAAAATTATAATCAGCTTAATAAAGAACTCGTCGATTACCGGGATAATATCATAAAGGAAAATTCTGAATCGATGTTAGCGGCTTTACTCAAAAGCATGAAGGAACCACAGGCTGAAATGGCTAAGCCGGTTACAAGAGAAGATTCTCTCAACAATTATCAATATTACAAAAAGCATTATTGGGATGGAATTGACTTTACAGATGATCGTGTAATTCGCACCCCTTTTTTCCTGCCGAAACTTGAAAGATTTTTCAGAGAAGTCGTATCACCTGCGCCTGATTCGATCATTAAAGAATCGGATTACCTGCTCTTAAGAGCGAGGACATCTCCCGAGATGTATAAGTTTCTGCTCAACTGGCTTACAGACGAATATATAAATCCAAAGTACATGGGCCAGGATGCAGTATTTGTGCACCTGTTTGAAAAATATCATTCAAAAGGTGTTTCATCATGGCTTAATGAAAAGCAAATGACCGCTATTTCAAACAGGGCTTATATGCTAATGTCTAATCTCATTGGAGAGCAAGCAGCTAACCTCGAAATGGTTGATACATCGGGAACAAAAAGGCCGTTATATGATTTGAATGCTGCGTATACTATCGTGGTTTTCTGGGACCCAACCTGCAGCCATTGCCAGCATGAAGTTCCGAGGCTCGATTCCTTTTACAGGGCTACATGGAAAGATGAAGGCGTGAAAATGTATGCAGTGCTTTCTGAAACAAAAGAACAGGATAAATGGAAGGAGTTCATTAATAAGAACAATTTGCAAAGCTGGGTAAACGTTTACCAGACTGAAGAGCAAAAGAAAGCAAATGACGAAGCCCAAAAACCTTCTTACAAACAACTTTATGATGTAACTCAGACTCCAACTTTATATTTGCTTGATAAAGACAAAAGAATAATAGCAAAAAAGCTGACTATTGATCAAATGGATGATGTGTTACAAATGAAAGTAACTAATAAAATAAAGAGTGGAAAAACAACACAATAAGCTCTTCACCGATTATCGAAAATTCAATTTTTTAATCTTCCGTTGAATTATTTATCGATTAATATTAATATCCTTTAAGTTGAGAATTCTGTATAATTTTCCTCAGCTACTTAATTAAAATAATCTTTAATGAAAAAACTGATACTACTACTTGCCTTTTTTTCTTATTCTTTTTTTTCTTATTCCCAGGCCTTATTTAGTTATGGTAACAATGTTGTGAGTAAAGATGAATTTCTAAAAGCCTATAATAAAAATAAAACCACTGCGACAAATAAAGAACAGGCATTGAGAGATTACCTGGATCTGTATATAAAATTCAAACTCAAAGTGCAGGCCGCGAAAGAATTAAAATTGGATACACTACCCGCTCTCGAGGCTGATCTTCAAAATTTTCGTTCACAAATCGAAGACGGCTATTTAAAAGATAGCAGGCAGGTAGATTTGCTCACAGACGAGGCATACAATCGCAGCAAAAAAGATATTCATACTTCGCACTTTTTTGTTGCCATAAATAGTAAAATGTTACCAGCAGATACCATGAAAGCCTATAAAGCAATCATGGAAACTTATGATGAACTGAAAAAGGGAAAAACAAACTATGAAGATATACTGGCAGAAATAAAAGAAGAGTTAGCGCCTGTGCAGGGGAACGACCTTGGCTTTATTACGGTCTTTACACTTCCTTATGAATTTGAAAATATAATATATAGCTTAAAACCCGGTGAGGTAAGCAAGCCATATCGTTCCAAAAAAGGATGGCATATTTTTAAAAATGAAGAGCAAAGGCCGGCTGTGGGTAAAATAAAAGTTGCACAGATTTTATTTGCAGTACCTGCGGCAGGGAATAATGTTTTGAGAGACCGCGCAAAAAAATTGGCGGATTCCGTTTATGAAGCAGTAGGATCAGGAGCTGACTTTAGTGATATGGCAAAAAAATACAGCGACGATAAAATCACCTATATGAACGGTGGTCTTATGCCGGAATTTGGCGTTGCAAAATACGATGGCGGCTTTGAGAAAGTTGCATTTTCATTGAAAAAAGACGGAGATGTGTCGGAACCATTTCAAACAGAATATGGCTATCATATTTTAAAGCGTATTTCACTGTCACCCATACCGTCAAATAAAGAAGACGAAACTTACATGTCCGCCGTGCGGCAGGAAGTTTTGAACGACAGCAGAATTGAAACAGCCAAAGAAAAGTTTTTGAAAGAAATTAAAAGCAGAACAGGATACAAAAAGAACAGTGGGATAAATGAAACTGCTTTGTGGAAAATAACAGACAGTTTTACCCTGGCAAACAAAAAGCTTGTAGTTGGTAACCTTAATGACAAATCAATTTTATTTTCTTTCAACGATAATAATAAAGTAACCGTTGGCGACTGGTTGCAGTACGCTAAAAGGACAAAAGAAAACACCCAAACTCCCAACACTTCATCTTACCCGGAATTGATGAGTTCTTATGCAGCCTTTACCGCCACTGAGAACTATCGCAAAAGGCTGCAGGATTTTAATCCCGATTTTAAGTACCAATTAAAAGAATTCAAAGAGGGAAACATGCTGTTTGAGATCATGGAAAGAAATGTATGGTCTAAAGCTTCATCGGATACTGCAGGATTGCTAAGATATTACGATCAACACAAAGATAACTACCGGTGGGGTTTAAGCGCCGATGCAGTTTTATATTCCTGCGCCAATCCAACAATAGCGAAGAATGCCACCGAGCAAATTCAGCAAGGCCGTCAATGGAAAGACGTAATGAGTGAAAACCCTACACAGATCCAGGCTGATTCGGGACGATACGAACTAGGGCAGATACCAGTAGTTGAAAGAACCAATTTTACAGCCGGGCTGGTCACAGCACCTGTTACGAATAGCGGAGATGGTACTACCGTCTTCGCACAAATCATAAAACTATATTCCGCCGATCAGCAAAGAAACTTTGAAGACGCCAGGGGGCTTGTTATTAACGATTATCAAACGTTTCTTGAAGAAAAATGGATAGAGCAGTTAAAGAAAAAATATCCTGTGAAAGTGAATGAAAAAGTTTTTCAGTCACTGTTATAAACATCCTTCTAAACAATAAAATCAGAAATTAAACCCGCTTCTTTCTCTACAGTCTATGTCTCTGATTTTCCTGTTAACAATCCCGACTGTAATATTTGTTGGCCGTGTTTTTGAAGACACGTTAAACGAACCAACCTCATAGATTACCTTTTTTTTAAACTAAAACCACAAAATGAAAACACTATTAAGTATCTCTTTGCTAACATTCCTATTTGTAACAGCAAGATCGCAGGTTTATGTACAGGGGGGTCTAAATCTCGCCAACATCAGCAAAACATCTTCGGGCCAAACAGAAAAAAACAATATGCTTACAACTTTTAATGCAGGCATACTTGGCAGGTTTGGGCTATCTGAAATAATTGATCTTGAAAGTGGGCTATTGCTTGATGGCCGCGGATCGAAAGCAGAAAGTTATTTAACCGGCGCTACCGATGATAATTATGTAAAATCAAGATTTAACCCTTTGTATCTCGAATTACCATTGAATTTAGTGGTGCGTTTTCCACTAGAGAAAAAGATAAATTTATTTTTTCATGGCGGCCCTTATGCTGCTGTTGGTATTGCAGGAAATTCCAAAACGGAATCCAAGATTCTCGGAATTACTTCTACGAGTACTAATAAGATAAAGTTCAGTAATGATGACCCTTTTACCTCGCAGCAGGACGATGCAGCCTATAATAAACTTAAGAGGTTCGACTTCGGATTAAATTTTGGCGGAGGTATTGATCTTGGTAAAGTACTATTAAAAGTGAATTACGCCCTTGGCCTTACAAAAATTAATTCAACACAAAGCGACAATGGAATGGACGATAAAAATAAATATCGTACGGTAAGCATTTCTCTTGGTATTCCGTTATTAGGTAATTAAGAATAAATTTTTTGAGCAAAAAACAATAAGGGCTATCGGGAACTATTTCCTCGTAGCCCCTGTTTTTTTGAAGCAAATTTTAAATACTTGTCTGAAAACCGTAAGAGGTTATACCAATTCTTTTACCACATTTGCCACCACATGTGGCTTACCCAATGTATAATAGTGCAAAACCGGAACTTCAGACTTTTTGAGTTCTTTCGATTGAAATAACAGCCATTCAGTGCCTACAATTTCTACGTCAGCATCAGTTCTGCATTTCATGATTTCATTGCTAAGGTCTGTAGGTATTTCTACATTAAATGTTCTTGGCAATACTGATAGTTGCTTCCGCGACGTAATGGGCTTAAGCCCAGGAATTATCGGAACCTGGATGCCCGCATCCCGGCACTTCTTTACAAAATCAAAATACTTTTTATTGTCAAAAAACATTTGGGTAGTTATGTAGTCTGCTCCTGCATCAACCTTCATTTTAAGATAGCGGATATCGCTGTCCATATTCGGCGCTTCAAAATGTTTTTCCGGGTAGCCGGCCACGCCAATACAAAATTTAGTTTTGTATCCATCGCGAATATCTTCTTCCAGGTAAATTCCATTATTAAGGTTTACCGTTTGCTTTAGCAGATCTATGGCATAAGAATGGCCACTCTTTTCCGGCTCAAAAATGGTTTCATTCTTGGCCGCATCTCCGCGAAGTAAAAGCACATTATCAATACCAAGAAAAGCAAGATCAATAAGCGCATTTTCAGTCTCCTGGATATTAAAACCACCACAAATTAAATGTGGTACTGCATCAATCTTGTAATGGTTCATAATAGCAGCACATATCCCAACAGTACCTGGCCTTTTTCGCACTTCTATTTTATCAAAAGTGCCATCAGCTTTCTTTTTGAAAACCTGCTCGCTTCTGTGATACGTTACATTAATAAATGCCGGGTTAAATTCCATCAAGGGATCCAGGTGGCCATATATTGATTCTATTGTTTTACCTTTTAATGGCGGAAGAATTTCAAATGAAACTGTGGTATCCTTTGCCTCTTTTATATGGTCGGTGACTTTCATTTTAAAAAAATAAATGCAAACATATACCCAAAAAACCAATAGGCAAAAAAGTGAATTTAATCAGCACTATCAGTAATCAATTGGCAATTGTCAATAAGTCAATATGATACTCCATCTCAACGACCAATGACTTCAAAATATTCGAAAAGAATATGTTGGCAAGTACCTTAACATTCATTCGCTTATTTTTGTTGAAATACTTTTGTTTTGAATCAAACAATATTCGCCAAAGACCTTGTAAAATACTACGGAAAACGAGCTGTTACCAATAATGTTTCCTTCCAGGTGGGGCAAGGCGAGATTGTAGGCTTACTTGGACCTAACGGAGCCGGTAAAACTACTTCATTCTACCAGGTGGTCGGCTTGGTAAAACCTGACGAAGGAAAGGTTTTTTTAAACGATCTTGATATTACAAAACTGCCGATGTATAAAAGGGCTAAAATGGGCCTTGGATATTTGCCACAAGAAGCGAGCATATTCAGAAAACTTACCGTAGAAGACAATATCTCTGCGGTGCTGGAAATGACGAAGCTTTCTAAAAAAGATCAAAAAGAAAAGCTGGAATCACTTATAAACGAATTCAACCTGGCCCACGTGAGAAAAAGTAATGGCGATGTGTTGAGCGGAGGGGAGAGACGCCGAACTGAAATTGCACGGGCATTAGCCGTTGACCCGAAATTTATTTTGCTTGATGAACCCTTTGCCGGAATAGATCCCATAGCTGTAGAAGATATACAGAGCATTGTAACAAGGCTAAAATATAAGAATATAGGAATACTTATAACAGATCATAACGTAAATGAAACCCTGTCAATTTGCGACCGGGCCTACCTGCTCATTGAAGGGAAAATTTTTATAGAAGGAACGGCAGAGCAACTGGCAAAAGACGAACAGGTGAGGCGATTGTACCTGGGCCGTAATTTTGAATTAAAAAGAAAAGATTATTTGCATACAGATGCCATGAATTAATGGTCAATAATTTTCGATTTGCTTTTAGTTATAATAGTACAACTTAGCGGCTAAGATTTACTTAGACACTTCTGGGAACCGATTTCCGCGAAAATTCTATTCGTCACTAAAATTCAAAAAACATTAGGCATTAAAGAATAAAGCAATTTATTATCTTGCCTTACAATGAAATTATTAAGCCCTGCCATATCACGTTTAGCAAGATTACGTTTATGGGGCGTACAAAACTGGATTGATAACCCTGTGGCTGTACAAAGAGATGTGTTGCAGCACCTGGTAACACAAGCTCAATACACGGAATTTGGAAGAAAATATTCTTTCTCAAAACTTTTCACCGTAAAGGATTTTAAAAAAAGTGTACCCATTCATGAGTATGATGATATAAAGCCGTACATCAAGCGCATGATGAATGGTGAAGAGAATATCTTATGGAACACTCCTATCAACTGGTTTGCTAAAAGCAGCGGGACCACTTCGGAGAAAAGTAAGTTTATACCAATCAGCGAAGAAAGCCTGAAAGACACACACTTTAAAGGTTCTAAAGATGTACTTACAAATTATTACAAGAATTTTCCTGACAGTGACTTACTCACCGGTAAAAGCCTGGTAGTAGGCGGTAGCCACCAGGTAAATAATTTTAATGAAGAAATACAGTACGGCGACCTGAGTGCGGTGCTCATGCAGAACACACCATTTTGGGGCCATTGGATAAGAACTCCGGAACTTAGGATCGCTTTGCTGGATGAATGGGAAAGTAAAATTGAACAACTAGCTCAAACCACCATTAATGAAAACGTAACCTCCATGGCGGGCGTTCCTACCTGGACAATTGTATTGATAAAAAGAATTCTTGAAATTTCACAAAAAAAAACCCTCAAAGATGTTTGGCCTAATCTTGAGCTATACATACATGGTGGTGTATCGTTTACTCCGTACCGTGATCATCTTCGCAAATTAATAGGCGCTCCTATAAATTATCTCGAAATCTACAACGCAAGCGAGGGATTTTTTGCCGCGCAAAACATGCCGGATGATGATGGCATGCTCTTGTTTACAGACAATGGTATATTTTATGAATTTATGCCCGTGGAGGAATACGGCAAAAATGGAGCAAAAACTATTGGTCTCAAAGAAGTTGAATTATACAAAAATTATGCTTTGGTAATAAGTACTAATGGGGGACTATGGCGGTATCTTGTTGGCGACACAATTCAATTCACATCCCTTCGTCCTTTTAAAATAAAAGTAACAGGCAGGCTGAAGCATTACATGAATACCTTTGGAGAGGAAGTGATTGTTGAAAATTCAGATAAAGCAATTGCAATAGCTTCAGCAAAAACCGGTGCAGTGGTTAGCGATTATACGGCGGCGCCTGTATTCTTTAGTGAGAACGAAAACGGCGCTCACGAGTGGTTGATCGAGTTTGATAGATTACCTGATGATATTGACGATTTCAGTTTAGCCCTTGATACGGCGTTAAAGTCAGTAAATAGCGATTATGAAGCAAAGCGTTACCGTGATATCGCATTGCGCCAACCTATTGTTCATATTTTAAAATTAGGAACTTTTAGAGAATGGTTAAAAAGAAAAAGTAAATTGGGTGGCCAGCATAAAATACCCAGGTTGAGTAACGACAGAAATTTGATTGAGCAAATTCTTAGTATAAAAAATTCTTAAAGAAATGAAAATGAAATAAAATATTATAACAATAACAGACTTAGATTATGGCACTATTAGAAAATAAAGTTTCGATCGTAACGGGTGGCAGCCGCGGAATTGGGGAAGCAATTGCGCTAAAACTCGCGGAAAACGGATCACATATTGCATTCACATACCTGAGCAGTGATGATAAGGCAAAAGCCCTGGAAGAAAAATTAAGAGCTTTTGGCGTTAACGCAAAGGCTTACAAAAGCGATGCGGGCACCTATGAAGATTGTGAATCGATGGTAAGTGATGTAGTCAAAGAATTTGGGACGGTAGATATTTGCGTGAATAATGCAGGAATTTCAAGAGACAATTTATTGCTTCGAATGACATCCGCACAGTGGGATGAAGTAATGACTACCAATCTTAAAAGTGTTTTCAATATGACAAAGCAAGTCATTCGGCCAATGATGAAAGCTAAAAAAGGAAGCATCATAAATATGAGTTCAATTGTTGGAATGAAGGGTAATGCTGGCCAAAGCAGTTATGCAGCAAGCAAAGCAGGAATAATCGGCTTTACAAAATCTATCGCTGCAGAACTCGGCAGCCGTAATGTAAGGTGTAATGCAATCGCTCCCGGATTTATAGAAACCGACATGACTCATTATTTAAAGGAAGGAGAAGCCGCTAAGTCTTTTCTTGAGAAAATTCCTTTAGGCCGTTTTGGACAAGCAAGTGAAATTGCTGATGTTACTTTATTTCTCGCAAGTGATATGAGTTCTTATATCACAGGACAGGTAATAAGTACCTGCGGCGGCTTGAATATGTAAGAGCTATATTTTTCGAAGATTAACGTAATAATAATCCGCTGTTACTTTTTTTCCCGTTCAAGTATTTTAAATTTGCGCCCTTTAGATGACAAAAAAAATCATTACTATATTTTTTCTCACCGTTTTCCTAATACCTGTGTTACCACTCAGGCAGGTAGGACAGTTGATTGCCGGAGCCACCATGACTGAGGAACTTCCGGAAACAGGTTCATCGAAGTCTGCTACCGGCACTATGGATGCAAAATGGTTTCTTATTTCAACCGGCCATTGGAATAATAATGGTTTCGATCTTACAAGCCAATATCAATATATTCACTTTTCCGAAATGCTTCCTTTCCTCCTGGTAAGTGACGTTCAGACCCCACCTCCGAATAACTTTTGCTAGTTTTCTTTATGATGGTTATTTAGCTGTTACTTCTTGTAACGGGTAAATGATATTATTATTTACACAAAAAATTAAATTCATGCAAAAGATTTTAAAAAATTTTGGTGCAGATATGTCTGCATCAGTAGTGGTATTTTTAGTTGCCCTGCCCTTATGCCTGGGTATTGCACTGGGTTCCGGTGCACCCATGTTTGCGGGTATTATTGGAGGGATTGTGGGCGGCATTGTTATCGGCTCATTGAGTGGTTCTTCGTTAAGTGTAAGCGGTCCTGCGGCAGGCCTTACAGTTGTGGTAGCAACCGCTATACTTAAACTTCCTTCTTTTGAAGCATTCCTGCTTGCTGTTGTAATTGCCGGAGTATTCCAGGTTCTGCTGGGGTTTTTTAAAGCCGGAATTATAGGTGATTATATTCCTTCTTCAGTTATTAAAGGAATGTTGGCCGCTATAGGTCTTATTCTAATCTTAAAACAAATACCACATTTAATAGGGTATGATGCAAATTTTGAGGGTGACGATTCATTCATACAAGCTAATAAAGAGAATACTTTTAGCAGCCTGATTGAATCACTAAGGCAGAGTGCCCCGCTTGCTATAATTATTGGGGTTATTTCATTGCTTATTCAAATTGTGTGGGATAAATTTCTTGTAAAAAAGGCAAAGGTCTTTCAAATGATTCCGGCACCGCTAGTAGTGGTCGTATCTGCTGTGTTAATAAATATGCTATTTATAAACAGTGGTCATTCATGGTCATTACAAAATGGACACCTGGTTGCCATTCCGGTTGCAAACTCTGTGAACGATTTTGTCACTTTTTTCAAATTTCCTTCTTTCGAATTTTTATTTGACCGGAATGTTTGGATCACTGCTTTTACTATTGGCCTGGTTGCAAGCCTTGAAACTCTCCTGAGTATTGAGGCGGCAGATGAATTAGATCCATATAAACGAGTAACACCCACAAACCGGGAGTTAAAGGCTCAGGGTATAGGAAACATCTGCTCCGGATTAATAGGTGGCTTACCACTTACTTCGGTAATTGTAAGAACCTCTGCGAATGTAAATGCGGGTGCAAAGTCAAAAGTATCTGCTATTATGCATGGTTTATTTCTTTTGCTAAGTGTAGCACTAATACCAAATTTTCTTAACCTGATTCCTCTTTCCGCATTGGCTGCTGTTCTCATCTATATCGGTTTTAAACTTGCTAAACCGGCAATCTTTAAGGCATTTTACAAAAAAGGATTCGACCAATTTTTACCCTTCGTAATCACCATTGCAGCCATTTTATTTACCGATCTTCTTTCAGGGATAATAATCGGCATTGCAGCCGGGCTATTCTTTTCTTTTAGAAGCAATTTCAAAGCTTCTGTTTTTGTTGTGCATGACAGCAATAAATATCTATTCAGGCTCAGAAAAGATGTATCTTTTTTGAATAAGCCTATTTTAAAGAATAAGCTGGAAGAAGTGCCTGCAGATTCATTCGTATTAATCGATGCCTTGCGTGCAGACTTTATTGACCGGGATGTTATAGAGGTCATCAATGATTTTATAAAGCATGCTCATCTTAAAAACATAAAAGTTGAAATAAAGAAGAGTACCCAAAAATCAATGCACCACCATTTTGCAGATGATTACGATATTTCGGTAAAGGAAATAGAGACGCAGGAAATTAAGATATCCACTTTACATCAAAATCAAAGTGTATAGATTTTAGTTTTCTTTCATTTTAAGAAAATATCCGAAATCTGGTTTTTTTTTATTCATTTTAATTAAAATATATTTTATGACTTCATACGGAAAGCTTTTAGCAAAAAATAAAGACTGGGCAAAAAAGCAAAAGGAAATTGATCCTAAATTCTTCAAAAGATTATCTGCTTTACAAACACCGGAATTTTTATGGATCGGCTGCAGCGATAGCCGGGTGCCTGCTGATAAAATAACGGGAACCCAGCCGGGTGAAATATTTGTACACCGGAATATCGCCAATATGGTAGTTAACACCGACGTAAACCTGTTGAGTGTGTTGGACTACGCAGTGAATCATTTGAAAGTAAAACATGTGATTGTCTGCGGGCATTATGGATGCGGAGGCATAAAAGCTGCAATGACAAATCATGATTTCAAATACATTTTAAATATGTGGCTTCGAAACATAAAAGATGTGTACCGTTTATACCGGGAAGAGTTAACAGCAATCGCAGACGAAGAAGCCCGCACCGACCGGCTTGTAGAGTTGAATGTGAAGGAACAGGTAATGCATCTTTCTAAAACGTCGATAATTCAACGTGCATGGAAAGAGGAGAACCGCCCACAATTGCATGGCTGGGTATATGGTTTGAAAGATGGTTTAATAAATCCGGTTTTTGAAATGGATTCCGGCACTCACATTGACCCGCTATTTGAATATGACGATTTATAGAAATAAGCCCCGTGACCCGGGGCTTTATTTTACTTTCATTTTAAATTTATGAATTGCCTTTTTTGTAAAGTCACTTAGTACGAGTTTGCCACTTATGGCCGCTCTTTCATTAAGAAGTGCATCCCAGTTTTCCGTGCCTTCCCAAAAGATCTTTTTCATTTCAATCATTGCTTCAGGGCTGGAATGCGCCAATGTATTGGCAAGCCTGTAAATAGATTCATCCAGGTTTTCAATCGTTTCGTGAACCTCGGCATACAATCCTTTTTTCTTGGCCCAGTCTGCATTTCTCCAAAGCGTGGCATCAATAGCAAGCTGGCTAAATGCAGAAGTACCAATTTTCCTTTCCACTGCAGGGCCTACTACAAAAGGGCCAATACCAATTGAAAGTTCGCTCAATTTTACTTCAGCCGTTTTCATTGCAATGGCATAGTCGCAGGCTGCCGCAATACCAACCCCTCCTCCTACGCATTTCCCATGTATACGCCCAATAATAAGCTTATCGCATTTGCGCATCGCATTTATAAGGTTCGCAAATCCTTTGAAAAAGTAAAGTCCTTCCTTTTCATTTGCAATAGAAGCCAACTCATCAAAACTGGCACCCGCGCAAAAAGCTCCTTCACCAGCACTTTTAAGAATCACGACCTTCGATTCATGTGTAGAGGAGTAATGTATTTCTTGCGCTATTTTTTCCAGGATTTTACCTGGCAACGAATTACTCTGAGGGTGAAAAAATTCTATAGTCGTGATGCCGTGTTCAGTGTGAGAATTTACAAATCCTTCCATAGTATTGAAAAGGGTTAAAAAAATTAATAACGTAGTTTATATCAATTAACGTTCACGCGAATAAATTGTTTCTATCGGTTAGACATTAGCATATGAAATTTTATTCTTTGTCAAAATTATCAAAAACTATGTGGATAGCTCCATTTAACCCAACTTGGATTGAAAGTATTTATATTGATTTTATGGCTTTCAATTAGGATACTTTTACTTCAATCCCTCCTTGCAACCATTGTGAGTATAGTCGCAACACCTACCAAAGGCTCATCTGTTTTATCTAAAATTTCTACATACCACTTTACAATTCCCCTGGGAATATCGCTGCCCCTGACAAAGGGCTCATTGGGATCTTGCTCTTTTAATTCCTGTTCAATTTTTTCTTTACAGGTAAACCTGACGTAAATTTCATTGCCCGGATAAACAGGTTTGGTAAATCGCAATTCATCTATCCCATAATTCAACAGGACTGGATTTTTTTCGTAGCTATCAACAAAAAGGCCTGCGGCGGCACTCAGTATAAAATATCCATGTGCAACTTGTTGCTCAAACATGGTTCCTTCAAAATCGGTGGTTTTTATATGTGCATAGAAGTGATCACCGCTTAAGTCCGCAAACTTATCAATTTCTTCGCTGGTAATAAGTCTTGTGCCTGTTATCAATTGATCTCCGATTGCCAGTTCTTCAAAGTGCTTTTTAAATGGATGCTCCCCGGTGATTATTCCTGCCGCATTGGGTTGGTAAACGTTGGTGATAGCAGTAAGCATCGTGGGCGAACCTTGCACAGCTACTCTTTGCATATAGTGTTTTATTCCCCGCAATCCGCCCATTTCTTCACCACCTCCAGCCCGGCCGGGACCCCCGTGAACAAGTAACGGCAACGGCGATCCATGTCCTGTGCTTTCTTTTGCACAATCCCTGTCGAGTATTAAGATTCTTCCATGGTGGGTACCTGCACCAAGCACATAATCTTTCGAAAACTTTTCTCTTGAAGTAACAACGGAACTACACAAAGAACCTTTTCCCCTTTTTGCAAGAGCAATTGCTTCCTCAATATTTTTATACGGCATTATGGTACTCACAGGTCCAAAAGCCTCTACATCGTGCGCTTCGTTTGTTTCTAAAGGATTATTATTCAGTAAAAGCAACGGGCTCATAAAAGCTCCCTTTACTGAATCGGCACCGATTACCTCCACACTGTCCAGGCTACCGTAAATTATTTGCGATGATGCAAGTAGCTTTTGTACCTGCTGTTTTACTTCCAGTCTTTGAGACTGCCCGGCCAAAGCGCCCATTCGTACTTTTTCATTTTCAGGGTTGCCGATAGTGGTTTGTGCTAATGATTTGCTAATTGCCTGCCACACATCTTCCATCTTATTTTCCGGCACAAATATTCTTCGGATGGCTGTACATTTCTGGCCGGCTTTTGATGTCATTTCTTTTCTAATCTCCTTTATAAAAATATCCCATTCCGGCATATCCGGCATCACATCGTCGCCAAGCACAATACAATTCAACGAATCTGCTTCAAGATTAAAAGGAACATTTTCTTTAAGAATACGCGGGTTTGCTTTCAATTGCAAGCCGGTAGATGCAGAGCCGGTAAACGTAATAACATCCTGTGAAGTGACATGATCAAGTATATCACCGGCGCTTCCGCAAATAAGCTGCAAAGCGCCTTTCGGCAAAATTTTAGAAGAAACGATTTCTCTTACCACCGCTTCCGTAAGATATGATGTTATAGAAGCAGGCTTCACAACTGCAGCTACACCTGCCAGTAAGTTTACTGCAAGTTTTTCAAGCATCCCCCATACGGGGAAGTTGAATGCATTGATGTGAATAGCAATCCCCTCCTTAGGCAGGAGCAAATGTTGCGCTGCGAAAGTACCTCCTTTGCTTAGTCCAATGTTTTCTCCATCCAGTGCAAATATTTCGTTTGGTAATTTTCTTCTCAAAGAAGCATTTGAAAAAAGATTACCAATACCACCTTCTATATCAACCCAGCTATCAGCACGTGTCGCACCGGTCTTATAACTTATTGAATAAAAAATTTCCTTTTTTTCAAGCAGGTGCAATGCAAGCGATTTAAGCATTCTTCCTCTTTCCTGGAACGTCATTTTCCGTAACGCAGTACTTCCGTTATTTCTTCCATAGTCAAGAATGGACTTAAAATCGAGTCCTTTTGTAGTCGCAAAAGCAACTACTTCTCCATTTACAGCATTGTATAATTCCTGCCCGTCACCATCCCCCTCTATCCATTTGCCTGTTATATAGTTTCCTAATTTCATCAATAAAAAATTAAAAAGTTATTTAAAACCCATTCATTTAAAATTAAAAGCGCTTGTATTTTGATAATTTCTTTTGTGCTTATGGAATAAAATTTAGGTAACTATATAGCAGTTGGGAGTAAAATTGTTTAAAAATGATTTTTGAAATAGATAGCAAAAAGAAGCATAGCAATCATGCTAATGAAAAATAAAGTTGGCGGCCAAAAATTCTTTTTGTCATATTCATATTCACCGAAAAACTTATCAAAGAAAAAGAAGTACAGTAATCCACTTCCTATAATATTATTCAAAGCAAATAGAAATACTGGATTAGTGTCCGGCAAAATTCTTTTAATTAGTCCTGCAAAAAATAAGCTACCAATAACGAAAAACGGCCCTAATGATGGTTTACCTATATTTCTTAAGTTAGCAGCAAATAAAAAAGAGCCAAAAAACGGAGATAGTAATAAAGATAATATACCTATAGCCCTCTTTGAATAAAGCATCAGTTCTTTTTTATAGCTTTTTATTCCCCTTTTTCTTAGCTCCTGGACCTATTGTTTAAATGGCTACCACATCTTCAAATGTACCTTCAAACTTTAATTTTGGGTCGTATGTGGAACTGCGTTTTTTAGGTGCTTTCTTCTTAATTGCTTTTGCCCAGCTAAGTAAATTGACTTGGTTTTAGTATTTTTGAAAAAAGGAAATCCTTACACACCAACGGCTCAGGATAAGTACTAAAGTCTTTTATCTATGCCAACCCAAATTGTTTTAAATGATGTAAAGCATGCTTATTAAGTAACTGAATGTTCATTTTATAATCAAGTTGTCCAAAAAAAGCATTGCTTGTTTGCAATGCAGGGTTTGAAGCAAATGTCTCAAAAAAATAATCCAATTCTTTTTGCAATTTATTTATGGCGGAAGTCATATCTGGCTGACGCGGTTCAATTCCAGCCTCAGGTATCAAAGGGTTTTTAGTATTTTCCTTGAAAGGTTCCTCGCTCATCAAAAAATCACGAAATTTTTGCAGGCGTTCACCATCATTAAGAATTGGAAGGATTAGTTTACCGCTTGCATTTTTTACGGCATCAGCAAAATGCTCAACCATTTGCTGAGAGTTCATTACACCCCATTTTCCTTTTTCATCTCCTTTCAAATGTTTTAAAAGCAAGATGAAATCTGATTTTAAAAAAGCCTCTTTTGCTGTATTCATTTATCTGAATCTGCTATTGCGAATTTTTCGTTTTCTTCATCCGCATATCAATTTCCTTTGTAAGAGCCATAAAAATTTCTTCTACTGTCCCTTCTCCCTTTATCATTACCACCTTATTTGCTTTTCTGTAATATTCTGCAACGGGGGATGTCTTTTTATTGTATTCTACAATTCTTGCGCGAATCACCTGCTCATTATTATCATCAGAACGGCCACTTGTCTCCCCTCTTTTTACCAGGCGCTTTACAAGTTCTTCTTCCGTTACATCAAGAGCGAGCATAACATTTATAGATGTATGTTTTAGTTCGAGGAGTTTGTCCAGGGCCTGGGCCTGCGTGGAGGTGCGCGGAAAACCATCGAACAAAAATCCGGTTGCATCAGGGTTATCATCAAGTGCGTAGCTGATCATCCCAATGACCACCTCGTCAGGAACAAGCTGGCCTTTGTCCATAAATTTTTTTGCTTCAATACCTAAAGGAGTCTTACGGGAAATCTCGCTTCTTAGAAGATCGCCTGTTGAAAGATGTTTTAAATTGTATTTCGCAATCAACTTCTCTGATTGCGTACCCTTGCCACTACCCGGCGGGCCAAATAAAATGAGATTAAACATACTTTCTTAAAACAATGTGAAGGTCAAATATAATGGATGGTTTTCGAAATTCCTTGATCGCAATAATTATTGCAGAAAATGAAATACTAACCGGATTTAATTTATACAGATTGTGGCTCCTGTAAAAACGCAAAATAATTGTCGCCGTGAATATTCAGGATCTTCCTGTAAAGGCCTTTCGCAACAAAGCAATAATAAAAGTGAATATTGCAGAGCCAATTACAGCCCATACTATTGGAAATGGCTTACCGTCGATGCTAATTTCAAAAAAATGCGGCAAACCCATTTTCCCTGCAACCCAAAGGCCAATATAAGCTCCAATAAACCCAACGAAGATTGAAACAAGGCAGCCGCCGAGATCGTAGCCTGCTATTGACTGGCCAATACCACCGCATACTGCAGCTATGAGAAGGAGTATCAAAAAGCCAAATAGTGTCATAATTAAAAATTTTTGAAATTATTAAAATGGATTTAATAAACCTCCATTTACTGCCATAATTTTTTACTAGCTAAATTATGTGTTGGATATTAAAAATACTATTTCTATTTTAGAAGATTTCGGTTTCCAGGCTCTCTCTCAACATCCCGCTCAATAATTTATAGGATATCTAAATACAAAAAACACTTTCCTTCCTGTTGATATTATTTTACTTCGATAATTTTTCTGCAGCTTCTTTATCCAAAAACCAATCGAGAGTTCCATCGAGAGGTTTTATTATTTGAGCAGGCAAAACATCGGGCTCATATTGCCCGTTTATAACACGATGCAATATTTCCGATTTATTCTTCCCCGTTGCCACGAAAGCAATATGCGACGCTCTGTTAACAATTGAAGGCATAAGGCTAATCCGATACATTTTTTGTTTCTCGTTATACACAGCGACTACCCATGTTTGTTTTTCTTCAATTGCAGACGATCCGGGAAACAAAGAGAGTGTGTGGCCATCGTCACCTACGCCAAGCAAAACAAGATCAAAACTATTTTGGGTGTTCTCAAAATAAGTTTGCAAAACATTTTCATAATCTTTCGCTGCAAAAGAGGGCTCTATATCTACACGCATTTTATGCACTTGTGCCTGTGGCATATTTACGTAATTTAATAAGTTTGTATAGGCCATATTTGCATTATTCCTTTCATCCTCAAAAGGCACACATCTTTCGTCCCCCCAAAAAACATGTATCCTCTGCCAGTTGATTTTCTGAAAGTATTGCTCCGATGCTAATTTTTTATAGAGCGCCTTTGGTGTCTCACCACCAGACAGTGCCAAAGTGAAATATTCCTGCTTTTGTAAAACGGATTCCACCAGGTCGCATATCCACAATGCTAATGCTTCATTCAGTTTTTCCTTCGAATCGTAAACGTTTAGTTTCATTTCTTCTTTTTCTTTTTAGCAGGTAACGTTGCCCAATTATGTCCGTCTCTTGCAATAAGTGCTTCAGCGTCTTCAGGCCCCCACGAATCCGGTGAATAATTTGGAAAGTCCTGGGGTTTACGCGCCTTCCAAACCTCTAGAATAGGCATCACCACCTTCCAGCCGGCCTCGACCTGGTCGCCACGCATAAAAAGAGTTGCATCCCCATCCATTACATCATATAAAAGTGTTTCATAGGCTTCTGGTTCTTCACCATCATATTCATCTTTATAGTTAAAAATCATGTCCACAGGATTCAGGATCATCGCCTGTCCGGGCCGTTTGGATTGAAAGCGCAGGCATATATCCATTTCCGGAGCGATGCTTATTGACAGCCTGTTTGGCCGCCAGGTCTCTGCCGCTTCCTTTGGAAATGCAAAAGCAGGCGCCGGCTTGAATTGTATAGTAAGCGAGGTGTTTTTCTCGTGAAGATGCTTGCCCGTTCGCACATAAAATGGAACTCCCTGCCAGCGCCAGTTGTCTATGTAAAATTTAACTGCAGCAAAGGTTTCGGTATTGGAATTTGGGTCAACATCCTTTTCCTGCCTGTAGCCCGGTACTTCCTTACCGTGCAACCAGCCTTCGCCATATTGGCCCCTGGCCGCATATTCCTGCACATGGTCTTTGCTTATTTTACGAAGTGCATGCAAAACATCTGTCTTCTTGTTGCGTATTTCATTGGCTTCAAATGACACGGGCGCTTCCATGCCTATCATGCAAAGCAATTGCAAAATATGGTTCTGAACCATATCTCTCAGCGCCCCGCTTGTTTCGTAATATCCGCCGCGTCCTTCAACACCTACGGTTTCCGCAGCTGTTATTTGAACGTGATCAATATAATTCCTGTTCCAGATAGGCTCAAATAAAGCATTGGCAAAACGCAGCGCCAATATATTTTGAACTGTTTCTTTGCCTAAGTAATGATCTATTCGAAAAATCTGGTCTTCCTCGAAATATTCACTCAACATCCCGTTCATTTCCACTGCGCTGTTAAGATCGTAGCCAAAGGGCTTTTCCACGACAATTCGTGTGCACTTAATATCCCCGCAAAACCTCAGCGCTCCTAAATTTTTTACGATATCCGGTACAAGCTGCGGAGCTACTGCCATGTAGAAAATAATATTGGGACGAACACCGTATTCGGCTTCTTTATCAGTGGTAATTTTTTCAATTTTTTTATATTCCGCAGAGTTCTTTACATTCATCGGAACGTAGCTGAGATGGCTTGAAAAAACTTTCCAATTCTCAGCGGTGCCTTTTCTTCTTGAAAAATTATCAATTCCTTTTTTTAGATGTTTTTCATACTCATCTTTTGGATACTCTGACCGGGCAATGCCTATGATGTCAAACTTTTCGGGCATAGCTTCATCTATAAAAAGATTAAATAATGCGGGATTTAATTTTCGATAGTTAAGATCTCCGCTTCCGCCAAAAATGAAAACGAGCGATGGGGATAGTTTTTTATAGTCTAACATTAATTTGATTTGTGTCTTTTAGATTAAATCTTTTATAAAGAAGTTTCCCATTCACTATGGAAAATTCCTTCCTCATCGATTCTCTGATAGGTATGTGCACCGAAAAAATCCCTTTGAGCCTGTATCAAGTTCGTTGGTAATAGGTTTCTTCTGTACGCATTGAAATAATTTAATGATGACATGAGACCGGCACATGGGAAGTTACATAGAGCTGCCTTCGAAACTACTTTTTGGATTCCATCCAATTTTTGCATCACAACATCTGCAATCTTTTCATCTAATAACAGGTTTTTCAAGCCGGGCTTTTTATAAGCATTTTTGAAAAGATCAAGCAAGGCAGAGCGTATGATGCACCCGCCTCTCCATACGCTCACTACTTCAGGAAGCGGGATATCCATCTTCAACTCCTCTGATGCCTTTGTAAGCAAAGCCAGTCCTTGTGTATAGCTAATAACAGTCGCAAAAAAAAGAGCATCCTTTAAGAAGCTTTCAACGGATGTGCTATCCTC
Organism: Ginsengibacter sp.; assembly: GCA_040007435.1. Classification (GTDB taxonomy): domain Bacteria; phylum Bacteroidota; class Bacteroidia; order Chitinophagales; family Chitinophagaceae; genus Ginsengibacter. The sequence continues at coordinate 7,362 of JBDTUZ010000022.1, read as the reverse complement.
ATCAATTTTCTGGTACGTGGTTTTATATAATACAGAAGCTTCTTTACGCTCCTCTATGAGAGACGACAGGTTGCGCATCATTACTGCGGAATCGATAGTAGGTATCGGCATTGGTATATCAAGCCCCTCTTGTGATGTCCACTTACCGGTACCTTTTGCCCCCGCTTTATCAAGAATCATATCGACCAGGTAATTGTTTGTTTTCTTGTCATCTTTTTTTTCAAAAATTTCCGCTGAAATTTCGAGTAAAAAAGATTTCATTTCGCCATTGTTCCAGTCTTTGAATACGCGATGCAATTGTTCATTTGTATAGCCAAGCCCGTTATGCATAAGATCATAACATTCACTTATCAGTTGCATTATCGCATATTCTATACCGTTATGGACCATTTTTACATAATGTCCCGCCGCATCTTTACCAAGGTATCCTACACAGGGTTCACCATTTACTTTTGCCGCCACTGCTTTTAATATTGGCTCGACCAACTTATACGCTTCCTTGTCCCCTCCCGGCATAATACTTGGTCCTTTGCGGGCTCCTTCTTCACCACCTGAAATCCCTATACCCATGAAATGAAATCCCTGGTCCTGGAGAAATTTTATACGTTTTAAAGTATCAGTATAATGTGAATTTCCCCCGTCAATAATTATATCTCCCTGGTCTAAAACCGGAAGTAAATCACTTATTACACTATCAACAGGAGAACCCGCAGGAACAAGCATCATAATTTTGCGGGGTACTTTCAATTGATCGATCATTTCCTTTAGATTATTTACACCTTTTACTATTGTACCTTTTGTAGCAGAAGATTCAAATAGTTTAGTCTTATCAGGGTTTTTATCATATCCTATAACTGCAAAGCCATGGTCCGCCATGTTCATTAAAAGGTTGCTTCCCATTACTCCCAGGCCCACCATTCCGAAATCATATTTATTGTCTGCCATATCTTTTTTTAAGAAGTAAAATTAATGAAATTGAATTTGAGAAATTGAGTACCTATAACTTTGAAAGAATACTCCAAAAAAGAAAACGATGTCAAAACTCAAAAAAGGCTTTGGGAACCTTGGCAAAAAACAAATACGATGACGAAGCGCATCACAAAAACAAAAATTGACGGAAAGATTGCAATAGAATAATTCCTAATCTAATAATTTGTATTACATTTTCTGTAACATTGTATACATTAACTTTGAAAATATAATTTGTTTAAAAAATGAGTGAACCTGCGAGCAGTCCTGTTGCTTTAACCGCGAAAGATTTTGCCACCGATCAGGAAGTAAGATGGTGCCCGGGATGCGGAGATTATTCCATACTGGCACAAGTTCAAAAGATAATGCCCGGCCTGGGAATTCCAAAAGAAAATATAGTAATCATTTCCGGAATTGGTTGTAGCAGCCGCTTCCCGTACTATATGAATACATACGGAATGCATAGCATTCATGGGCGGGCAACCGCTATTGCGGGGGGGCTTAAAGCGAGCAGGCCGGAACTCAGCGTCTGGATAGTAACAGGTGATGGCGACTGCCTAAGCATTGGAGGTAATCATACAATCCATCTGTTGAGAAGAAATTTTGACGTAAACCTCCTGCTTTTCAACAATGAAATTTATGGTCTTACTAAAGGACAGTATTCCCCTACAAGTGAGCAAAAAAAGATAACAAAAAGCTCTCCGCTGGGAAGTATCGACCACCCTTTTAACCCCGGGGCACTAGCGCTAGGAGCTGATGCATCATTTGTAGCAAGAAGTATGGATAGAGATCCCAAACATTTGCAGGCAATGATCTTACGTGCACAACAACACAGAGGTTCGTCTTTCCTTGAAATCTATCAGAACTGTAATATTTTCAATGATGGCGCTTTTGAGATCTTTACAGAAAAAAAATCCAAGCCTGAAGAAGCGTTGTTTTTGGAACATGGTAAACCACTTATTTTTGGGGCCCAAAAAAATAAAGGTATCAAACTTGATGGGCTAAAGCCGGCGGTTGTTACGTTAGACGGACAAAATAGCGAAAATGATTTGTGGATCCACGATGAAAAAGATTTCTTTAAAGCACAAATTCTTTCAAGATTATTTGATTCGCCGTCAAAAGAAAATCATTTGCCTAGACCTTTTGGAGTAATGTATGTGAATGAAAGGCCATGCTACGAAGATGCAATGAGTATGCAAATAGAAGAAACTTTATCCACTAAAGGCAAAGGCGACCTTGATAAACTTTTAAAAGGGAGAGAGACCTGGACTGTGAAGTAAAAGCCCGGATATTAATTTTTATTATTCAAGAAAATAAAAGGTTTTAGTTCTTGTTTCCTAAGAGTTTCCCTGACAACTTTTTCGCTGGAAAAAATTTTGTATTTATTCAGATTGATCACCTCGTGGGCAATAATGAGATTATCAATTTTTTCAACGCAATACAATAGCTCATGAAGCGCCTCGACTTCATGCTCGATGGCCTGGGGGTTCATTAATTCTTCTTTGAACAACACCAAAAGATCCCGGTTAAACTTGTTCATATCTGGATAATGGTTTTTTTAGATTTTAATATCCAACCATACCTTTTTTACTAGGGCATCCACAATTACTTTTTTTTGACGCACTACAGCTTAATGCAAAAATGGATACTATAATAAATACAAGCAGAAGGATTTTGTTTACGTATTTCATAAAATTCATACCTAAATTAAACTATTTTCACAAACAATTATTGCAATCTTGTGCTTCAGGGCAAAAAATTTAACAATACCACAAAAGGACCCACCATCTTGATAGCGCCTTTGGACTGGGGGCTTGGTCATGTAACACGTTGCATACCAATAATTAAAGAACTTGAAAAATTAAATTGCAACCTAATTATCGCTGTAGCAGATGTAGGATTTTTACTACTAAAAAAAGAATTTCCCTCACTAGTAATTTTACCTGCTGCGGGTTATAAAATAAGATATAGCAAAGGTAAAGGAAGGGTATTTTTTAAGTTAATACTCCAATTACCGAAGCTTGCAATAAAAATATCTAAAGAACATAACTGGCTAAAGAAAATCATACATACCTATAAGCCGGACGTCATTATTTCCGACAATCGCTTAGGTCTTTTTAATAAGAGTATCACTTCTGTTTATATAACACACCAGTTGGAAATAAAAACAGGTAATTCTCTTTTTGATAAAGTTGCAAGTAAAATCCACAACAGTTTTATTAAAAAATATGACCAATGTTGGATTCCGGATTTTAAAGAAAACGGCCTGGCAGGTGAGCTATCTCACCCCAAAATTCTTCAACGAAATAGCGTCTACCTGGGAGCGTTATCCAGATTTGAAAAGATATCGCCGACAGAGAGAATTTATGATGTACTCATTTCAATTTCCGGACCTGAGCCACAGAGAACTATTTTTGAAGAAATAGTTTTAGCTCAGCTAAAAAACTTTAGAAAAAAAGTTCTAATTGTGAGAGGTTTGCCTGCTGAAAATAAAAAAATGATTCCTACCATCCCTAATATAAAAATTGTCAATCACCTGAAGAGCGTCGATTTAAACATGGCTTTTATGCAATCAGATATGATTATTTGCAGAAGTGGCTATACCACAATAATGGATCTTGTAAAACTTGATAAGCCTGCTATCTTAATTCCTACTCCAGGGCAGGCGGAACAAGAATACCTCGCAGCCAATCTTATGAAAACGAAAAATTTTTTCTCCGTAAAACAAAAAGATTTTTTGCTTGAAGAATCACTGTTAAAAGCGTCTGTTTTCCCATACGTAAATCGAAATGATAACATGGAGATTTATAAGGAAGTTATCGCGGATTTTATACATTTAGTTAAATCCGGCGATCCTTTACTTCAATAAAAAGTATGTGAACACTTTGCGAAAACTACCTTGAATGCGTTTCAACATCGATGTCCTTATGCAATTTATCATCGGCAGCCCACCACCAATACCAAATTCCCCCGCTGGCTTTGTCCGCGTCAAAATCAGCGACAGAAAAATTTCCAGCGCCAGTATCGCTGCCTTGAATTTCATAAACGTGTAGCGCCTTCTTATTGCAAATCCATTCCAGCGGTTCGCCTTGAATTACCTTTTCAGGGGGATTTTTTTCATCAGAATAAATAAAATAAGCCTTACTGTCCCCAAATACCACTGCACTTCCATTTGCATCTATGCATACCGCTGTTCTTTCATTCGGAGCAATGCCTTCTGGAAAAATTCCCCAATCTTTAATAATTCGTGCCATAAATGAGATATGTCTGCCTTCACGTTTTCGCGTGAGATAATGCTGGTCAGTAATTACATTTTGTAAAAAAGGAGCACGAAGAAGATCGTTATTATATAAAGTAACTCCCGGTATGTAAGGATTATTTAAAACTTCATCAGATATAACACTTCCTTCTTCACCACTGTAATATATGCCGCTTAAAATAGCACAACCTGCGCTGGTACCACCTACCGGAACCTTTTTTACATTCAATAAATAATTGATTGCTTCCTGGGTTTTGGTACCCCGCCAAAAATTCATATACCTGGATTGATCACCACCTGCAATAAAAAGCATTTCAGCATTCCGGATAATATTAGCAATCGTGTCATTATCACCTAAATCGTGCGAGGTAATATTCAAAGTCTCCACTGAATTTACTCCTCCTAGTTCATAGATATCCTTGTTATAGTCTGCATTTCCAGACGCTGTTATTACGACCACATCGCCTCCTCCACTTCTGCTGATCATCCATTTAAAAGCGCTGGGTACATCGCCACCGCCACCTATAAGACATATTCCGCTTTGTGTTTTAACAGTAACATCAGATGTATCCCCAACGATGCCCAGTAAGGCGGGTATCCCCGTATTGTTTTGAGCCAATACCTGCAGGCTCAAATTCAATGCAATAATTATTATGAATATCTTTTTGGTAGATGATGTGGGCAATTCGTATTGTCGGTTTTTTTAAGAAGGTTTTTTGGGGAAGTCGAAAAACAGCAATTCTTTCTCGGAATTTTTAAAATCACTCCACTTTTTTGTTTGTATTGAAACCGCAAACACACCACACGTAGGCATGTTATCGACTTTATATTCAGTCATTAAATTTGCAAACTCCGTGATACCGGGGTTATGGGAAAATAGTGCAATCGTATCATATTTATTCTCCAAAATTTCAATCGCGCTATAAAAATTTCTTACCGAAGCTTCATATAGTGAGGGTATAAGAACTAAATTATTTTTATTCTTTTCATAAATTTCCATGAAAATCTTTGCAGTCTTTTTTGCACGTTTTGCAGGGCTCGAAATAAACAGATCTATTTTTATTTTTCTATCCTTCGTTCTCTTTGCCATTTCAGGCGCATCTTCTTTTCCCCGGTCATTCAGAGGCCGATCAAAATCAGAAAGACCCACATCGCCCCAGCTACTTTTTGCGTGCCGTACTAATAAAAGTGTTTTCAAAAAAAATTGCTTTTTTGGTTTAACAAAAATTAATCTCACTGTAATAAATAACCCGAAGACGAAAATCAATATCCCCTTATATTCTTCCCCTCCATATAATTTAAAAACGCCTTATTAACAACGCGGTTTCCGCCAGGAGTTGGATAATTGCCCGTGAAGTACCAATCGCCCAAGTTTGTAGGGCAGCTATCGTGAAGGTCTTCAATTGTTTGATAAATTACATCTACAGGTACATCAATGTCGTCCGGCGTAATTAGCTCTGCAATTTTTTTGGAAATTTCATCAAGCGTAAACGGCTTGTAAACTTCTCTTACTATGTTCTCCGTGTGGAGTTTATTGTTTCTGCGCAACTGGTTACATTTTGCCAACAGTTCATCAAGAATGCATTCTAATTTTCTTTCCTTTATTAACGCCATTGCAGCCTTAAAAGCAACAAATTCTCCAAGCTTACTCATGTCAATTCCATAGCAATCAGGATATCGTATTTGCGGAGCAGAAGAAACAACGATAATCCTTTTTGGCTGCAGTCGCGAAAGCATTCGAATTATGCTTTCACGCAAAGTTGTGCCTCTTACTATGGAATCGTCTATTACAACAAGAGTGTCTTCATTCTTTCTCACAGTACCGTACGTAATGTCGTACACGTGTTGCACCATTTCATTGCGGCCGGTATCAGCAGTAATAAACGTACGAAGTTTTACATCTTTTATAGCAATCTTTTCCATCCTGATTTTGCGATTAATCATCTCAGCAAGTTTAGCATCATCGAAGTCTTTATTCCAACTGAGAATTCTCTCAATTTTTATTTTATTTAAATAATCCTCCGCCCCTTTGATCATTCCATAAAACGCTGTTTCCGCCGTGTTGGGTATGTAGGAAAAAATGGTGTTTTTGAGGTCATAGTCTACAGCCTTTAATACCCGTTCGCTAAGATGATATCCTAAAGCGATCCGTTCCCGGTAAATCTTTTCATCGCTTCCTCTTGAAAAATATATTCTCTCAAAACTGCATGCTTTTCTTTCTTTGGGCTCTAAAATTTTTTCTATAGAATAATTTCCGCTTTCCTCTGCGATAAGCGCATTACCGGGCATTAGTTCTTTTACCTCATTCTCGCCCACGTTAAACGCGGTGCGTATCGCGGCACGCTCACTTGCAGCCACAATAAATTCCTCGTCAACATAATAATAGCAAGGTCTTATGCCATGTGCATCTCTCACAACAAAACCGTTTCCACACCCAGTAAGTCCACCAAATGTAAAGCCTCCATCAAAAAGCGAAACCGACTTTTTTAAAACACTAACGATATCAGATTTTCCGGGCGAATCTTCATCTGCTTTCACTAAAAAGTGATGAATTATGTCCATCATAGCTCCGAGATCGCTTTGCCTGTCCAACTCATCGGGATGGCTGTTTATAAGAGAAAATAGTTCCTCTTTATTTACAAGATTAAAATTACCGGCAAGCGCAAGATTGCGGGCAGGAATTGTATCACGCCTAATAAACGGGTGGCAAAATTGCACATCGTTTTTACCCTGCGTACCATATCGAAGATGACCCAATAAAAGTTCTCCTAAAAAATCAATGTGCCCTTTCATCAATCCCGGGTGTTGCTGGATCTCCGGATGGTATTTTTCTATTTCGCTGATCTGATTTGCTATTTTTGAAAAAATATCAGCTATTGCCTGGTTCGCTGAGCTGCGCACACGGTGAAGAAAGGGATATCCTGGCTCGGTATTAAGTTTTATCGTAGCTATTCCGGCACCATCCTGACCCCGGTTGTGCTGCTTTTCCATAAGCAGGTACAACTTATTAAGACCGTAGAGTACTGTCCCGTATTTTTGCCGGTAATATGAAAAAGGTTTGCGTAATCTCATGAAGGCGAGGCCGCATTCATGTTTTATTTCGTCGCTCATTGATTGAAATGAAGCGCAAAATT